>JANPIV010000073.1:0-16045 GCA_031425155.1 Saprospirales bacterium | reverse complement strand
TTAGTTCTAAAAAACGTGTCATTCAGAGCGTAGCGATGAATCTGATTTTGAACAAAAAAAGCAAAAAATGATGCTTTTCAAGCCTCGGATTCTTCGGCTACGCCTCTGAATGACAGCATTTTAGCAGAATTGATCGGCCCTAGCCCTTTCGGGGAAGGGGTTAGGGGTGGGGTTTGCAAGCGTAGGCATTATAAAATGTCACCGCTACTCAGTTTTATTATATTGGCAATCAATTTTTTAAATAAAACTCCATGCTGCCGTCTTGCAATAATTCATCATTCATAATTCATCATTAGAAAGCCGTGATTCACTTAAAAAACATTGAAAAAGTCTATCGCACCGATACGGTGGAGACGCTGGCCCTCAATAATATCAGTTTGCAGGTCAATAAGGGAGAATTCCTGAGTATCATGGGCCCGTCGGGCTGCGGGAAAAGCACTTTGCTGAACATCATCGGCTTGCTCGATGAGCCAACGCAGGGGCAAATCAACATTGATGCGCAGGAAATCCGCGACTTCTCAGACCAGAAAATGTCGCGGCTGCGCAATCAGAAGATCGGCTTCATTTTTCAGAACTACCACTTGATCAATGATTTGCCGGTGCTGGATAATGTGGAGTTGCCGCTACTCTATCGCAATGTGTCGGCCAAAGAACGCCGCCAATTAGCCAGCGAAGCACTCGCCAAAGTGGGCCTTTCCAATCGTATGCAGCACTACCCGACCCAACTTTCCGGCGGACAAAAACAACGTGTCGCCATTGCGCGGGCCATTGTTGGCAGACCGGAAATCATCCTCGCCGACGAGCCAACAGGGAATCTGGATTCAGCAATGGGCAACGAGATTATGGAAATACTGGAACGCCTGAATCAAAATGACCAAACCACTATTGTGATGGTCACGCACGACGAAGGGATGGCCAAACGTACCCACCGTTTGGTGCGTTTATTTGATGGTTCATTAGTATCGTCTAATAGTTTTACTAATTAATAATTGGCAACGCTATCCCTCCTTCGCCTGAAAAAGGCTTCGGCGGGTAAAAATTCATCATTCATCATTATTTTAAGATGCTTACGAATTACTTAAAAATAACCTGGGCGGTGATGAAGCGACGCAAGTTCTTCACTTTCATTTCCCTGTTTGGCATCAGCATGACGCTGACCATCCTCATTATATTGACGGCGTTTTATGAACATGCTTTTTCTGGCAATTATCCCGAGCCAAACCGTGACCGTACGCTTTTTGTCACCAATATAACGCTGACCGAAAAAGCCACGGGATTTACCAATGGTAACCCGTTGAGTATTTCTTTCATTAATAAATATATAAAAACCTTACAAACACCAGAAAAAGTGGCCTTCGCCACGGAGCCCAGTACAGTGAATACCTATCATAATGGGAAAAAGTGGAAACTGTTTTTTAAATATACCGATCCGTTATTCTGGGAGATTACGCAGTTTAATTTTCTGGAAGGTCAGCCTTATACCCAACGTGCTATTGATAACAATGAAGCAGTAGCGGTAATTAATGATCAGACACGGGATGACTACTTTGGTAAAGGGGTCTCTGCGGTGGGTAAAACTATGGAGATCAACGGTGAACCACTGCGGGTAATCGGCGTAGTACGTGGTTGTCCGATCACCCGAATGCGCGTAGCCTCTGATGTATATATGCCTTATAGCCTGCAAAAGCGTAACCCGGACGATAGAAATTATGGTGGCCCTTATACGGCTATTGTATTAGCCAAAGATAAAGCAGACCTGCCAAAAATGAGGGCGGAATACGCCGAGGTCGTAAGCCGCATTCCATTGATAAAATTAACCGACTTTACACCAGATCATATAGATTCCAGAATGGGTACTTATTTAGAAACAGCCATTACCGATGAACTATTCAAATCTGGTGCTGGACTAACCAAATTTTACTTGCTGGTATTTATGCTGGCGGTATTATTTATGACTTTGCCCGCTATTAATCTGGTGAATATTAATATTAGTCGCATCATGGAACGCGCCTCCGAAATTGGTATTCGTAAGGCCTTCGGGGCTTCCACACGCACCATGACGGCGCAATTTGTGGTAGAAAATGTGATTGTAACCGTGATTGGTGGTATGCTCGCCCTGCTATTATCCGCGCTTTTTATCTGGTGGTTCAATAATAGCCATTTAATCGCTTATGCCGATTTGCGCATTAACTGGACGGTGGTCATCGTTGCTTTTACACTCAGTTTGATTTTTGGTTTGATGTCTGGCGTATATCCCGCATGGCGAATGTCTAAATTGCCGGTGGTCGAAGCGTTGAAGGGGTAGTTATGAGGTATGAGTTATAAGTTATGAGTTATTTTGAGGCTCACTGGCTTTCTTATTACTTGGAATGCTGAATAATGACTATCTAAATTACCTCGCGGCGAAAACCAAGACTTTTAATGATTCGCATCATAAATCCACTAATTGCCGAAATTAAAATGAGTTTCCATTAATCGTCAATGATACAGACAATTGCTGCGGCTGGTCGAAAACTCATAACTTATAACTTATAACTCATAACTCATAACTTCCGTGTTTAATCACATTTTCAAACTCATCTGGAAAAAGAAAAAGAGCAACTTCTTAATGATGCTCGAAATCTTTATTTCCTTCCTCATTCTATTTGCGGTATGGAGCCTGAGCGTCTATACGTATCGCAATTATCTGACCCCTGCCGGTTTATCTACGGATAATGTCTGGACGGTCTATCTCGATTTCCATACTTCTAGTGATACTATAAGTGGGGAATATAAAGATCTGGTACGCCAGCAATTGAAAGGAAACCGGGAAATAGAAGCCTTCTCATTTTTTTCAAGCAATGTTCCCTTTGGCAACAGTCACATGACCGGGCGCACCAGTTACCAGGGCAGGGAAGTTTCTACTGATATGATGTTTACGGAGGCCACTTTACCGGCCGTGCTGGGCATGACTTTAAGTTCGGGCCAGTGGTTTCGCCCGGAAGATACCCTGGGAGGAGTAACTCCGGTGGTGATTACCCGGCATTTGGCCGTCGAACTTTTCGGACAAGAGGAACCGATCGGTAAAATGCTTGGTCAAATCCTCGATTCAGAAAAGGATAAGCGAAAAGTAGTGGGCGTAGTAGAACATTACCGCCATGCGTCTTCTTTTCAAGCAGATGGCAATGTAATGTTTTCGCCTGCTGGTCGCTGGGAATCCACATTACTGTTAAAAATCCAGCCAACGGCCAACAACGCCGACTACGAAGCCAAACTAGCCAATGACCTGCAAAAACTGGGCAAAGACTGGACGGTAGAAATCCAGCACTCCGATAATATGCGGGCCACAGCAGATAACATTGTCTTGATCCCGATCCTGATTCTGGCCATTGTCTGCGGCTTTTTAGTCTTTAATGTAGCCCTGGGTTTATTCGGCGTTTTATTCCAAAACATTAGTCGGCGCAGAGGGGAAATCGGCATCCGGCGGGCCGTGGGAGCCACCCAAAGTCAGGTGTGGCGGTACTTCGTCGGCGAAACACTGGTGATTGCTACTTTCGGCGTACTATTGGGCGTTTTTTTCGCGGTGCAAATCCCCATACTGCACGTGCTGGACGTGGATACGAGTGTGTATGTTTGGGGAATTATTCTCGCTGTGCTGTCCATTTACCTGATCGCGTTCGCTTGCGCCTTTTATCCGAGTCGCCAAGCGGCGGCGATTTATCCGGCGGTGGCGTTGCACGAAGAGTAACCCCGACTTCAGTCGGGCTAATTTTTAACTTATTCCCGACTAAAGTCGGGATTACTATGATTTTAACTTATTCCCGACTTAAGTCGGGGTTACTATGATTCTAATAATAGACGATGACATAGCCGTTCGGACGTCGCTTTCTTTATTATTAAAAAAAGAAGGCTACGCAACTTTGGCGGTCGGTGGACCGGACCAGGCAGTAGAAATATTGGAAAATCAAGCAGTCCAACTAGTTTTACTGGACATGAATTTTTCTAATGAAACGTCTGGTGCCGATGGGTTGCAATTATTAACGGTTATTAAACAAAAACATCCGCAAATACCAGTGATACTAATTACCGGCTGGGCAACTATTAATCTGGCGGTGCAGGGTATGAAACTGGGGGCCGCCGATTTTATTAATAAACCCTGGCAAAATGCGCACCTCATGGAGTCGGTGCGGACGATTCTGGACCTGTCGGCCCCGGCCTCTGCGCCATCCGAAACGCCGCTATCCAGTACTGCGCAACGCAAAAATCTGGATCGTCAGCACGATTTCAGGGCCATCATTGGCGAAGACCCGCAGATCGTACAAATCCTCGAAACCATTGGTCGCGTGGCTGCTACGGAGGCTTCCGTGCTCATTCTGGGCGAAAGTGGTACCGGCAAGGAACTCATCGCCGAAGCCATCCACCAGAACAGTCTGCGGGCCAAACGGCCCTTCGTGAAGGTCAATCTCGGCGGTATTTCCAGTAGTTTGTTTGAATCGGAGATGTTTGGGCACGTCCGGGGCGCGTTCACCGATGCCCGAACTGATCGCACGGGCCGTTTTGAAACTGCCAACAGCGGCACCATTTTTCTGGATGAAATCGGCGATCTGGAACTGGCCAGTCAGGTCAAACTGCTGCGCGTACTACAAGACCGCAGTTATGAAGTGCTGGGCAGCAGTCGCTCTAAAACGTTGAATGTCAGGGTCGTCTGCGCCACCAACCGCAATCTGGAAGACATGGTGGCCAAAAACCAGTTCCGCGAAGACCTGCTTTATCGTATCAATCTCATTACCGTGCGTCTGCCCGCCTTGCGCGACCGTCCCACCGACATTCCGCTCTTAGTCCAGCATTTTCTGCAAAATCTGAGCGAAATCTATCAGCGTCCGCTGCGCATCCAGTCCAATGCTTTAAAATGGCTGCAACAACTGCCCCTGCCCGGCAATGTGCGCCAACTGAAAAATCTGGTCGAACGCACCGTATTAATGAGTCCCAACGATATAATAGAAGTCGCGGCTATCGAACAACAATACCAACCAGCCACGAATCAACCGAAAACCGGCCTGCCCGAAGTCGGCACCATGACCCTCGAAGCCATGGAAATCCAGATGATCCAGCGCGCGATGGACTTTCACAAGGGCCGGATTGCCCGCGTCGCCCGGTCGCTGGGCCTTACCCGTAGCGCATTGTACCGGCGTTTGGAAAAATATGGCATACCGTATAATGAAGAAAATTAAAAGGGCAAATTTGCAAAGGGCAAGAAAGCAAAAAGGCAAAGAGCAAAAAAAGCAAAAGGCAATCTAGTAACTAATTTGCTTATTGCTAATTTGCGCATTGTTTTTTGCCCATTTGCTTATTGCCCTTTGTAAGTTTGCCTTTTGCCAATTTGCCTTTTAATAAATGACTGTTCGCACCAAATTCATCCTGTTCATCGTCGTCATTCATGCCCTCCCGGTGGGGCTGTCGTACTACGTATTTCAGCAGAATAAGTGGTTGTTTCTAGTGGCGGAACTGGTTATTCTGGGTTCTCTGCTTGTTTGCTGGTCTTTATATCAGGAACTTATCCGTCCTTTGCAATTATTAGTGCGTGGTATTGATGCGATTCGCGACCGGGATTTCAATGTGAAATTCGTAAAAACGGGCCGCTATGAAATGGATAAACTCATCGAGGTGTACAACCAGATGATTGACCAGTTGCGGATGGAGCGCACGGTGCAGCAGGAACAACATTTTTTTCTGGAAAAACTAGTCGAAACCGCGCCCACCGGCATCATTATTCTGGATTTTGATGATCGTGTGGTCAGCATCAATCCAAGAGCGTTGGAATTATTAAAACAGGCGAATAAAATAGAAAATAATTTACCTGCTTCTTTTATAAAATCATCTATTGCGGCTATTCAACATCCTGTTTTACAAGCCATCGCTACATTAAATAATGGTGAATCCAAAACTTTGACTTTCGAGGGTGTCAAGACCTTAAAAATCCAACGTGCGCAGTTCATTGATCAGGGTTTTCCGCGTGCTTTTGCCATTATAGAAGAATTGAGTGCTGAAATACTGGCGGCAGAAAAACGCTCCTACGGTAAGGTCATCCGTATGATGGCGCACGAGGTGAATAATTCAATTGGCGCGATCAATTCCATTCTGGATACCACGCTGCAACTCCATACCGGCCCGCCCGACGTGAAGGAAGCCCTGCAAGTCGCCATCGAGCGCAACGACCACCTCAACCACTTCATGCGCAATTTCGCCGATGTGATCCGTCTGCCGGAGCCGCGTCTGGCCACTTTTGACCTGCATGAATTGCTGAAAAAAACCGCACAACTGATGGAATACAAGGCTCGCGAGCGCAGTGTGCAGTTTCAATGGGCTCTATCAACCACGCCTTTATTCATCTCCGCCGATGCGGGACAAATAGAACAGGTACTAATTAATGTAGTCAAAAATGCTTTGGAAGCCATTGATAGCGAAGGCATTGTCAAATTTACGACGATCCAAAACCCGTCCCAACTCATCATCGCCGACAACGGCAAGGGTTTAACCAAAGACATGGCCGAGCAACTCTTCACGCCTTTTTTCACCAATAAAAATGGCGGGCAAGGCATCGGCCTGACGCTGGCGCGAGAGATACTGAGCGCACATGGTTTTGGGTTCGGTTTGGAAACGGGGGAGGATGGATGGACGCGGTTTTGGGTGGGGTTTGAGGACTAGGGTAAGCGTTTCTGTTATGTGGAATGACAGAATTGTCTCTAATTTTGTAACTGTTTAGCAGGCCTAAAATTCCCGAAGGGAATCTATGTTTATAGCTCCTGAAAAAAGCGGTGTTTTAAAATCCCGAAGGGATTTCATGTGAAACATTCCGCAGGGTCATTTCCTACTGGACAATTTTACATGGAATCCCTTCGGGATTCTGCCTTAATCTTGTTCTTTAGGCTATAAACAGACATTCCCTTCGGGAATAGAGAATCATGCTAAACAGTTACCTGATTTTATCGAATCATTTTATTAGCCACCACTATGGACCAAATTCAAATCAGAAAAGCAAGCTTCGACGATCTACCAACCTTACTACGTTTTGAACAAGGTGTGATCGAAGCGGAACGGCCTTATGACCCCACCTTGAAAATCGGGCAGATACATTATTATAATTTGGAGGAAATGATCACCGCTTCCCATATTGAACTGGTGGTAGCCGAACTGAATAGTGAACTAATTGGTTCCGGGTATGCGCGTATTGAAAGTGCAAAGCCTTATTTACAGCATCTACATCATGCTTATTTGGGATTTATGTACGTAGTGTCCGAACATCGCGGCAAGGGCATCAATAAGAAAATTATTGCCGCTTTACAGGAGTGGGCTTATTCCGAACAGGTAACGGAACTGCGTTTAGAGGTGTATGTGGATAATCTGTCGGCTCTCAAAGCCTACGAGAAACTGGGTTTTGCCAAACTTTTGGTAGAAATGAGATTAAACCTCAGTAAAGATTAAATCCCCATCCCCGCCATCTGAATAATATCCTTCCCTTCCAGCACCCGCCGGTCCGTGCCACGCCCCACCGTATGGATCATTGCCAATCCAATCTCCCTTAAAGTACAGAAACCACCCGGAAATAATTTACGCCCCACCGGAAAGAGCCAGCCCAGGTAGCGGTAGAGTTTCAGCGTATTTTTCATGCCCGGCGTCGGTTTTATAAAACCGGGGCGGAAATTAAAAACCTGCTTAAAAGGTAGTTTCAGCAGATCATTTTCCGTTTTTCCTTTCACCCGCGCCCACATAGAGCCGCCCTTTTCGCTGCTGTCGGTGCCCACCCCGGAAATATAACAGAAAGTCATATCGCTGTTCAGCCGACTCAATATTTCGGCCACGTGCATCGTGAGCGTGTAGGTCATTTTGGAATATTCCTCTTCTTTCATGCCCACTGACGAGACGCCCAGGCAGAAAAAGCAGGCATTGTAGCCGCGCAACTCCTCCTCTATCGGTGAGAGATCAAAAAAGTTGGCGTGGATGATCTCTTTTAATTTGGAATGAAGCACCCCACAAGGCTTCCGATTGATAACCAGCACGGATTCTACCAGTGGATGCAGCAAACACTCGTGCAGTACGCCTTCGCCGACCATGCCGGTCGTGCCGGTGATGATGGCCCTTATTTTATTGGTCGTCATAGTGGATACAGATTGCATAATTCCGGTTTAAGATAGGCAAATGTAAAATATTCTGGTCAGTGGCATCGCTTTCAAATTCGGCAGCGACGTACGGCCAAAGGTTTTCCATCGAATTGATAACCAAGACGTTGCTGGTCTTTAAAGTTAAATACCTGCCCGTTTTGGCGCACTGCTTGGATCAGGGAAAAATCAAGGTGCTGCACTAGCCAGCCCGGTTGCTGCGGCGGCTGTTGGGCCACCACCCCTTCGGGCGGCAAACCCAAATCCGGTGGCGCATACACCGCCGCGTAGCCATAATTAATATCCACGGCAGGCGACCACAGCGCCTCCCCGATGGTCTGCGCAACGGCCAAGTAAGCCTGATTTTCCAGGGCCCGCGCCCGCGCCCCGATGTGGACACGCGTAGCCCCGCGAATCGTCTCCGTGCAACTCGGTGCCAGGATCAACTCCGCCCCGGCGGCGGCCAATAATTGCGCACCAATCGGAAATTCCACATCGTAACAAATTTGAATCCCGAAACTGCCCCAATCGCTTTCAAACAAACTTACCACCGGCGGTGCCGCATGAACGCCCCATTTTTCGTCTTCAAAACGGGTCATCCACAGCTTGTCCTGATGACCGACCAGTCCATTCGGTGAAAAAACGTAGGCCCGATTGAAAACCTGGCCATCCTCCTCTACCGGAAAACTGGGGGCCACCACGATCACTCCCCACTGCTTAGCCAACAGGCTGAAAGTATCTAAAAATCCGGCTTTCCACGGCTCCAAACCGCTGACTTGCTGGCGCAAATCGCTCTTTTTATCAGGGGGCAACAGGCTCGCCAACTCCATCGCGCCATATTCCGGGAACAACAAAATTTGTACGCCCTGGCTGGCGGCATCGGCCACCCACTGCGCAGTATGTTGCTGCCAATCAATAAATTGCGCAAATTCGGTGATAGGATATTGCGCGGTAGCGAGGCGGATATTCATGAAAAAGGAGTATTTGAGGAAGTGAGTATTTGACAACATGAGTACTCGAAAAGGGATCGAATCCTCGAATACTCAAATACTCAATCAGACAAATCCTCCATTTTTCGCAGCCAATAGACCATCGTTTTCGGCGTGGATGCCGCTTCGCCAATATCCTGCCAATCAAACTGGCTGGTGAGTGCAGGCACGCGTTGGTAGCCGCGTTTTATCCAAAAATCGTCCAAAGGCCGGTAATCATTTGGGCACAGCGGATGATCGGGCGGACGCAGCACGGCACAAAAACAGGTCGTGCTGTATCCGCCAAAACTGGCCGCGTGGGCCTCGCGTTCGTCAAAAAAACGATGTCCCAGCCCCCGCCCACGATAAGCGGGCAGCAGAATACTTTCGCCGAAATAAAAGATTTTTGACAAATCATAACCTGCCTCGCGGAAAGGCTGCTGCACTTCTTCCGTCTCGTCGGCCAGCGGAATACAGGTCGTCGCGCCCACCATTTGATCGCCGTCATACACGGCAAAAAGGAAGGCCCGCTCCGCGTTGGCGTAGGTTTGCAGGTAGGTTTTTTCGTAGTCCACCGTACCCTCGTACAGGTAGGGAAAATCACGGAACACCGCGATGCGCAAGCGGGCCAGATCGTCGAAAACGTCTCCAAAACCCTGGCCCGTTTTACGGACGAAATGAAGTGATGTCATTAGAAATTGCGTAGTTTTATCACCTACCTTCCGAAATCAGTTTGATCCACAGCGGCAGGTTGTAATAAGTCGTCACCCGGCAGATTTTCCCCTCCCGAATTTCCAGAAAAGCCCCGGCTGGCAATACGTAGGGCTGACCAGTTGCGGGCGGCAGATCGCCATCCGTTTTTTTATAAATGCCGTTTACCGTGAATTCGCAGGCCACGCGCGTCCCCGTCTCGTTGGACATAAAAACCAGATTGGTCAGCGTCTCTTCGTACGACTCGTCCATGTGCTGCAAAAAAGTCCGGTAATGATCCAGGCCATAATGTGTATCCCCTTGATTAGCATCATGTTGCACATTGGGATCGAGGCAGGCCAGCATCCCTTCCCAATTGCGGGCATTGAAATGCGTGTAATATTGCTGGACCAGTTGAAGAGAAGGATCGGGTTGGTGGATCATGGGTAAATCGTTGAAATGAGCGGAATATGCGGCGTATAGTGCCGCTCAAGAACGAGAAGAAATGATATAGGTTTCACATTACAGAGTAATTTATAAGCTGCATCATTTTTTGTCAAAAAAAATTGCGCGAAAAGAACTGGTTTCAACCGGCATTTCCGTCCTTTCGCGGCCTCCCAATAAACCAATAACCAATCCACCAGTAACCAGTCACATGAACCGACGTAGTGCCACGCTCCTGGCTGGCCCCTTGTTTTTTGCCCTCATCGCGGTGCTGCCCACCCCCGCCGGGCTACCTTTTGCTGCGCAACTCACCGCTGGCATTGCGGTCTGGATGGCCCTCTGGTGGATCGGCGAAGTGGTGGATACTGCGGTGACCGGCCTGCTACCGCTGGTGCTGTTTCCGCTCTGCGGCATTTTACCACTGAAAGCCATCTCGGCAGAGTACGGCAACGAAATTCTGTTCCTCTTTCTCGGCGGCTTTTTTTTCGGCAAAACCATCGAACGCTGGCAACTGCACCGCCGGATTGCCCTGCGGCTGGTCAGTTGGCTGGGCACCAATCCGGCGCGGACCGTGCTGGGTTTCATGGTGGCTACGGGCTTCATTTCGATGTGGATCTCCAACACTGCCACGGCCGTAATGATGACGCCGGTGGCCATCGCCGTAGCACAAAGTTCGATGTCTGATGAATCGAAAGACCAGGCCAATTTTTGCAAAGTCCTGCTGCTGGGCGTAGGTTATGCCTGTTCGATTGGCGGGCTGGGCACCATCGTCGGCACCCCCACCAACGCGATTTTCATGTCCTTTATCCAGCAAAAAATGGGCATTACGGTGTCTTTCTGGCAGTGGTTTGTGTTTGGATTTCCCTTTTGTACAGCACTTTTGATAGCCTGCTGGGTGCTGCTGATTCGTTTGTTTCCATTGCCTGAAACCTTCCAAATCAGTGCAGTAGATAACCAGCCGCTGCAGGCGGAACTGGCGGCGCTGGGTCGCATCACGCCGCCCGAACGTCGGCTTTTGTGGCTTTTCGGCACCGTCATCGCCGCCTGGGTCACGGGCTCGCTGATCTGGTACAAATGGTGGCCCAATTGCAACGACACGGTGGTAATGATGAGCGGTGCCATCCTGCTTTTTCTGCTCCCGGCGGGTCGCGCTGGCGAGTCCACTCCCCTGCTGGATTGGCCGACGGCCCTGAAAATTCCCTGGGGTATTATCCTGCTTTTCGGTGGCGGATTGGCCCTGGCCAAAGGGTTCGATCAGAGTGGCCTGGCCACCTGGATGGGCGACGCCATGCGCGGGCTGAGTACCCTTCCGCATGTACTCATCATTTTTGTGGTGCTGGCCGTCGTGGTGCTTCTGAGCGAAGTGGCCAGTAATATTGCCACGGCTTCCATGATGATGCCGGTGTTGGCGGCCCTGGCCGTTAGTATCGGGGCATCACCGCTGGCCCTGCTGATCAGCGCGACTTTTGCAGCCTCGTTTGGTTTCGGTTTGCCGGTGGCCACTGCGCCAAATAGTATTGTCTATGCCTCCGGTTATCTGACCACCCGCGATATGGCCCGAGCCGGTTTTGTGCTGGATTTGATCGCTATTTTGTTGTTGCTGGCATTTCTGTACGGGTTGCTGCCGCTGGTGTGGGGGATACACGTTTAAAAAGTTATGAGTTTACAACCTTTTTCCTTAACTGGCATTTATCTGGAATTAAAATATAGTTTCATGTTTTTTAGCAGATGCAAATGCCAGTCTTTTTTCATACAAGGCTGTTCGATGAATTTAAAATACAAAGTACTGATTACTAAGATACTGATCATTAATATGGCCGTATGTATGGCAAATTCGACAGGATAAGAATCTGATATATTTAACTTACGTACTAATAAATTCCCTATCATTATTATTATCGCATTGTGCAGTAAATAAATGGAATAGCACATTCCCCCAATCACGGTAATGATCTTTGTGCTGAAAAGCCGTTTCCAGAAATTATTAAAAAGCACCAAATAATAAAAAACAAAAATGGATGCTATTAAAAATATTTGATAGCCAATTTTAATAAAAATGGAGCCGTTTTCTACTCCTCTTGGATCGAGCATCCAAATAAAACAGAAAGAGGCAATGCCTGTAAAAATGGAAAGCGCATTATTTGACACAAAACGCAGTCTGGTATTTGTCAATCGCAGATCAGACAATAAAAAACCTATGCCAAAATATTGAATGTAATTTGCAATATTCGGTATTGGCGATTTTATGACATCCTGTATCATGGAGAATATCAATATAGTTGAAATTATCAGCAGCCTTCTTTGATAAGTAGAAAAAGCAAATACCTGCGCCAGGACGGGCGCAATAATATAAAATTGGATTTCTATTTCTAAACTCCACGCAACGCTATTTACATACGGCAATAATCCCGGATAAAAAATATTGTGGACGTATAAAAGAGAAGCGAAAAGGCTTGGTGTTAACTCATTAACAGTGTAGCTGTGCATAACAATTAAGGCAATAAATAGCACAAGCATCGAAATGACGTAAGGCGGTTCTATTCTGGTCAGCCTGCGGATAAAATACTGCCGAATATCAGGAATAGGGGTTTTATTTATATAATGTGCTGCGAACGGGTAAGAAAGAATAAACCCACTTATTACAAAGAAGAGCTCCACGCCTAAATGGCCTCTTGACAGAATATTTGAAATTATATTTTTGCCCTGGCTGCCGTACAAATACGTATTATGATTTCTGTCGGCCATAAATACGTTGATATGGAATAGAATAACCGAAATAATCGCTATAAAACGTAGTCCATCAATTTCAGGAATAAATTTAGTTGAATAGGTAATCCGCTGTAAAGAATTTAATATTCTGTGCATAGTTTCACTGCTTTACTCATAAATTAAACGGCTCCAACGCCCCCGCAAAGGTATATTTCTCCGTCCTTCCGTTTACAGTCACTTCATTTGCGATATATGCCGCATGGTCACTATGCTGCCATCCTTTTGGCGACAATAATGAACGACCACTGGTGTGGAGAGTTTATCTGGCACGACCATGAATTAGGAGTTCAACAACCTTTTTTCTTAACAAAACCTCAAAATAAGCGCAGGGCAACAGATGCAAAGGGGAGCGGACGTTCCAATAAGCAGACAGTATTGCTTACATCAAAAGAGAACCTTCATGCGCATCTTCCGCCTTCCGCATTTCCTGATCCTTACCTGCAATTTCGTTTTACTCTGCACCGCCTGCCAAAAGGAAACCACCCCTGGTTCGGCCTCCGAAACGGTAGAAACCACCACCACGGACGACTGTCCTGAGCTGGCGGCACTCATTGCTCACGCGAACGAAAAACCGGATAGCACCCAACTGCTCACCATATTCACCGCCGCACAACTCGCTGATATTCATGCCAATACCTGCCTGACCAAAGGCCTGAGCGACGATCTGCTTTCATCAAACGATGAGGTGGACGACCGTGCTTCCGGCTTGAAAGGTCAGTTCTGGACACCGGGGCAGACCATCCGGGTGCGTTTCCTGAACGGCAGTACGGCTTTGCAAAACAAGGTGTTCACCTGCGCCCAGGAATGGGAGAATTACGCCAATATTCATTTCACGAAAGTGTCTTCCGGGACTTCGGAAGTGCGCGTTTTGTTTGGCACCGATGGGCACTGGTCGTATATCGGTAAGGGCAACCGCAGTGTGGATGCCTGTGCGGAAACGATGAGCCTGGAATTAAAAGATAATACTGCTACGACGGAGGTGCGTCGCGTGGCACTGCACGAGTTTGGCCACGTGCTGGGCATGGAACACGAACATCAGCAGCCACTGGCTAGCATTCCCTGGAATACCACCGCTGTGTATGCCTACTATGCCCAGCAGGACTGGACTAAAACGGACGTGGACGAGCAGGTGTTGACTAAAAATACTGCTTTATCCACTCAGTACACGGCTTTTGACGCGCAATCCATCATGGAATATCCCGTCTCGGCGTCGCTCACGACCAATGGTTTTTCAATTGGCTGGAATAGTCAGATTTCTACTGGCGACAAGAGTTTTATCGGCATGATGTATTCCTCGCAGCGCATTCGCATCCGGCACGCCGCTACTGGTTATAATGCCAATATCACGTTTCTGATGGATGGTATTTATCACACGATCAGATCCGGGGAAAGTCTGCAAGTCCCTGCCTATACGGCTGGCAATCAATTGGCTATCTATGAACAACCGTCGGGTGCCTGGGTCTGGGACAGCGGTTATACGCCGACTTATGGCAAGAATTATAAAATTGTGCGGGTGGGTTCGACTAACAATCTGACGCTGGCGGCGGAGTAAGAATGAGTTGATAAAGGTTTATGAGGGTTGATAGTAAACTGGTGTTCTTGCGAAACTCTTCCATAAACCTTTATCAACCTTCACTTTTGTATTTATACCGAAAAAACATCAGGACGGCATTGAGGGAAATGGAAAAACAGTTCGTGACAATGATCGGCCAGTCTTTTTTCAACACCCCATAAACGGTCCACAACGCCAGACCGAGGATTAAAACGATCAGCATCCACACCGAGACGTTTTCGGCCTTTTTTTCTTTCAATATTTTGAGCAGTTGCGGCAACATCGAAACAGCCGTCAGGATGCCCGCCACAATGCCGATAATTTGCGTAAAATCCATAAATCGAGGTTTATCAGGCGACGAAAGCGTGACCTGTCGGGTTTGACCAAAAACAATCGTTCCATCCGTGGGGTGACCGCATGTTGGGGCAGAACAAACCCGTATCTTTGCCCTCCTTTTCCCTCTTATGGCTTTCCACGAACTAAAACGCCTGCTCGACAATGCGGTACTGCGTTACAACACCCCCGCTTTTATTGCCAACGACCCGATCAGTCTTCCACATAGTTTTGCCACGCTGCAAGACCGGGAAATCATGGGTTTTTGGGCGGCCACCCTGGCCTGGGGCCAACGCAAGACCATCATTAACAATGCCTTACGCCTGGCTGAGTTAATGGACGGTGCACCCTACGATTTTATTAAAAACCACACCGAAGAGGATCGCGCCCGCTTTCTGGATTTCAAACACCGCACTTTTCAGGCGACTGATACGCTGTGGTTTCTGGAATTTCTGCAACAATATTATCGTCGGCATACCTCGCTCGAAACAGCTTTTGCGCGGCATCTTGGTCCAAAAGACACCACGGTAGAACGGGCCTTGGCGGGTTTCCATCACGACTTTTTTGACCATCCCGATGCGCCGCAACGCACCCGCAAACACGTGGCTACGCCCGAGCGGGGCAGTACCTGCAAACGGCTCAATATGTTCCTGCGCTGGATGGTGCGCCGCGACGAGGGTGGCGTGGATTTCGGTCATTGGAACACCATTCGGCCCGATCAATTACTGATCCCGCTGGATGTCCACGTGGAGCGCGTAGCCCGGCGATTGGGGCTGCTGGAACGCAGCCAAACCGACTGGCGGGCGGTGCTGGAACTCACGGAGCGGCTCCGCGAATTCGATGCGGAAGACCCGGTGAAATATGATTTTGCGCTGTTTGGGATGGGCGTTTTGGAGGGAAAAGTTATGAGTTATGAGTTCTAAATTATGAGTTATTTAAACTTTCGAGGTGCGCTGTGAACCGAATTGCTTGGCAAACCGAGCGTATTGCCGCACATTCTTCATAGGCCAAGCTCGGAGCGTATCCCCCTTTGGAGGCAGGGCTGTTCAGTTCTAAGTGGATCAACACCTTTTTCAAATCACTCTCAAATTTTATTTGGCTTTTAAAAGAAAATAACCTCGTAACGTTGTCAAAAACTTTCAAAAAAATCTAAA
>JANPIV010000072.1:0-68787 GCA_031425155.1 Saprospirales bacterium | reverse complement strand
TTAGTTCTAAAAAACGTGTCATTCAGAGCGTAGCGATGAATCTGATTTTGAACAAAAAAAGCAAAAAATGATGCTTTTCAAGCCTCGGATTCTTCGGCTACGCCTCTGAATGACAGCATTTTAGCAGAATTGATCGGCCCTGCCCCCGAAAGGGAGGAGGACTAAATTGAGTTTCAATTTATTGATTTTTCTCACCTTAGTGAAAAATTATTCTGTCCCAAGGTCCTGACAATGAATAGAAAATACCACGATCATATCCCCCTCCCTTTCGGGGGAGAGGTTAGGGGTGGGGTTGCAACAGGCTGAAAAACAAGGCATTGAACTAAAAATATTTCTAATATATTTGCTTAACCTGACGGCTATGGTAAAAACACCAAGAGCGGCGGAAAAATAACTCATAACTTATAACTCATAACTTTTTATGCTTCTTGCCCACGACCCCACCCTCTCCCCCGAATCCCGCGTATGGGTCTATACCGCCAGCCGTCGCCTCACCGATGCCGAAGCGGAATTTACGCGCCAGCAAACCGATGCTTTCGTACGCAGCTGGACGGCACACAACCAGGCCCTGCTGGCGAAATCCGAACTGATAGACCAGCAAATACTACTGCTGGTAGTGGACGAGACCCAGGCCGGGGCCAGTGGCTGCTCCATTGATAAATCCGTCCATTTTCTGGAGCAACTGGGGCAGCACCTCGGGCTGGACTGGTTCGAGCGGATGCGCTTTGGCTGGGTGGACGCGGCGGGAGAAATGCACCTGTCGGACCGCACCGAGTTTGCTGCACTCCGGCAGGCAGGCACCATCACCGACTCTACGCTGGTAGTAAATACGCTGGTTCAAAAGCGCGGGGAACTGGCCGATCAATGGTTGCTGCCGTATGGCCGCAGTTGGCACCGGCGACTGTTTTGAAAAAAATGACAATTCTCCAGGCAACCATTTCCAGGGGTGCTTTTTCAACTTTTCAATTAGTTAAAAAATTCGCTTTTTTTAATATAAGAATTATATTCTGATAATGCCTTATAAAGCAATCTTATTCCAACAATAATTTTGATTTTGGAAAAGACAAATTTCCTGCCCCGCTGACCTGACAAAAAAAATTGCTTTACAATACCTTTACATTGGGATAATTTCCCTTTCTTTGCTGTGCGTTTAGCACCCCAATATTTACGGAGAACGCTGAATTTGATTTTCTTCCTATTCAAATTTTTCTGACAGCTCGATTCTGCTGTTTCATCCGTCTTCATACCTCGTATTTCCTTTTTAGTACCTGCTGTTTTGTGCAGCCTACTATCCATCGCTCTGATTTTCAACAAATTTCCCAATTTTTTCAACCTTTCACTTTTTTGCTTATGAAATTTCTTACACGCTCACTCCTCTTGTGCCTCGCTTTGATGCTGGCGGCCTGGACCCCAATCCATGCGCAGTGTACGCAAGGCGTAATTTATGGTACAGGCACGGCGCTCGCTACCTGTGGCACGGCACAACCTACTTTGACTTGCCATTTTATCAATGAATATGCCCAATTTAACGGGCTGACCATTGGTAACACGTATCAGATCGGTAATAACATGCCAGGTACACCTATCACTACTGTCACCGCTGGTGCGCATATTTTGACCTTATATGATGGTGCTGGTGCAGTGTTGACCTCTCAGGTGAATGCGACCAACAACCTGATCAACATCACCTTTGTGGCGACGACGACGACCGTGCGCGTACAGACCAATACCTATACGGGTTCAGTCTGTGGTACTGTCGGTAACTATTGCCACTACTTCGGTTTACTTTGTACCTCTTGTGTAGGTGGCCCAGGTGCCCCGGCCTGTCCAACGTTGAGTACTCCAGCGGATAACGCGACCGGGGTTTCCACGTCGCCGACCCTTACCTGGGTCGCTTCCACGAATGCCGCCAGTTACGATGTTTATCTGAATGCCGACCCAACTTGCCTCATTACGCCGACCACTTTGGTGGCTACGGTTACTACTACTTCTTACATTGTTACGCCTGCTTTGGCTGCCTCTACCAGCTACCGGTGGATGGTGATACCAAAAGACTGTGCCGGTAATGCGCTGGCCAGTTGTACGGTCAGGTGCTTTACGACAGGCGTTGCTCCGCCCAGCAACGACGAATGCGCAGGGGCTACTTCTTTGACCCCCTCGCCGAATGGCGGGTGCGTGTTTACCGCCCTCACGACGGCAGGCGCCTCACAATCCACGCCGAACCCGGCTTGTACCGCCACCGCCAATAACGATGATGTCTGGTACACCTTTACCACCACCGCCGCCGGCGCTTACAGATTCACTTTTAATTCCTTAGTCGCAGTCAGTGGTACTGCCACTACCCTTGGTATGGACGTTTATACCGGCGTATGTGGTGGTCTTACCACCGTGGTGGGAGGTTGTAGTGCAAGTTTTGGTACTGCCGGTGCCGGGAACAGATCCGTCACCTTGGCGGCTGCTACTACTTATTATTTGCGCTTGTTCACCGGCGGTACTGCCAACTCCGGCACCTTCAATCTTTGCATAGAAGGCCCTCCACCACCACCTGCCAATGACAATTGTGCAGGTGCCACTGCCGTGACAGTTAATCCGACCACGACCTGTACGGCTCTTACCCCGGGTACCGTAGTCGGCGCCACTACTTCTGCCGGACCGACCAGCAGCTGCGGCACGTATGATGACGACGTATGGTTCTCCTTCGTGGCCACCAGTACGGTACACACCGTTACCCTTCAAAACCTTGTTGGTTCGACAACCGACATGACTTTTCAGGTATTGGACGCCTGTGGCGCTGTTGCTGCCCTGGTTTGCAGCGATCCCGAATCGGCAAGCGTTCCAACTGTGATTGGCACTACTTATTATATCCGGGTAGCTACCTGGAGTTCTACCGGTGGGCAAACGACGACTTTCAACGTTTGCGTTGCTACGCCGCCAGCTCCGCCCGCTAACGACGCTTGTTCCGGAGCGACCGTCGTCACCAACGGCTCTGTAATCAGTATGAGCACCGCAAATGCTACCGCCGATCCCGCTGCCAATGCACCTACCTGTAACCTTGTTTCCAGCACCACCAATGGCGTGTGGTTCGTGTTTACGGCACCCGCCAACTCCAGTGGTACTGTTACTCTCCTGGGATGCAATACCACGTATGATACCCGCGTCAGGGTGTTTACCACCAGTGATGGGAACTGCCCCAATACGGGAGGCAATACGACTACCTGCGTAGTGGGAGATGATAATGATGATTGCAGTGGACCAGGAAACGCAAATGCAGAAACCACCACCTTCGCGGTCTCCGCTCCAGCTTTCGGCCCGCATGGTTCCCAAGCGGATTTCGCACCCGTGAACTACTACATATATATGTCGGGTGGTAGTGGCACTTTGGAATTTAGCGTGGGCGCTGTCCTGCCGCTCGAGCTGAAATCCTTCACCGGCCAGGTACAGGGCAACGTGAACGTGCTGAACTGGGAAACCCTGACCGAGAAAAACGTACGGGTCCACATCGTAGAGCGTTCCATTGATGGCACCCGCTGGACAGAAGTAGGCCAGGTAGCTGGCAAAGGCGACTCGCAGGTATCGGTGAAATACACTCTGGAAGACCGCGCACCGTTGGCCAAGGCCTACTATCGCCTGCGCTCAGTGGACTTTGACGGCCAGGAAAACCGCTCCAACACCATCGTGCTGACCCGCAAGAGCGAAAGCTTCGGCATCACTAACGTGTATCCTTCGCCGACCAATAGCAACGTCACGGTGCAGTTCAACGCCACCGCTGAGGAAGAAGTAACCGTCCGCGTGATGGACATGACCGGCCGCCTGGTGATGCAACAAATCACTGATGCAGTGAAAGACATCAACGAACTGCCGATCACGTTGACTGGCCTGCAAGCCGGTGTGTATAGCGTGACCGTAAGCAACAGCACCGGCATATCTGCACCAGTGCGTTTTGTGAAACAGTAAGTTTTTGCCAGTAATATTAATTTGCAAATGCCGGTGGCCTGTATAGGTCATCGGCATTTGTGTTTTAGACGGGTACTCATCATCTGCTGTTTTAAAATGCCATAGTGATTTCAGAAGAGAAATAAAAGAAATATACTTTTTAGCAAAAAAAATTTGGCTGGTAGAATGTTCATAAACACAATATTCCTCTTTCTTTGTATCTGATTTGTTATACAGGATAATAGCATCAGCTACCCTGCCTACACCTTCGTCTCTAACTTTTCACTCATTTTCCTTCTTTTAAACACACTACCCACATGAAAAAAATTTTGATTTTACTCAGTTTGTTCACCGTTGCCAGCCAAGCCAGGGCCGGTGTATTCACCAGCCTCGCTACTGGCAACTGGAATTCTCCTAATACCTGGACGCTTAGCAGCGGCAGCGATGCGGACGGCATCCCGGATGCAGATGATGATGTGACTATCGCCGCTGCCAACACGATCACTTTGACTCAAAACGAAGCCTGCAATAATCTAACCCATCCAGGAGGATCTGCTACCCGATTAGTCTGTGCCACTAATGTGCTGGAAATCAATGGGGTATTGTCATTTGCAGCAGCAGTGAGTGGAGAAAACTATATTACGTCCAGTAGCTCAACCAGTGGCATTCGGTTCGTGGGAGCGGGACGCAATCCTCTTATGGGGACTAATAGCGGGGCTTTCGGCACTGGTTATAGCGTAGAAGTGGCTTGTTCCGGCACCTCTACCCTAAGTGGCGGCAACCTCAAATTTGCTAATCTCAATGTCACTTCGGGCACAGTCAATCTGGGTGGAGAGCTGCGTTTGGCTGCTGCTGGTTTTTTAACTATTGCCGCTGGTGCAACTGTTAGTACTGCCTCGAGGGTGGGTACCACTTCTGCTACCGCCTCTACCTTCGGTGCGGGAATAACCGTCAATGGTACTCTGGAGACTTCTGGTACTATTGTTTCCGGCACAGCCATCACCATCAATGGCACTTTCCGGGTCAAAGGCACGTTAACTATTACTTCTAATCCTTCCTCTGCCCTTGATCCGGAGTGGGTATATGGAGCCGGGGCCGTGGTAGAATACAATGCTTCCGGTGAATGTTCTATGGGGGCAGAAATAGATCGAGCGGCAAGCACTGCCAACCCGGTTATCCCCATTCTGCGCGTCAACGGTGTCTCGGCTGGCAATGCGGTACAAACCAACTTCAAAACCCCGCGCGTCAATAATCTGGATTTTGTTAATGGTAAAGCCCGTTGTAACGGCAGCAATCTCGTCATTGTCAGCGGTGGCACCATCACCGGTGCATCGGCGACCAATTATGTGGTCACTGCCTCCACTACTGCCGGACTGCGGCGCGAAGGTGTAGGTTCGGTCACGGCGACTGGCGGCTTTCCAATTGGTACGACGACTGCTTATTTGCCTGTAACAGCATTTAATAATACTGGCACCAGCGACATTTTTACCGCCCATGTGTCGGCTACTGCGCCAGCCTGTGTGGCTCCGGCCAGCACCGTGACTGCTACCTGGGACATCACTGAATTTGTTGCCGGAGGATCCAACTGTGATATTTCTGTGGACTATGGTGCCGCAGCTGTCGGTGGGTCTTTTGTAGCCGGTTCGGCCAAGATAGTCCACTGTAATGGTGCTACACCTGATTATGCCAATGGCAGCGTAACTGGTACTGTCGCTTCCGGGTCGGGTTTTACTACGTTTTCACCTTTCGGTGTAAGTAGCGATGCTATCCTTCCCCTCGAACTGAAATCTTTCACCGGCCAGATCCAAGCCACCACCAATATGCTGCGCTGGGAAACCCTGACTGAGAAAAATGTGCAATCGCACATTGTAGAACGTTCCATAGACGGCAACCGTTGGTCGGAAGTAGGTCGCGTGGCTGGCAAAGGTGATTCACAAGTTGCTGTGAAATACTCTTTGGAAGACCGCGCTCCGTTGGCTAAGGCCTACTATCGTCTGCGCTCGGTGGATTTCGACGGTAAGGAAAACCTGTCCAACAGCATCGTGCTGAATCGTAAGGGCGATCAATTTGGTATTACCAGCGTGTTTCCTTCGCCAGCGGTGGATAGAGTGACCGTACAATTCAACGCCACTAAAGATGAAAAAGTAACCGTAAGTGTAACAGATATGACAGGCCGTCTGGTGATGCAACAAATCACCGAAGCGGTGAAAGACATCAACGAACTGCCGATCACGCTGACTGGCCTGCAAGCCGGTGTGTATAGCGTGACCGTAAGCAACAGCACGGGCGCATCTGCACCAGTGCGTTTTGTGAAGCAGTAAGTTCTTTTAAAACAGATTTGAGTTTTTCAAATGCCGGTGACTTGCGTCACCGGCATTTGTGTTTTCATGTAATACATCTAGTGACAGCATGTATAATATCCCCCCCGATGCACTTTTTTTTCAAGTGGTAAATTATATCTGTTCAAATGCCAATCACCTGATTCGATCACTGGCATTTTTTTATGTAAATAATGGTAAAGAATCAGAATTTTATTCTAAAAATAAAGTTTTTATTTATTTTATAGACTGACTTTCTATTGTATTCAATAAAAAAAATTAAAAATTATCAATTTTTCCAAATGTATGTATGTTTGCATCTTGTGCATTTCCTCATTTTTTTTCTTCACCTTCCTTATTTTTCGCTTATGAAGAGTTTTTCCACTGTTTTACGCCTTTTGGCGTTTTTAGTCATCGGCACGAGTGCCACTGCTGTCATAGCGCAACCAGCCAATAATGAATGTGCCGGTGCAGTTAACTTAGTGGTGCAGCCCTATGCAGCTAGTGGCTGCCCGGGATCGGCTACGGGCACCACGGTCGCTGCCACGGCATCCACTGTTCCGGCGAGCGCATCCTTTCCTAGCTCCAGCGACGATGACGTTTGGTATATATTTACTGCCACTGCTACCGCGCATGTAGTCCGTTTCTGTAACGTCACCTTCCCGGTTGGTGCTGCTGTGCCGATCAGCATCACCTTACACCCTGTAGGTTGTACCGCCGCTGATATACAGATTACTGGCAGTAACCAAAACCTCACCGTTACCGCAGGTACCGCTAACGGTAGTTTGACTGCGCTGACCATCGGAACTACGTATCATCTGCGGGTGATGGCCAATGGTACAGCTTCCAGGGTCAATTTTGACGTTTCCATCCTGGAAGCGCCGAATGCGCCGGGATGTTCCGTCCTCAATTCTCCTGCCAACGGTGCCACCAATGTGGCCGTACAAGGGAATCCGCTGGTCTGGACAGCGCCCGTCACAGGTGGTCCGCCGACTGCTTATGATCTGTATTTCGGTACCGTGAACCCGCCTGCGCTCCTCGGCACCTTGAGTGCTCCGGCCACCACGATTACCATCGTCAATCAGTCGTACAATACCACCTATTACTGGTACATAGTACCCAAAAATGCCGGTGGCAGTGCCACCGGCTGTAACACCACTATTTTCTCTTATACTACAGGAGCGGCACCGGCACCGCCGCCCAATGACGAATGTGCGGGTGCGATTTCCATTACTAATGGAGCGGCCCAGTTTGTCAACCCGGGTCCAAAGACCGCGGAGAGTGCCACTCAAAGCCAGGCGGCCATCCTGTGCGCTGGTGCTACTTCCACCAGTGCCAATGACGTATGGTTTAGCTTCACCACTGATGCCGACGGTGGCGATGTGACGATCAGCGTGGTCCCCAGCATTGCGGTTGACCTGGTGATAGAAGGCTTTACTACCGCCGGGCAGTGTACAGGTGCGTCGGTCTGCGCAGATGCCCAGGTGACCGCTGGACCTTTGACTAACGGTGGAGAAACACTGACTATGACCGGCTTGTCTCTGCATGGTGGCGGCAGTGCCGACAATACTGCTACCCACTACTTCCGGGTATATCGTTATAACAGCACCTTTACCGATTACTCCCTCAACATCACTGCAGCGGCCGGTACAGCCCTGCCGCTCGAACTGAAATCCTTTACTGGCCAGGTGCAAGGTAGCATGAACGTACTGAATTGGGAAACGTTGACTGAGCAGAACGTACAGACCCATATCGTGGAGCGTTCGGCCGATGGCCTGCGCTGGACGGAAGTGGGCCGGGTGAACGCCAAAGGAAATTCGCAGGTCTCGGCAAAATATAGCCTTGAAGACCGTACTCCATTGTCTAAGGCCTATTATCGTCTGCGCTCGGTGGACTTCGATGGCAAGGAAAGCCGTTCTAATTCTATTGTGCTGACGCGCGATGGCGAACGCTTCGGTATTACAAGTGTGTATCCATCTCCAACGACGGACAATGTGACGGTACAATTCAACTCCACGGAAGAAGAAAAAGTGACCGTCCGTATCATGGATATGACTGGTCGCCTGGTGATGCAGCAAGTGGTTGAAGCCGTTAAGGATGTGAATGAGTTGCCAGTTACTTTACATGGCCTGCAAGCGGGTATATACAGTGTGACCGTAAGCAATGTTTCTGGTGTATCTGCACCGGTACGATTTGTGAAACAGTAAGCATTTTAATAGTCTAATTTTCAAATACCGGGGCCTGTACAGACCCCGGTATTTGTATTTCCAGCATTTATTAAATAAATAACAAATTATCTGTATGTTTACTATCATTGCATTTTTCTACACCTTTCTCTTATCATTTTTATCTTTTGCTAATGAAAAAGTTTACAAAAAATTTCTATTTGCTGGCCTTCCTGGTCATTACAACCAGTGCTACTGCACTATTGGCCCAACCCGTCAATAATGACTGTACTGGGGCCATTAATATGACCATGAATCCAAATGGCTCTTGTGCCGCTACTACGAACGTAGTGACTACCAATGCCACGTTATCCACCCCGACTATTCTGAATGCCACCTTCTGTGCGCCCACCTCGGGTAATGACGACGTATGGTACAAGTTTTCGACAGGGCCTATCCAAACGGGTACCATACTTACGGTCACCAATATCGTTGCTACGGTGGGCACTGCTACGACTATTGGTTATGCTGTATATACCGGAACCTGTATGGGGCTTACGCAAATTACCTGTGTCGCATCCGGCGTTGCGACTACTTCCATTATCACCGGCCTGGCGGCTAATACGAACTACTTCCTGCGTACCTGGACGGGCCTGGCCAACAATTCTGCTACATTTACTTTGTGCCTGCAGGTGCCCCGGCCTGCCCCTAACTGTGCTACGAACCAAATGCCCGTTACAGGCAGTGCCGTCACTTTACAATGCGGTCCAAGTCCGAGTTCTACGCCTATTATCTGGAATGCTCCCACTACCGGCTCCATCCCGATCGGTTATAGAATTTTCCTGGGTACGGGCACCCCTGCTTATGTAGGAATCACCGTAGATACCAGTATTTCCATTATCAACCTGCTACCCAACACCACCTACAATTGGTATGTGGTGCCTACCACGGGCAATGATGCAACAGGCTGTAATGTGGTGAGTACTTTTACTACTGGGCCTGAACCAGCCTGCGTGGTGAATAATACCTGTGCCACGGCGACGGTCGTCGGCACGGTCGGCAATGCGGGTTTTGTCAACAGCACCACGGTGGGCGCGACTATTTCGCAAGTGGGAGAACTGTGCGCGGGCACTACTGGCGGTGCAGATGATGACGTATGGTTCCGATTTACTACGGATGGCGATGGCGGGAATGTAACCATCGTACTTACCGATGTACCCATCACTTTTGATCCAATCATACAGGTGTATAGCGGTGTTTGCGGCACTTTAACCAATATCGGTTGCGCAGATGGCGGCGATGTGGGCGTGGATGAGACGCTCACGCTGACCGGACTGGCACCCAGCACGGTTTATCGCATCAGGGTGTATGGCTGGGGCGCATTCAACAGTGTTACACCCACTAACGGAGCGTTCACCCTCAGCACTTCCGGTAGCGGGGTGGCGGGTGCCCTGCCGATTTCGCTGTCTTCCTTTACGGCGCAGGCCGACGGTGCTCATCATGTGGTACGCTGGATCACGGCGCAGGAGCATAATTCAGCCTATATGTTGATCGAACGCAGCAACGACCAGAGCCGATTCACGGCTATCAGTACGTCCATAGCTGCTCAGGGCGATAAAACCACCTCCACCCACTATACCTGGACGGACATGCGGCCGTTGGCGGGCAATAATTACTATCGGCTGCGTTCGGTAGATCGCGATGGCCAGGAGACGGTCTCCGAGGTGGTGCTGGTGCAGCGTAAAAGCGAACAATTTGGCATTACGAGTGTATATCCCTCGCCAACAACAGACAACGTGACGGTGCAATTCAACTCCACTAAAGCAGAGAAAGTGACCATTCGCCTTATGGATATGACAGGTGGCCTGGTCATGCAGCAAGTGGTTGAAGCCGGTAAAGAGTTGAACGAGTTGCCGATTATGCTGAATGGCTTGCAAGCAGGGGTGTATAGTGTGACGGTGAGCAACAGCATGGGAGTTTCCGCGCCGGTGCGCTTTGTGAAGCAATAGATTTTCAGTAATAAGACTTTTGCAGTTTTCAGATGCCGACTATCCGATCCGGGGTAGTCGGTATCTGTATTTTTAAAAGGATAATAAGAGGTTGTTTTAAAACCTTGAACGGAGCGACAGATACAGTATGTTTGCTACCAATATATTTTGTTTCTTCTTAAACGTTTTATACATCGCTCATGAAAAAATTTACAAACTTTTTGCGCCTGTTGGTCTTGCTATCCCTCGGCAACAGTGCCACATTATTACATGCCCAACCTGCTAACAATGATTGTGAGGGTGCCATTGGTATGACTATGAATTCAAACGGTTCCTGTGCTGCTACTAGTGCTGTCGTTACTACAGGAGCTACTACGTCAGCTCCGACAGTTATATCCGGAACATTCTGCACCAACGTTTCCGTCAATGATGACGTCTGGTACACTTTTACGACTAATAGCAATCAAACTGGAGTCATCATCACAGTTTCCAATATCATAGCTACGTCAGGTACTGCTTCCAGTATCGGTGGTGCTGTTTATAGTGGTACTTGTGGCGGTCTTACCCAACTTATTTGTTTAGCCTCTGGAATATCTAACACATGGGGCTTCTCTGGTTTAACGGGCAACACCACTTATTTCCTACGTACATGGGCCGGTGGTAGTTCCAATTCCGCTACTTATACTTTGTGTGTGCAGGAAGGTCCAGTGCCCCCCAACTGTGCTACCGGCCAATCGCCCGCTTCAGGGAGTGTGGCCACCTTATTTTGCTCTCCCCCTCTTTCATTTCCCAGTTCAGTTATCTTCAACTGGACGCCCCCGGCTTCCGGCCCCATGCCAACCAGCTATAGGTTCTATATAGGAACAAATACGCCTCTCTTTGTGACTTCGGTCGGTGGCACTGGTGGTTCAATCAGCGGCCTATTGCCTAATACTACATATAACTGGTACGTAGTACCTGGCAACGGTAGCGATGCAGTAGGTTGTAACGTTCCAATTACTTTTACCACTGGTCCCGAACCAAACTGCGTAGACAATAATAGCTGTGCCACCGCCACAATCGTCGGTACGGCAGGTAATGGTGGTTCAGTGACCAGCACGACTACTGAGGCCAGTATTTCACAACCCGGCGAGACATGCGCTACCCGTACTGGAAATGCTGATGATGATGTCTGGTTCCGTTTTACGACTGACGCTACTGGGGGTGATGTAACTGTGGCACTGACTGGTGCTGCTGCGGCTTTGAATGCGGTCATTCAGGTGTACAGCGGAAGTTGTGGCGCTTTGACTAATATCGGCTGTGCAGACGCCAGTGCCACAGGCGGTTCGAATGAGACGGTTATTTTGACGGCGTTAGCCGCCAGTACCACCTATTCCGTTCGGGTTTACGGTTTTGGTGCATTTAACTCGGCCACGCCTACCAGCGGAGCGTTCACCCTCAGCACTTCCGGTAGCGGGGTGGCGGGTGCCCTACCCATTTCGCTGTCTTCTTTTACAGCGCAGGCCGACGGCGCTCATAATGTGGTACGCTGGACTACGGCTCAGGAACATAATTCAGCCTATATGCTGATCGAACGCGGCAGCGACCAGGGCCGGTTTACGGCTATCAGCACGTCCATAACTGCGCAGGGCGATAAAAGCACCTCCACCCACTATGCCTGGACGGACATGCGGCCATTGGCGGGCAATAACTACTATCGGCTGCGTTCGGTAGATCGCGATGGTCAGGAAACGATTTCCGAAGTGGTGCTGGTGCAGCGTAAAAGCGAACAATTTGGGATTACGAGTGTATATCCCTCGCCAACAACAGACAACGTGACGGTGCAATTCAACTCCACTAAAGAAGAGAAAGTGACCATTCGCCTCATGGATATGACGGGTCGTTTAGTCATGCAACAAGTGAACGAAGCCGTAAAAGACATCAATGAATTACCATTTACCCTCAATGGCTTACAAGCCGGTGTTTATAGTGTGACGGTGAGCAACAGCGCAGGCGTTTCCACGCCGGTGCGTTTTGTGAAGCAGTAGTGTTTAAGCAAAAAATTGATTGGTAAATGCTGGTGGCCTGTGGTCATCGGCATTTACTATTTTTGGCCATTAAAAGCACGGAAATTCGAGTTTAGCCAAATCAGGAAATTCATTTTAGCATGTTACTCATTCAACTTACCGGCCTCTCCGGAGCAGGCAAATCTACACTGGCCAGCGCGGTACAAAGCCGATTGCAAACGCTGGGGCATCGGGTAGAATTAATAGATGGCGACGTGTATCGCCAGCATCTCTGCCGCGACCTCGGCTTCTCCAAAGCCGACCGGCAGGAAAACATTCGTCGCCTGGGCTTCGTTGGCCTGGCCCTGGCCCGTAACGGCGTTATTACGATTATGTCTGTCATCAATCCTTATGAGTCCGCACGAGCCGAGGTCCGGGCAATGGGTGGCGATCTAGTAAAAACTGTGTGGGTCAATTGCGACATTCTCACTTTGCAAAACCGCGACACGAAAGGGCTTTACCGGCGCGCTGCCTTGCCCGACGACCATACGGACAAAATACACAACCTCTCCGGCATCAATGATCCGTATGAAGTGCCGGAAGCCCCGGAACTGGTGCTGCATACCCATTTGGAAAGCATAGAAACCTGTACGGAACGCTTATTGCACTTTATTTTGGCCGAAACGGGGCAAATTCCAGCCATTTAATTGTTTGTATTCATTAGCAGATATTAGGGCCAGCTCAGCGACCTTTGCGCATTGCATACCAACGCTTTTGTTTTCATGTCCACTTTCCGTCGTCTGCGCCGCCCCCTGGGTGGGCTATTGCTTCTATTCCTGCTTTACTTTACAGTGCTGGCCTTGCATGGTGCCTGGACCGACTGGCAACCGGAAGGCATCACCCCTCTTACCGTAGAGCATCCCTCGGCGCAGACCATTATTTCCGATAGCATTATATCCCTGGCGACCTGGAATGTCGGCTATGGCGGGCTGGGCGCAGAATCCGATTTCTGTTACGACGATGCCGGGATGTGGTATTCCGGCTCCAGCATGATCCGCAGTCCATTGGAATTGGTGGAAAAAAACCTGGGGGGTGCCGTTGCTTTTCTGAAAAATAACCGCGCCGATTTCTTCCTCTTGCAGGAAGTGGACATTGCCTCCAGACGCAGTTACGATCTGCCGCAGTACCAGCAATATCAGGAGGCACTACCGAATTTCGCCGCAACGATGGCCATCAATTATAAATGTGACCGGGTGCCGATTCCGCTGCTCGAGCCCTGGCATCCGTACGGGCATGTTTTGTCGGGCCTGGCCACGTTCAGCCGGTTTCAACCCACCGAGACCGCCCGCCATCAATTGCCCGGACGTTATTCCATGCCCGACCGCATGTTTCAACTGGATCGTTGCGCCGCGCTGCATCGCTTTCCGACTTCACGCGGTAAGGATTTGGTAGTCATCAATTTACATAATGCCGCTTATGATCCGGGCGATAAGATCAAAGCCATCCAACTACCCTATCTGCGCGATCTGGCCCTGAGTGAATACCAAAAAGGCAACTACGTCATCCTCGGCGGCGACTGGAATCAATGCCCGCCCAATTTTCGGTTCGATGCGTTCATGCCCGGCCAGACGCAGGGTTATGTGCAGGGAAATATCCCGTTCGATTTTTTTCCCGACAACTGGCAATACGCCTACGACCCAACGGTATCCACCAATCGCAAGGCCCGCGATCCTTATGTAAAAGGCGAAACTTTCGAGACGTTGATTGATTTTTTCCTGCTTTCGCCCAACCTCACCGTCCGCTCGGTGCGCGGCATTCAGCAGGATTTCCAATACTCCGATCACCAGCCGGTATGGGTGGAAATACAGTTACAATAGGAATTATGGGGATAATATTGCCAAATTTGAGGAAAAAATTACCGAATTTTCTCCTTCCATTACCTTTCTTATATCATAAACTGCTACAAAGAATGGCATAGGTTTTTAAGGCATCCGAGTGAACAAAAAATTCACTCACTTTTAAATCCATTTACTATGAAGCATTTTTTGAGCGTACTGGCTCTCAGTCTGATTACCGTATCTGCTTGGGCACAAGTCAATTCACTAGGCCCGGCGGTTGGCATTAACTACGCCTGGATCTCTAATCAATCCGATGCAATTGACGCACATGGCATAGTTGCCCCTGTGCTTGGTGTAAATTACATTTACAGCAGCGCAGAAAAATGGGGATTTGGCGTAGGTGCCTTCTTTTCGCAGGAAGGTTCGGCATACAACGCCGATGGTGTTCTTTTGAAAGAAGATTCCAAAGTTACGTTGGAGTACATCCGTGTTCCACTGAAAGGTATTTTCTTCTTCAACACCATCGCCTACCGCTTTCGGCCTAAAGCCTTTTTGGGGCCATCGCTCGGTTTTTTACTGAGTGCTCATACCAAAGTGGGGGATGCAGACCGGGTCAAATTAGAAGATAGAAATAAGCCGAATTCTTTTGATCTGGGCATAACTGGCGGGGTAGGTTTCAATTACAAACTGGCTTCCCGCACCTGGCTGAACTTCGACCTTGGTTATACCCATGGACTGATAGGGCTGGCCAATTCAGACTTGAATGTGGATAGAGATAATGATACTTTCAACCGTAACATCAACGCGACTATCGGTATTTCTTTTGGATTCTAATTGGAACAACATAACCACATAATGCCTGCTTAAAACGCCTCGCGAAACATTTCGCGGGGCGTTTTTCTGCGTCAACTATTCCGAGTACGGCCAGGTGCATTTCAAACTTTCGCACCTATCTAAACCTGTAAGGTTTTTTGAAACCTTACAGGTTTGGCGAAAACGAAGATTTGAAATGCACCCCTACGGCCTGTTTTAAACGATGAATTTTGCTGTAAGAGCCTTGCTTTTTCTTAAATAACTTACCTTTGCGGCGCCTTTAGCAAATAGTGCCGGTCGTTTTGTGAAAAAACTGCTTCACTCACTCATTCGTCAATCACAATCAGGAAAAAATCTTATGTCAAAAAAACGAATCGCCATCAATGGCTTTGGCCGCATCGGTCGCCTCACTTTTCGTAACTTGTTGAAAAACAGCGATGTAGAAGTAGTGGCTATCAACGATCTCACGGATAATCACACCCTCGCCCACCTGTTGAAATACGATACCATGCATGGCCGCTTCGACGGCACTGTGGCGTACGATGAAAACAGCATCACCGTGAATGGTCAGCGCATCGCCTGCCTGGCGGTGAAAAACCCCGCCGAACTGCCCTGGAAAGACATGGGCGTGGACGTGGTGCTCGAATGCACGGGTATATTTTTGGATAAAGAAAAGGCCGGCCTTCACCTGCAAGCGGGTGCCAAACGGGTGGTCCTTTCCGCGCCACCCAAGGCCGACGATGTACCTACTTTCGTGATCGGTGCCAACGAAAAAGACATTAAAGATACCGATCATGTGATCTCTAATGCTTCCTGCACGACCAACTGCCTGGTGCCAATGATTATGGTGCTGGATGCCGCTTTCGGTGTGGAGCAATTCTTCATGAACACCATCCACGCTTATACCGCCGACCAAAACTTGCAGGACGGCCCACACAAAGACCTGCGTCGTGCCCGCGCTGCTGCGCAGAACATCGTGCCCACCGGCACGGGTGCTGCCAAAGCCGTTACGGTCGTGCTGCCGCACTTGAAAGGCAAAATTGCCGCCCACTCCCTGCGTGTACCTGTGGCCACCGGTTCGCTGACGGACTGCGTTTGTACGATCAAAAAGACTGCTACCGTAGAAGAAATCAACGCTGCCTTCAAAGCCGCCGCCGATAGCCACCTGAAAGGCATTCTGGAATACAATACCGACGAAATCGTCTCCAGCGACATCGTGCGCAACACCCACTCCTGCATTTTCGACGCACCGCTGACCCAGGTGAATGGCAACACTTGCCGCATCGTGGGCTGGTACGACAACGAAGCCGGTTACTCGGCGCGTTTGGCGCAACTGGCGGCAATGGTATAATTGACCAATACTGGATTTCTAAACATTGGACGTTGGACTTAAGGGGGTTCGCGTCCAATGTTTTTTTTAAATGACTATCAAATGGAACGATTACTTTTTAGCAATGACAATTTTCTCTTCTACGAGTATAAATTAGAAAGTGATTTCGAGCGAGAAATCATTGAGAATAGTTTACACATTTTCGGAGCAAATACTGTTTATATTGACATTAAAAAGCGTATCGGAGATAGCATATTAAGCATTCCTGACGGTTATCTAATTGATTTCTCTTTTGCTAGCGAGCCTCGATTATATATCATTGAGAATGAACTTGCTTCACACGATCCATATAAACATATTGGTTCTCAATTGCTAAAATTTGCCATTGGCTATAAAGCAAGTGGTAGAAAGATAAAACAGTTTTTGTTAGATAACATTACAAGTAACGAGCAAAAAAACCAAATCGTTGAGGAAGGCCTGAAATTTGCCCGCCATCGAAATATTGATGCTTTTTTGGAATGGCTGATTTTCGATAAACCAATAGCCGCTATTGTACTGATTGACAGAAATTCATCTGAATTGGAGAACGTGCTGAGTCAGTTGACAATGGAAACTGACATTATAGAGTTTCAAACCTCTATTTCTGGCGATAAAAAGATTCATAAATTTACTCCATTCAATGATGAAGTTCGGGAGTTCATAGAAAGGCCTAAATTAGATGTTAGCCCAGAAGATGTTGACACAATAGTTGTTCCTGCTGCTGCGGACGGTTTCCAAAGTGCTTTTCTTGAAAAAAACGCTTGGTGGCAAATTAGGATTTCGGCCTCAATGCTTGATAGAATAAAATATATTGCTGCCTATCAAATTTCACCTATTTCGGCGATAACCCATTTTGCAGAGGTTGCACGCATTGAGAAGTATAAAGACACGAATAAGTATATTTTGTATTTTAAGGATAAGGCTACTAAGATCGAACCTATAAAATTGGATGGTAAAGGATTGGCACCCCAAGCACCGCGTTACACTAGTATGGAAAAAATAAAAAAAGCAAAAACGCTTTCCGAAGTTTTCGGCTCAAATCTTAAATAGTTCTTCACAACACCATGACTCTCAATTTTAAAGATAAAAAAGCCCTCGTCCGGGTGGACTTCAACGTACCGCTGGACAAGCAATACAACATCACCGACGACACCCGCATCCGCGAGGCACTGCCCACGATTCAGCATATTCTGACCCAGGGCGGTTCGGTCATTCTGATGTCGCACCTCGGTCGTCCACTGGATAAATTGAATCCCGATGGCAGCATCAACCGGGAGAAATTTACGCTCCAGCACCTGGTGAAATACCTCAAAAAGAAACTAAAAACCAAGGTGTATTTCGCCGAAGACACGGTAGGGAAAATGGCCGTAAAAAAAGCCAAAGCCCTGAAACCAGGCGAAGTGCTGCTGCTGGAAAACACCCGTTTCTACCCCGAAGAAGAAAAAGGGGATGCAGAATTTGCCAAAAAATTGGCCGCTTTGGGCGATATTTATGTGAATGACGCTTTCGGGACCGCTCACCGTGCCCACGCCAGCACAACCGTGGTAGCCAATTATTTCGATAAGGCCCACAAGACTTTCGGCTTCCTGATGGAGCGCGAAATCGAGAATGCCAAACGTGTGATCCACGAGCCAGCCAAGCCCGTCACGTGTGTCACCGGCGGCTCCAAAGTGAGCGATAAAATCATGTTGCTGGAAAAATTCCTCGACTATGCCGACAACATCCTGATCGGTGGAGCGATGGCCTACACCTTCTTTATGGCGAAAAAAGGAGCCGTCGGCAACTCCCTCGTGGAAGCCGACAAATTGAAAACCGCCCTGGAATTTTTGAAAAAAGCCAAAGCCGCAGGTGTGAAAGTGTTGCTGCCGAAAGACTCGGTTTGTGGCGATAAATTTGCCGCCGATGCGAAGGTAGAAGTACATCCCAGCAACCAAATTCCTGATGGTTGGATGGGCCTCGATATTGGTCCGGCGGCAGCGCGTCAGTTCGCTGGCGTGATCAAAAAAAGTCAGACTATTATCTGGAATGGCCCGATGGGGGTTTTTGAAATGCCCGCTTTTGCCGAAGGCACCAAAGTGGTCGCCAAAGCTTGTGCCGCAGCCACCAAAAAAGGGGCTTTCACGATGGTCGGCGGCGGTGATTCCGTTGCAGCAGTCAATCAGTTGAAATTAGCCAAAAAGGTCAGTTTCGTGAGTACTGGCGGTGGTGCTATGCTGGAATTTTTGGAGGGCAAAGAGTTGCCGGGAATCAAGGCGATTACGGGTTAAATGTTGTTGACTAATAGAAGTGACACTTTTTTGAAAAGTGTCACTTCTATTAGTCAACAACATTTTAAAAATGCGCCCTTAATTTTTACTATACTTATTTCCACAATACCACCATCAGACGCTCCCCTTCGGGCAAAATAATCTGATAGTTACCAGCAGACACTTGTGCCAATCCACTAATTTTTAAAGTAGAAATACTATTTTTACTACAAGTAGCCGGGAAATCTCCAACTGACTGACCCAGCAGATTCCTTAATTCAACGGTACTAATATTTCCAGTAGTACTGGCAGTTAGCAAAGTTAATTCTCCATTATTCCGGTCAAAAGAAAATGTAGAGTGTCCGCTCACAAAACCGCCTAATTGTAACCAGGCTTCGGTCATGTCTGGCAAGCCGTAACCGCGTGCATTATCCGGGCGGCGGGCCTGATCGGCCGAGGCAAACACGGCATCCAGAATTTCCGCACCTGTCTTGTGCGGATAGGCACTCCACAAGGAAGCCAAAGCCCCCACCAGCATGGGCGAAGCCACCGAAGTACCACTGGCCATCCCCAGGTCAATGCCGACATTGCCCGCCGTAACCACCTGCTCGCCGGGCGAGACGAGTTCGGGTTTGATACGGCCATCGGAGGTAGGGCCGAAGGAACTGAAATCTGCCCGTTTGCCCGTATAGTCCACCGCGCCGACCGCCACTACACCCGGTGCATCGGCTGGTACGCCGATATAATGCCAGGTGCCATCGCCTTCATTGCCCGCGCTGTTGCAAATAATCATGCCTTTGGTCGCCGCAATAGTGGCCCCGCGCGACCCGATAGCAGTACGTCCATTCAGTTGTAAATATTTGTGACTCAGCGTAGTATCTGAAAAACTCGTGTAGCCCAGTGAGGCATTGATTATCTGCGCACCGACACTATCCGCCCATTCCGCACCGGCGATCCAGTTGGCCTCTTCCACCGGGTATTCCCCGCCGGTATCCTCTGTTTTCAGCAAAAAATACGTCGCATCCGGCGCGGTGCCGATGAAGTAACCGGGCAGATTGCCCGCCATCACCGACAGCACCGAGGTGCCATGTTGTGCGCTTTCAAACAGCGCATTGTCCCGTTCTACAAAGTCGCGGCCCACCACCAGCCGACCTTGCAGCGCAATGCTGTCAAACAGCGGAATCGTATCGGTATTGGTAAATCCCCCATCCATCACGGCCACGCGAATACCCGCTCCCCGCACCCCGGCAGCGTACAATGGATACATATTGAGCACGCTGTTTTGCCGGCCCGCATAGCCCAGCGGATTGGCCGTGCCGCCCGGTTGCGGGTACTTAGTGGTCGGTATGCGCTTTTTGGCCGGGCGATTCTGCGGATTACGATACCGCAGATGCGGGCCGAGGTACTGCACGTTTTTCACAAAAGGCAAACGCTGAAATTGCGCCGCCGTCGCCGAATCAGCCATGACGGTAGCGGCATTCAGCCAGCGCGACGTGTTGTGCAATTCCACTCCCTTGGTAATCAATTGTTTAAGGTAAGCAGGATTGACCGGCAGATCATTTTCCACTACCTCAATACCGGCCTGGGTACGGCGTTCGAGGGCTTGCAGCGTCAGGAATTCCGCCGGGCGGCAAGTGCAGTATGGGGAATCGTTCTTGTCGGCAAATTCTACCCAGTACTTATTGATCCTGGGCGGTTTTTGTGCCGCCGCCAGACCAATGGAAAGGACGCAGCAGAGCAGGAGCAGGCTTTTTTTCATATATTTATCAACGGAAAAACGGACGTGGTAGTGGCCATTAATATAAAAAAGGCAGACCGCCGAAGCCATCTGCCCATTGCCGGTGCTAAGAACACCGGATTTCGCACTGTGTTTTGGAGATTACTTAGTTCTTGGCAAAGGACGGCGAACCGGCGGATGTTTTTTGGTTGGTTTGGTAGAACCCAGATCAAAAGCTACGCCCGTGCTGATTGCAAAACCACGATTTTTGATTTGCTCATTCACGACCGGAAAATTGTACAACTCCGTAAAACCGTGGGTGTAACGTGCATCGGCGAAGACTTTCACCCCATTGAAATTGAACTGCACCCCCAGGCCGCCGGTGCCCGACACATCAAAACGCTCATAATTGATCTGATCGAAATTCAGGTTGGTATTGATCGGGTCCAGTTCAAACAACAGGCGGGTGCGGGTGATGATTTTGCCATTCAGTCCGTAGCCAAAAGAAGGGCCAAGTACGGCGTAGGCTTGCACCCGGTCGTTGCCAAGTTTGAGTTTGGCCAGCAGCGGCACTTCTATATAATTGGTGCGTACGGTGGCCTCGGCACCCGCTGGAATATTGACTTTGCCGACCGGAATATCGAAGTTTTCGTCGAAACGGAAGCCTTTTTGCATCCAGTTGACCTCCGGTTGCAGGGCGAAGTATTTACCGAAATTGATCTCGGCGACCCCACCAACGGTCCAGCCCGGAGCATATTTGAAATCAGGAGTGAGTTTGTCCAGCGTTTCGGTGGTGTGGACGGTACCGAAGTTGCTGCCGACTTTTAATCCCAAAGCGATTTGGGCCTGGGCGGCGGCAGTGGATAATACGGCTATGAAAGCAGCGAACAGAATTTGCTTAGTGGTCTTCATCGTTGAAAATGAATGGTGAAACAGTTTGAAAAACAATAGTCTAGGTCAACGATTCTGCTCAATAAGCCAGATTGGTGTGGTGAAACTTTCTGGGACAAAGTTGGGGGCAGATGATGGTTAAGAGGGGTTAAGGCGTGGTTAAGACATTAATAAAGTTTCTGTCAAAAATGCCTTAAAAAGTAAACAAAACAGGTGCAAAAACCCATATCTTTTCGTACCTTCGCGCACCCGAATCGGTGGACGGTTGACGGCGTGCGAAACCCATTTTTTTCACAAATTAACCAATCAAAAAAACCGTCCATCTTTACCCGCCACTTCCCGCTTATGCTGGCCGTGGCCTGCACTCTGTCATTCGAATAACGTGTATGCAAGACTCGCGGATTATTTCCATTAACATTGAAGACGAACTCAAAACGGCGTACATTGACTACTCGATGTCCGTCATTGTCAGCCGGGCCCTGCCCGATGTGCGCGACGGCCTGAAACCCGTTCACCGCCGTGTCCTGTACGGGATGATGGATTTGGGTTTGGGCTATAACAAACCTTACAAAAAGTCGGCGCGTATCGTCGGGGAAGTGCTCGGTAAATACCACCCGCACGGCGACTCCTCGGTGTATGATACGATGGTGCGTATGGCCCAGGAATGGAGCCTGCGCTACCCACTCGTGGACGGTCAGGGTAACTTTGGCTCGATGGACGGTGATAGTCCGGCGGCCATGCGTTATACCGAGGCCCGTTTTCGGCGCATCACCGACTCCATTATTGACGATATTGATAAGGATACCGTTGATTTTCAGTTGAATTTCGACGATTCCTTGCAGGAACCATCGGTGATGCCCAGCAAACTGCCGAACCTGCTGATCAATGGCGCCAGCGGTATTGCGGTGGGTATGGCGACCAACATGATGCCCCACCACCTCGGCGAGGTTTGCTCCGCTATTGTTGCCACCATTGACAATCCGGAGATTACGATTGATGAGTTAATGGAGCACGTGCTCGCTCCCGACTTCCCCACCGGTGGTATCATCTATGGCCTGTCCGGGGTGCGCGAAGGGTTCCGTACTGGACGCGGACGCGTGGTAGTGCGGGCTAAAACGGAGATCGAAACCGACGACAAGGGACGCGAAGCCATCATCATTACCGAGATTCCGTATCAGGTCAACAAAGCAATGTTGGTCGCCAAAATCGCGGAACTGGTCAACGAGAAAAAGGTGCTGGGTATCTCCGACGTACGCGATGAATCGAACCGCGAAGGCGTTCGGGTAGTCATTGAGATCAAACGCGACGCGGCGGCGAATGTCATTTTGAGCATGTTGTTCAAGTTGACGCCCTTGCAGACGAGTTACGGCATTAATAATATTGCCCTGGTCAATGGCCGCCCACGGGTACTGAATTTGAAGGACCTGATTGAAGAGTTTATCAAATTCCGCCTGGAAGTCATCGTCCGGCGCACCCAATATGACCTGCGCAAAGCCGAGGAACGCGCCCACATTCTGGAAGGTTTGCTCATCGCGCTCGATCATTTGGACGAGGTCATCAAGCTGATCCGCGCCTCCAACGATGCCGAAGAAGCCCGCAATGGCCTGATGAGCACGTTCGGTTTGTCTGAATTGCAATCCCGCGCCATTCTGGCCATGCGCCTGCAACAACTCACCGGTCTGGAGCGCGATAAAGTGCGGGCCGAGTACGATGAATTGCAAAAACGCATTGCTGAATACCAGGCCATTCTGGCCGATGAAGGGCTGCGTCGTGGCATTATCAAAACGGAGTTAGCCGAAATTGTGGAACGTTTCAACGACAAACGCCGCACCGCCATTGAGCCCAATGAGGCCGACATCAGCATCGAGGATCTGATTGAGAATGAGGAAGTTGTGATCACGATCAGTCATGCCGGTTATATCAAACGCACCCCCATTTCGGAGTACCGTGCCCAAGGGCGGGGTGGCCGGGGCGCACAGGGCGTACGTACGCGCGACGAGGATTTTGTAGAGCACATGTTCACCGCGACCAACCACAATACGTTGCTGCTTTTCACGGAAAGTGGCCGTTGTTTTTGGTTGAAAGTGTATGAAATTCCTGAAGGGGCCAAAGCCACGGCGGGCCGGGTGATCCAGAATTTGCTGAACATTCCCAAAGAGGATAAGGTCCGCGCCTATATTGTAGTAAAAAAATTACAGGACGAAGAGTTTATTAATAATAACTATATCATGTTCTGCACCCGCCGAGGACAGATCAAGAAGACGTTACTGGAAGAATACTCGCGCCCACGGCAAGGCGGCGTGAATGCCATTACGATCAACGAAGGTGACGCGCTCATCGAAGCCAAACTGACCAACGGCCAAAACGAAATTATCTTGGCGGTACAGAGCGGCCGGGCGATTCGTTTCAACGAAAGCGATGTGCGTTCGATGGGCCGCAATGCTGCCGGTGTACGGGGCATTCAGGTGCCCGATGACGGCGTGGATACGGTAGTCGGTATGGTCTGCGTAGAGCCCGGCGATACGACCACTGGCATCCTGGTTGTCTCGCAAAAAGGCATGGGCAAACGTTCGGCTTTGGAAGATTACCGCACCCAATCACGGGGAGGTAAAGGCGTGAAAACCATCCAGTTAACCGCTAAAACCGGCTATTTGGTAGCCATAAAATCGGTGACGGATGCCGACGATCTGATGATTACCACGACTTCCGGGGTGACGATCCGCACGGCTGCTTCCGAACTTCGGGTGATTGGCCGCGCGACGCAAGGGGTGAAACTCATGCGCCTGGACGATAGCGACAGCATTGCGGATGTAACAGTGGTGGCTTCGGCACCGGAAGAAGAAATGCCGATCATGCCAACAGAAGAAGACGGCGCCACACAGGACGGTGCAACGGTAGAAACAGAGGCTACCGAAGAATAAGCGAATGAAGTGCTGCTACATTTCCACATTCAGTGCTATGTAGTTGGACTATTTTTGGAGATAAAAATCCGTCCGACGGATGAAAATCGTCGGGCGGATTAATATGCTGTTTAATCCAAATTTTCCTATTAACAATGCGTTAGAAAACCTTTTGGGTGGAATTACGTCTTGACCAACGGATTTTAAAACATTCTAAACTTTGTTGAACGCAATGAAAAAATTTCTCTTTGCCCTGGTGGGCTTTATGTTCGTGGCCGGCATCGCACAGGCCCAGGAAGATGGTGCCAAGCTGGCGAAGAGCGCTGGCAAGGCCTTGACCAGCTATAATATTGACCGCGCTAATAACGCCGCCAAGTTGGATGAAGCCAAGCAGAAAATTAGTGACGCGCTGAAAACGGCGGAAGCGCAAGCCCTCGCTTCGGCCTGGATCACCAAAGGCGATATTTACTCGACCATCGTGGAACGCGATATGGCCGTGCGCCAGATCAAGCCGGACTCGCCTTTGACAGGCGATAATGACGCACTGGAAGCCTTCAATGCCTACCAGAAAGGTTATGAATTGGCGGAGAAGAAGTACGAAAAGACTGATGCTTTGAAAGGTATGACCACAGTACAAGCGGGCCTGATCAATATCGGTGTGGCGAAGTATGAGGCCAAAGAGTACGAAAAAGCCTATTTGTCTTCGGCAGCGGCTTTGAAAAGCCATGAAATCCTCACGGCGGCCAAAGAGAAAAGCCTTTTTGCCGATGAAAGTCAAATCGAAGACCAAAAATATTTCACTGGCCTGACTGCGCTGATGGCGGGTCGTAACGCGGAGGCAATTCCTTACCTCGAAGAAATGGTCAAGAAAGGAACGACCAGGGGCGAGGTGTACGAATCGCTCTATACTGCCAAAACAGCCCTGAATGATACAGAAGGTGCCAAAGCCATCCTGGCTGAAGGCCGCCAGAAATTCCCGGAGAACTCCGGGTTGCTTTTTGCGGAAATCAACACCTACCTGAAAGAAAATAAACTGGACGAACTGACGGATCGGCTGAAACAGGCCATCAAACAGGAGCCGGAGAACATGAGCCTGTATGTCAACCTGGGTAATGTATATGATAACCTGCAACAGCGGGAAGTGAAAGCCAAAAACGACGCCAAGGCGACCGAGTATTTTGAAGAAGCCAAAAAGAACTATTTGATGGCGACCGAAAAAGATCCTAAAAGTCCCGATGCCCACTATATGCTGGGTGCGCTGTACTACAACAAGGCAGCCGCTGTCAATCAGGAAATGACCACGCTCGATAATTCGCAGGCGGCTCTGAAGCGTTATAAAGTATTGAACGACCAGATGTTGGCCCTTTTCGATCAGGCCCTGCCCCACTTCCAAAAAGCGGAAAGCCTGGATCCAAACGACCTGAATACTTTGCTGGCACTCAACGAAATATATGCCCGCAAGGAGGACGAACTATCGCTGGAATTCAAAAAACGCCTGGAGGTGGTGAAAGGTGGCGGTAAAAATGCGACTCCGCATTTCAAAATGTAAGTAGTTTTTTCAAACTATAGAAAGCCGTGGATGCCTGGTCGTCCACGGCTTTTTTATGTATGGCGAAACCCCAGCTTCGCCAGGTCAGGTGCGAAACTGAGGTTTCGTTGTGCAATACAGAATGGCGAAACTGGGGTTTCGCTGTACATCAAGTTTCTAATGACTTCCACTGCTCCCCTTTCTCCGCCGATTTTTTCCATCATCACCGTCGTCTATAACGGAGAAGCACTTCTGCCCGGCACTATGCAAAGTGTACTGGAACAGACCTATCCGCATATTGAATACCTGGTAATAGATGGCGGCTCGAAGGATGGTTCTGTGGATATTATTCGGGATTTTGTGACAAAAATGCCTCATCTCTGCTGGCTATCGGAACCGGATCGTGGCCTGTATGATGCCATGAATAAAGGGCTGCAAATGGCCACCGGCGACTTTGTCTGGTTCCTGAATAGTGGCGATCATTTGCATGCGCCCGATACGGTGGCACATTGTGCGGCATTGGTCACTGCCCAAACCGGCGTACTCTATGGCGAGACGCTGCTGGTAAACGAAGCCCGGCAGCCTGCTGGTACCATGAGTGAACTGAGTACTCGCCGCCTGCCCGCCCACCTGCAATGGCGTGATTATGTGGGTGGTATGCTGGTAGTGCACCAGTCATTTGTCGCCCGTCGCAGCCTTGCTCCTCTGTATCGTACGGACAATCTTTGCGCCGATTATGACTGGTGCATCCGTGTGCTGAAACAGAGCCAGCAATCCATAAACACCGGCATTATCATGGCCGATTACCTGATGGGCGGCCTTTCCAAACAACGCCATCGCCAGAGCCTGCGCGACCGTTTTGCCATCATGCGCCTGCATTTTGGCCTCTTCCCTACCCTGTTGGCGCACGGCTGGATCGTGCTGCGGGCTTTGGGGCATCGGGTGACGCGACAGGGAAAGAAACGTTATTAGCACTATTTATAAAAAAGCGAAATAGTGATTAGTTACGCACTACAAAACAAAATCCACCCACCCCAAAACGCTCTATCGTCATATCTTGATAAACAGGTACCGGACTTGACTTCAACAAATGATAGTTGTTCTCCACAGGATCGCCATCGTTCACCTTATTAGTGAAATGTAACGGTATATGGTCGCAGTTACCTTTTATTTCAAACGGAGCAATCATTTCGTCAGTGTAAGGAGCAATAGCGAGCCAGAAAGCACCTTGTTGCTTGAGCACCGCCGCCGCTTTAAAGCGATAATGTTCATCCTCATAAATGGGTTTTACCTCAAAATAAGATATTCCAGAGGAGGGGAGCCCACGCGGTACTACTTCACCCACCATAGGAAAAACATCTATAAAACTGACTGCTCTCCCTTGGGGTGGGTCTATATCAAATCTATCACATTGTAATTGAATTTTAAAATCAAAATTGCGAAAAGTATTTTCTACACTGCCATTCAAATCAGTCAACTGATCGCTGAAGTTCATCTCTATCCAGATGGTATCCCCTATTTGGAAAGTGTCTTGGATGGGAGTTGCTGTATAGGGTATTTGGTATTTTAGATTATTTGGGCAGTTTTTATCCTTGCAAGAGACTATGAGTAGGAGGTTGATAGCAGCCAAGGTGATGACACGGAGCATAATGTAGAAACTGGAAGATGAAAATGCCGGGCGGCTGAGTATCGCCTGGCAACAAAAATGGTCATTTTTTTTGCGCCAATTACGATTGGTGCATTCAAATTTTGAAACAAAGTCGAGAATCGGTGAATATGGGAATCATCTTGACCAATTACCTGATGGGTGGCCTCTCCAAACAACGCCACCGCCAGAGTTTGCGCGACCGTTTTATAATAATGCGCGAACATTTTGGCCTCTTGCCTACCCTGCTGGCGCATGGCTGGATTGTGCTGCGGGCCGTTGGCCATCGCCTGCAACGACAGGGTAAACAGCGTTATTAAGCACAAATGCCTAATTCTGGCAAAAGACAGGGCTAAAACCGGGCCTGCTGGCACATCATTTTTCGCATTCGCAAGGTTTTAATAAATGCCAACTGTATTCACACGGTTCGTTCCATTCCCACCAACCCGGCAGTGTCTTCATTCACCTGCTGTTACCTGTCTTTTTCACCATTACAAAATTACCGATTATGAAACCTGATTTCCATGCGATTACCCGAATCGTCGGCCTGTTTTGGTTGGCTGCATTACCCTTTCTTTTGACGGCGCAAAATTCGCGGCTGGCTTTCACTGCGCATCTGGAAGGAGCGCAGGAAGTACCGGCTGTAGTGGGTACGGCCCAGGGGCTGGTCACTATTACGCTGTCTGCGGATCTGAAAACGATGACTATCCACGGTGTTTTTTCGGGCTTGACCGGCCCGGCGACGGCAGCACACTTCCACGTTGGCCCACCTGGTGTGAGTGGCCCGGTTGTGTTGGGTTTGAATGATTTGTTTATTGGCGGCAACCGCCTGGCAGGTTCCAAACCGCTGTCTTCCACGCTGTTACGTCAGATTCTGGATGGCCAAGTTTACTTCAACGTCCACACTGCGGCGCATCCATCCGGAGAAATACGCGGCCAAATACATACGGAAGCGGACACTTATATCAGCGTAAAAGCCAATGGTCAACATGAAGTGCCACCCGTGACGACCTCTGCAGTGGCTGTCGGGACCGTAGAATATATTCTGGGCGGCACGACGATTCATGTGCAGATGACGGCGACTGGATTGAGTGGCCCGATCACCGCTGCGCATATTCACCAGGGCGTGGAGGGCGTCGCCGGGCCGGTGGTAGTCCCACTTACCGTGGATGGGACGACCGTGACGGGCGATTTTGCGCTGAGCAGTTTGCCCGCTAATTTTTTGGGAAAAGTAGATAGTGGTCTGTTTTACATCAATTTACATACCGCTGCCAATCCCGGCGGAGAAATTCGGGGAGCATTACGCCATAACACTGCCTTTAGTGGCATCGCTACGCTGACTGGTGCTCAAGAGGTACCGCCGACCGCCAGTGCGGCCAGCGGTTACGGCTGGTTTACGATGAATAAAACGCTGGATTCCATCACTTACGCGGTGCTGGCTACCGGGCTGACTCCGACTGCAGCGCACATACATCGAGGCGCACCGGGCGTAGCCGGGCCAGTCGTGCTACCCCTAACCGTAACGATGGTACCCGGTTTTTATATGAGTACAGCGGTCGCCGTGGACTCGACCATGCTGACCAGCCTGCTAGCGAATGAATTGTATTTCAACCTTCACTCAGCGACTAATCCAGGCGGGGAAATTCGCGGCCAAATCGAACCCAACATACGTAGTACCTTTGGTTTTGACCTCTGCGGAACGCAGGAAGTACCGGCCAACAATAGCACCGGCATTGGAGCCGGCTTAGTATCCGTAGATCGCCGCCATACTTCCCTGCACTATGCGGCCCTGGTGGATGCAATGAGCAGTACCGTCACTGCCGCCCACCTGCACAAAGGCGCATTCGGGGTGAACGGTCCGGTACGCATTGGTATAGCCGTACCAACGCCTTATTCTACTAACGTGGTGCCTATTGCCGATTCTATCTGGACGTTTCTGAGCAGTGATCTTATATATATGAACGTCCATACGACCAATTTCCCGGCTGGAGAAATTCGCGGACAGGTGCGCAATAATATCGTCTGCGCCCCCAGTTCCGGGGTGGAAGATCCGATCGTGCAAGGACTGGAAATATTTCCCAATCCACTTGCAGCAGATTTGAATATCCGTTTTAACAGTCGCGATGCTTTCAAAGGTCGTTTGCGTTTGACGGATGTGGCTGGCCGTACCATGCTGGAGCAAGCGATGGATATTTCCAGTGGCGAACAGGCCTGGGCACTGCCTTTACCAGCGTTGCGACAGGGCATTTATTTCCTGGGTTTACAAGACCAGAATCGAGTGATATTTTATCATAAATTATTGAAAATGTAGAGATTATATTTTCAACAAAGAAGGCTGCTTCGTCAACGCAGAAGTAAAAAAATGGACAGTTTTTCACCAGAGAAACAAAACCGTTTTTCGGACTTAATATTAGACGAAGCAGCCTTTTCTTTTTTTAAATTGTCTGCTAATTGCAATATTTTTATCCTCCGGGCATTTAAGACGCTTTAAATCCTGAGAAGGAAATATACCAAACATTTAGACTAATTACTAGAAACTATTTTATAAACGGCATGGTTTTTTCTACAATTGGTTTTTGAATCCTAATCACTATAACGCGCTGCCTTGATGACGAAGTTTAGAAGAATTACCCGTGTTCCCCGTTTGATGCTGAAGGCGTTTGTCATGGAAGGCATTGAGACCAAACAGATGGTACAGGTGTTTGTGCGTCAAGGCAAGGATCGCTTTATGGATTCTTTCGACAATCCACCGACCGAACAGGAAAAGCAGGAAGCAATGGCCCAGTTGAAAGACCTGCCCCGCTTTTTGCCTTTTGTTATGCTGCTGAGTATGCCCCTGCCGGGTGTCACGGAAAGTTATGTACTGTTGGCAGTTACCCTGGAAAAATTGTCGGGCAGTCGGGTCACGTTGTTGCCCAGCAATTTCCGCAATGTGTTTCGGCGTGAAAAACATAGCCGAAAAGGGACAGCTATGCACTCGGCTCACTAGGCCATAGCCGCGACTGAAGCATTGCCTCTTTTGCCTATTGCTTTTTTGCCCTTTTACTTACGGTCAATTCCTTATACGTCGTCCCGGCATCCACTTCCCGGCGGAATTGCAACTGACGCGCTTCGCCGATGACGATCTCGGCGGTGGTATAGATTTCATTGCCTTCCAGCAAATGACCGCCAAAAGTCACCCCGTTGCTATCTGCCAAAGCAATGTGCAAATGCGATCCATCGGGCGATAAGGTACCGACCAGCGACACAATTTCCAGTTTTTGACTATAAATTAATGGCTGCTGCTGATCTGCGGGCCGGATAGCGGCATGGCGCAGACTGCCCACACAGGTCATTATAAAAGCCGCCTGTAAGTGATTTTCCCGCGCAAAAGCATCGAGTTCTTTTTTTAAATCCTGACCCGGGCGCAGGCGGAGTGCATACACATCCATGTTTTGAGTAGTTTTGGAAGAAGAAAAACAGGTCGTAAGGCCGAGGCAACAGAGTAAGAGACCGCAAAATGACTTCATCAGAGGACGTTTGGTACAGCGGCAAAATTCTCTACTTTTACGCCGTTTCCAATCAAAAAATTTACTCAACACCGATGCGTATATTTTTTACACTATTCCCTGTTTTTTTCTTCCAACTCCTTTTTGCCCAAAACGCGACCCTGCAAGGGAAAGCGACCGACGGAGCCACTGGTGAAGCCCTGCCTGGCGTCACCGTAAAAGCCGGGAATACCGGCGCGGCCACCGATCTGGATGGGCAATACTCCATTTCTCTGGCCCCGGGCAGCTACGAGATCAGTTTTACTTTTGTGGGTTACGAAACCAAGACCCAGACCATCCGCCTGGCTGCCGGGCAGACCGTCCAGTTGGATGTCCTGCTGAACGATGGCAATAATCTGCTGCAAACGGCCACCGTCACTTCGGGGAAGTTCGAGAAACCGCTGGGCGAAGTCACCGTCTCGATGGAGGTGCTGAAACCGCGCCTGCTGGCCAATACCAACACGACTTCCGTAGAGAATATCCTGACCAAGGTACCGGGCGTGAGTGTAGTAGATGGCCAGGCCAGCATTCGCGGTGGTGCCGGGTTTTCGTACGGGGCCGGTACGCGGGTGCTACTGCTGGTGGATGATATACCAGCCTTGCAGGTGGATGCCGGCTTTCCCAACTGGTCCGATTTTCCGGTAGAAAATATTGCCCAGATCGAAGTGCTGAAAGGTGCCGCCTCTGCGCTCTATGGCTCTTCGGCCATGAATGGGATCATCAATATTCGCACGGGTTTTGCCAAAGACAAACCGGAAACGGAAGTCGCCGTATTTAGTAAAATATGGACGGCTCCCGACGACCCGCGCAAAAAATGGTGGGGCAACGACACGTCGGGCATTGCGCAGCCGCTGGAAACGGGATTCAGTTTCGTGCATCGGCGTAAAATTGGTAAACTGGATATGGTGGTGGGTGCCTACGCCCTTTACCGGGACAGTTATAACAAAGACGCGTACAGCCGTTACGGTCGGGTAACGCCCAATTTCCGTTACCGCATCAATGACCGGCTGACGATTGGCCTGAACACGAACTTCAATTTCGGGCGCAGCGGCAATTTCTTTATCTGGGGCAACGATACCGACCGGGCTTATCAGCCTGGCTTGAACTCATCCAGCGAATCGCTGGGGCGGCTGCGTTACAACCTGGACCCGTCGGTACAATACTTTGATCGTCATGGTTTTAGACATAAAGTACTGGGCCGGTTTTACTCGGTACATAACAACAACTCCAGCAACCAAAGCAACGACAGCCGGATGTTGTACGGTGAATATCAACTCCAGCGACAGATGGAAAATGGGCTGGTGGCCACCGCCGGTATAGTCGGCATATACACCACCGTGAAAGCAGAACTGTACAATAATGCCAATTACAATACCCGCAATCTGGCGGGTTACCTGCAACTGGATTACAAATTACTCCGCCGTCTCAATCTTTCTGCCGGAGCGCGCTACGAACAAAACCGCCTGAAAAGCCCCGAAATTGTCCGCATTTCCGCGCAGGAAACCGACACTATTCCGAATGGATTAAGCAAAGAGGCCAAACCGGTGTTCCGTTTGGGGGCTAATTATCAGGTGGGCAAAGCCACTTACTTCCGCACTTCCTGGGGGCAGGGTTATCGCTATCCGACCATTGCCGAGAAATTTGTCAATACTGAATTTGGCGTGGGCAATACGGTATCACCGAATCCGCGGCTGGTGTCCGAGACCGGCTGGACGGCCGAACTGGGTATCAAACAGGGCTTTCGGATGGGTGGCTGGCAAGGGTATGCGGACTTGACCGGCTTTGTATCAGAATATACCAATATGATGGAATTTGTGCTGGATAGAATCCAATTTGTGAATGGTGGTCTGGCTGCCACCTTCAAATCGAAAAATATCACCCCGACCCGTATTCTCGGTGGGGAAGTTTCCGTGGCTGGCACCGGACGGATCGGTAATGGCACCCTCAATTTGCTGACCGGCTACACTTATTTCAAACCAAAATACCAGAATTTTGGCGCAGTAGAGAAAAGCACTTCTTCGGACACGACCGAAAATATTTTGAAATACCGCTACCAGCATCAGGTGAAATTCGATGCGGAATATGGCTGGAAAGGTCTGACGTTTGGGGCCGCTCTGAATTATAACAGTTTTATGAAAAACATTGACCGGGTGTTCCAACTGGCTTTACCCGGCGTAAATGATTTTCGTATGACGCATAAAGGATTCACTGTATTAGACCTGCGCGTTTCTTATCAATTCAAAAATGCACTTAAAATCAGCGTTTTATGCGGCAATGTACTCAATGAAGAATACGCGTCCAGACCGGCGCAGCTCGAAGCACCCCGGAATTTTGCCCTGCGTTTGGATCAGCGTTTCTAACTTTACTGCTCAAACAATTTACTTTTAACCGAACAATCTTCATCGTATGATTCGAACTTTACTTTATGGATGCGCAGCCTTGCTGTTATACACTACGGCCTGCACCCCCTCTACCCCGGCGGCCAATACTGCGGATGGCACAAATACTTCGGTCAAAGCGGATTCGCTCCTCTCTAATCCTGATAATGGTGATCTGCTGCAAACGCTGCAAGGCAAATGGCAAAGCGAAGACGACAGCAATTATACAGTCGAGATCGTTGGCGATAAAATGAAACACTATAACGGTGGCAAAATAAGCGTAGAAGCGGAGATTGAAATAGACGCGGGCTGTCTTAGCAATGCCTGCAAAGTGGATAGTACCGATTTGTCAGATGGTTGGTGTTTTGTAGAAAAAGGCCAGTATGATGCGCAGTGCAATCTGGTCTTAAAATGCACCAAACAAAACCTGCAATATCGGGCCATCGGTGCCGCCACTGCGACGTTGCGTTTCACGAAAAAATAAATCTGCCGTACTGCACTTTGTCGCAGTCGGGTCATTGTTTACCAAGCCGGAAAATTTCAGGAACGCAATGCAGAATCCTGCCTACTTTTGCGCCGGATTTTCAAACCTTTTGTCATGTTTACGATCAATATTTATCTTCGTTTTGCCCTCATCGCCGCCGGTATTTTGGGAGGCATCGGCCTGTGGCTCGTCTTTGGATTCTGGTATGGTTTTCCGTTTTTGCTGGTCGGCGTAGTGCTGCTGGCCGGTTATATCATGCTGGGTACCATCATGTCTTCCAACCAGTTACTGGGCAAACAAGACCTGCAGGGGGCCGAAGACCGGCTCAAAATGACTTATTTTCCCAATATGTTGCTGGTAGGTTACAAGGGCGTTTATTACATGACCCACGGGGCCATCGCCATGCAAAGACGGGATTTTCCTATCGCAGAAGGTTGGCTGAAAAAATCGCTGGATGCCGGTCTGCCTTCCGATAATGAAAAAGGAGCCGCCATGCTGCAACTCGTAATGATCTCCGCTTCCAAAAACAAACCGAAGGAGGCCCAAACGCAGTTTGCAGAATTGAAAAAACTGAACGTGACAGAGCCGATGCTCAAAGAGCAGATCAAAGACGTGGAAAAGCAAATGAAACAAATGACCCAGGCCATGAGCCCCGGCATGATGTCCATGATGGGTGGCAAAGGCTTCCGGCCCGGCGGCAAACGCCGTACGCCGAAGATGCGTTGAATTTAAATATCTTGCTTTTCTGGCTTTGTCTGGCCCAACAGATTTCCATCCAGCCACTTTGCCCGTTCAAAGGCGGGTGCGCGACTGAGCCAGGCCACGAGTTCGCCAACCAGTATGCCGAGGATGGTGCCAAATAAGACATCAGCCAAAAAGTGTTGCACCAAAAAAATACGTGACAACGCGGTAAAAGCCCCAAAAATGGCAAAAAAAGCCCCATATCGGGGCTTTTTTTCGGCAAAAATCATGGCTAAAACGCTGTACAGGGCAAAAGCACCGATTGTATGCCCGGAAGGAAAACTGGTCTTTCCACTGTTTAATTCTACTCCGGCCACCCGCGTCACTTCCTGGATGCGTTCTATTTTTTCAAAATAAGTCAGTGGCCGGTCAGTACCAAACTTATCCTTCAAGTAGTATTGGAGCGGCATAACCAATATTCCGGCCACTAAAATCAATACAACGTAACGATAACGCCCAACAAATAATAACAGCAGCGCAAAAAATCCATACGCCCAGAATTCGCCCAGCATGGTGGCAAAACGAAACAGGCTGTTCAGTGGCTCTATCCGCCAGACATTGAAATAAAGAATTTCCTCCCCATACGGCACATAATAGTTGATAAACAGGCCAATATTGAACAGTATCAGCACGGGAATTGTAAACCACGGGTTGTGCCAGGCACTTTTCATACGGTAATTTCTTGTTTCTGAAAGCGTTGGCGCAGCCGGTAAATGAGGCGATCCAGCCGGTCAGTATTAAACATCTGTGCATCACTGATGGCCCGCCGGGTCAGGAAAATACTGATCGGCACCAATATTAAACTCGGCATCATGGCGGCCCAGAACGGGGTCATAATATACAATTCTGCCAGTTTGCGGCAGACGATGGAAAGCATCACGAAGATCACGAAAAAGATGATCGAGACCAAAATGGGATAACCAAAGCCACCCTTGCGAATAATGGCTCCCATCGGTGCGCCGATAAACAGAAATATGAAGCAAACCAGCGCAAAACTGTATTTCGTATAAAGTTCATAGCCGGTTTTTACCCACTCCGTGCGGCGGTTTCCGATCTGCACTTTGCGTCCTTCCATCAGGTTGCGGTTGGTCTGCGCCTTCACGCGGGCATCTTTCAGGAGGGCTGGCAAATCTTCCGGCACAAAAGTTTCGGCCAGGGTGGCGTACTCTGTCAATGGTTTGGTCAGTTTTTGTTCCGGTATTTTGGGTCCTGCTGGCGGTGTAGCACCCATCACCGCTGCCGGTGGCTTTTGCCGGATGGCGCCGGGTTTTATGGCGGCGATGGAGTCCACCTTATTTCCCTTTTTAATGCGCGGCCGGATGGGTGCTGCATTGGTCACCCCGGTGGGTGTAGGAGTCGGCGGGCGATTGAGCGGGCGTTTCAGATTCAGCAGCATATCTTCCGCAATGGCCTGCTGGCCAGCCTGCATCACGCCTTGCAGCGAGTCCATATTCAGACGCAACTGGCTCATACTCAACATAGAACGCTGGCCCGCGAAACGATCCTGGTCGGTCGGGTTCATATCGAACTCTTTCATATCCCAGACTTTCGTCCAGGAGCTAAACCGCGTCCTGACAAACGGAAATTTCTGTTTTTGCTGCTGCCCCTGACTGGTCGGCTCCTGATATTGTACGCCGTCGAAGAGGTTCATCACAAAATATCGCTTGTCTTTGGTGGTGTACATCTGCCCGCTATCCGCCAGGATTTGGTTGAGTTTCAGCCGCCCGCTATTGGTCTGGTCTTCGATCATCACATCGTTGATCGTCTCGCCATCTTTTTGTTTATCGCCAATACGAATCACAAACTGCCGAAAATCCTCATTAAAAATGCCTTTTTCGATGGTTAACGCCGGTTTTTGCTTGCGAATATCGTAGAGGCGCGACTTGAACTGCAAGTTGGCAATCGGAATAATAAAGTCGGAACAGAGGTAGGAAAACAGGCCAATCGCCGCCGAACAAAACATCAGTGAACGCATTACACGGAGCAGCGAAACGCCTGCGGATTTCATGCTCGAAAGTTCGTAGCGTTCGGCCAGATTGCCCATCACCATCACCGAAGCGATAAGCACCGCAATGGGCAAAGCAGTCGGAAATACCGAAATAGAAAGGTAGCCGATCAGTTCGAGCATAGTAATAATGCTCACGCCTTTACCAGCGATCTCGTCAATATACAGCCATAAAAACTGCATGATGAGCACGAACAGCGCAATACCGAACGAGACGGCAAACGGCCCGATAAAACTGGTCAGTAAAAGGCGATCTATTTTTTTCAACTTTGCTTTTTAAGATGCAACCCCACCCCTAACCCCTCCCCCGAAAGGGAGGGGGATATGATCGTGGTGATTTTTATGCATTATTAGTACCGTGGGAATAGAATAATATTTCATCAAGGTACTGTAAATCAATGGCTTGAAACTCAATTTAGTCCCCCTCCCTTTCGGGGGAGGGGTTAGGGGTGGGGTTTAGACGGTTATGGTGAAAACACCAAGCGCGGCATACAATGTTGAGAGAAAAGGTTGAGAGGCTTCGCCGTTTAGAAAAATTGTGGAGGAAGCCGTAGATTTTTTCAACAGCGAAGCCTCTCAACAGCAAAGCGTTTCAACGCTCTCAACCATTTTTCAAACATCAAATCCCGACTTAAACGCCTTAAGTGCCTGAATCGTTGCCATCGGGTCTTTGGCCCCAAAAACGCTATTGCCCGCCACCAGCACATCGGCACCCGCCTGGAGCAGGGCTTCGGCATTGTGCAGCCCTACCCCACCATCTATTTCAATGAGGGCTTTGGAATTGGCGGCCAGGATCATTTCGCGCAAACGCCGCGTTTTGGGCAGGGTCTGATAAATAAATTTTTGACCGCCAAAACCCGGATTGACGGACATAACACACACCAAATCAATGTCTTCAATCACGTATTCCAGGATTTCGGGCGGTGTATGCGGATTTAATGCCACGCCAGCCAATGCCCCGCTTTCCTTGATCTGATGAATCGTGCGGTGCAAATGCGGACAAGCCTCGGCATGTACCGTAATAATATGCGCACCCGCCGCCCGGAAAGCATCAATGTATTTTTCCGGTTCCACGATCATCAGGTGGACATCAATGGGTTTGGTCGAAATCCTATTGACCGCCTCCAGAATGGGCAGCCCGAAACTGATGTTTGGCACAAATCGCCCGTCCATCACGTCGAAATGCAGCCAATCAGCCTCGCTGAAATTGACCATTTCTATTTCCGCGACTAATTTGGTAAAATCGGCGGCCAGTAAGGAGGGCGCAATCAAGTGTTGTTTCATCCGTAACGCCAACTTTCAGTTGGCAGTTTTTCATTTATGTAAATAATTGATTCGCCAACTAAAAGTTGGCGCTACTTGCCCACAATAATCACCTGATCTTCTCTCAGAATAGGTAAACGCTTCATTTTCAGGTACAATTGCGCCGTAGCCAGCACGTCCTTCTCACAATACCGGGCAATCCGGTCCAGATCGCGCTCCTGCCAATACACACCGGCGACCTCACTGCCGTCCATATCATCTTTGGGCGAAGGGAAATCGAAAACCGCCGCCAGCAGGCGTAGGGACGTATAATTTTTGTGGTCACCAAATTTCCACATTTCCATTGTATCCAGAAAATGTTTGGTTTCCCACGGCTTTTTGCCAGCAATATCCAGCATCTTGGGCAGCGGCAACTGGCTGACCAGCATGCGCCGACAGATATATGGAATATCGAATTCCTTTATATTATGACCACAAATGGCAAATTTCTCCGGCGAATTGAAATGACGGGTCAATAAATCGCTGAAATCGTCGAGCAAAGCCGCTTCCACATGATTGGTGTAAGATTTCAAACGTAATAACGGCTCTGTGCTGCCCGGCTGGCGGGTCAGGAACCCCACCGAAATGCAGACGATCTTGCCAAACTCCGAATAAATACCCGCACGTGTATTATAGGTGTCGGCAATTTCGTCGTATTCCAGTTCGTCCTGGGTTTTACGCAGGATCGTACGGCATTTTATACCCCACAATTCCTGCATCTCTTCGTTCAGGTCTTCAAAGTCGGGCGCACCCGGCGTCGTTTCCACATCGAGAAAGAGTACATTGTAGAGATCAAAGGCATCAAAAGCAGACATAGATGGGATGGTTCAACGGTTTAAAATACCCAAAACCGGGTGGCCGCAAAGGTAATATTTCGTCATCAATGCAAGAATGGGATTGTAGAGGAGATGGTAATGTCAGACGGCCCTTTGAAGGCGATTTTACGGCTTGCTTATCGCCTGACCAGTACAATCGGCAGGTCGCCACGCCCCATTTACCTTCCGCGTTTTGCCCGTTACAGGCCCTGCCAAAGTTTTTTTTAAGAAAAAAATAACGTTTACTTCTCTTTGAAAATCAAGCGTTTACCTTTGTCCGGGCGGCTGGCGAAGAAATTTGCTGGCGTCGAGCGGGCAATAAAGGTTGCCACGAGGGGGTTTATGGCACAGATTTATTAATTACTCCAATCGAAAAACATTCTTTCAACAAAATCTATTGCTGCTCTAAGTTCGCCTATGATTTGATTGCGACATCATCATTTACGTTAAACCTTTCATCATTAATTTGAACATCACATGAGCACACCCACCAATTTCAACTCGCCCACGACTCCAAATTACGGTAATACACCTGGCAATGATAATCAAAAACGCATGACCACCATTATGGGCATCGCTATCGCTGCCCTGCTTGGCCTCTGCGTCTTCCTGTTGGTCGGAAAATACAAAACCGGACAGCAACTGGATTCCACTACCATGGAATTGACCGAGCAGAAATCCGCTTTTACCGAACTTGATACCAAGTATAATGAAGCAGTGACCCAATTGGAACAACAAAAGGGTATCAACACGGAACTGGACGCTAAGATTAATCAGCAACTGCAAGACTTGGAAGCCTCCAAGAACACTGTAGCTGGTTTGATCCGCGACAAGAAGGAATACCGGAATGCCATGAACAGTCTCGAGCGCCAAAAGAACGAGTTTCTCGCCCAGATTGATCAGTTGAAGAAGGAAAACGGTATTTTAACCGAGAACAACACACAACTGACTACTCAAAATCAGACGCTTACAACCACTGTGAACGAGAAATCGGCTCAATTGGACGAAGCAACGACGGCTCGTGCTGCTTTGGTCAGCGAAAAGACGCAACTGGAAACCGAACGTACGCAACTGGCTAAGAAAGTGGACATTGCTTCTGCTATCCGCGTGAAAAACATCACCATAAAGTCGGTGGATGTGCGTAGCAACGGTAAGGAGAAAACCAAATCCAAAGCCAAAAACGTGGATAAACTGAGCATTTGCTTCATGACTGAGCCAAATGAAGTGGTTCCTGCTGGTGAAGAAACGTTCTACCTGCGTATTATTGACCCAACCGGTGCTCCTTTGGCTATCGAAAGCATGGGTTCAGGTGTCTCTACGGATAAGAAAAGCGAATCTGAATTCCGCTACACGACTACGGCAACGACCAACTACACCAACGGCGAAGCGCAAGTATGCGGTGGCTGGCAGCCTGGTCAAAACTTCACGAAAGGTAAGTACAACGTAGAAGTCTATAACAAAGGCTATCTCGTCGGTACAGGTGCTTTCAACCTGAAGTAATTATTGAAATCATTCAGCAGAATATAGGAAACGCGGCTTCTCTTCGGAGAGGCCGCGTTTTTTTGTAACACCGACTTCAGTCGGTAAATAGTTAAAAATAAATCTCTTTCCGACAGGCCTTCAACGTATTCATCAGCAAAGCCGCCACCGTCATCAGCCCTACCCCACCCGGCACGGGCGTGATATAACTGCATTTTGGCGCAACTGCTTCAAAATCAACATCTCCCACCAGCCGGGTTCCCGATTTACGCGTTTCATCCACGATTCGGTTAATACCCACATCAATGACAACGGCCCCTTCTTTCACCCAATTGCCTTGAATAAAATTCGGAATCCCGATTGCGGCCACTACAATATCCGCTCGCCGCACTTCTGCTGCCAAATCCCGCGTACGCGAGTGCGTCAGCGTCACCGTACAATCGCCCGGATAGCCCTTGCGGGAAAGCAAAATACTGATTGGTGTCCCCACGATATTGCTGCGGCCCACCACCACACAATGCTGACCAGCGGTTTTAATCTCATAACGCCGCAGCATTTCCAGAATACCAAAAGGGGTAGCGGGCAAAAACGCGGGCAGCCCTTGGGTCATACGTCCCAAATTAATCGGATGAAAACCGTCCACATCCTTACGATGGTCAATGGCGAGGGTGACGCGCTCTTCGCTAATGTGTTTAGGCAGAGGCAGTTGTACGATGAAACCATCCACATCGGGGTCGTCATTCAGTTGCTGCACAATGTCCAGTAGTTCGGCTTCGGTTACGTCATTATCGCGGCGCACGAGGCTGCTTTTGAAACCCACCTGCTCACAACTCTTGATCTTGCTTTGCACATACACCTGGCTCGCGGGATTTTCGCCCACCAGTACGGCTACCAAATGGGGAATTTTTTCTCCTTTTTTACGTAGTTCCGCCACCGCAATGGCGAGTTCGTCTTTAATGTTTTCGGAAAGCAGTTTTCCGTCCAGTAAGGTCATTTTAAAGATATTGAAAGGGTGAATTCATTTGCGAAACTTTCGAAGTTTCGTAAATGTGCGGTAAAAGTACTCTGGTCTTACGTTTACGAAACTCTGAAAGTTTCGCAAACGAGTACTCAGTGAATGCCCGCCAATTGCTCAAACCGTTCGTAAGCCCCCGCATAAATTGCTGCCTGCGTTTTATCCGGCTGAACTATTGTAACATGTTGACGATCAACCAAATCTGGCAAGCCCAATGCCTGACACGCGACCCTTAGTGCGCCCAATATCGAAGCATCCACGCCGCGTTCATCCACACTAACCGGCTTCTGGAAAATATCGGCCAGCATCTGCACCCACAGGCGACTGTTGGAAAAACCACCACCCGCGTGAATGATTTCGAGGGGCTGCACGGCTTCGAGGGACTCGGCGATTAGTTTTAGATTGAACAGTACTCCTTCCATCACGGCCCGCACAAAATGCGCCTGGCTATGCTGTGCGGTCAGTCCATGAAAACTGCCCCGTGCGTGCGCATTCCACAGCGGGGCGCGTTCGCCGAGCAAATAGGGCAGAAAAAGTAATTCTTCTGCGCCTGCTGGCACGTCGGCAGCCAATTGCGCAAAATCTCCCGCCTCGTGCTGTGAACCGACCACCTGCACACGCAACCACTCGAGGGCATTGGTTCCGTTATTGCTGCCTCCCCCTACTATGCAGCGTACATCGTCCAAACGATAGCAGAAAGTGCGCATTTTCTGGTCTATCAACGGCTTGGAAGTAACCATGCGAATGGCTGCACTGGTGCCGATGGTCACTGCCCATTGGCCGGGCGTGGTAGCTCCGGCACCCAGATTGGCCAGAGCTCCATCGCTGCCGCCAATAATAATGGGGAGGCCTTTCGGTAAGTTCAGTGCCGCCGCCGCTTTTTCCGGTAACGTCTCGATATGGGTGGGCAAAACCAACTCCGGCAATTGCGCCGCCGTGATGTCCAATAATTTTAGAATATGGTCGTCCCAACGATTTCGTTCAATATTCATCAAACCAGTGGCCGAAGCCACAGGAAGGTCGGACAGGTATTTACCCAGCAATTGAAACAGCAAGTACTCCTTGATACCCAGGAACTTATGCGTTTTGGCAAATATTTCCGGCTCGTTTTGGCGCAGCCAGATAATCTTCAATAGCGGCGACATCGGATGAATGGGAACACCCGTCCGCTCATAAATGTCCAAGCCTATATTATTGTATCGCAATGTCGTCGCTAACTGTGCGGCTCTCAGATCTGACCATAGCCAGATATTGGTCAGTGGTCTTCCAGCGGTATCCACTGCCAGCAGACCGTGCATAGCGGAGGAAAACACCAACCCCCGTATGGGTTCCTGCTGTTTGGCTTCCGACAGGGCTTCGTCCAGCACCTCGCGCAGATGCTGCAAGATCGCCTCCGGGTCCTGTTCGCTTCGATCCAGCTGCGGGCTGATGGTTTGGTTGCGCCGTTCGGCTACCGCCCATACTTCGCCCGCATCGCTGAACGCGAAGGCTTTTACGTTGGTGGTACCGATGTCGAGACAAATAATCAAAAGAAGTATGAACGATGAAGTATGAAGTATGAACTATAATGTATTTGATGGTTAGGTAAATCTTGGGTTGTGAAAGGTTTAAAGGAAAATTCGGATTTGAGTGGTGGCATGGGTACTGCAAAATTTTTTCTTTGAAAAGATTTTGCAGTACCCATGCCACCACTAGCAACCACACATTAACTCAATTACCAATGCCAAAGTGCCGCCGTCATAGTTCATACATCATACATCATCGTTCATATTTCTTTACACGAACATATTCAGCACCAGCACCCCCGCCAATCCAACGGTGCCGACGATGGTTTCCATGACCGACCAGGTACGGAACGTGTCGCCCAGACTCAGGCCAAACCATTCTTTGAACATCCAGAATCCGGTGTCGTTCACGTGCGAACACATCAGACTGCCCGCGCCAATGGCCAGCGTCATCAATTCGGGAGATACATGGGTAGTTGTCACCAAAGGAAGCACCAGCCCGGCAGCGGTCATGCCCGCGACCGTGGCCGACCCAACGGCAATGCGCAGCAGCGTGGCCATCGTCCAGCCGAGCACCAGCGGCGAGACCGGCATACCCGCCAAACGCCCGGCCAAAGCCTGCCCCAATCCGCTATCTACCAGCACTTGTTTGTAGGCCCCACCCGCCGCCATTATCAGCAGCAGCATCGCCGCCGCACCAATGGCCACACCTGATTTATTGAGCAAATAAGTCATGGAATGGACCGAAACGCCGGGAGTTGCCCCTTTTTTGGTAAATACAAACAGGGCAACCAGTACGGCCAATAGCAGCGAAATGCCCGGATCGCCAAAAAACTTGACCCATACGCGGGCGGGATGCGTTTCCGGCCAATTCAAATCGGCAATAGTCGCCAAAGCCATTAAAAATACGGGCAACAGCGCAACGGTCAGGCTTTTACCAAAACCCGGCAGTTGCTCCGGGGGGATTGTTTTTACTTCAAATAATCCTTCCGGCGGCTGAGCCTTGATTTTTTTCAAAAACTGCGGAAAGAAAATACCCGCCACCAGCACCGCCGGAATGGCGACAATGAATCCTAATAATAAGGTGCGGCCCAGATCGGCGTGAAAGATGTTGGCCACCGCCGTGGCACCCGGATGCGGCGGCAAAAACCCATGCGTCACCGAAAGCGGTGCAGCCATTGAAATGGCCAATGCCACCAGTGCGAGACGTGATGTAGCGGCAATCGTAAAAACTAAAGGAGCCAAAACGACAAAACCGGCATTATAAAACATGGCCAACCCCACTACCAAACCCGTAATAAGCACCGCCCAGTTGGCATATTGCACCCCGAAAACGCCCAAAAGTCGCGTAGCAATGACCTGCGCAGCCCCCGTTTCTGACAAAATATTGCCTAAAATAACCCCCAGGGAAAAGATTAATACGAGCCCGCCCAGGGTGCCGCCAATGCCGCTTTGCAGTGCTTTCAGCAAATCCGGGGGAGCCATACCGCTCGCCAAACCAGTCAGGATAGCAGTGATAGTCAAGGCCAGGAAAGCATTGATTTTCAACCAGATAATCAGAGCAAGCAGGCAGGTAATGCTGGCAATCAGCAGGAGAAGGGCCATCGGAGCTGGTTATTTTTTTTCTACGACGGCGTGGCCACCAAATTCATTACGCAGCGCGGCTACCACCTTGCCGGAGAACGTGTCGTCTTGCTGCGAACGGTAACGCATCATCAGCGAGAGCGCAATGACGGGCGTTGCAACGCCCATATCGAGCGCGGTTTCCAGCGTCCATTTGCCTTCACCGGAAGAGTTCATGATGCCCCGGATGCTACCCAGATGCGGGTCTTTGGAGAATGCATTGGCTATCAGTTCCATCAGCCAACTGCGCACCACGGAACCATTGTTCCAAAGGTCAGCCACGGCTTTGAAATCCACGTCGTACTCGGAGCGTTGGAGCACTTCAAAACCCTCGGCCATCGCCTGCATCATGCCATATTCAATGCCATTATGGACCATTTTAGTGAAATGTCCGGCTCCCGGCGCACCCACGTACAGGCTACCGCCCGGTACACAGATGTCGTCGAAAATGGTTTTGCAGTATTGATACACCTCTGGCTCGCCGCCGATCATGGTGCAGGCACCGTGCAAAGCACCGCTCATGCCGCCCGAAGTACCGCAGTCAATGAAGTCTATTCCCCTGGCTTTCAAGGTGGTATAACGGCGTTTGGAATCCTTAAAGTTGGAGTTGCCGCCATCAATCAGAATATCGCCTTCGGCCAAAAGCGGGACCAATTGCTCGATCACGCCTTCCACAATGTTGCCCGCCGGCACCATCAGCCAGATGACGCGGCGTCCGGTGAGTTTGGAGCAGAGTTCGTCCAGCGAATTGGCGGGCAGCGTACCCGCTTCGGCAGCCAGTTGAGCGGTGAGTTCCGGTGAGCGGTCGTAAGCGACGACGGTGTGGTTGTGGTTGCGCAGGTTGAGGGCTAGATTATAGCCCATTTTGCCGAGGCCAATAAGTGCAAGTTGCATGATATTCAGCAGTTTAAATATTTTTTGAACGTCAACCTGTATTGGTGACATTAATTTACCGACTGAAGTCGGTGTTACTTTAATTCTAAAATGCCAAAGACGCTGGCATTTTTAAAGCCCTGATTTTTATCCTCTCCCGCGATGACCCGGTTGCCGACGAAATTTTCGCGCTCCACCGATTTGTCATTATCGCAATAGGCCAACATGAAGCCCATTTTTTTGCCGGATTGCAGCAACTTCGGAATGTTTTCGCCGCCATCGGCGTATTTATTGCCATCAAAAATCTTCATGGCCACTTCCCAGGTCGCGGTATGCCCATCGGTGGTACGCCGCGTGGTGCAATGATCATTATAATACTGAAATGATTTGTCGGGCGCAATGTCCACCACATTGCCGTCCAAAGCAATGTGATAAGCGAAAGCGTTGGAACTATATTGGTGCTCGCCGCCGGAAGCATCTTCATCCACGAATATTTCGAGGCAATCGTCGTCCCAGTATTTCACCAGCCCATCGGGATGCGTATCCACCAGTGTATCGTCGGTTATTTCGGCCAAAATATAGAGATTGTTTTCATCCCACGCCAATTTGTAGCGGCCTGTAAAATCCTCCGGTGCAGGCACGGGCCCAATCCAGACCTGATCGAGCGGGAGCCATTCGGCATTTTGCCAAATGTCGTCGTCACCGAGGCCATTGATGGTAGGAGTGCCATAAATGGCCTCGAATTGTGCTGCCGCTGCATCCTGGGCGGAAGCGTCCGTTTTTTCGGGAGCATTATTTTTGCAGGAAAAAAAGGCCAGTGCGAGGAAAGGCAGCGCGAGGCAAAAGAAGAAACGAAGATTCATACCGGGTTACATTTTGAGCAAAGGTTTCATTTTTTTGGAAATATCCATGAGTTGAATATGGTTTTACGGGCCGGAAATGGAGAAATTCTAAACAGTGCAAGTAAGTGTATTCTGTACCCTATTTGTACACCGTATTTTGCAAAGGTTTTAGATACCTTTGCCGCCGCCGATAGTCATGTTTTTGTGGCTAATCGGATGTTTCCGAACCATAAGACCAACAATTTGTTAGACAAAGCACAAGATTAAGCAATTATGGAACCATCAGGCTATTTGCCAATCGTCATGCAATCTTTGGTTGCGCTGGGCTTTGTTGCTCTGGTGCTGATCGTGGTGCCTATGCTCGGCCCGAAACGCCACAGCAAGAAGAAGGACGAGAATTTCGAGTGTGGCATCGAAGCCGAGGGGAATGCCCGTCTGCCGGTGTCCATCAAATATTTCATGACGGCCATTTTGTTCGTCTTGTTCGACGTGGAAGTCATTTTCTTTTATCCCTACGCCGTCAATTTCCGGGAAATGGGCACCGATGGCTTTTTCGCTGTACTGATCTTTGTGGCCGTGTTTTTGATCGGTTTCTACTACGTGCTGCGCAAGGGTGCGCTGGAGTGGGACAAATAGTAAAAAAGTTATGAGTTATAAGTTATGAGTTATGCCGAACGCGGTTTCACTTCTAACTTTTCCACTCATAACTTATAACTCATAACTTATAACTAAGAAACATGGCTAATACTGCTGAAATGCCTACCGTTGCCGGTGGACTTAGCAAAACCGGAAGTACAGGTATTATAGGTGCCGAAATGCCGGAAGGCTACGGCGGCGAGGGTTTCTTCGCGACTTCTATGTCCAAAGCGGTCGGTTTGGCGCGTGCCAATTCTATCTGGCCGCTGCCGTTTGCGACTTCCTGCTGCGGCATTGAGTTCATGGCCACGATGGGCAGCAACTACGATTTGGCGCGTTTTGGGATGGAACGCCTGTCGTTTTCGCCCCGCCAGGCCGATTTGCTGATGGTCATGGGGACGATTGCCAAGAAAATGGGTCCGATCCTCAAACAAGTGTATATCCAGATGGCCGAACCCAAATGGGTGATCGCTGTGGGAGCCTGCGCCTGTTCTGGAGGTATTTTTGACACTTACTCGGTGTTGCAGGGCATAGACAAGGTGATTCCAGTGGATGTGTATGTGCCCGGCTGCCCACCGCGCCCGGAGCAGATCATTGACGGGATCATGAAAATTCAGGAACTGGTGAAAAATGAGCCGCTGCGCCGTCGTAATTCGCCAGAATATCAGCATTTATTGAATAAATATAATATTGAATAACGGTCGCCCAGCGCACCGCTGCTTTCGAATAACAACATGACGATCACCAACAATACTTTACTGGCGGCCATCGAGCGTCAATTTCCGGGTGTTGTGCAATCGCACGGCGAATCCTATGGGATGCTGACGCTGGAAACGACCCGCGAACAAATCATTGATGTACTGCGCTTTATGCAGGAAAGCCCGGAATTGGAAGTCAATTTCCTGACTTCACTCTGTGGAATGCACTTTCCCGCTGATGCGGGTCGGGAACTGGGGGTAGTGTACCACTTGCACAGTTTTCGGCACAATCTGCGCTTTCGCATCAAGGTCTTTTTCCCCAGCGATGACCCCTATTGCCCGACCGCCACGGTGCTGTGGCCAGCGGCCAACTGGATGGAACGCCAGGAATACGATTTCTTTGGTATTCAATTCACCGGCCACCCCGATCTGCGGCGCATCCTGAATGTGGACGATCTGGATGTGTTTCCGATGCGTAAGGAATACCGCCTCGAAGATGGTACGCGGACGGATAAGGATGATCGGTTCTTTGGGCGGAAAGGGCATGAAGGGCGGGAGTTTGATTGATTGTTGCTACCGGCCAAACTTTTACCGCTGATCAGATTCGGCACATGTACTAAGCAAACTTAAAGATGCAAGTCCAGTCATACTTTTCTTCCCTCGATAATCTGGATGGCGAACTCGCCACCCTCAATCTCGGCCCAACGCACCCGGCTACGCACGGCGTGTTCCAGAATGTGCTGAAAATGGACGGCGAACGGATTCATTCCGCCGAGCCGACGATTGGCTATATCCACCGGGCGTTTGAAAAAATAGCCGAACACAGGCCATTTTACCAGATCACGCCGCTTACCGACCGGATGAACTACTGCTCGTCGCCGATCAATAATATGGGTTGGCACATGACGGTTGAGAAACTCATCAACTGTGAAATCCCCAAACGGGCGCAGTATATGCGGGTGATTGTCATGGAGTTAGCGCGGATTGCCGATCACCTGGTGTGTGATACGGTGATTGGCGTGGACACCGGAGCACTGACTGGTTTCACGTATATGTTCCAGGAACGGGAGAAGATTTACGAGATGTTTGAGGAGGTTTGTGGCTCCCGTCTGACGACCAATATTGGACGGATCGGTGGTATGGAGCGCGACTTTACGCCCGCTTTTTACACCAAACTCCGCGACTTTTTGAAGGGTTTTCCGGCACGTTTCGAGGAGTTCAATAGTATGCTCGAACGTAACCGTATTTTCATGGATCGCTGCATTGGGGCCGGCCCGATTACTGCCGAACGGGCTTTGGCTTATGGTTTCACCGGCCCGAATTTGCGGGCCGCCGGCGTGGACTATGACGTGCGCGTAATGACACCATATAGTAGTTACGAGGATTTTGAATTTGATATTCCCGTAGGCGAAAATGGTGATACATACGATCGTTTTGTAGTGCGTCAGGAGGAGATTCGGCAGAGTTTGCGTATTATTCATCAGGCCCTGGACAATTTGCCTGCGGGTGCCTACCATGCCGATGTGCCGGACTATTATTTGCCCGATAAACCGGATGTTTACACCAAAATGGAGGCCTTGATTTATCACTTTAAAGTAGTGATGGGCGAGGTGCCAGTGCCAAAAGGCGAAGTATATCACTGCGTGGAAGGTGGCAACGGGGAACTGGGTTTTTATCTCGTCAGCGATGGTGGCCGCCAGCCTTACCGCCTGCATTTCCGCCGTCCGTGTTTCATTTTTTATCAGGCTTATCCGGAAATGGTCAAGGGCGCGATGTTGTCGGATGCGATTTTGACGATGTCGAGCATGAACGTGATTGCCGGAGAATTGGACGCTTAAATTAAGTAGTAAATCCCAAACCATTTAGAATTTAATGATTTGCAGCAACTTGATTTAGAACAAATAATGCAAGCCACACCTACTCAAAACGGAACACCGTTTCAATATTCGCCTGCCGCCCTCGCCGAGGTGCGCGGGTTTATGCAAAATTACCCGGAAGGTCGCCACAAAAGCGCGTTGATTCGGGCTTTACACTTGGCGCAAGAGGAAAACCACGGCTGGCTCAGCACGGCGGCGATGGATCATGTCGCCGAAGTGATGTCGCTTACGCCCATTGAGGTGTATGAAGTGGCGTCTTTCTATTCGATGTACAACCTCGCACCCGTAGGTAAATATGTGCTGGAATTCTGCCACACCGGACCATGTGCTATTGAAGGTGCGGAACGGCTGATTACTTATACCCAGCATAAACTCGGCATTCGTACCGGCGAAACCACGCCCGATGGGATGTTCACGATCAAGGGTGTGGAATGTTTGGGGGCTTGCGGATATGCGCCCATGATGCAAGTGGGGGAATATTACCACGAGCATCTGACGGAAGCAAAAATGGATCAGTTTCTTGAGGATTGTCGGGCGGGAAAGATTGATAAGGGGACCTGGAAAGTGAAGTAAAAGGGGAATATATTGTTATTAACTGCGTAGGCCGGACGCTATTAGAGAAACTAGCCAATGCAAAAACGTGGTTAAAAATAATTACCCTCAAAACCCTCTCAACCATTCAACATTCTCAACTCCTCAACTAGATTATAATGAATTTGACCCAAAAAGAGATCGCGGAAGTGCTGGCTAAGAAACCGGAAAACCGATATAAGTATTTTATTAGGCAGGTGTGCAAAGAAGAGGAAGTATGGGGGCTGGCTGATGTGGAAGGTTGGCTGATGCTGGAAGTAGATGAGGATGACACGGACGTACTGGCGGTGTTCCCGAATCGCGAGTTCGCCGAAATATTCCGCGAAAAAGGTGGTTTTGAAGAGTTTCAGGTAGAAACCCTGGATTTATACGAGTTTGTGGACTGGTTGGACGATCTTACTAAGCAAAAAATGAAAGTAGCTGTCTTTCCAACGCCTGATTTCCAATCTACCGTGATCGAACCGGAGCGTATAAAAGAGGATTTTCAAGTAGAATTTGACAAAGAAGTAGAATAACTTATCATGAAACCAACCGAAATTACCAATTTATTCAAAAAGCCGGGCGAGCAACGGTATGCCTACTTTCTTGTGATGGTAGCGGAGACGAAGCAAGCCTTTGGACTGTCGGATGCAGAAGGCTGGGCTCTATTGGGCGATGATAATGATGTAGATATTCTACCGCTGTTCCCCAATGCACTGCTCGCCGAAGCCTTTCGCAAAGCGGCCAGATATGAGGAGTATCAGGTGGAAAAAATAGAGTGGGAAGACCTGCTCGAATGGTTGGAAGAAATGGAAACAAATGGTATGATGGTGGGAATTTTACCCAATCCAAGATTGGAAGGGGCTATTGTGGAGCCATTACAATTGAAAGAGGATTTAATGAAGTTATGAGTGATGAGTTATGAGTTATGCCCGTCGTGGATATTAACTCATGACTTATAACTCATAACTCATAACTATAAAAGTTTTATGAGTCGCAAACTTTTGCTTGATAAAGCCCATGTGGAGGGCATCCATACTTACGACGTGTATCGCCGCGAAGGTGGCTACCGTTCGGTGGAAAAAGCACTGAAAACCATGTCGCCCGAAGCGGTGGTGGAAGAAGTGAAAAAATCTGGTCTGCGCGGACGCGGTGGTGCGGGTTTCCCGACGGGTATGAAATGGTCGTTTTTGGCCAAACCCGAAGGTGTGCCACGTTACCTGCTTTGCAATGCCGATGAAAGCGAGCCCGGCACTTTCAAGGATCGCTATTTGATGGAGAAAATCCCCCATTTACTGATCGAGGGGATGATTACTTCCAGTTTTGCCTTGGGTGCGCATACGTCTTACATCTACATTCGCGGCGAGTATTCCTGGGTAGTGCGCATTCTGGAACGCGCCATTGCGGAGGCTTATGCACAGGGTTGGCTTGGCAAAAACATCCTTGGCTCCGGCTACGATCTGGATTTGTACGTCGCTCCCGGCGCAGGTGCCTACATCTGCGGTGAAGAAACTGCATTGATCGAAAGCCTGGAAGGGAAAAGGGGCAATCCACGGGTCAAGCCGCCATTCCCGGCGGTAAAAGGCCTCTGGCAATGTCCCACGGTGGTCAATAATGTGGAAACCATCGCGGCAGTGGTACCTATTGTCAATGACGGCGGCGACGAATACGCCAAAATCGGCATTGGAAAAAGCACGGGCACCAAACTCATCAGCGCGGGTGGCAACATTAAGCGGCCCGGCGTATATGAAATAGAACTTGGCCTGTCGGTGGAGGAATTTCTCTATTCCGACGACTGGTGCGGAGGCATCAAAAATGGCAAACGTCTCAAAGCCTGTGTGCCGGGCGGCTCGTCGGTGCCGATCCTCCCCCACTTTCTGGTCACTAAAACGCTCGCCGGTGAATCGCGCCTGATGAGTTATGAAAGTCTGGCCGACGGTGGATTCGTGTCCGGTTCCATGTTGGGTTCAGGCGGCTTCATTGTGTATGATGAAGACCAGTGCATCGTGCGCAACACCTGGAATTTTGCCCGTTTCTATCACCACGAGTCTTGTGGCCAATGTTCGCCTTGCCGGGAAGGTACGGGTTGGATGGAAAAAGTGTTGTGGCGTATGGAAAACGGCATGGGCAAACTCTCCGACATTGATATGCTGGTAGATATTGCCAAAAAGATTGAGGGGAATACCATTTGTCCATTGGGCGATGCCGCGGCCTGGCCGGTGGCAGCAGCGATTCGGCATTTCCGCGAGGAATTTGAATGGCACGTGAATGAGCCAGTGGCTTGTATGGAGCGGAATTATGGGTTGGTAAGGGAGCCGGAATTAGTCACTGTTTAATAGTCAATATTATGGAAGACCGAGTTTTGACTTACTAAGGAATAAAGACTGATTGACATATTAGTAAACGACAAACCTCTTTTAAACAATGATTTTTTTTGGCAAAAAGGCAAAAACAATTGCCACAGAGTTTGTGCCTGCCATTTCATGCGCAAAATGTGGCAATAGTAATACTACTTATGTGAGTGTCGTCGGCAGATATTTCCACGTGTACTGGATTCCCTTTTTTCCAACGGGGAAATTAGTTTTGGGAGTTTGTGAGAATTGCAAGCATACGACGGAAGAGAAAGACATGCCGTCGCAAATGAAAGGGCAGGCAGTTGACCTTAAAAATCGCACAAAACAGCCATTCTGGTTCTTTTCAGGACTAGGTTTGGTTGTAGTGATTGTTACTGCTGTCAGTATTATTGGCAGCAAAGACGATGACGCTGACCGTAAGTCTATTGAAATGCCAACAGCCGGAGACAAATACCATATTAAAACCGAAGATCTGGACTACACAATTATGAAGGTCAGTAAAGTGGTAGGAGATACAGTTTTTGTAATTCCAAATATTTATAGTACCAACAAAATATCTGGCTTGTATAAAATTGATAAAGAGAAGAACTATAATGAAGAATTTGAAACCGGGATTCATAAAGACAGGATAAAAGAAATGTATGCCGAGAAAACGATTATTGAAGTGGACAATTGATCCGGTAAAAGACTTAAAAAACTTGGGAATACCGATCTAATTCAAAAAGCAGAATTCAGAGTACACGCCTCTCTTTATCAACAAGTTTTGAAAATTGCAGGCGAATAAATAGTTATCAACGATGCCCAAAGTAAAAATAGACGGTTTTGAAACCGAGGTGCCCGATGGCACCACCATTCTGAATGCGGCCCGCCAGATCGGTGGGGATATTGTGCCGCCCGCTATGTGTTACTATTCCTCGCTGCAAGGCTCCGGGGGTAAGTGCCGCACGTGTCTGGTGAAGGTGACCAAAGGTTCCGAAAAGGACCCGCGCCCCATGCCCAAACTGGTGGCTTCGTGCCAAACGACGGTGATGGACGGCATGGAAGTCGCCAGCCTCAGCAGCGATGAAGTGCTCAACGCCCGCAAAGGCGTGGTGGAATTTCTGCTCATCAATCACCCGCTGGATTGCCCGATTTGCGACCAGGCCGGCGAGTGCAAATTGCAGGATTTGGCTTTTGAGCACGGAGCCGCTGCGACTCGCTATGAGTTTGAGCGTCGCACGTTTGAGAAAATCGACATTGGGCCGTACATCAAACTGCACATGACGCGCTGCATTTTGTGCTATCGCTGTGTGTATGTCGCGCAACAAATCACGCCGGAACGGGTGCATGGTATTTTGAATCGTGGCGATCACTCGGAAATTAGTACGTTCATTGAGAAATCCATTGATAACGACTTTTCCGGTAACGTCATTGATGTGTGCCCAGTGGGTGCGCTGACCGACCGGACGTTCCGCTTCAAAAGCCGGGTGTGGTTCCTGAATCCATTGGACGCGCACCGTGATTGCCCGACTTGCAGCGGCAAGGCAGTGGTCTGGGAATATGGCAATGAAATATTCCGGGTGACGGCTCGCAAAAACCGTTACGATGAAGTGCAGGAGTTCATTTGTAATGCCTGCCGTTTTGTCAAAAAAGACATCAGTGACTGGGTGATTGAAGGGCCACGTGATATTGACCGGCAATCGGTGATCAGTCAGAACCACTATGAGGGTGATACGCTGATTGTTCGTTAGGATTTTTGGCTTTTTTACGCGATATTTGCAGATATGGGTACGACACAAAATATAGAAACGCCTTCGCACTCCGCTCGTAAACGGAAGGTGCCGGACTATCTCGTCAAGGAAACTATTGACGGTAGAAATTTCTATTATAGCGGTTATCGGCAAGTATTGTCCAAAAAGAAAACATTGGAAGATATTATGGGATATAGCGGACTGCAAGCCTTTATTATTGAATACTTTACTTATCATGTTCTTAATCAGTTGGACTTGAAAAAGTATAGGATTTTTTCTGGCGAAACGGGCAACCACTTGGGTTATCGCAACAACTTATCCCTCGATATTTCTATTTTTGAACGTCGCGTATTGACACCGGAAAAAGTGACCATTAGATATGTGGATGTCCCGGCTTATTGTGTCATTGAAGTAGATTTGCAAGCCGAATGGGACGAAGGCAGTATGAGCGATGTGGAGTTTATCGGCCTGAAAACCAATAAGTTGTTTGAATTTGGTACCCAAAAACTGATTTGGGTTTTGTCAAAAAGCAAAAAAGTGATCGTGGCCGAACCAGGGAAAAGATGGGAAATCATTGACTGGGACGAAGACATTGATTTAATAGAAGGTATCCGTTTTAACGTGGGTCAACACCTGCAAACAGAAGGCATTAATCCAGACGCTACACCTCCGAAATCCTGATCAAGAACAGATTATGACTATTACGCTCTTATTCATTTCCACGCTGATCCTCCAAAAACTGGGGCTGATCAGTGTGTTGTTCGCTATTACTCTGGGTATCGCTGCCTACTCCACTTATGGGGAACGAAAAGTCGCGGCTTTCATGCAGGACCGGCTTGGGCCGAACAATGCTGGCCCCTGGGGTCTTTTGCAGCCTTTGGCCGACGGGGTCAAAATGTTCACGAAAGAGGATTTCATCCCCAACCAGTCGGAACGATGGATTTATATCCTCGCGCCGGGTGCTTTCATTTTCGTGGCCCTGATGACCAGCGCGGTCATTCCCTGGGGCACTACCCTGACGCTCGGTGGTATGAACCTCGATTTGCAGGTGACCGATGTAAGCATTGGTATTCTGTACATTATGGGCTTTGTCTCGCTCGGTGTATATGGTATTATGCTCGGCGGTTGGTCGTCCAATAACAAATATTCGCTGTACGGTGCCATCCGGGCCAGTTCACAAATGATCTCCTACGAACTGGCTATGGGACTGTCGGTGATTGCCGTGGTCATGTTGAGCGGTTCGTTGAGCCTGCGGGAAATCGTGAGCCAACAGGCTGGTTTTCAATGGAATATTCTGTATCAGCCACTTGGTTTTGTGCTGTTCCTGACCTGTGCCTTGGCCGAATGCAACCGCGCCCCCTTCGATATGGCAGAGTGCGAAACGGAACTAATCGGTGGTTATCACACCGAATACAGTTCGATGAAACTGGGCTTTTTCCTGTTTGCGGAGTATATCAATATGTTCATTTCTTGTGCGGTCATTTCCTGCCTCTATTTCGGTGGATATAACTTTCCGGGTGTAGATCCAGGCTGGCTCGGTGGACTCATGGGGCCAATCGTCCTGTTTACCAAGATCATCTTTTTCATCTTTGTTTTCATGTGGATTCGCTGGACTTTGCCACGTTTCCGCTACGACCAATTGATGCACTTAGGCTGGAAGGCCCTTATTCCGCTGGCAATATTGAATATGGTGCTGACGGGAGGAGGGATTTTGTTGTTTGGGAAGTAAAAATAAATGATGAATTATGAATGATGAATTATGAATGATGAATTAGAAAACGCGAGCCCTGCACAATTTGAAAAGGAACGGAAACGACGCTTGGAAGAAGCATCTAAATACCTCATGGAAAAAAATAAGGAATTGTACAAACGCCTTGCTTTGTATGATACCTATGGAGCGGATTATAAGGAGACATTAGCATATCACGATAGCAAATCCAAACTATCTGCCGAAAGTCTCCACATTACTCGTCATTTAGAGCGAATTATAGAAGAGGATGACGAATTAATAAAACGGTTAGCGTAACCCAAAAAGAGACCCGACCTCTTTGTCGCCCCCATTGACCACATTTCATCACATTGACCACATTTTTTTTACATAATATGCAACCACTTACCACCCGCTCTAAAAAAGTCGCCAAAAGGGAAATGACCTTTATGGAGCGCATTTATTTGCCCGCTATTTTGAAGGGCATGTCCATCACGCTGCGGCACTTTTTCAAGAAAAAAGTAACGCTGGATTATCCAAAATTCAAGAAGGTGTTTGCGCCCGTCTATCGGGGTTGGCATGTCCTGAAACGTGATGAACAAGGTCGGGAAAACTGCACCGCCTGTGGCCTGTGTGCCGTGGCCTGTCCGGCGGAAGCGATCACGATGGTGGCCGCCGAGCGTAAAAAAGGTGACGAGCATCTCTATCGGGAAGAGAAATACGCCGAGGTGTACGAGATCAATATGTTGCGCTGCATTTTCTGCGGGCTTTGCGAAGAAGCCTGCCCAAAAGATGCAATCTACCTCACCGACCGCATTGTACCCAGCGATTATGTCCGTCAGGATTTTATTTTCGGGAAAAATATGTTGGTCGAAGGCGTAGAACCAGACCAGCGCATTGACGTGGAAAAACGCAAGAAGCATATTCAGGAGAAAAAACAGGCGGCTGCGGTGCAATAATGCAGAAAAAGCCCAGTCCCTGTACAGTTTTCATACATTTGCGCCGCCGAAAGAACCAAAAACGAATAGCCAACGCATGACACTTTATATTTTCCTGATTCTGGCGGTCATTTCGGTCATCGCCGCGCTGCTGATGGTGTTTTCCAAAAGCCCTGTCCACAGCGTCCTGTACCTTATTCTGACCTTTTTTGCCATTGCCGGGCAGTATATTCTGCTGAATGCGCAATTTCTGGCGGTCGTACACATCATCGTCTATGCGGGGGCCATTATGGTGCTTTTCCTGTTCGTACTGATGCTGCTCAACCTGAATCGCGATACCGAACCGCAAAAATCTACCATTTGGAAACTATCTGCCGCCATTGCCTCCGGTTTGTTGCTGGTGACGATGGTGGGCGCATTGCATGGCAGTATTCAAATCAGTGTGCCAGCGGAGGCTAATGCGCAGGTGGGTTTGGTGCAGAATCTGGGCCGGGTATTGTTTACCGATTTTGTGGTGCCCTTCGAGATTGCGGGGATTTTGTTTTTAGCGGCGATGGTGGGCGCGGTATTGGTGGGAAAACGGGATTTGAAGGTTTGAGGGTACGGCGAAACCCCAGTTTCGCCGAATAGCAATAGTGTTCTATAATTCTTTACTCAATAAACTATGCAATTGCCAAGTGTCAGTTATGTAGTCAATGAAAAAGGGGAGAAGTTATTTGCGCAAATCTCGCTTCAAGAATGGGAGGCTTTTCTAAGGGAATACCAACGTCTGGCAGAACTTGTATTGGTCAAGAAAAGCCTGACCAAAGCACTGAAAGAAATCCGCCAAATCCAAAAGGGAACATTAAACCCCATAACTATTGAAGAGTTTCTAAAATAAAGAGAAATTAACTACTGTTTTTGCCTACGCAACTTTTAATACAAATGTTAACTGAAAATGATATTTTGGAAATTTTACGTAGTTATTTAGTTGGCAAAGGTTACCAAGTAAAACAGCAACTATCTACCAAACAAACCGGCATTGATCTAATTGCCGAAAACGTTGATGAAATTTTATATGTAGAAGCAAAAGGGGAAACAAGTTCTAAATTAGAGACTAGCCGTTATGGAAAAATCTTTAATGGAGCACAAATAAAATCGCATATTTCACGAGCAATTTTATCTGCTTTTGAAGTTATTTCTGGAAAGTCTGGTAATCCAAAAACCCAAGCAGCGATTGCGTTGCCAGACAATGAAGGCCATAGAAAAATAGTCAACAAAATTTTACCTGCATTGCATCATTCAAATATTCGGGTCTATTTGGTTTCTTTTGACTCGGTAACTGAACTTTAAATTTTAAAAATGCTCGAAGTAATCCGTTCCATCCCTATTGACTACTACGTGTACTACGCGGCGGTGCTGTTTATCATCGGCGTATTCGGGGTGCTCACGCGCCGCAATGCCATCATTGTACTGATGTGTATTGAACTGATGCTCAATGCCGTGAATCTACTACTGGCCGCTTTTTCCACTTATCTCGCCGATGCGCAGGGACAGATTATGGTGTTTTTCATCATGGTGGTGGCAGCAGCCGAAGCGGCGGTCGGATTGGGTATTTTGGTGATGATCTACCGGAATACCAAAAGCACGGATATTTCTTTACTGGATAAACTACGCAACTAAATAGTTATGAGTTATGAGTTATGAGTTGTATCGGTATAACTTATAACTCATAACTCATAACTCACCTTTGGGTTATGAACCAACTTTTACCACTTATTCCCTTCCTGCCCTTTCTCGGGTTCGTTATCAACGGCCTGTTCGGGAAAAATATGTCCAAGACCGCCGTGGGCTTGATCGGTAGCGGCACGTTGCTGGCATCTTTCCTGCTAACGGTGGCCTGCTTCAATCAGGTGAGTACATCCGGCCCGATCCAAAGCGTGTTGTACAATTTCCTGACGGTTGGGAATCTGCAGATCAACTTTGGTTTTCTCGTGGATCACCTCAGCGTCTGGATGATGCTCATCGTCACCGGCGTGGGCTTCCTGATTCACGTGTATTCCATTGGTTATATGCACGATGACGCAGGTTTCTGGAAGTTCTTCGCCTATCTCAATCTATTCATTTTCAGCATGTTACTGCTGGTGATGGGCGATAATTTTGTGATGCTGTTCTTCGGTTGGGAAGGTGTTGGTTTGTGTTCTTACCTGCTCATCGGTTTTTGGTACACCAACCGCGATTATGGCGTGGCAGCCCGTAAAGCCTTCATTATGAATCGGATAGGTGACCTGGGACTTTTACTAGGCATCTTCCTGATTTTCAAAACCTACGGTAGCCTGGATTACGCCGAAGTATTTGCCCGACTGGGCAATGGCGACACAGCGACTATTACGACTATTTGTATTCTGCTTTTTATCGGCGCGATGGGCAAAAGTGCTCAAATACCGCTCTATACTTGGCTGCCCGACGCTATGGCTGGCCCCACGCCCGTCTCGGCACTGATTCACGCCGCTACGATGGTCACAGCGGGGGTCTATTTGGTGGCGCGTTGCAATGGTCTCTATTCCCTCTCGCCTGACGCGCTGCATTTAGTAGCCATCATTGGCACGTTCACGGCTATTTTTGCCGCTATTATTGGTTTGCGGCAAAATGACATCAAAAAAGTACTGGCTTATTCGACGGTTTCGCAACTGGGCCTGATGTTTCTTGCACTGGGCATGGGTGCCTACTCGACGGCGATTTTTCACGTGACTACCCACGCTTTTTTCAAAGCCCTCTTGTTTTTGGCCGCAGGCAGCGTCATTCACGGGATGGGTGGCGAGCAGGATATTCGCAACATGGGCGGCCTGCGCAAGGCGATGCCGATTACCTTTTGGGTATTTTTGATCGGCACTTTTGCTATTTCCGGCTTCCCGCTGTTGTCCGGCTTTTTCTCCAAAGACGAGATTTTTGCCTACGCTTATGGCCACGGCGGTCCCATCTGGTGGGGCCTGGGCCTGCTGACGACGGTACTGACCACGGTGTATATGTGTCGCCTGCTATACGTCACGTTTTTCGGCGATTTCCGGGGGACTGACGAGCAAAAGCATCACCTGCATGAGAGCCCGAAAGTGATGACCATTCCACTGATGATATTGGCAACGCTGGCCGTGGTGGGTGGTTTCCTGAACACGCCGCATTTTCTGCATTTGGGCAGCGCACAATGGTTGGCGCACTGGTTCAGCGAGACAGGTGCAGCGGGCAGTTCGGTGATTCCAATGGCCGAAATGCACCTGGAAGAAAGTACGGAATGGGCCTTGATGCTCATTACTACTGGCCTGGTGTTGGCACTTATTGTTGCCCTTTATTTTGTCTATACAAAACGGGACAATTTGCCGGTGGCCGACAGCGCGCAATCAAGTTTGGCCCGACTGATCGCCCACAAATTCTATGTGGATGAAATCTATGACTTCCTGTTCATAAAACCGACCGAGCGACTTTCCAAATTATTCCACTACTACGTTGATATTCAAGGCATTGATGGCTTGGTAAATGGTGTTGGTCGCGGGGTGGAAGGTTTGGGTACGCAATTTCGGAAATTGCAAAACGGCAATATTGAATACTATTTGATCGGCATGGTGGCCGGGGTGGTGCTGTTGTTTTTGACGCTGTTTCTTTGAAATCTGGATTAACCGACTCTTATGTCTTTACTTTTTATACTCATCCCCATCCTTGCTTCTCTCGCCATTTTCGCCCTGCGCGGAACGGCGGTCAGGAACATTGCGCTCGTGGCCACGCTGGCTAATCTTGCCGTTACCGTTTTTTGCGGACTCACCTTCGAGCCGGGCCAGGCTGAACAGTGCGCTTTTCACCTGCCCTGGGTACCCGCAGCGGGTATTAGTTTCTCGCTAGGCATGGATGGCATTACCCTGTTGATGGTACTGCTCACCAACCTGTTAGCGCCGCTCATTGTGGTCAGCAGTTTTAGCCGGACGTTTGATAATGAGCCACGTTACTACGGTTTAGTCATGCTGATGATTGGCGCCCTCAATGGCGTTTTTCTGGCGACGGACGGCCTTTTGTTCTATATTTTCTATGAACTGGCCTTAATTCCGATCTACTTCATTTGTGCAATATGGGGCGGTCAGGATCGCATTCGGGTGACGTTGAAATTCTTCATTTACACCTTCATCGGGTCGCTGTTCATGCTGCTTTCCCTGTTGTATGTGTATTTGCAAACCCCCGGCAGCCACTCTTTTGCCTGGGCTGATCTGGTAGCAGTACAACTCACACCCGATGCCGCGTGGTGGGTGATGCTGGGCTTTTTCCTAGCTTTTGCTGTCAAAATGCCCGTGTTTCCTTTTCATACCTGGCAGCCCGATACTTATACGACCGCTCCAATGGGTGGGACGATGTTGCTGGCCGGTATTATGCTTAAAATGGGCATTTATGGCGTCATTCGCTGGATGGTGCCGCTATCACCGGAGGCCTGGGGAGCCTGGTCGCCGATCTTTATTACGCTGGCCGTCATTGGGATTGTCTATGCCAGTCTGATTGCGGTGAAGCAGAACGATATGAAGCGTCTGCTGGCTTATTCTTCTATTGCCCACGTTGGATTAATTGCGGCGGGTATATTGGCCTGGAACAAGACTGGAATGCAAGGCGGATTGATACAAATGCTCAATCACGGGATCAATGTGGTTGGCCTGTTCTGTATTGCTGATCTGATTGAGCGTCGTCTGGGCACTCGTTCGCTGGCGGATTTAGGCGGGATTGCCAAGTCGGCACCGAAATTTGCCACCTTGTTTATGATTATCATGTTGGGCTCGGTGGCGGTACCATTGACCAACGGTTTTGTGGGCGAGTTTCTATTGCTGAATGGCGTTTGGAACTATAACTTCTGGTTGGGAGCCATCGCGGGTCTGACCATTATTTATGGTGCGGTGTATATGCTGCGGGCTTATGGCATGGCCATGTTTGGCGAGACAAATACCGAAACCGCGCGTTTTGCCGACGTAACCACCCGCGAAGGTTTGGTGCTGGGCACAATTGCGACTTTGGTAGTAGTGCTGGGCTTTTTTCCACAAGTCATTCTAAACGTGACAGATGGAAGTGTGAATCGGATACTGGGCGCGATGCAGTTTTGATAAACCAGTCTTCGCTTACTTTAAAAAACATCACGCCGTTCCGCTGATAACAATTACCAAAGACGGCTATTACAAAATACAATGAACGCTCTACTCATACTTTTTGCCACGGCCATCGTCGTCCTGTTTGCCGGTTTGACCCCACAACGGCGACTGTTACAGCCTATTACGTTAATTGGTACGCTGCTTGCCCTGGGCGTGACGGTGTTCGATTTGACCAACCAAACGGGTGCCACCTGGAATTTCCACTACGCCACCATGTTCCAGTTCGATGGTTACGCGCTGGCTTTCTCGGCAGTGGTGTTAGTCTCCACGGTGCTGCTGATGGGCCTGACCAGTTGGGGCTTTCGGGGACTGCACGATACGCTGGGCGATAATTATGCCCTGCTGCTGTTCAGTCTTTGCGGCGCGCTGTGTATGGCCTCTTTTACCAATCTGGTCATGCTGTTTCTCGGTATCGAAATTCTGAGCATTCCGCTCTATGTGCTGGCGGGGAGCCGCCGCGATGACCTGCCTTCCAATGAAGCCGCGCTCAAGTACTTTCTGATGGGGGCTTTCGCCACGGGCTTTTTGCTTTTCGGCATTGCCCTGATTTATGGTGCTACCGCTACTTTCGATCTGAAAACCATCGCCACAGCCGTGGGTGATGGTCGGCATTCAGCCGGAATGTTGCACGTGGGGATTCTGCTGATTTTGGTGGGCCTGGGTTTTAAAGTATCGGCGGTGCCTTTCCACTTTTGGGCACCCGACGTTTATACAGGCAGCCCCAATCTGGTGACGGCTTTCATGGCCACTGTGGTCAAAACAGCGGGCTTTGCCGCGTTTTACCGACTATTTTCCATGGCTTTTGCCGGAGCCGAATCGTTTTGGAGTGTGGCTGTAGCCGTGATGGCGGCATTGACCATGACGTTGGCCAACGTGACGGCTATTTTCCAGACGGATTTCAAGCGCATGATGGCCTATTCGTCCATTTCCCATGCGGGTTATTTATTGCTGGCTATTCTGGCCATCGGGCAGGCGGGTAGCGCGGGTGCCATTCTGCTGTACACCCTCACTTATTCCATTGCTACTATCTGCGCTTTCGGCTGCTACATGGCCGTGGCCGAACCTGGTGGCGACGGCTCTTTTGAAGCCTTTAAAGGTTTGAGCAAAAGACAACCGTTTCTGGCCGCAGTGATGGCTATTTCCATGCTTTCGCTGGCCGGTATTCCACCGACTGCCGGTTTTTTCGGTAAATATTTCCTGTTTAGTGCTGCCTTCGGTAAATATCCCTGGCTGGTGGTGCTGGCCGTAATGAACTCCGCTATTTCAATCTTTTATTATTTCAAGATCATCATCGCCATGTATTTTGCGCGGGAAGACAGCACGCTGGCCGTACCTGTGCCAATGGCCGTGCGTTGGGTGGTGATAGTGGGTGTAGTGCTGATTGCATTGCTGACCTTAGCCCCCGGCGGCGTGTATGCGCTCATTCAGTGAGAGTGAGACTTTGAATCTAAAACCTTCATTATCAAGCCCATGACATTGAACAAACTCTCCTTCTTGACTCTGCTGACAGTCGCTGTCTTGATGACTGCCTGTGGCGATTCCAATACGTCCGGTAACGCTGGCACTGCCACCACGCCGACCGCGATGCCCATCACGGACACTCCCCCACCCTCGGCCAAGCCCGAAATGTACCTGTACATGGCCAAGGTGGATAAACTTAACCTCCGCGACCAACCGAACAAAGGGGGCAAGGTGATTACGCAATTTAAGGAAGGCGAATATGTAGAATCCACCGGCGAAGTATCCGCGAATAAAGAAAAGGCTACGTTGCGCGGCATTGAATGGGATGAACCCTATTACAAAGTCACCTCCACTACCCCGGAGCAACATACTGGCTGGGCGTATGGCGGCGCTTTGCAGCGCGTGTACAGCGGCCCACGGGCCACCAGCCCTGATCTGGGCAAACTCAGTCAACTATCCATGTTTCTCAACACCCTGGATGTCAAGAAGTTGGACAGCGGTAAAAAGGCCTGGGACTACGTGAAGGCCAATCTGGCCGACTCAAAAGGTACGCTGGCGGATGCGTCTCTGGTCTTGCTCGAAAATTTCCTGTTTCGTATGGAAACGGAAGGCGAGTTCTATAAACTGACCGAAAAAGTGAAATGGGCCGACGAAGATTATCAGGCCATCAGCGACAACCGCTTCGATACGAATAAATACCCGGCGGTTAAGTCTGTGGCGGACAATGGTTTCCGCCTGGAGACCGGCGAGGGCATGGTATTTCCGGTAGTGGACTGGAACAAACTATCCGATTTCTTTGCGGATAAGGTGACGCCCCCCATGAAAAATTACCTCGTGCAAACCAATATGGAAGACATCAAACAGGCCATGAGCGACGGTGGTTTTGTCATTCCAATGGAGCAAATTGCCGACCGGGCGGTGTTTTGGGAAAAATTCAATCGGGACCACCCATATTTCGTGCTCAATGATGAAACCCGCGAATCGCAACGCTGGCTACTGCATTCCCTGACCAATGGGGCCGATAATACGCCGGTTTTTGACTACGAAACTAAAGCCGTACGGGACGAATTTTCTAAAATGTGGAAGTATGTACTGGATAAATATGCCGGTACCGCTGCCGCTAAACGAGTAAAAGAATTTTCCGAACTGGTGGCTGCCGAAGGTGGAAAATCTACCCAGAAAGTGGAAGATATGCAGCAGAAATACAGTACCGAAATGCTAAATCAGTAATTGATAATCAAATTGTTGTATAACGCCTTGTTTGCTGACTGGTAAACAAGGCGTTCTTATTTTTCCGTTTCTCAAGAAACAATAATTTGTGTATCTTGCAAACCTCATCATTTGGAATACTTAATAAAACACCTGACCAATTATTATAAATTTTCTATATTTTTGATATTAAATAAAGTAAAATAATTAAAGAAATAATTGCCACAGCAACGATACATCCAAAATTAGAAGTCGCTGCATTCTTATGAGCTGTATTAGACGGTTTATATCCTTTCGGAATGACTTCAAAATCCTGACTTGCCATCTCTTTAATAACCTCAAGTGCGGATAGGCAATCTCCAATGGCGGTATGATTTCCGTTAAGTCGTTGATATTTATATTCTTTTGTAAGAGGATTCCATTGGCCAACAAATTGAGCATAAGCCTTCATTAGACAATATCCTTTGAATTTAAAAGTCGAATCAACTCCATCTTGTTCTAATGTCTGATTCATCATACGTGAATCAAATTCCATATTGTAGACAATTATTGACTTACCCATATTTATATGAGGCAGTAAATCTGAAATAACGTCAGCAAAATGAGGAGATTCTTGTAAATCTCTCATTTTGATTCCATGTATGGCAGTAGCATCGCGGGAAATTGTTTTTCTTTTAGTTGGCTTTACTAATGAATCAATTATTGTATTTCCATCAAGGTCTATTACAGCAATCTGAATTACTATGTCTTTATCACCTAATCCAGTTGTTTCAGTATCAAGAATCAAATAGTCAGACTTATTCGACATTACTTTTCTAGCCCATTCAATAGAATGGTTTTTATCAATTATATTTGGATGCTCCATTATGCTGTTAAATTATGAGATTTCATTTAATAGAATTGGCTTCTGAATCATATACTTCATTCAGCCATTTTTGGCTGATATTCCATCAGATACGCACTTCTGGGCTAAGGTAGTTTATTTAAGGTAAATTTATTTTTATTTTCTTAGTAAAACTTCTTGCAATATGATCAACAAGTCATTAGCCGTATAAATCTTCGCTGTTGGCAAATCTAGCAGCACCGCCACTTGCTTAAAAATATCTGCCCGACTTTGCAGCAGATTGGGCAGGACTGCGGATAAATCGCGCAGTGCAGTCGCCCCAGCCGATTTAGACAGTTTTTCCCCTTTTTCGTCCCTAAGCAAAGGATGATGCCAAAAGTAGATTTTTTGAAATTCCCGCCAGCCCAATTGCTCTGCCAGCCACTGTTGCGCCAAAGTGGAAGGCCCTAAATCCGCCCCGCGAATAATGTGGCTTACGCCAAAATGCAGATCGTCCACTACACTGGCCAACTGGTAAGCCGGTACGCCATCTTTACGTCGAATGATGAAATCTGGTAAAGAAAATTCCGGCGGAGTAAGTGCCCGCCACGCTACATCGGGCGCATCCAGCGACAAATGTTGGGCCCGAAATTCGGGGGGATAATGGCCACCAAAAGGGACCAAATCACGGCGTGACTTGGCGCAAGCATACACCAGTCCGCTCTCGCGCACTGCGGCTAATGCCTTGAAATACAGAGGTAAACGTTGCGTTTGTGACCAATTTGCATCAAAATCGGCGAGGTCTTTTGGCCCCTCATCCCAATCTAGGCCCAGCCACGCCAGCGACTCAAAAATATCCGCCACATATTCCGGGCGTTTACGATCTGCGTCCAGATCATCAATGCGCAACAGGAGTTTTGCGCCGGGTTGCAGACGGGCCGCCAACCAGTTGAGGGTGAAATTCAGGGCATTCCCGGCATGTAGAAAGCCGGAGGGCGTGGGTGCCAGGCGGAGCCGACTGCCCGGGCCAATAGTGCGCACAAAATCCAGGAATTCGGCTCGGAAAGACATAGATAAAATGTGGCCAATGAAGGAATTAGGGGAATGTGGCCAATAGGAAAAATGTGGTCAATGTGTAGGGGGGCACATTGACCACATTAATAATATTGACCACATTTTTTATGCATTCACATTTTTATTTATTCATCTTCTCAAATTCCTTAATCATCTCTTCCGGCGATTTGCCCAGGAATTTCAATGCGTTCTGCGCATCATCAGTGAAGTCAGGGTCGTTCGGGTATTTTTTCAAAAAATCCTGGTATTTTACCCGGGCCGCAGCGGTGTCTCCCCGGTCATTTTCGAGGATAAAACCCTGCATAAATAAGGCCATCGGGGCCTTGGGATGCTGCGGCATCTTATCTGTCACAGCCGTATAAAGTTCCAATGCTTTGGTGGGATTGCCGATGCTTTTGGCCACGCCAGCCGCTTTTAATAGTAAATCGGCGTATTTATCGGGTTGCGTAGCCTGCACCGAAGCGGCATATTCCTCGGCGGTTTTGATAAAATCATTCGCTTTTGCATTATTTATGACCACACCATTGGTATCGGTCATCTCCTTGTCGAGTTGGAGGAGCGACTGTTCAAAATTGACGGTTTGGTCAGGCTTTGGCGTGTTTTTGCAAGCCGATACCAGGCCCAGAAATAGAATTGCCGACGAGAGGAATAGGGTGTATCGCATTATAAAAATGATGGTTGGAATTACTTGATTTACTCGGTAGGCAGCGTAAAATGCGGATTCTCGATCACCCCCAGCGAATTGCCAAAGGGGTCGCGCAAAGTGGCCACCATAATACCGTCGCCCACATCCTCCATCGCACTGATAACCACGGTACCCAATGATTCCAGATGCTCCATAGCGGCTTTAATATTGGCCACGCCCCAATAGATTTGTTGGCCATTTTCGCCGGGCGTAGCATCGGGATCGAGACCCAATTCGTAGCCCCCCACGTTGAAGCCCACGTAAAAAGGTTGATCAAAATAAGGGGGAAAGCCCAGGGCCTGGGTGTACCATTCTTTGGTAGCTGCCAAATCGGGAGCGGGATAAATGACCGTGCGTAAGCCGAGAAAGTGAGAAGGCATATTAGAAAATGTGGTCAATAAGAAAAAATGTGGTCAATGTGGAAATGTGGCCAATGGGTTAATAATCGAATGTTCCGAAAGGACTTTTTACGGTTACGCGCTGCCCTTCCGCCGATTTTACGTGGCCGATGACTTGCGCCGCCACACCGTATTTTTCCGCAATGGCCAGCACCCCGTCCACATGACGCGGCGATAGATAAATCTCCATGCGGTGGCCCATATTAAATACCTGATACATCTCGCGCCAATCGGTGCCGCTGCTTTCCTGAATCAGGCGAAATAACGGCGGCAACGGGAAAAGGTTGTCCTTCGTAATATGGACATTTTCCACAAATTTCAGCACTTTCGATTGGCCGCCGCCGGTCACGTGAATGAGTCCGTGGATTTTCTTTCGGTACTGCGCCAGCATTTCTTTCAATATTGGCAAATAGGTGCGGGTCGGCGACAAAATCAGTTTTCCCACGCTTATTTCCTGGCCTTCCACCTCCACCATTTCCGTCAAACGACGCTGGCCCGTATAGACGACTTCGGCGGGCAAATTAGGCTCAAAACTTTCCGGGTACTGCGCCGCATAGTCGTGCGAAAGTACATCGTGGCGCGCCGCAGTCAGTCCATTGCTGCCCATACCGCCATTATAAGTGGTCTCATAAGTGGACTGTCCAAACGAAGCCAGACCCACCACCACATCGCCGGGACGAATTTGATTGACCAGCACTTCACTGCGTTTCATGCGTGCAAAAGCCGTCACCCCCACGTCAATCGTGCGCACAATATCGCCCACATCGGCGGTTTCGCCGCCCGCCAGATGCAAATTCACGCCATGTTCCTGCATCATTTCCACAAAATCGGACGTCCCACGGATCACCGCCGCGATCACTTCCGCCGGGATGCGCGTTTTGTTACGCCCGATGGTGCTGCTGAGCAAAATATTGTCAATGCAACCCACGCAGGCCATGTCGTCGAGGTTCATGACAATGGCATCCTGGGCCACGCCTGCCCATACGGAAAGGTCGCCCGTTTCGCGCCAATGCAGGTAGGCCAGACTGGTTTTGGTGCCCGCCGTATCCGCATGGAGTAAGTTGCAATGTTTGGAACTTCCCGCCGCCAGATCGGGCAATATTTTACAGAAAGCATTGGCGTACAAGCCTTTATCCAGGTGCTGGATGGCTGCGTGTACTTCATCTTTGGAGGCGGAAACGCCGCGTAGATCGTACTTCAATGAGTTATGAGTTATGAGTTATGAGTTATGAGTTATGAGTGGCTTCGTTGCATGAACATTTTTGGAACAAAGACGTATTTTTCTACCCAAATTCAATAAAAACCACTGCATGTAATATTATTTACAAAACCATATTTGGAACATACTACTTATACGTGTAAAAAATCCATTAATAATCACTTGAACACACCAGTCACACACGTCATAACTCTGTCTCGTCCTGAAATAGGTTGACACCTAAAAGCAGTACTAGAGATGGAAAAGCAACAATCAACAGGTCGTCAAGTTCGTCGTTACAGTTATCATTTCAAACAAAAAGTGGTTGAAGAGATAGAGACTGGACGGTGTAG
>JANPIV010000071.1:0-146799 GCA_031425155.1 Saprospirales bacterium | reverse complement strand
ACGCAAACGCGGCTCAAAATTTACCTTGCCCGAGGTGCTGCGGTCGCCGATAAACCGCAAATCATAGCGCAGGCGATTTTTGAGCGTACCGCCGCCGAGTGCCTTTTTCCAAGTTACTTGTGGCCATAGGCGATGCTCGTTGCGGAAGTCGTCGCGCAGGGGATTGAGCCGCTCATAAGTGTAACTTCCGCTTATTGTGAAAGCCTTATTAAGGGCGTAGTGTGCAGCAAGTTCAACGTAAAATATTTTGGCTTGCGCCGGGTAGATTTCGCTGCCGGATGTTTGCTCCCAGGGGTATAATGCGGCAAAACTGTATAGCGAGCCGCTCCATCGGTTTTTTCCGTTCAGGCCGAGTTCGTAGGTTGGGAAAATTCCAACAACGCGGTGGCTTTGCGCTACCGCTGCTCCTTGGCCAAATAGCAGGAAGCAAAAAGCAATTATTGTAGTTTTAGTCTGCATAAAACAGTGGATTTTAAGCAGATAACCCTTGGTAAACGGCAGCCGAAAGCAGGCTGTCTATTTCGGCGGGCTTACTCATTTTTATTTTGATAATCCATCCCGCGCCATAAGGATCACTGTTTACCAGCGTCGGATCGTTTTTGAGCGCGGGGTTAATTTCCACCACGTCACCCGATACCGGCATAAATAGGTCGCTGGTTGTTTTCAACGCCTCGATGGAACCAAAAACACGGTCTTGGCCAAAAAATGCCCCGACGGAAGGGAAATCAAGAAAGACTATTTCACCCAACTCACTTTGGGCAAAATCCGTGATACCAACGATGCCGTTTTCACCTTCCACCTTTAACCAGGTGTGTTCTTTGGAGTATTTCAACTCTTGTGGCAATTCCATGATTTTGAATTTTTAGAAATGAAAATATTTTTATACTTGTTTCAAAAAGACAGTCTTGCCAACGAAAGCCGCCAGCAACGCCCCCATCACCGGCGCGGTTAAGTAAATCCAAACCTGAGACAGATTTCCGGCGACCACCGCAGGCGCAAGCGACCGGGCGGGGTTCATGGATGCCCCGCAGATCGGCCCAGCAAACATGGCTTCCAGGAGGACGACCGAGCCAATGGCAATACCGGCAAACCAGCCGGTTTCCTTTGCGCCCTGGGATACCCGGATAATCACCAGCATGAGCAAAAAGGTCAGGATGATTTCGAGCGTGAAAGATTGCCAAGCGTCACCGGCGGGTAACGTTGCGCCCAAATTCTGCGAAGCGGGAAAGAGCAGCCGCAAGACCAGGCTTGCCAGGAATGCGCCTGCAACTTGGCTGCCGATAAAGGGGGCAACTTCTTTGGCCGGGAAAAGCCGCAGCGCCCAGAAAGCAATCGTGACCGCAGGGTTGAAATGTGCGCCGGAGATTTCCCCGAAGGTGTAGATCATGGCCAGGACAATCAGCCCGAAAGTCATAGCGATACCTACGTGGGTTATGGCTCCGGCACTCACTTCGTTTACGATGATGGCCCCTGTGCCGCAAAAAACAAGGGCAAAAGTGCCGATGGCTTCGGCGATGTAGTTTCTCATAGGTTTTCGGCAATGAAGGTTTGGCAGTATTGCTTTATCATGTCCCGGACGGTCTGAAACTCCTGATGGATTTCTTCTGCCGTGCCAGTGGCCTGAGCAGGATCAGGGAAATTCTGGTGGAATTTCTTTGCCGTCGTGGGGAAGAAAGGGCAACGCTCTTTGGCGTTGTCGCAAACCGTGATTACAAAATCAAAATCAATCCCCCGGTATTCGTCCAGGTTGTTCGAGGTGTGGCGCGAAATGTCCACCCCGTCTTCTTTCATCACGGCGATAGCGCGAGGGTTGACCCCGTGGGTTTCAATCCCCGCGCTGAATATTTCCGCCCGGTCGCCCGCAAACAGCCTCAAATAGCCTTCTGCGATCTGGCTGCGGCAACTATTACCGGTACATAAGACTAAAATCTTTTTCATGGCATCGAGCATTAGCAGCAACCGCTACCAGGTGCGCAACAGGCTTTGCCCGCTTCGGTGGCCAGGTCACGCATTTGGGTTTTTCGTTTCTCCGTCGCCAGGGCTTTTTGCGCCGGATCTCCGCCGGGCTTTTCGGCAAAAACCGTAATGCTGAAAATGCCTGTTTTCGAGGCGATAAAGGCTTGCAGGTCTTCCGGCGAGAGATATTCCAGCAGGATTTCGTCAGGCACCAGGATAGGCTTTTGTTTTTGTACTATCCGGGCTGCAAAGCCCGCCTGGTCAATCAGTGTCAGGTATTCATCCATCTGCATTGCCCCTGAAACACAGCCAGCATACATTTCCGCCGCTTCGCGTAGCGCGTCGGGAAGTTCACCGCGCAGTACCACGTCGGAAATACTGAAATGCCCCCCAGGGCGCAGCACCCGGAAGATTTCGGCAAAGGTTTTTGCCTTATCAGGTACGAGGTTCAACACGCAGTTACTCACCACCACGTCCACCGAATTATCTGTAACGGGCAGGTCTTCAATATCGCCCTCCCGAAATTCCACGTTTTGGAAGCCCAGTTTTTCTGCGTTCTCGCGGGCGCGGCGAAGCATAGTAGGGGTAAAATCTACCCCGATCACCTTCCCGGCTGCGCCGGTTTCGGCGCGGGCAATAAAGCAATCATTACCAGCACCGGAACCCAGATCAAGCACTGTGTCGCCGGGTTGTATCTGAGCAAATTCCGTAGGCAGCCCGCAGCCCAGGCCCAGATCGGCGTCCGGGTTGTAACCGGCGAGGTCGGCGTAACTGTCGGACATGATATTATAAGTGCCGGGCGTACCTACCCCACAGCAGGAAGCCGCGTTGGTGTCTTTGTCCTGCAAGGCGATTTCCGAGTATTTTTCCCGGACGACATTCTTTAATTCTTCTGCGTTGTGCATATTCTACCTGGTTAAGTGAAAAGTTTTATCGTAAAAAGCCGATGATTCGGGGCAAATTTTTTATAAGTTCCGGGTTAGCAACACTCCTGGTTAGATGTGAGCGTGAAGAAGGATTTTAGCATTCCCTCGAAACGGCGAAAGGCTTCTGGATTAATGCAATAGCAGGACTTAACCCCCTCTACCGTGCCTTTAATCAATCCGGCCTCCTTCAATTCTTTCAAATGTTGCGAAACCGTGCTTTGCGCCAAAGGCAGCACCTCGACGATCTCGCCGCAGATGCAGGTTTGCCGCCGCGCCAGTTCTTTCAAAATGGCGATACGCGCCGGATGCGCCAGCGCCTTAGCAAACTCCGCCAATTCGTTTTCCTCAGTGCCAAAAGCAGCGCGTTTGTGGGATGCCATAATATTCGTTTTTATTTTCAATCGCAATAATACGATGAAATGTTTTGACTATGCAAGCCTTAAAATAAGAAATATCGTAAAAAGCCGATGAACGCCTATTGATAGGCCGCCAGCGCCACAGGATAGATCAATTTCACGGGGTGCGGGGTTTTGCGAAAACCTTTAAAATGCCATCGGCCGTGATGAACAAAATCGTCAGTACCCCAATGAGTGAGTATTGCTGTTGCTCTGCCATTTTCGTCGCTTCTGCCGGGTTAGTCATCTGGTAGTAAAGGCAGATTAACAGGTTGGGCAGGCTCATTGCGCCCAAGGCACAATTAAGTAGATCAGAGAGTTCGATTTTTTCCTTTTTCCACTTTTGGTACAGAAGCGGGATCAGGAAAAAGAATATCGTCAGAAGGACGGTCACGGTGTTCATCATAGCAAACAGGTTTTAAGGTTTGGGGTTATTCACAAAAATGCAGTGGTTAAGCAGGGACGGAAAGGACAAGCGGCACAGCCGTATTTCCTTCTTTCATATAAGTATCCCACGAAAATCTGAAACCTATTCAGGAAGGGTTCTAAGCCTTCGTACAAAGGTCAAAGCAGCCTTCCACTCAAAAAAGGGGAATTACCCCTTTTCTACTGATAGGCTTCTGCAAAGGTCTGGGGAGAGATTTAAATCCGGTAGGACGCTAAAAAGCCTTTGGCACAGAATAGTATATTCTGTGCCAGAATTTGCCGCTGCGCTACCCTCTTTCGAGTTGAAAGAGATACTTTTGCATGCTATTGTGGCACAAAACACGATAAGAAATGAGCCAAACAGGAAGAATCGAGCTTTTAGACCCGTCCGGAAACCGGAAGTACCTGAACGCCCAGGAGCGGCAGCGTTTCAAGGAAGCCGCCATAAAACAGGACGGCGAGGTGAGAACCTTTTGCCTGATGTTGTATTGGTCCGGCTGCCGGATTAGCGAGGCACTGGCCGTCCATGACATGCGGATCTCCTTCGAGGACCAGGCAGTCGTGATCGAGACATTGAAAAAAAGAAAAGGAGGAGTTTACCGGCAAATCCCCCTACCCTCCCAATTTCTGGACGAGCTTAATCTGGTGCACCGGATCAAGACGAATCGAAAAAAGAAGAACCATAAATCCGAAAGACTTTGGAATTGGTCGCGCCGGACCGCGAGCCGCCGGATCGAGGAAGTTATGCAGGCGGCCGGTATTGAGGGCGTACAGGGATCAGCCAAGGGATTGCGGCATAGCTTCGCTATCACCTGCCTGCAAAAGGGTATTCCCCTCAATATGGTCAGCAAATGGCTTGGCCATTCACGAATGGAGACGACCGCGATTTATGCAAATGCTCTTGGTGAGGAAGAAAGGGACATAGCCAGCCGGCTTTGGGGCTAAAAATACGTACTTACCCCAAACTGCCAACCCGCTGTCCGTGCCGCCGGGTTGCCTAACACATCACGCTGCCAGTGGTACCGATAGTTGAGCCGCAGCACCGTCTGCGCGGACGGGCGGAAACTGAGGCCCGGCACGATGGCCCGGAAATCGTCGGCGATGTTGCCGTTTGTTTCCCGGAACGTGCCTACGTTCCAGTCCACGTACTCCAGGCGGCACACCACGCTGAACACGGCTTTTTCCCAACCGAATATCTTGCGCCGCAGCACCGGCTGTACAATGTCCAAAAAACCGCCCTGCTGCTGGTTGCCAAATTGTTGGCCGTAGGTTTCCGGCACGTTTACCTGTACCCAAGCCCATTCCCCCAGCAGTTTAGTGCCGATGATCGGCAGGGTGGCATTGAAATCTATCGCATAAGTATGCAGCCAGCGTTTCCGGTCGAATACCAGGCCGTCTTCCTGGAATTTATTATACACGCCGCCCATGTATGAAAGTCCTATTTCGCCAAAGCGATACTGACGCAGCGACAGCTTGGCGGTGGTCAGCGGCTGCCCGTTAAAACTCTCCTCGAACCGCTCGCCATTGGCTTTGGCCGCAGGCAGAAAAGTGCGATTTTCGCCGTTGTTGATGATGCTTTCGTCAAAACCGTTGGTCAAATAAGTTTCATAGCCGAGTGTCCAGTTGCCCGTGTAAAATTTGCCATACAGACCAAAACCCACGTTCGACCAAGTGGCGGGCAGCAGCTGCGTAGCCGACACCGGGCGGCTGATAAAATCCCATTTTGGGCCGTCGTGGTTTTGGTTGAATGCGCCGATGGGGTTCATGATCACGCCGCCGCGCAGGTTGAAGGCCGGGTGCAACTGGATGTCCAGCGAGGCGTACTCGATGTTGATTTCCCGTCCGCCTTCCTCGAACTCGATTTCCGACAAAAACCGGATGTGCCGCGCGATGGTAGACGATACGAATAAGGTCAATCGCGGAAATTGGAAGGAAAAACCCTCCGACACCCCGTCGGTGCCAAAATAAGCGGTGTTGGCTTCTATGTAGCCGCCCAGGGCGACGGGCATTTTGCCCATTTGCAGAAATGGCCGGTCGTACACGGCGTCCATGTTCATTTTCTTCGGCACGGAGTCCGTCAGCACGGATGCCCCGATGCGTTGCAGCCAGGCGCTGCTATCGGATTGCGCAAGGACTAGTTGGGCCAGGGCCAGCTGCAAGGCGACCATTAAGAGTGTTGAGCGTCGGCGTTCAGGCCAGCCAAATATGGACATGTGTTTCATCTTCCGTGGTTTTGAATGTTTTGAGCGGGCGTTCGGCGGGGCCTTCCAGCACCGTGCCGCCCGGATCGAATTCGCTGCCGTGGCAGGGACAAACGTAGCGGCTGCCACGCACTTCTACTTCGCAGCCCCGATGGGTGCATTTCATCAGGCAGGCGGTGTAGACATTGCCTTTTTTGTACAGGCAAATAGGGAACTCCGCGCCTACGGGCTTTACGAAAACGTAACTTCGCTCTCGTACCTCCTCTTTTTGCAGGTATTGAAATTCTGACTTGGGAACGGCAATCGTTTCACTTCCTACCGTTGCTTGAGCATAATAGGCCGCAGTGCCACAGGCTTCCCCCAACAACGCGGCGAGGCAAAGCCCCAGCCCGGCTTGACAGCCAGTGACGATAAAATCTCTTCTTTCCATGGCGTTACAGGGATTCTAAAAAAGTGATCAATTCGGCTTTTTGGGTAGCATTCAGACCCTGAAAAGCATCACGGCTTTGGGTGCTTTCGCCGCCATGCAGTAGGATAGCTGCTTCGATGCTTTGGGCCCGGCCGTCGTGCATCAGGTAATACTGGCCGCCTTGTGAGTCTCTTGAAAGGCCCAGGCCCCACAGCGCCGGGGTACGCCACTCGGAGGTCGTGGCCGACCCTTCCGTATAACCGTCATCGAGGCCCGGTCCCATGTCGTGCAGTAACAGATCGGTATAAGGATGAAATTCGCGAAATGCCAGCGGCTCGATAGGCGATGCGCCGGTGCGCAGTGTGGGGACGTGGCACTTGGCGCAGCCGATTTGCCCGAACAGCATTTTGCCAGCGCTCACCATGGGCGCGTCGGCATCGCGGGCGATGGGCGCTTTCAGGGTGCGCAGGTAGAACACCACGTCCTGGATGGTTTGGTTGCTCACTTCCGGGTCCAGTTCCACACCGGAATAGGTGTCGAATGGCTCGAAGAGAGAAGCGATGCCGATGTCCTGGTTGTAGGCCACAGCGGTTTGTTGCAGCAGGTCGTAAGTCGCGCCCTTTTTGCCAAAGCGCGTAATGTACTGGCCATTTTGCTCAATAGCGCCAGGACGTGGCAGGGCGTAGGCGGGAATGGCTTTCCAATTCGGTCGTCCACTGATGCCGTCGCCGTCGATGTCGTCTGGATCGGCCATAGCCAGCAAATCAGCGTCGGGCACCAGTTCCAGAAAACCCAGGCCGGTATTGGCGGGGGGCAGCATCTGAGCAAAACCGGCTCCGGCGGGTATTTGCTCTGGCGCAAAGCCGGGCAGGGCACGGTGTTGCAGTTGGGGACCGCCGAGGTGGAGAAATTGGTTGCCCGTGTCATCGTGTTGCCCGAAGCGGGTGAGCGCAGTGGACGGATGGCCCTTGCCGTCACCCGCGTGGCAACTGCCGCAACTGGTGGCGACAAATAGCGGCCCCAAGCCGGTAACCGCTGTAAACACCTGATCATTGAACGCGACATCGCCGCGCAAAAACCGTTGGTTCTGTTCTCCGGTGAGGCCCTCGACAGGGCCGTCCAACAGGTTATGATCGTTGGGGGCCGGAGGCAGGGTTTTTTCGCAGGCCAGCAGGAGCGAAAAGGTGCCAGCCAATATGAAGAGTATCCTTATGCTTCGCATATTCTAAATTTTGGGCGAAGATAAGGGCAGCTACAAAATAAATTTAGATTAGCCTAAAAAATATTTTTTGCTGTTTTAATACCTTATACGTTTATGGATGGGCTTGCAAGATTTGGCTTAGATCTTTAGGGATTTCCATCGGCTGCAACGGCGGCACGTTCGCCCCGCCCGTGTTCCCAACCGGCATGTGGCCGACAAACGATTTTACGCCCCCCAACAGCAAGCGCGGAATCTGGCCGATGATCTCCCGTGGGTTTTTGATGAAAAAGCCGAATTGTAACATTCGCCAATGGACGTAGGAATGTTCGCGCGGCCAAGCCTGCGCCAGGATATGGGCGCGTTCGAGGTGGTGCCATGCCGGCGGCAGATTACGTTGTTTAAATGCCCTATTGTACAGGTACAGCTCCTGGCGGTAATGTTGCCGCAAGCCTTGCGGCATGGTCCAATGCATTTTCAAGGTTGAAAAGTTTTTAATTACTTTTCAAATGTGCAAGCCAACGGGACATGATGCCCTCTTCCAATTCTTCCAATGATCTACTGTCAGATTTTGCCAAACTTGCGATTACGGCATTCCAATTTTTTTCGTGCCCACTTTTTAACTTGCACAAATTTTTGGACTTAGGGTTTGAATCACTACATACATTCTCCATAGATTTTTTCATTTCATTGGCACTACCCGTTTCGATGGCTTTTTCTGCTGCACAAACCAAATAACAATAAGCGGAAGGATGGTCATAGGCATGTTCTTCTTCCGACAACAAATAATCCGCTGATGCATAGTAAAGCTCTTGCCAATTTTTGGCATCAGCATGTTCTATTTCACTTTCAAATTTTTCTATAATCGTTTCGGCTTGTTCTCCTTTTAAGTGAGCAACCCACTCTGACATCAGTTTTTCTTCAATGGCTTCCAATGCTTCTCTATCTTTGGTTTTTACACCAGCCAACACCTTATTCCAAATATGTTCGTGGGCTTTTTCTTTTAAACGGCAGATATTTTTGGAAAGGCTGTTATTTGGGCAATCTAACCTCATCTGGCTATACATTTCTTCACTTTTGCCCGTCGCAATTGCTTTTTCGGCAGCGCATATCACATAGCAATAAGCGGAAGGGTGATTGTATTCATGCTCTTCATTCGTTAGAATAAATTGCTCTGCTTTGCTGTAGAGTTCTTGCCAATTTTTGGCATTAGCATGTTCGATTTCAAGCGTTTTTTCGTACCCTTCTATTTTATCTGGCACCTTACTCTCAGCTTTCTTTTCCTCAATATTTAGGTCAATATTATAAAGCAAGGCGTAACTATTGTAATTTTTTCTCGCTTCATAACGTCTCCATAGATCATTGGAGACGTATTTTTTGAGATCATTGATATTCCTGAATGAAGGGTAATACTTTCCATTAACGGACATAGAGTCGCCTTCAAAATTTTCGTTGAAGATTACGATTCTATCGCTATAACCAAGTAATTTCGTTAAGTCAGGGTTACCGTTTTCCTTGGCAAAACCATTGCCAATTTTTTTAGAACTAAACTCATCATTTATTATCCTTTCCATACGCCCTATATTCTTAGATACTGACTTGCCCAAGGAACTAGCAATGTCGAAATTTATTTCTGTTTTATCCATATAATCAATACGGCTGACTTGAATTCCTGCTTCCGGACTGACAGGCAGAAAAATCATTGAATCTGTAGAAAAAGGAGTAAACAGTGCCTTAAAATTCTCCGGAAATGATTTTGAACCATCTTTCCCAAGTTGTTGGGTGAATACGTCAATACTGATTTTAGATTGAGCCAAGTCGCTACTGGCTGATTGGCAACCTACCGTCATTAACAAAACGACGCTGACCATCAAAATACATAGATATTTTTTCATGCTTTTATAGGAGGTTGAGTTCTATGAAGAGGAACAGGGAGGTTAGTATACTTTTCAGAAGGGGCTGTATCCCCTAGTTGAAGGAATAAGAGTTCGACTGCAAGATCTCGTTTCTGTGCTGCAATAGGCTGCGTATCACATAAAGTTTCCAGATCCCGATCTGTTATAAATCCATAAATTCCAACTTCCGTCTTGTACCTTTCCTCGACCACTCCTGTTGACAAAGTTATTTTCACTAACTCATTTGTGGGGTTGATGAAATGAGGGCATTTCCGTGGAATGGCTTCAAAACTCTTAAGTGCATTTGTAGTATAGATTTCATGCAGATCAGGTTTGATCACTCCATCAATCCTAGATGCCTTCCGTTCGGAACTCGCAGATACCAAAAATAATCCAAAAGCAAAGAAATACTCAGTATATTTGATGTGAATCACGGCAGCACTAACAAATAGAAATGCCATCACGAACACAGGCATTTCCAGCACACCAAATCCTTCCTTCAAAAAATAAATTTTCACCCCAGCCACTAAAAGTATAACAAAATACCCGGCATTTTTTAACGACTTAATTCCGTTCATTATGCCATCAATCTTTGAAATTGATCTGTTATCAGAATCGTAGAGAATTCTGAGGTTGCTGAAATAACTCAAATTTCGATTTAGAAATAAAAGAGCAAAAGCTATACCGAAATCCAAGATGAAACCGACACTCCCGATTACAGCGCCAACGATTCCAAGTCCGGCCCCCATCGGCAAAGCAAGGACCAACGTACCAGTCACTTCAATAAATAATGCTAACATGAACATTCCAAAATGGAATGCAGCTTTATCCGTGTTGTACAGACCTGGAAATTGCATTCCAGCAACCGAATAAGGTCTCTTGTAGGTTCTAAGCCAAGCCTCCAAAGAGGTACGTGGAGTAAAAACGTGATCATCAATGTCCCTTAGAATTGGCATCTTGTTTAGTATTTGATTTATATTTCTACGAATCAGAAACATCTTTGGAGTGATATATCTGACAAAATTACAATATTGCGTTGCTTGGATCTTAGCAAGGCTGGCTGAGGCCACATTAAGGAATTACATGATACTTTGTCTCCAAAATAAAGGCAAAGTACATATCAACGGGCGAAATTACGGGTTTTTTTAAAAATTCCTAATTTGCTAATTTTTTCCCTAATCATGGAATACAGAAAGGATGAATCTTAGTAAATTGGCGGGAAATTGTGTTATATACTTTCAGAAATCAATTGATATGGTGCAAATTACTTTTCCGGGCTAGCCGATGCAGCCCCCACCACGCGAGCGGCGCAAGACCAACTACACTAGCCATGCCTGGAAAATAGCCATAAGGTTCTTTGGTAAAGAATGGGAAAACGAAATGAGCCAGCTCGGTAATCCCCATAGACGTAAAAAATGTCCAGGCCAAGTAATAGCCGAATGGGTAACCACGTCCAACGAGGTAAGGTATAAGCAGCCAAGCTCCCGCAAAAGCATACAGAAGATAACCCAGCCAGGAATTGGTCTCCGGAACCGGCACCCCGGTGATTTTTGAAAGCGCGGGAAAAAAATTAAAATAGCGCTCCTCCATTTTATGCAGCACGAAAAATCCAAGTGTCAGGAAATACGGGACTTTAATGGAAGCGAACGAAGCACTGGTCGGTATTGTAAGCCACAGGGGGAAGCCACCCAAAAAACCGAACGCGAAAAGGAACATAGGGACAATACCCAGTAAGACATAGCCCAGCACCAACACTGCCAGCGTAAAGAGTCCTGCAAAGACGATGGTGGAAACTTGTTTCTTCATATTCGCTGTATAGGTCCCGTTTTCAAAACTTCATTCGCTGCACCCTAACCGCATTCAAAATAGCCAGCATCGCCACCCCCACGTCCGCAAAAACCGCCTCCCACATCGTCGCCAGCCCGCCAGCACCCAAGGCCAGCACCACCAGTTTCACGCCAAAGGCAAAGCCAATGTTTTGCCAGACCACTTTCCGCGTCATCCGCCCAATGGCGATGGCGGTGGCCACCTTGGACGGCTCGTCCGTCTGGATCACCACGTCCGCCGTCTCGATGGCCGCATCGGAGCCGAGGCCACCCATGGCGATGCCCACGTCCGCAACGGCCAGTACCGGGGCATCGTTGAGGCCGTCGCCCATGAAGGCAATAACGCGGGCCGGGTTGTCGCGTTTGAGCGCTTCCACCCGTTCGACTTTCCCTTCGGGCAGCAGGTCGCCAAAGCCCTGTTCAATGTTCAAAGTCTTAATGACCTTTTGCACCACCGTGTCCTTATCACCGGAGAGCATCACCAGTTCGCGCACCCCGGCAGCGTGGAGGCGCTTGACCGTATCCGCTGCATCAGGCTTGATCTCATCGGCAATGGTGACAAAGCCGGCGTATTTACCACCGACCGCTACTATGGCAATCGTATCCACTTCCGCATCGAGCGCGGGCGGGTAAGCGATCTTGAATTTATTGAGCAATTTGGTATTGCCCACCATGATGGGCTGCCCGTTTACTTGCCCGGTGAGGCCATGCCCGGCAATTTCCTTTACTTCGGTGACGGTTGCGCCCTTCCAGTCCAACTTTTGTTCGTCGGCATACTGCAACACCGCCTTGGCCACCGGGTGGGTGGAGTGCTGTTCGAGGGCGGCAGACAGGAGCAGAAGATCATTCTTTTCGATGCCCTCGCTCTCTATTTTTTGTACTTTGAAAACGCCCCGCGTCAGCGTTCCGGTCTTGTCCATCACCACTGTGTTGACTTTGGTCATCAAGTCCAGAAAATTAGAACCTTTGAACAAAATGCCCTGCCGGGAGGCCGCACCTATGCCGCCAAAATAGCCCAGCGGGATACTAATGACCAAGGCGCAGGGGCAGGAAATTACCAGGAAAACCAAGGCCCGGTAGAGCCAATCGCGGAATACGTAATCCGGCATCACGAAGTACGGCACCACAACGAGCAGAGCCGCCAGCAGCACCACGATTGGGGTATACACCCGCGCAAACTTGCGGATGAACAGTTCCGTAGGTGCCTTACGCGCCGTAGCGTTCTGTACCATTTCGAGGATGCGGGCAATGCTGCTTTCGCCAAAAGGCTTGCTGACCTTTACTTCCACCACGCTTTCCGCGCTGACCATGCCGGCCAGCACTGCTCCGCCAGCGGCGATGGTGCGCGGTTTGCTTTCGCCGGTCAGTGCGGCGGTATCGAAGGCTGCGCCTGCTTCACCCAGCAAGGTGCCGTCGAGCGGCACGCGCTCGCCGGGCTTCACCCGGATAGTATCACCCACTTGCACCGTGTCGGGCTTGACGTCCATAAATTTGCCGTCGCGCAGTACGGTAGCCTGATCCGGCCGCACATCGAGCAGGGCCTTGATGTTGCGTTTGGCACGGTTCACCGCCGCATCCTGAAAGAGTTCTCCGATGGCGTAAAACAGCATGACCGCCACGCCTTCCGGGTATTCGCCGATGGCGAAAGCACCGACGGTGGCAATGCCCATCAACAGGAACTCGGTAAAAACATCGCCTTTCCCCGCCGCTTGGATGCCCTTCCAAATCACTGGTAGTCCCACCGGTGCGTAGGCCACCGAATACCAGGCCAGACGTACCCACCCGGCAAACCAGCCGGGCTTTATGTAACTATCCAGAGCGATGCCCGCCAAAAGTAGGGTGAGACTGATAGCTGCTGGGGCATAAGTGCGCCAGGCGGGTTGGTTTGGGTCGCCCCCGTGGTCGTGGCCATCGTGGTCGCTTTCCGAATGGTCGTGGCCATCGTCCACAGTGTGGTCAGCGGGCAGTGGAGGGTTTTTTTCGGCAGGCGTATGGTCGTCTTTGTGTTGCATGATCGTATGATAACATGAATAAAAATCGAAGAGGGTTTTTTAGGACATTTGATTGGTAAAAAGAATCCCCCGGACGCTCCAAGGAATGACCGGGGGGCCAATGCTAAACTACTTGGGGAACCCGGCTTGCTTCCAGCACTCGAAAGCGTCCAATTCCTCTTGGGTCAGTTGCGGCGAACCGGCCTGCGGCATCTCTTTCTCGATGATGACTGCTTCGTACATGTGCTCGAAATGCGGGGTCAGGCTGTCGTATTCCGCGTAATAGGCCCAGTGTTGTGCGCCATCGTTGCCCACGTTGTGGCAATTTCCATTGGTGCATTTGCTGGAGATAACAGCCTGCATCTTGCCGCTGTTGGAGGAAAATGTAGCACCAGTTATTTTGCTGCAATCCAATTTGTCGTCGTCTTTTTTGCAGGCATTGGCGACGAACACGATGAAGACGAAGAGGAGAAGCACCGTTGACCAAACGGCGGATGTTTTTATGTGCATGGTTTGTCAAATCAAAGGATGAACAATTTTGAAAAAGATGGGACGGGTGGCGCCCGTTTCAACAGGTAAACCACCATCCGGCGGCGGTTCGAAGAGGTCGGGAAATCCGCGCAATACTGTTGCCCAATACTGAAAAAGCATGGTAGCGGTGATGACCAGCCCGGCGGATGCTTCCAAAAAACCAGCGGGTAGGTCGAAGTCCACGAGTTCCCATTTTTTTAGCCAGTTTGCTGTGGACGCTGCATGCGCATCTTGCTCGACTGGTTCGGCTTTTTCCAGTTGTTTGTGTAGATAGCATTTGCCCTCACAACGTAACTGCGGTTTGTCCTTGTTTTTACAATAGTTGGTAACGATATAAGCGCGGTTCTGCACAAAATGCACCAGCACGGCTACTTTCACCCAGAGCGGCAGGGTAAAGAGCAAAAGGAGCGATATGGCGGCAAATCGTGGCAAGCAGTGTCTTTTGTATCAATGTAAAAAGTAACTCAAAATTCCCGTCCCGACCAGCGTGGCCCCGGTCACCAGGCCCGCATTATGTTCCAGCAAATGCCAGTCAAAACGGCTTGCCCCGAAATAGACGGCCCGAATCCAGAGCACCATACCGACCACCGAGACCAGGACATAGATAAAGGCCGTGGCCAACACCGCCCGTAGCCCCTGCGCCCCGGCCAGCAGGAAATAAGCCTCCACTTCAAGGCAGGGGGAGAGGAACATGGCCAGGGCCAGTGTTGCCACGATACCGCGCTTGCTTCCTTCATCCATATCCGCCCGGTGCGAATGGTGGTGCCGATGGTGCCGCCACATGAATAACAGCCCCAACCCAATGAGCAGCAGGGGGCCTATTTGGCCCACCGTCTTGGCAGAGGTCGCCGACCACTGCCACCCCAGCAATGCCAGTCCGAAGCCCAGCAACACCGTACTGCCAGCGTGGGCCAGCCCGGCGAGCAGCGTCACCCGCGTTACTTGGCGGAGCGACCAGCCCTGTGCCCGGCCGATGGCCAGCACAGGCAGCCAGTGGTTGGGCAGTAGCGCGTGCCACAGGCTGAGAAGGAGGGTGCCGATGAGGATTTCAGTCATAGTGTTGTTCGTGTTATTGCCCCTGACTTGCTGGTTGGTTTGGTCTCATGGTATCGGTAGACTTTATACGTACCTCCTTTTGCACCAGTTTCATCTGGCACACCGGGCAATCGCCCGGCTGTTCGTAGGTTTTGCCTTGCTCACAATCCATTGAGCAGGCGTAGGCGTGGGTGTAGTTCGGATCGTGATGCAGTTGAATGGGCGTGTCGTTCCGACAGGCGAAGCAGCACATCACCAATCCGAAAATAAGACCTGAACACCATTGAAGCGTCATATTGTGTACGTTTTTAAGTTGAAAAATATCTTTGGTCACATTTCCTCCGGCCTGCGCAGTAGGATTCGCTGCCGGGAATATCGAATAATACCCGTTTCGGCCCATTCGTTGAAAATCATCGTCACGCGCTGGCGCGATACGCCCGCCATCTCGCCGATGAGTTCGTGGGTCAGCGGTAGCCGCAGTTCCATCTCCCCGGTGGCCAATTGGCGACCATACTGGCGGGCTACCGCCTTCAAAAACAAACCCAGCCGCTCGTACGACCCATTGAAGCGGTGGCGCAGCAGTTGCTCTTCCAATTCGCGCAGGCGTTCGAGTAAGAAAAGGCACCAGGCCCAGCCAAAAGCCGGGTACGCTTGCGCTGCCTCGGTTACCCAGTCTGCATCTATTGTGGCCAGCACACTGTCGCTGAGTGCCTGGGCGCGGCAGGCGTAGTAGCCCGTTGCGCCCAAACGCTGCTCTCCCACGGTGTCGCCCGGCTGGGCCAGGAGAATCACCGTATCCTTGCCTTTTGGGACACTTTTGCTCAATTTTACCAAACCGCTTACGATAAAAAACACGCCCTTGCCCCGTTCCTTTTGCTGAAATACGACTTGGTGTTTTGGAATCGAAATTATTCGCGTGGCCTGCCAAAGTACAGGCCAGACCGGTTCCGGCAGGGCACTCCAAGGTTCGGCGTGTCGAAGCAGTTTGTTGAAAGTGTCTTGGTTCATGCGTGCTGCGGATCGTCCATTAATGTTGCACTACGATTTTCTGCACCTCCTGTCCATGCAGGCTGCGCAGCGTCACGAAGTACGTTCCCGTTTCCAATAGATCGGCCCGAAAGAAATGTTTGGATTCGCCTACGGGGAGCTCGCCTTGGAAAATATTCGCCATCGTCCGCCCCAAAACATCGCTTATTTCGATGCTCGCCATTTCGCCGTTTGCACTGAAAACCGGCACACAGGTAATGGCCCCGGCCGGGTTGGGGAACACTTCGCCGAGCCGCGTGGCTGTGGTGGCCACTTCGTCCGTACTGGTGATCACACTTATGTGGAATTTAAAATAACCCTCCGGCGCGGGCATCGGGCGGGCGATTTGCTTGCCCGAGTTGGCCGTTGCGTGGAGGTAGTAATACACCGTTGTGCCGTTAGGCTGCTGCGGAATGGCCGTCGTCCAGCGGTTTTCGGCAGGATCGGTGAGCGACATAATCAGTTCCTGATAAGGGGCAGCCAGATCGGTTTTGTAAAACACGCTGGCCCCCGCGATGCCGCTTTTGTGCCGGATGGTGGCTTGCACTTCGTAAGTGGGCGGATTGGCCCCGACAATGTCGTCGAGTCGGCGGTGATTGATGACTAAGGGGTCAGTCGCACCAACCTCTTTGGTAATGCAGTGCACCGCGCCGCCGAGATAGATCATTTCGTCGCAGTTGACTCCTACCACCTGATACCCCGGCATGGCCTCCCGCCAGATGCGCAGGCCCGTCGAGTCGTATTGCTCCTCGTAGGTCGGTACGATGATGGTTTTATTGACAAAAACCGCGTTGGCATAGGTGCGGTAATCGCCGCCTTGGTGCGGATAAGTGTTGGTATTATCGGGCGGCATGGGTACCCGGATGACTTTGAACGGTGTCCCGTAGGAAGTAGTGAAATTGTTTAGCACGTACTGCAAGTTCGCCTCGATTTGCGGACCGTCGGCGATGCCTGGCGGGTATTGCCCTACCAACAACGTTACCTCATCGAGCAGTTTTATGTGCATATCAATGTGGTGAATACCGTCGTAGGGCAGGATGGTCATTTTGGCATAGGGGTTGATGTTCATGTAGGCATCCATGATCTCTTCCACATCGGCCTCCGAATGGTTACTCATCCCCCAATTGTTGGTTTCGTCATTTTCATCCAGTACAAGTTTAGAGGAAAAGCCCAGGCCCATGCCGTCGGTCATAAAATTGCCCCCTGTGTGTACCAAGTCATTGGGTGCGGCAGTGGTAGTATAGACCGGCATATTGAAATGCTGGCCGAATAGTTCCGGCATGGCATCATCCAGCGGACGTGGGCGGTTGTAGATCCAGTCCACCCATACGAGCGAATCCACGTCGTTCAAATAGCAGGGAGAGCCGCCATAATCGCGCACCCAGAAACTGTTGCTCGGCGCTTGGAGGAAGTCCACGTTTTGCGACCAGTCCACGCCGTAGCCAGTGAGTTCGTTTTGGCAGGTTTGAATGTTAGTGCAGGCCACCAAAACCTTACATTCCTGTTTGGCAGCATTAATGATCTGGGCGAGAATAGGTTTGAACGAGCGCCAGGTAACTACCAAGGCCTGTATTTCCTCCCATTCAGCCATGGCCCGGATCGGCGACTCAGGCGGGTCGGCAATACCGAATGCGGGCGGGTTGAAATCTGGTCGCCCTTGCGCGAGCATCAATTTTTCGGAATCAGAAAATCCACGCGGAAGCAATTCTTCCTGGGCTTGAGCGGTTTGGTTGAACGCCAGTAGGGTAAAGAGAAGGTAGATTATTCTTTTCATGGCAATGCATTTTTATAAAAGTGGAAATAATTTTATCAAGCGGTTCCTGAAAGGGCTGCCGCTTGATTTTGGTTAATGCCCTGCATTATTCCTTTTTACTTTCTTCCTCTGCCGGTGCGCAACACCCGACCGTTTCGCCGCTCTTTAATGCAGACATCAGGAAGTAGGCACCTTTTACGACTAACTGGTCCGTGGCTCTAATTACTTGCGACGGATTGATTTCCAGCAGGTCTTTATCCTCTGCCCCGGTTTTAACTTCGATCATTTTATAGGCCAGCGGAATGGTATTACCTGCGGCATCTTTCACCGAATGCGGGTCTTTGCCCGGCACATTTGGGGCGCTACACAATTCCTCGTTGACGATAAAGACATACTGCTTTTCGCCGGAACGAACTACCGTTTCAGTAGGGACCACCGTTGCGGTATGACCGTCCACCTGGATAAGCGCGTTCACAAAAATGCCCGGTATCAGGTCCTGGCGTTTGTTGTTGCGTATTTCCGCATACACCGCAATGGACTTGGTCATGTTGTCCATGGCTTTACCGATAGTGGCAATCCGTCCTTCGATCTCCGCATTATCCTGATTGGGTAGCACAATACTGATTTTCTGCCCCTTCTTTATTTTATAAAAATCCCGTTCGTACACGTCGAGCCGCACGAGAATATTAGAATTGTCCACCACCTCGAAAAGCATTTTGTTGGGTTCCGCGTAAGCCCCTATACTGCCATGAACCTGCGTAACGTAGCCCTTGATCGGCGAGCACAAAGCCAGCACATTGGTAATATTTCCCTTGTTCAATTCACTAATGGAAATGCCCAGCATGGACAGTTGGCCGGCAATGGAAGCCAGCCGACCTTTTTCCACATTGTATCTGGACTCCGCTTCCTGGAAGGCCTTTCCAGAGGTGGCATTTTGGGCCAGTAGTTCTTTTTTGCGCTGGTACTCTTGTTCCAGAAAGACCAGATTACTCCTCGCGCTGGTATACTCCTCCTGAAGTTTCAGAAAGTCGGGGTGTTCTAGTGTCATCACGGTTTGACCCTTGCGGACATAACTGCCTGCCGAAACTTGGATGGATTTGATGATACCCCCAACATAAGCCGAGATGCCCGCCTGATTCTGCGGCGGCACTTCGAGCCTGCCGGAAACTTTAATGCTTCCAGTCAGGCTGCTTGCTTCCATCTTGCCCAACTCGATACCAGCAGCCTTGAATTGGCGGGACGTGATTACCAAATTGTCTACCACTTCCTCGATGGTATCCTTATGAGCATGTTGCGTGGTGGTCGCTTCTACTTCGGGCGGCGCGACCTGCTGGCAAGCAGTGAATATATACAGCATGGCCAGCAGGCCAAGGCTTGACATTGAAATTTGCTTTTTCATTTTTATCTAATTTTTAATAGAAAGGACAGGTGATTTTTTCTCCCCAGAAAACAACACATAAAGCACTGGCAACACCAACAAAGTCAGCAACGTAGCCGAAAGCAACCCACCAATCACCACCGTCGCCAGTGGCCGCTGTACCTCCGCACCTGCTGAGTTGGACAGCGCCATCGGCAAAAAACCCAGCGAGGCCACCGCCGCCGTCATCAATACCGGCCGGAGCCGGACGCGCGTTCCAGTCAGCACTCGCTCTTTGATGTTGGCAATACCTTCCTTTTCCAATTGGTTAAAATAGGCTATCAGGACAATGCCATTGAGCACGGCTACGCCAAAAAGGGCGATAAATCCGACCCCCGCTGAAATGCTGAACGGCATCCCGCGCAACCACAGAGCCAGCACCCCGCCGATAGCGGACAGCGGGATGGCCGAAAATATCAGCAGCGTATGTCGCAGCGAATTAAACGTAAAATAGAGCAGTACGAGAATAAGCAACAGCGCGACCGGGACGGCTATTGCCAATCGTTTGTTGGCCTCAATCAGGTTTTCAAACTGTCCGCCGTAAGTCAAGTAATAGCCCGTCGGCAGGTTGAGTTCCTGGTCCAATTTCACTTTAATTTCCTCGACCACCGACTGTACATCGCGATTGCGGACGTTCAGCCCAAGCGTCATTCGACGACGACCGTCGTCCCGTGAAATCTGCATCGGGCCGGCATTGAATTCGACTTGGGCCAACTGGCTCAACGGAATCTGGGCGCCGCCGGGAATCGGTATGGATAGGTTACGAATGTCGTCAATGTCCGTTCGGAGTTCCTTGTCAAGCCGGACAACCATGTCAAACCTTTTTTCCCCTTCAAACACCACCCCGGCCACATCTCCGGCAAAAGCCGCGCGTAGTGTCCGATTGATGTCGTAGATACTCAGTCCATACTGTGCGATTTGTTCCCGGTTGTACCGCACCGATATTTGCGGCAAACCAGTCACCTGCTCCGCTTTGAGGTCGGCGATGCCTGGAATATTCTCAATAATCCTGATCGCTTCACTGCCTTTCTGCGCGAGCACGTCCAGGTCTTCACCAAAAATCTTGATTGCCACATCCGAACGCACCCCGGTCATCAATTCGTTGAACCGCAGTTGAATAGGCTGTGATATTTCCATGCTCACGCCGGGCAGGTTGGAGAGTTCTTTTTTTATTTTATCCGCCAATTCGTCGCGCGTCTTTGCAGAAGTCCATTCTCTCTTATCTTTCAAAACGATGATGACATCGGCCACTTCCACCGACATGGGATCAGTCGGGATTTCCGCCGCGCCAATCCGGGAAACCACCTGCTTTACCTCCGGAAATTTAGCCTTGATCATCCCTTCGAGGCGCGCCATAATCGCGATGTTTTGGGTCAGTGAGCTGCCCGCCATGATCCGGGTATTCAGGGCCAGGTCTCCTTCTTCGAGCGTGGGAATGAATTCTCCACCCATACGCGAAAACATGACCAGACTCCCGACAAACAACAAAATCGACAATACCACCACTACCATTTTTCGGCGCAGCGCAAAACGGATCAGCGGATTATAGGCACGCTGAAACAAGTCCATCATCCGGTCGGAGATATTGCGCTTATGGGCTGTTCTTTTGCTAAGGCAAAGCGCCGACATCATTGGTACATAAGTCAGTGAGAGCAGAAAAGCCCCCAAAATGGCGAAGGAAACGGTCTGCGCCATCGGGCCGAACATTTTGCCCTCAATGCCGGTAAGGGTTAAAATGGGCAGATACACGATGAGAATAATGATTTCGCCAAAGGCCGCCGAAGTTCGGATGCGGGAAGATGCCTGATAGACTTCTTCGTCCATATTGGTCTGGGTGAGCCGATTTCTGCCCAGCAACGACGCGCCGGTAATGCGGTGTACGATGCTTTCCACAATGATGACCGCGCCGTCCACGATCAACCCAAAGTCAATCGCTCCGAGGCTCATTAGGTTACCGGAAACGCCAAACACGCGCATCATGCCCAAGGCAAAAAGCATGGACAGGGGGATCACCGAAGCCACGACCATACCCGCCCGAAGATTTCCCAGAAACAAAACCAGCACAAAAACAACGATTAAACCGCCCTCCAACAAATTGGTGGAGACCGTGTTGATCGCCCGTTCGACCAGTGCGCTGCGATCCAAAAAGGGTTCGATCACCACCCCTTGCGGCAGTGATTTTTTGATGATTTCGACCCGCTCTTTGACCCGATTGGTCACCTCTGCCGAGTTTTGCCCTTTCAGCATCATCGCCACGCCTACTACCACTTCGCCCTCTCCGTTGCGGGTAGCAGCACCGTACCGAATCGCCGTACCATACTGCACCCTGGCGATATTACGCACCAGCACTGGCACGCCTTCAGATTGTTTAACTACAATTGCCTCAATGTCGTGAAGGTTTTCTACCATGCCAAGTCCACGAATAAAATAGGAGTTCGGGCCTTTTTCGATATAGCTTCCGCCCGTGCTTTCGTTATTTTCTTCCAGGGCTTCAAACAACTCCTGCATGGTTACATTCATGGCTTTGAGTTGTTGGGCATTCACGGCGATTTCATATTGTTTAAGGTGGCCGCCCAAAGTATTTACTTCCGCTATGCCCGGCACCCGCAGTAGTTGGCGCTTGACAATCCAATCCTGGATGGTGCGCAATTCCATGTCTGTATAGATAGAGTCGTAACCTGGCTCTGTATGCAATACATATTGGTATACTTCTCCCAAACCGGTGGATACGGGTGCCAGGTCGGGACTTCCCACGCCTTTTGGAATATGCTCTTCGGCTTCTTTCAATCGTTCATTCACCATCTGCCTGGCTTGATAAATCTCCACCTTATCTTTGAATACGATGGTGATCACGGATAGGCCAAGCCTGGAAATGGACCTCAATTCAACCATATCGGGAAGGCTGGCACAGGCCGACTCGATGGGTGCTGTTACATACTGCTCTACCTCCTGCGATGCAAGCGTGGGTGCAATCGTAATGACCTGCACTTGGTTATTGGTAATGTCAGGCAAGGCATCGATGGGCAGATGGGCAAGCGAATAGCTGCCCCAGCCAATGAGTGCCAGTACAAATAGCCCGACGACTATTTTATGCTGAATGGAAAACCTGATTATCTGGTCAATCATTATAATACGCTTAAGTCGGCAGACAGTGGGCGAGGTGCCGTCCACTGTCTGCCGATCACTATGTCTTTTATTTTTTCTTGCAGCAATCGTCCAGATTGTCATAGGCAGTAGGGTCCGCCGGGACATCGCCAGCAGCAAAACCCGTCTTGGCAATCGCCATTTTGATTTGCTGCTCGTTGATTTTTGCCGGGTCATACATCACCGCGATGGTCTTTTCAGCGACTTTCATGTCCGCCGAGTTTATCCCGGCAGTAGCGAGAAGAGCGGTTTCCACCCGCTCTTTGCAGGATTCGCATTTTTCGCAGTGGTCGCAAAAAATCTCGGTGGTCAATGACAAGGCGGTGCCGCCACCTTTCTCCTGACCACAGGAAAATGCAACGATAGACAAGGCGATGAGTGAAAAAACGAATTTGAAATTTTTCATTTTTGAAAATGTTTGAAGTGAAGGTTGATGTCTCTAATATGATTCTAATATAGACAAAGCCTGGTAGGTTTTTTAAAACTGCGAGCAGTTTACACTTGGCAAGCCACCCGCAGTCGGAACTGGCTATAACTAACTCAACTCGACATTGCCATGATGCGCATGACAGGCATCGGCACATTTCCGACATTCCTCCGCACATTTTTTGCAGTGCTCATGCTCATGTTTGCCGCATTCTTCGGCGCAATGGCGGCAGGCTTTTTCGCAGAGGGCCAAAAATTCATGGCCAAACTCACTGTCCCGCATTAGTAGCCTGGCTCCCAGAAAGCATAGGTCCGCGCAGTCCCGGTCCAGTTCGATACAGTGGGCCATGTGCGTAACGTCTTGTTCGTCCAGGCAGGACGCACCGCAGTTTTCACAGGCGGTGGCACAAGCCAATAGTTGTTGGATCAAGGCCTCATGCTTGTGGCCCGAATGATGATGTTGCATTTGTGGATGTTCCATTTTATGTAAATTTAAAGGTGAAAGGTTAGTGACCATCTACGCAGAACCCACCCCGGAATTGGCGGATTCGCTTGCTATTTGCTGCATCAGTGGCCATGCCCATCTTCGCCCACTTTTCCTTGCGCCGCCACGAAAAAGGCTCCTTTGAGCACTACTTGCGTCCCGGCAGGCAGCGCCTCCAGCGGCTTTACTTCCACGAACGCATCGTTCATGGCACCCACCGTCACCGGCACTTTCTTAAATCGGATGTTACCGCTCTCCTCTTTTTCTTCCATTACGAGAATGAAATCCTGGGTGCCATCCTTCACTACGGCTTCTTTGGGCAATGCTTCCACCCCCATGCCACTGATTTCGATGCGGCCTTCTACGTAAGTGCCATCGGTAAAACCACCCGTCGGGACTATTCCTGTCCGCTCGATATTGGCATGGATACGGAGGGCTTTTTTCTCCAGGTCCAGGGCTTTATCAAGACCGGTAATAGTAGCACGATAGACTTGCTGGGGGGCAGAAGGAAAATTGAAGGATATTTTTTGCCCGACTTTTACTTTCTGTACATCCTTTTCAAAAACAAAAAAATCGGTATGGACTTTTGAAAAATCTACGATGTCGGCCACCGACGTGCCGACGGAGAGCGCTGTACCTATGTTGGCGTTCAGGCGGGTAATGGTGCCGGAGATCGGCGCAGTCAGCACAATGGAAGTTTTCAGGTTATCTGCCGTGAGGGTGGCCGGGTTGATCTGCATTTGGCGAAGTTTGGCCTCCCAGGCTTTCAGGTTGGTCTGTAAAGAGCGCAGTTCTGACTCGGCTCGCTGCAAATTCTTCGTAGCCGTCGCGTTGGCGTCCTGCAGGTCTTTGTAGCGTTGGTATTCCTGTTCCGCAAAGACGAGTTGATTTTTACCCGTCAAATATTGCTGTTGCAGGTCGATCAGGTCGGGCTTGCGCAGTACGGCCACGACTGCGCCTTTGTTGACGTAAGCGTTAAGGTCAACGCGCATCTGCGTCACGATGCCATCGGTGAAGGCACTTACAGTGGCGATATGCTGGCTGTGTACGTCCAGCTCGCCGTTCACTTTTATTACATCGCTCAGGTTTTGGCGGGAAAAAGCCCCCAGTTCGACCCCCACATTTTTCATTTGTTCGGCCGTGAGTTCGAGCGCACCCTCGGCATGTTCTTCGTGGCCTTCCTCCTCGCCGTGTTCCCCTTCGGCAGCATGTTCGTCCTTGGCGGCGGTAGTTTCTTCTGCGGCGTGGTTGTGGCCATCGCCGGGTTTGTGATCGCCGCCGCAGGCGGTCCAAAAGAGCGTGGCCGCGAACAGCAGGGTCAGGAAAAAAAGATGCTTGCTATTGTTCATTTTATTGAAATTGAATGAGTTGGAAAGTGATTGGGCGTATAGAGGCGCAACTGCCAATCGTCGCCTCCATTGGCAGTTTTAATTTTGATTGGTTAAATATTGAATCTCAATCGCCGCGCGGTTGCGTTGCAGTAGGTTTTCCAGATACTGCGATTCGATTTGCAGGGCCTGATCGAGGTTCAGCACGTACTCGAAATAGCCGATCTCGCCCTGTTGGTAATTGAGCGCACCGCTGCGCAGCAATTCGCTGGCCACCGTCCGGCCCTGCCGGTCATAATAGGCCGTGAGTGCCTCGAATTTTTGAAACTCAAAAACGGCAGCGGTTAGCCGGGTCTGCCGGGTGAGCAAGGCATTTTGGTACTCCGACTGCGCCACCTGCACCCCGACGGCAGCGGCTTGCACCTGCTTTTGCTGCGCCTTTTTGAATAGCGGCACGTTCAGCCCCAATTGCCAGCCGGGATAGATATCGCCGTTGCCAAGGTATTGGCCAATCAGGCCCGCCGAAAAGGTCGGCGCGAGCGTCGCCTGCTGCACCGCCCGTTGCGCCTCGGCCACACCGACCGCGCTTTGAGCGTAGGCGGCATAAGCCGAAGTCGCTACCCGTACCGAATCGGCCAGCGAAAATGTGGCCACCGTCAAGGGTTCGACGAAGGCCTGCACCGGCTGCCCCAGGCCCAGCAATTGGCCAAGGGCAAACTGGTCGGAGGCGATTTCGCTGCGGGCAGCCTCGATTTGCAGCCGGATTTGCGCGGCGCGGTCCTGAACAGCAAGTTTTTCGGCATTGGAGGCATCGCCCGTACGGTAGCGGGCATCGGCCACCGCGTTGAAATTTTGATAGACACTGTCGAGCCGGGCCAGCAGCATAATCCTGCTTTGCAGATAACCCAAGTGCTGGTAGGTCTCGCGCACCTGCCGCACTAGTTCCTGGCGCGTGAGTTGCAATTCTGCCTGACTCTGCCGGATGCTTTGGGCATTGAACTGTCGGTTGGCGCGGGTGACCTTTCCGGCAGGAAAAGTTTGGCTTACTCCAACGCTCGTCGTGCCGAACATGCCCAAGTCCGGGTCGGCGGCGATGTTGTTGAAAATCTGCGCCTGCTGCCAAGGCTTCACCGCGCCGGTCAAGGTCTGCTGTTGCGTTACCCGGAGGGCGGCGGCGCGTAGGGCTGGGTGGTTTTTTTCTATTATCCCGATGGCCTGTTGCTCGTTGAGCACGGTCTGGGCTTGGGCCGTATTCCCAAAAACGAAAAGGGCCAGCACCAGCACCGCCGCCGTAACGGGCGTTTTGGAATGCCCTTTGTCCACCCTTGCTTTCTTGAAAAACAGGCTGTACAGCACCGGCAACACGATGAGCGTCAGCAAGGTGGCCGTCAGCAGGCCGCCGATCACCACCGTGGCCAGCGGTCGTTGTACCTCTGCGCCCGCCCCATTAGACATAGCCATTGGCAAAAAACCGAGCGAGGCCACCGCTGCCGTCATCAGTACCGGTCGCAATCGCACCTTAGTCCCTTGGCGGATACGCTCGAACACGTCATGCACACCTGATTTTTCCAACTGGTTGAAATAGGCGATCAGCACGATACCGTTGAGTACGGCCACGCCAAACAGGGCTATGAAGCCAACGCCCGCCGAGATCGAGAACGGCATGCCGCGCAGCATCAGCGCAAACACGCCGCCTATGGCCGAAAGCGGCACGGCAGTAAAGATCAAAAGGCTCTCTTTCATAGAGTTAAAAGCAAAAAATAGCAGTACGATGATGAGCACCAGCGCCAGCGGTACTGCAATGCCCAGGCGCGCTTTGGCAGCTTGCAGGTTCTCGAACTGGCCGCCATAGGTGATGAAGTAGCCGGGTGGCAATTTCAGATTAGCCAGTGTTTCCCGCATATCGCCAACCGCACTTTCCACGTCACGCCCGCCAACCAGGTTCACGCCAATGACAATACGGCGTTGCGCATCGTCGCGGCTGATTTGGGCAGGCGAGGTGCGGTACTCAATACTGGCCACTTCGCCGAGCGGGATGCGTTGCGCGGCGTTGTCAGTGTTGATGAGCAAGGCGCGTACGTCCTCGATGTCCTGGCGGCTGCTTTGGGCGAGGCGCACGGCCAGGTCAAAACGTTTGCCATCCTCATAAATAACTCCGGCCACCGCTCCGGCAAAGGCCGTGCTGAGCGTCGTGTTCACGTCGCGTACGTGCAGGCCATATTGCGCGAGCCGGGCGTAATTATACTGCACGTTGATTTGCGGCAGGCCCAGGGTCTGCTCCACTTTGCTGCTCACCCCGGACACGGTTTTGATCAACTGATCGGCTTTGGTGGCCAGAGCCGCCAGCGTGTCCAGGTTTTCGCCGTAGATTTTCACGGCCACGTCGCCTTTCGAGCCTGTCATCAGCTCATTAAAGCGCAGCTCGATGGGCTGGGTAAACTCGATGTTCGCACCGGGAATGCCCCGGAGCTTTTCTTCCATCATTTCCACCAATTCGCTCTTGTCATCGGTAACAGTCCATTCTTCCGAATCTTTGAGCAAAATGGTCACGTCGCCCGCACTCATCGGCATGGGGTCGGTCGGGATTTCCGCCGCGCCGATCTTGGTGACCACTCCTTCCACCTCGTCGGGGAAGTTTTTCATCAAGGTGCCTTCGATCAACTTGTACCCTTCGATGACCTGACTGAGGGAGGTGCCTTGCGGAAAACTGCTTTCCAGGGCCAGGTCTCCTTCATCCAGCTGCGGGATGAACTCGCCACCCAAGCGGGTAAAAAAGAATATGGACACCACAAACAAGCCGAGCACGACCGCAAGCACGGTTTTGGGTACACGCAGTGCCCCTTCGAGCAGGGGCGAATACACGCGTTGGCAAGCGGAGATGATACGGTCGGCAAACGTGACGCGACTGCTGATTTTCTTACTCAAGAACAGGGCACTGACCATTGGGACGTAGGTCAGCGATAGCAATAGTGCGCCGATGAGCGCGAAAGCCACTGTCTGCGCCATGGGCCGGAACATCTTGCCTTCGATGCCGACCAGTGCCAGCAACGGCAGGTACACGATCAGGATGATGATGACCCCAAACACCGACGAGCGCATGATGCCACTGGCCGATTTATATACCCCCTCCTCCATTTGCTGTTGGCTCAGCCGCACATAGTCGCTTCCCGGCGCGGGCTTATGTCGGGTATGGAAATAGTGCAGCGTGGCTTCCACGATGATAACAGCTCCGTCCACGATCAGCCCAAAGTCAATTGCCCCGAGCGACATGAGGTTGGCCGATACCCCGAACAAATGCATCATCCAGAGCGCGAACAGCATGGCCAGCGGAATGACCGAGGCAATGATCAGGCCCGCCCGGAAATTGCCAACCAGCAACACCAGGATAAAAATGACGATCAATGCGCCCTCGATGAGGTTTTGTTTTACGGTGTCGATGGTGCGCTTGACCAGGGCCGCCCGGTCGAGGAAAGCGCGGACCTGCACTCCTTCGGGCAGCGATTTTTCTACTTGCACGAGCCGTTCCTTCACGCTGGCGACCACGGCCGATGAGTTATAGCCCTTGAGCATCATCACGATGCCGGTTACCACTTCCCCCTTGCCATCTTCGGTGACCGCACCATAGCGCGTTGCGCTGCCAAAGCGCACTTCCGCCACATCGCCGATGGTGAGCGGTGTGCCACCGCCCGTGCGGGTGACCACAATACGACTCAGATCATCGAGCGATAAAGCCACGCCTTCGCCACGGATAAAATAAAACTGACTGTTGCGCTCGATGTAAGCGCCGCCGGTGTTTTGATTGCTGCTTTCGAGCGCCTCAAACACATCGCTGATGCTCAGTCCGGCGGCATTGAGCCGCTGCGGATCCACGGCCACCTCGTACTGTTTGAGCAGCCCGCCGAAACTGTTGATTTCCGCCACGCCGGGAATGCCCGCCAATTGGCGTTTCACGATCCAATCCTGAATGGTCCGCAGATCCATGGAATTGTACTTGCTTTCGTAGCCCGGTTTTGGCTCCACCACGTATTGGTACACCTCGCCCAGGCCAGTAGATACGGGCGCGAGTTCGGGTGTGCCGACCCCAGCGGGCAGGTCTTCCTCTACCTCTTTGAGTTTTTCGGTGATCTGCTGGCGCGCCAGCCAGATGTCTTTGTCTTCGTCGAAAACGACCGTTACCACGCTCAGTCCAAAGCGGCTGATAGAACGGAGTTCTACTAAGTCGGGGATGGTTTTAGCGGCGATTTCAATGGGCGCGCTGATGTACTGCTCCACCTCCGCCGTCGCCAGTGTGGGCGAGAGGGTGATAATTTGTACCTGGTTGTTCGTGATGTCGGGCACGGCGTCTATCGGCAGCCGCGTGAACGACCACACGCCAGCCGCGATGAGCGCAAGCGTGGCGATGCCCACCACGAACTTGTTATGGATGGAAAAATGAATGATTCGATTGATCATGCCTGTTGCAGGGACGGTGAATTAAGCCAAATGAGAGAGCCACCACAAGTGCTGGACTTGCAGTGGATTTTTTTGAACAGCATCAAAAAAATGGAATAGGCTAATTCAGACCCGAGGAGGCTGGAAGAGGGCTGCCAGATGCGCTGCGGTACAAGGCGCCTGGTAACAGTAATTTGCGGCACGGCTGGCATACAGCCAGGCAGGGGGGGCTATTTCGGGGAAAGTGTTTTTGAAAAAACCGGCACTCACCATACCGGTAGAGCCACAGCCCGGACAGTGGCAATGTCCGCAGCCGTCGGTATCGGGCGGGCATTCCTGGCCAGGGTGGTTATCTACGCAAGCATCACCCACGGATGCACAATGCTCATCGTCAGCATGTGCGACTGACTTTTCCTGCCCTTGGCTAACCCCGGTAACGCCATGCGCCCGAATCACGCCCGTTGGCGACGCAACGAGGCAAGCGGTGAGCAGGAGTAAGAGGCCGAGGTAGAATTTCATAATTCGCGGGCAAAGGTATGCAGCTTTGTAGGAAACGCCGTTTTAAAAAATTGGTTGTTATTTGTTCAGGGTAATTAACAACAATTTTCCCACCGCCTGCACGGGCGGGCACTTCACCTTATCCATAACGGCTCACCCCGCCAGTTAGCATTAAGCCCAAGCGCATGAATATCCACCGTAGGGTATTGGGTAAGCAGTCCAGCCAATTTGGAAGTGAAATGATGCCCAGGGCTGACGACATCCAGGAGATATTTCATGCAGCAAAGGTGGACGTATAATTTATGGTGTTCGGTCGCAGGCGGAACCAGCTTCAGCCACGGGGCCGGTGGCTTGGGTAATAATTTGGGGCGACCCGGCAGGTTCTTGTTCCACAAACGCCCATGATGTGCGCAGATGTTGCGGATTTGAGCGATGGACTGCAACCAGCTTTGAAGATAAGTGTGGTTCACGGTATTCAATTCGGCTGCGATCAGGTCCTTTGATTTGATCGATGGGAGGAGGTTGGCATACAGTTTGGAAAGGGTCGTAAAACTGACCACTTCCAAAGTCTTCCATGCCGGAGGTCTTCTCCGGTCGGTGTGATATTTCAAGTAATGCTCTCTGATGAAAGTATCTTTCGATTGTTGCAGTTCCCGATCAATTGAGATGAGACAGTCTGTGTAGTTACCCTTGTTTTTGAAATGCGCCGCATTTTCAAACCACCACGGGTTTATCTCGTGCGAGAGGTGATAAATCAGTCGGGTACGCAGCCCAATTTCGATGCGCTCGATTACATCGAACAACAACACCCTAAGTTCCCGATCAAAATTGTAAAGCGCAATGACGTTCTCAAACCGGCTTCCGGGCTTGAAGGTATGAGTGACCTTATCGGCCTGCATCGGCCACCAGTAACCTGCCAGACGGTAGTAACTGATGTTCGATAAAAAATGCTCGGCTTCCGCAACGTCCGAAATCAACATCCCCCTTTTTAGGAGAAGCCGAATCTGTTCTTGAATGGTAGTTGTTGGTTTAGTATAGCGCATGGTCAAAAAAAAATACCCCATCGAAGCAGTGAATGCTCCGATGGGGTATCATGAATTTTTTAGGAATGCTATAAAAAAACAAGACTCGCCCTGGGACGCTGATCTGACGGGTAGCGTGGCGAGTACTGTTGGTGCAAAGGTAACATATTTTTTCATCTCAGTCAAGTTCTTGACAAAATGATGCCCGAAAGGGCATGTAAAACCCATCTAAATGCATAAAAACGCTTTGCTCGTCCTCCTTTCACCCTTCTAAACAAATGGTAACTTCCGTTATTATGCCGTTAAACTTCCGATAAAACCGCTTTTACCCATTCACCCTTTTACGCAAAATGAGTATTTGAGCAAATGCCCAAAAGCACAACCCTTACCTACCGATGCCAAATTTCAATCTCCTGACAGAAGTTGCCGTATCATTTGAGTGCCGCGTATGGAATTTACCCGGTAGCCAACAGATAAAATAGCATCGAGATTATAATGAAGCACTTGACGCGTTACCTCCCTTTCGCCTTCCTGGCGAACTTGTGCAAATTTTGCACAAGTTGACGCTTCTTCCAGTTCCCCTGTGCTATAAATGTTTTGCAAATGTTTGGTAAGAGAAGTTCTATCGGTTTGAAACAAGTCGGCCAATTGGTACTGGTTAAGCCAGAAAGTTTCTCCTTCAACCCCCTTTGCTCATTCCCTCTTTTGCGCAAATGAGCATTTGAGCAAATGCCCAAAACCGTACCCCTTACCCGCCCAAACCAAATTTTAATCTCCCGACAAAGTTTGCCGTATCATCCTCACCGCTTCCAGCCGTTCCCTGTTCTCCTCAATGGATTGGAGAACAGTTTTATGGGGCGGTTTCCCCTGCTCTTTTCGCTTTTCCTCCTTTTCAAGTGAAGCCTGGTAACGCTCCCGGAACCTGATTTCAAGCCTGGCCAGATTCCGTTCCGTGTACGCATCATCCCTGACCAGTTGCACACCGTAAAAAGTTACCCCTGAATTTATGAGGTTCGTGATGTCTAAAGCCCGTTCTGAGACGGGCTGAACGCGTTTCCCAGTAACGGATTTTTCGTCTCCAACTCCGAAAAAACCTGCCCTTCTTCTTTTTGAGGCTCCTGCTTTTCAGGCAAGTCCGGTAAGGCTGCCCTGTTCGGCAGGCCTTTGACGAAGCGATCAAATTCATCACGGGCGATGTAGAAGTTTTTCAGCTCCTGCCATTGAACCTGATTCTGGTACAACTCCATTTGCGTCGCAAACGAGGTTTCCCGCAAGATCATAATCTCCAGCACCCATCCGATCACCATCAGGGTGGAAACTGAAATCGTCCAGGAAAGACCGTAAGGCAACATTACCAGCACCGCCTCGCAAAGTGACAGGATAAGCAGGGCGGTGGCGGCAATGATGCCAAATGAAAACCGGCTTTGAATCCGTGCCGGGTTCAGCTGAAAAAAGAACACCAGTGTTCCCCGGCCCATCTGGATGGCGAGCGGCACCAGGAAGGCAGCAATCGCAAAGCCGATGCTCGGCGCATCCTGGGCGTGAAATATTCCCATGATCAGGGCCGATACCAGGTAAGTGCCGATCAGGAGTCCAAAGGAAAGCAGGGGGAGGACCCGGCGCATTTGCTTTATGGCGCGTTCAAAATCGTGATTGACCAGCGTATTTTCCATAGGAGAAATTTTAAAAAGTGATCCGGGCGAATTATTCGATGATCATCGAATGGTATTTGTCCATTACCGCTTTGTCGAAAGTGTCGAGATAAATCTGTGTCACCTCCTCGGAGGTATGCCCCAAGGCTTCGCTGATAACTGCGGTAGGTACACCTTTATATTTAGCGATGGTGGCGTAGGAATGGCGGGCGACGTAACTGGTAAGCGGGGCCTCGATACCGCAGGCTATACCGATTTCTTTCAGCGACCGGTTGACCCGGCGCAGCTCGTCACGAACATTCACCCACTGTTTTTGCGGGTCTTTGGATTTGATCACATCGAGGATAAAATCTTCCTTTCCCTTTTCCGGAAGATATTTATCAAGCAGCACCTGCAAGGGAGGCGAAATAAGAATGGAGTGCAGCCGTCCGGTTTTCCGGCGTTTGTATTCGATACGGCCGCCGGTGATGTTTTTTACTTTCAGAAAAGCAATGTCCACGAAGGACGCGCCCATCAGGTAGAAACTCAGCATAAAGTATTCCTTTGCCCTTTCCTGCCTGGCAGTTTCGGGCGTAAAAGCCTTTACCCGCTCCAGATCGGCTCCTGCTATTGCGCGGTTACGGGTCTTTTCATATTTGACGCTGTAATCATTGAATGGGTAGAACTCTTTGTCGATCAGTTTTTGCTTGATCGCCCTGTTGTACAAGGCTCTCAGCGTCCTCATATTGGCGCTTAACCCATTCACCGAGTTCCCTTTGGACAGAAACCAGGCTTCATATTTTTTCAGCCAAGCATAAGTTATCTGTTTTAGCGGAATGTCTTTCCCCTTCGTAAAATTAGAGATACTCCGCCGCAAAGTCTCATAAACAGAAGCGTTACCGTACCGTTCGGCTTCTTTAAGTTCGGCAACGATCTCTGCCCCGAAGGCCAAGGTCATTACTTCCGTATGCTTCTGTGTAACGAAAGATTTAAGTTCCTCCAGGGAAAGCGTATCCAGCCTGCCCTCGTCCTGGAGCCTGATGAGGATGTCCTGGACTTTCTGTTTATCTTTGTTGAGGAGCGCGTTGAAGCGGGTGACGTTATCAATGGTCTGGCAGGAAGATTTAACCTTCTGGCCCTTCTCATCCCAGTCCTTGGATGAAAGGCTATGCCCGAGGCCCAGGTCAAAAGGTTTCCGGTTGTGAACGACCCGGAGTTTGAGCGGGTAAACGTCGCCCTTCTTTTTGTAACGTGTATCGAGAATGATGTTAGCAGAAACCATACGGAAAAAATTTGCAAGCCATTTGCAAGCAAAAGTAGGTTCTTTCCGTTACAATATGAAACTTCTCGAAAAAATTGATCTTGATAATCAATCAGTTAGAAGCAAATGACATCAAATAAAACCAGCTTGCTGACGCTTCCCAAGCTGGGGGTCGCGAGTTCGAGTCTCGTTTTCCGCTCCATTACAAGGGTTTACGTCCACGGCGTAAGCCCTTTTTATTTGCCGAAGGCGAAAACAAAAAAGGTCGCCTACACAGCGAACTGTGCAGCGACCCCTTCATTATCAATCGTCATTCTTTATCCGGCAATAAACGGATCTACGATGGCCAGTACCTGGGCCTTGGTCAGTGGCTCGTCAAAGGATTCGCTGGCGGCATTAGAAGATATGGCCTGTCCATTGATATTGGTAATACTTATACCGGCCTGTGTAATCACGTCCTCTCCGTTATAGCTGGCTTGTACCAGTGAGTTGGCGGCACCCAGACCTGGCTCTACCCCAGTAATCCACGGTTTCACATCACCAAAGTTATTCGCTTTCCGCATCTGGCGGATGTGCGAGGCGTGGCGGGCCTCCACGGAGTGGATATTCAGGGCCGCTTCCAGCACATCACCAGCACCTAACAGATTGCCAGCCTGCCCTTTATAGGCCCGCACCCCTGTATCTTCCAAAGTCTGGGCTACGGCCAGGAACAATTCGTAATTCGTAAAAGCGGTAGCGAAAGGACCATTGCCGGCACCATTACCACCCGAAAAGTCGAAGGTAGGCTTGGCAACGGGGGTACCACCAGCACCAGTAATGGCCGCTTTCAGAAAGGCAACGTGGGCAATCTCGTGGTCACGAATAGTGGTAATAGCAGCAGTGGCAGCACCCGCTGGAATCAGGCCGGGAGCGGCAACGCCCAGTGTATAGAATTCCGCCTCGAGGTACTCCAGGGTGAGCGCGAAATTGAGTACGTCCAATACGCCGGTCGGGGTTTGGCCGTAGGCTTTATTGAACATGGAGCCCAGGGCGAAGGGCAGCGAAGTGAGGGCCAGTTTTTTACCGAGCCCGGCGAAGGAGCGCATCGCATCGCGCCGGGTGTCGAGCCGTCCGTAGATTTCCGGATCTTGCTCTTCTATTTGATTGAAAATTTGCAGGAAATTCATAGTCTGAAGCAGTTGAGAAGGTTAATTAGGCTGGGAGAGTACTAGCGTCCAGTTTGGTCTTGACATAAGTCGAGGCGATACCGAGCACTTCGCGCGGTTTGCGGGATTTGTCCAGGCCATTAGCGTCAATCACGGACGAGTCGGCAAAACTGCCATTACTGATCAGATCACGGATATAGGCGGCGTGGCGGGCTTCGACGGAAACGATCTTGCCAGCCAGCAGCAGATAATCGGCGGAAGCGATGTAGCGCCCTGCACCATTGTAGGCCGATACGCCGAGGTCTTCAAAAGCCTTGGCTGTACCCAGCACACTGTCGCGGCTCATAAAATTGATGCTCGAAAAGTCCACTTCCAGGTCGCGGATGGCATTGCTGCCCAGGGCAGATTTGAAAAACTCGCGGTGGGCAATTTCGTGGTCGCGCACATCGGTCAGCAGACTTTTTTCGCCGGTGGTCATGCCCGTGAAAGGCGAAGCGATCACTTGCGTGTAGAAAGCCGCTTCCAACTGCTCAAGAGCGTAGGCATAGTTTAGGATAGCAAAATCGCCTGATCCAAAGTTGACCCCGTTCTCGTTGTCATCATCAGAATCCTTGCAGGAAGCCAGGGTGATGAGTGAACCGGCCGCAATAGCCGTGCCGGCATATCCAGTGTAACGCAGGAAGGCACGTCGGTGCAGGACTTTCTGGAGCTCGAGTGGATCATGGTTCTCAAGCCCGTTTTTTTCTGGTACTTTCATCGAAGAATATTTTAGATGATGAAAAAATTAAGGTGTTTGTTTTTTGCTACGAATACCAGGCTCCAGGTCCTTGCTACCCGCATCTCATGAACATCTACGAGCGGTTTGCAAACTTTGGTTTTATTTGAAAGAGAAAATATTTAAAAGAGAAATTATTCATTATCAAATAGTTATAAAAAATATCATGGCATTGATTTTTACATAATTGGCGTAGCTGGCGGGTTGGGAAATTCTTTCCCCATCTTAATTCCAGACTTCAATTTGTACACTATGTCCGTGATATTTCGCCGTTTGGCTATTGGTTTGGTGATCGTGCTGACGCTGATTGGCGTAGCCGGATTTCTTTTTGCCCGGTTCTGGCTCGATGACTATTTGAAGGAAAAGATCATCGCTGCTACCAATCAGGGCAGCCAGCAGATGTATGCTTTGCAGATGGATAAATTTCATGTCAACATCTTTACCGGCTCGGTCAAAGCAACGGGGCTGCAACTCCAGACGGACTCGCTGCGCTGGGAGAGTATGCGCCAGGAAAAGCCGGATTCGACGCCGATGAAAATTGACTTAAAAATCAGTAACCTAGCCATCCGCTATTTCAACTGGACGGCCTTCTGGCGCAGTAAAGAACTGAAAGTGAACGGTATAGAGATCACAGGGCCGCAATTGAAATTGACCTCTATTCAGGATACGGCCCTGGAAAAACAGCCCAGGACGGATACGCTCGCCAAAAGTATGCTCGACCGTTTGCCGCAACTGCTGGCACCTCATGTGAAGTTGTTATCTATCGGTTCGGTGGTCATTCACGACGGTAAAATAGCCCTGAGCGCCATCAACCCCAAGGGCACTACTTACCAGCAGGCCGATAGTATTGACTGGTTTTTATCGGGGCTGAAAATTGACCCTGCCGACACCACGGAGGCCGGAAAAGCCCTGTATGCCAACAACATATTACTGACTGCACACAACTATGAATTTTACCCGGCGGGCGATCCCTATGGCTACCGCATACAGCTGGCGACGCTGACCGGACAGGAGGAAATGGTGAAAATGGAGGGCGTGAGTATCCTCCCCAGAGTGTCCGATGTGGAATTTATGCAACGATTGACCATCAGAAAACCCCGACTGAAAATAAAAGCGGCTGAAGTCCTGGTGCGAAAATTAAATTTATTTCGCGCACTGCATAAGCAGGAATGGACCATGGAATCCATCACCGTAGAAAGTGCGAAGATCAATATTTACCAAAACCGCAACCTGCCGCCGAAACTCAATAAGCGGATGCCCAACCAGATGATGCGCACCATCAAGGCGTATTTCAATATAGATACGGTGGTGATCCGCAATTCCAATGTGTTGTACACCGAACTGCTGGATGGCGAAAAAGGTCTGCTGGAATTTGAAAACGCGAACGGGGTCATTGTGAATATAACCAACGACAGCCTGAAAATGAGCATGACCCAACCCGCCCGCATCTATGCCCGCGCCGAACTGATGGGGGCGGGTGTACTTGACGTATCGGTCACTATGCCGCTGCTGGCCCAGACTTTCCAATGCAGTTACGTGGCCAATCTGGGCAAAATGAACATGGTCTATCTGAACCGGCTGCTGACCGATAAAGACCATTTGCGTATAGACTCCGGCGATGCCGAAAACATTATTGCCAAAGTAAATATCAGCGGCAGCACCGCATCGGGTACCGTAGAGGCCACTTATAATAACCTGAAATTGAGTTTGTTGCGCGTAGAGGATAACAGCAAAAAGAAATTCCTATCGGCAGTGGCCAACCTGCTGGTGCGGGGCAATAATGACCGCGAAGAGTCGTCCCGGCCCTTTAAAATCGGCACCGTGGAATACACCCGCGAACCCGCCGACGGCTTCATCCGCTACCTGTGGCGGGCGGCACAGACGGGACTGATGGGCACGCTGCTACCAGTGAAGGTGAAGATGGGGAAGAAGCGGGATTGATTTGGTCTTTGGTTATTGGTCTTTGGTCTTTGGTAAAATCAGCGACGGCCACCAACATCCAAAGACCAACTCCCAAAGACCAAAGTCCTACACGTACCGGCTGATCAAATTCTCAAACATTTCCTGCTGTCCGCTGCGTTGTGTGGGTTCGCCATTTTGCAGGGCCATTTTGTGTAAATCGCTCATGGTCAATGCGCCCGCTTCAAATTTCCGACCTTCCTCACTGTTGAAAGAAGCATAGCGTTCCTGCAGCATCGTGCGGTATTTGGAATTTTCCAGTATGTCGTGGGCCGCCAACAGAGCCCGCGCAAAAGTGTCCATCCCACCAATATGGGCATGGAAGATGTCGGCCAGATCGGTGGAGTTGCGCCGGGTTTTTGCATCAAAATTAACCCCGCCACCTTGCAGACCGCCCGCTTCCAGAATGACCAGCAAGGCCTCGGTCAGTTCATACACATTGTTCGGAAACTGGTCGGTATCCCAGCCATTCTGGTAGTCGCCGCGATTGGCGTCAATAGAACCCAGCATCCCGGCGTTGGCCGCCACTTGCAGTTCGTGCTGGAAAGTGTGGTGGGCCAGCGTGGCGTGGTTCACTTCAATATTTAATTTGAAATCCTGATCCAGGCCATATTCACGCAGGAAACCGATGCAAGTCGCCGAGTCAAAATCATACTGGTGTTTCATCGGCTCCATCGGCTTGGGTTCGATGAAGAAACTACCGCGAAAACCCTGCTGGCGGGCGTAGTCTTTGGCCAGGTGGAGGAATTGTGCCAGATGATCCAGTTCTTTTTTCAGGTTGGTGTTCAGCAGGCTCATATAACCTTCGCGACCACCCCAGAATACGTAGTTTTCGCCGCCCAGTTTGATGGTAGCATCCAGCGCATGTTTGACCTGGGCTGCGGCATAAGCGACTACCTCAAAATCGGGATTGGTGGCCGCCCCGTTCATGTAGCGCGGGTGACTGAACAGGTTGGCCGTACCCCAGAGCAGTTTCACGCCCGAAGCCTGTTGTTTTTCCAGCGCATAGTCCGTAATATCTATTAAGCGGCGTTCGCTTTCGGCCAGCGTATCGCCCTCCTGCACCAGGTCAAAATCATGGAAACAATAGTACGGAATGCCGATTTTAGTAATAAACTCAAACGCCGCGTCCATTTTGTCGCGGGCCTGCTGCTTCGGGTCGGTCGCTGTGTGCCACGGGAAAGCCTTGGTGCCGGGGCCAAAGGGATCGCCGCCGGTGCCGCCCATGGTGTGCCAATACGCCACGGCGAATTTGAAATGCTCGTGCATGGTTTTGCCACCGACCACCTGATCGGCATTATACCAGCGAAAAGCGAGCAAATTGTCCGATTTATGGCCTTCGTACTGGATTTTGGGGATGTTGGGGAAGTATTCGCGGGTACCGAGGGTAAGGTGCATGGTATTGATAACTATGATTTTAGTGAATTAATGAGAAATTTCAGGGTTTAATTTTACTCAAAAATTGCCTTTAATTCAACTTTGAAGTAAGTGTTGCTATAAGTTTTAAAATATAAAACCTGATCCGTTTGCCAAACAATATCTGTTACCTCGCCACTGCCAAAATTATTTTGTGGTAGTTGCAAACCAAAAGAACGAGCAGTACGGGAATCAAAAATTTCCAATCCACCAGCATTAAATATGTCACCATAGCCTTGCTGGGATGGAAAGGCCCAAAAGCGATGACTTGGAGAGAATTGAAGCCCATAAGCACTGCTACCCATAGAACGATATTCTTTACCATCTGCGGCTCGAATAAACCAGAAATCGCCCCACTCCCAGTACCCTCCGCTAATAATATACCAACCTTGTGCTTCACTTATAAGCGTATAGTCTGCGTAACCTTCACAAATGCAAATATTATCACGAATGACTTTTTCTCTTCCCTTAATCTTAATCCTGATTGGCATAGAATCTACTTCGGAAATATCAGTACGGCGCAACGTATCTGTTTTCGCTTTCTTGCGAACCTGAAGAAAAGTAACAGAATCTATTTTATCCAAAACCAACCAGCGTTTTGTTATCTCTGCAACCGAATCTGATACTGGATTAAAATCGAAAACATAGGGTGCAACACAGCCGCCGTAAATCCATTTTAAATAGAGGCTGTCATTCTCCGTTTTACTAATTTGCAACCACGGCAAGGGCTTTGCTTCTCCACTAATGGCAATTGATTCTTTAAAAGAAGTCTTCATGCCCGTCCAAAGTAGAATTGCTCCCTTTGGCAGACTCCATAACGATACAGATTTAGTGCTCGGCGTATCACGTAATAAAGCATTATCTACAATGGTTGTAAACCAAACCTTGGGGTAAGTAGATGGCGGTTCTTTGGTCGTATTATCAATTGTACTAGGGTTGTTACTCACAGAATCGCTACTGGAAATTGGAGCCGTAACTACCGCGTTTTTAGTATTCGGCTTGCAACCTAACCATACCAGTAGCACGGCCAATAAATAAAGGTGTTTCATGGGTAAAGTTGTTTTTGGAATTGATTTATAAAATTAATGCAGCACTGTTTCTAATTCCCCTTTCCACCGCCCATAAGCCGCTTTATACTCGCCTTTTTCTATACCCGGCTTATAATTCTTCACTACTTCCACCTGCCCCATCGCCGCTTCGACCGAGCCAAAAACACCTACGCCCACTCCCGCGCCCTTGGCCGCACCCGCCGCGCCGTTCGTGTTCAGCATTTCGATCTCCACGCCCATCAAGGTCGCAATAGTAGTCGAAAAAATGGCCGATTGGAACAAATTATCATTGCCCACCCGCAGCACCCGCAGCGGAATGCCCAGTTCGCGCATCGCCTCCATGCCATACACGAAAGCGAAAGCAATGCCCTCCAGGGCCGCCCGGCACAAGTGGGCTTTCCCGTGGCGATTGAAATGCAGGCCCAGCACCTGCGCACCCGGTGCCTGGTTGCCCAGCATCCGTTCCGCGCCATTGCCAAAGGGCAACATACACAGCCCGTCCGCGCCGATGGGTACGGAAGCGGCGAGTTGTTCCATATCCGGGTAACTCAGGTCGCCCAGCATTTGGCGCAGCCACCTGTACTGACTGCCCGCGCCATTGATGCAGAGCAGCACCCCCGTCAGCGGACGTTCGGGCGCGTAATTGACGTGGGCAAAACTATTCACCCGCATCCCCGGATCGGGGCGCGGCTGATCGGTCACGGCATACACCACGCCGGAAGTACCGCCCGTAGCCGCCACATCTCCGGGCTGCAACACATTGAGCGAGAGCGCATTATTCGGTTGGTCGCCCGCCCGGTAACTAATCGGAATGCCCGCCACCAAACCCAGATAAGCCGCCGCCGCCGCCGTCATTTTTCCCTGCTGCGCAAAAACCGGCACCACGCTGGGCAGCATTTTTTCAGGAATGTTAAAGTAGTCTAAAAGCAATTGTGCAGGCCGGTTTTCTTTAAAATCCCAGCAAATACCCTCCGAAAGGCCGGTCACCGTGGTACACATTTCGCCGGTCATTTGGTAAGCGATATAGTCGCCGGGCAGCAGGAATTTATAGATTTTTTCAAAAATATCGGGCTCATTCTCGCGCACCCAGTTCAGTTTGGAAGCCGTAAAATTGCCCGGCGATTGCAGTAAATGTTCTAGACAGTAGTCCGCACCCAGGGCCGCAAAAGCCGCATCGCCCGATTGCACCGCCCGACTATCGCACCAGATAATGGCCGGACGCAGCACCTCGCCTTGCGCATCCAGCAACACCAGACCGTGCATTTGATAACCCAGCCCAATACCAACTATTTGATCAGCCGCTACGCCCGTTGTCGCCAACAAACGTTGCGTCACCTGCTGCACCGACTCCCACCACGTCGCCGGATGCTGCTCCGCCCAGTCCGGCTGCGGCGCGAGGATCGCCATTTCCGTGTCCGGGTAGTGTGCCGTACCCACGGTCGCGCCGTCGGCAGCCCGCACCAGTGCCGCTTTCACGGACGAAGAACCGAGGTCGTAACCAAGTAAATACATAAGGCAAACACAGATATTTTTGAAACACTAAAGAACACAATAGAAAAAATCTCAAATCTCCAAGCCCGCTCGATCTACTCTCTCCCATTACGGGGGGAGCCGGAGGGGGGCTAAAGAGCAATAGAAAAAAGATCAAATCCTAAGTCCCGCTCAATCTACCTTCCCCCATTACGGGGGGAGCCGGAGGGGGGCTGCTGATAAATACGCCGCAATTTGAAACCCAACGCCACCAGCAGCAGACCAAAAAACAGCGCGTACATACCGATCCACCAGATGATAGAGACTGCACCGGCACTGGGATTGACCAGCATCAATATACCCAGCGCAATAGAGACCACGCCAGCCAGCCCCAGCATCCATTCATTGTCTATTTCCTCGCGTAGCCGGATCGCGGTGGAAATTTCAAAAACGCCGGTGACCAGGCACCACAGGGCAACAAAGGTCACGAACAGAGCAGCGGTCACGTTGGGATAGAAGAGCATCGCCAGGCCCAGGCCGACACTCAGCAAACCTTCCAGCAGCACAATCCATTCCCCCCGGTCCGCGCGGGTACGCAGGGCCAGAATGACGGTCGTTATGCCATCAAGCAGGATAAATATGCCCAGCATCAGCACCAGAGCAGTGAAAGTCAGTTCCGGCAGGGTGAATGCCAACACGGCAAAGAGAATGGACACCAGGCCGCGCAGGACGAGCATCCACCAGTGTTTGAGCATACTTGTGAACATGGTTTCGTTTGTTTTGAACGTGGAAATTGTTCCGGCAAGGTAAGCAGGCTTTCAAAATTTCTGCAAGTCCCTTCCACCGAATTCGCCGTTGATTTTGCTAAAAAAACGGCTGGAAACATATAAATTAAAAATTCATGCCGTCTTTTCGTCTTCTTTTTGTCCGGCTTTATCCAAAACGGGCATTTGACAGGCGGTAAAATTCGCCGAAGGCCGTACTTTGTTCCGACAAAATCAATCTTTCCATTTTGAAATTTTCACGACTTTTCTTCTCCCGCGTGCTGAGCCTGCTGTTTGCGCTCTCGCTGAGCCACCCGGCCTGGACGCAAACCTTCCAACCTGTGGTCGCGCCACTGGTTTCCCAGGAAGTGGCCTTCGAGCAAGCCAACGAAGTTTATTTGTACCTGACCAATCCCTCCGGCGATACGCTCCACCTCAAATGGCGGCAACTGGAAATGAGCCTGCCCGATGGCTGGAGCATTGATCTGTGCGACTATGGCACCTGCTACACCGGTGTGCCAGCCAACGGCGTGATGAATACCGTGTTCGATACCATCCAGCCCTACCTGAAACTGATCGTCCAGCCCGGCACTACGCCCGGTGCCGGCTGGTGCTGGTTTCGGGTACAGGATGCCGACAATTCCACTAATTTTCTGGATTTGTATTTCAGCCTGTTTACGGCCGGCATTACGGCCACTACTACGCCAGACCCGACAGATATAAAAGTTTTTCCCAATCCAGCCAGCGACTTTTTAATTGTTGATTATCAAGCCAGTTATTCGGCTCCCGCCCGTCTGTTCGACGCCACCGGGCGTACCGTTTGGCAGGAAAATATAGAACCCGCCAGTCAGACCCGTATTTCTACTGCGAACTGGCCTGCTGGTTTGTATTTTTTGCAAACAGGCAACGTGATGCGGCAGGTAGTCATTGAAACACAATAAGGACTTTTGCAACATATTTCTATGAAAAATCTCATTACATTCATTCTCTACTGCCTCTCCGTGACGGCGGTCGTCGCCCAGGCCAAAAGCGAAGCCCGCGTATCCGTGCTGTCCAAATCCAAAACGGAAACCACGCTGCGATTTTCGCTCAACAATGCAGACCGCCTGGAAGTGACCACGCCCAAAGGCACGGCCTACGTGCTTTCGATGGATAAAGGCACGCCCTTGTTGCAAAAAGGGGCGCCGGATGTGCCCAAATTTGCCACCTCGCTGCTCATTCCCGGCACGGGCAACATGGCCGTAGAAATCGTGGATGCGGAGTATCAGGATTTCCCGAATGTCGCCGTAGCCCCTTCCAAAGGCGACCTCAAACGGACCATAGACCCGGCCACCGTGCCCTACGAATATGGTTCGGCTTATGAGCGCGACGCATTTTTCCCCGGACGACTGTCTGATTTGCAGCAGCCTTTCGTGATGCGCGATGCCCGTGGGCAGGCCCTGTGGCTCTATCCCGTGCAATACAACCCGGTCAGCAAAGTCCTGCGCATTTATACGCACATCACCGTGCGGGTGTACCACACCGGCGGCAGCGGCGAAAATGAATTGGCGACCGCCAAAAACCGGAACCGCAGCCGCGCTTTCGAGCAGATTTATTCCAAGCTCTTTTTGAATTACGACGCCAGTTTTTTGGGCCGTAGCGATGCGGCACCCGAAAGAATGCTGGTCATTGCCAAAGACGAATACCTCGCCGATCTGGAACCACTGATCCTGTGGAAACGCCAAATGGGCATTCATACCACCGTAGTGCCCGTCTCCGAAATCGGTTCCTCGGAGTCGTCGGCGATCTATAATGTGGTGCAGCAACACTATGTGGAAGAAGGCATTAGTTACGTGCTGCTGGTCGGCGATGAAAATGACATACAACCGGAAATGCGCGCCAATGGTGGCCTTTACTCCTGCGACAACTGTTTCGGCTATATGGATGGCACCGATCACTTCCCCGAAATATTTGTGGGCCGCTTCAACGCCGCTACTTTGGAGCAGTTGAAAATCATGGTCAACCGCAACCTGGAATACGAGAAAAATCCACTAATAGACCCCGCCGAAAACTGGTGCGGCACGGCGATGGCTTCTACCTCCGATCAGGGGGAGGGCATCGGCGACGACGATCAGGCGGATTACGAACAGGGCAACGAATGGAAAACCGCCCACCTCGCCGATGGCTACGAAAAAGTGTGGGAATTCTACGATGGCGACCAGGCCAGTATTTCGCCGACACCCGGCGACGAAACGGCCGACCAGAACGGCAATCCAATCAGCGCAGACCTGGTGGACGTGATGAACAGTCGCGGCGTGGGCCTCTACAACTACTGCGGCCACGGCTGGGAGCAGGGCCTCGTGAGCGGCAATTTCAATGTGGATGCCGTGGGTACACTGCGCAATGCCGGGCGTTATCCCATTGTAATCGCCGTGGCTTGTTGCGCGGGCAATTTCACCAATAATGATGGCGGCGATTGCCTCGGTGAAGCCTTACAACGCGCTGGCGATCCTGCTTCCGGTGAAGCACGGGGCGGCATTGCCGGTTTCTTTTCCAGCGATTTCCAGAGTTGGGCGCCGCCAATGGAAGGCCAGGATGGTATGAATCAATACCTGATTGATGCCGACGGCGTGACTCTGACGCCGAGCATTGGCTCCCTGCTGGCTTTTGGCAACTCCAAAATGATCGCCGCTTATGCCGAAGGCGGTGAACTGATGGCCGACTTTTGGAACGCTTTTGCCGATCCGACCACGGTACCGCGCAGCCGTTTGCCACAATTATTGGTGGCTGTTCATGCGCCCGCCACTTTCATCGGCACCACCAGCCTCACCGTGACCAGCCCCGTAGAAGGCGCACTGATTAGTTTGTACTGGCAGGGCCAAACGCTGGCCGTGGCCACTGTTTCCGGCGGTGTGGCGACCCTTAATTTTCCGCCGCTCAATAATGTGGGCGATCTGACCGTGACAGGGACGCAATTCAATTATGTGCCTTATCAAGGCGGTGTGGTGGTGACGCCCGCCTCCGGTCCGTTTGTGGTCAATCAATCAGTTACGCTGGATGATGCCGTTTTGGGCAACAATAACCAACATGCCGACTATGGCGAGACGGTGGCTTTCAATGTCACGCTGGCCAACGTGGGTCTGGAACTGGCCACGGCGGCGACCGCCACGATCACTACCCTGGACGCCAATGTGACCATCACCGACAGCAGTGAAATATTCGGCGATATTGCCCAAAATGAGACCGTCGCCAAAACCGCTGCTTTTGCTTTTTCCGTAGAAAATGACATCGTGGACGGACACTTGGTGAATTTTAATTTGCACATCGAATACAGCAATGGCCAGACTTTCGAGACGGTTATTACGGTAAAATTGCAGGCACCTGCGCTGAAAACGGCGACTTACCAATTGAGCGATGTTGTGGGCGGCAATGGCAACAAACGCCTGGAAAGCGGCGAAACGGCCACTATTTTGATTAAAAACCTGAATGTGGGGCATAGTACAAGTCCGAGTGCCATCGGAACGCTTACTACCGATTCGCCCTGGCTGACTATTAGCAGTGCCGTAGAATTAGGCAATATCAACGCCCTCACCGGCACTGCCGACGCTACGTTTACCGTGACGGTGCTGCCGGATGCTCCGCAGGCGACATCGGCCAATTTCTCCTACACGCTGCAGGCTGCGCCTTATGCCGCCACGCAGGATTTTGGCCCATTGACCATCAATGCGATTCTGGAAACTTTCGAGAGCCACAATTTTATCACCTATCCGTGGCAAATGAGCGGCAACAAGCCCTGGACCATCACTTCGCCGGTGGCTTATACGGGTACTTATAGTTCGCGTTCCGGGTCCATTACCCACAATCAGCAGTCGGCTATGAACCTCACGCTCAACGTCTTGACGGATGGCGCTATCGGTTTTGCCCGCCGCGTCAGTTCCGAAGCGGACTACGACTTTTTGCGCTTTTTCATAGACGATGTGGAAGTGGAAAAATGGAGCGGGGAGGTGGCCTGGGGCGAAGTTTCCTACGCAGTATCGGCAGGGATCCACAAATTCACCTGGATCTACGAGAAAGACGAAGTCGCTTCCATCGGCACCGACCGCGCCTGGGTGGACGACATTGTGCTGCCGCCTTACCAAGTAGTGGTGGCTACGCATACCCCGGCTACCGAAGCCATACGTATGGAAATCATGCCCAATCCGACCAATGGCCGCAGTTGGCTGATGTTGCAATTAGTTGATGAACAGCAACTTAGCGTGGCCTTGTTTGATTGCCTGGGCCGCCGTGTTCAGACCCTGCAAACGGCCAGCCGCCAGCCAGCCGGTGAATGGACGCTGCCCATAGATTTGTCCGGCTTGTCGGCGGGCGTGTATTTGGTGCAGGTGAGCACGGGCGCGGAGGTAAGGACGGTGAAGGTGGTGAAGCAGTAATTAGAGTCTAACTATACCGTTGCTTAAATGCAGAGAAGTAAATTTTAAAGCACAGTGCCGCGCCCCCTCTCAGGAGCGCGGCACTGTGCTTTTCCGGTAAAATCGGTATTATACAGGAGGCATCAAGGTTTGAGGAGCGGGCGGGTTTTTACCGGAGCGGTTTTGGCCACGATTTGCGCGGTATCGGCTTTGGCAGCGGGTTTTGTACCGGCTTGAAAATAGATCAAAGCAACCAGCGCGAGGTGCAGCGTAATAGCCAGTAAAACAGCACTTTGCCGGTTCCGGCGTTCGTTTTTTTCGATGATGTGGTACATAGCAGACATGTTTTTAGACTTGATAATTGGAGAATTACGGTCAGAAACGTTTTGATTTCGTCCGTTAGTTTCCAAAACATCCAAAACATCTGTTAAAAAAATAATAAAGTTTGGTCCTTTATTATCTGCCTGATATATCCTTCTGTGTAAAAGGCGCTCTTCGTTACTGGCTTAATCCAACAACCCGTCCGGCAAATCCATCAGCACGGTGCGCTTTTTTTTATCAATAGCAACAATCAACTGCGCATTCAGCGGAATGAGCACTTCGCGGCCCTGATAGTCCACAAAAGCCATTTCCTGCTGCGGCATATCCAGTACTTCGCGGATGGAAGCGATTTCACCCAGGGTTTTATCTATCAACAGGAAGCCCTCCACGTGGGCGTATTCCAGTTCTTCTTCGGGTTCGATCTCTATTTCGCGCTCGTCGTCCGGGATCAGGTCCTGCTCGCGCAGATGAATTTCCCGCGATTGCAGGGCGAAAGCCGCCTCCTTGCTATCCACTTCCTCGAGCAGCAGGATGATGTCGCCTTTGCCGCGCACACTGGCCACGAAATAGGGCACTTTTACGCCCTTTACATCCAGAAAAATGCGCTCGTTTTTCAGAAAATCTTCCAGATAACGATCCTCGATGCTGATCTTCATCTCGCCATTCACGCCGTGGGTTTTGCGGGTGTGACCAATATTGATATAAGTATGTTCTGCCATGTTTGTTTGAAAAAAATTTAATTGAACTCCAGCACCACCTGCCGCAGGGTATAGCCTTTTTCGGCTTTTTCTTCCCAGGGCTTGCTCGTACAGTCGTCGGGCGGTGGAGATTGGTTGCAATACTGCGAATCGAAAATAAATTGCTCGCGCCAGACTATACCTACGTGTTTGGCATACTTGACCCGCGAAAGCCGCCGCTCGATCACGTTATTATCGTCCGCTTCGGTCACCACCAGCACAGAATCGAAAACAAACTGCCCGATCTGCTGGGCCACATCTATCGAATCCACTTCGTAATTCCAGTTGGTGAAGGGCCGCATCCGTTCGCCAGCTATTTCGATCTCGCGACTTTCATCTATCCACAGGTTGCCATTCCATTCACTGCGTCGGTCCATGGGGAAAACAAGTTTCAGAAACGGGAGGTTATTTTCGGTACGAATGGCCTGACTCTTTGTGCGCTCGGCACTGGTGATGCTGCGCAGCTCCCAGCCGCTGGTGTCGCTGGCGCGTTCATACCGTTCAATTTTGTAAAGCAAATGACCAAGATTGTCGCGCAAAGTATCGCTGACGACCTCCTTCACCAGCGTACGTGACGAATCGCGTACCGTGCCGCCGCCTGCCGCAAAATCATAGATGACGCTGTCCACCGCATAGACGACATACTTGCCAATTTCCAGCGGAAAATAGACGTATTGGTCCGTAGTCTCTGGCTGGGGAAGATTGGGAGGATTATCGCAGGCGGCCAAACTTAACAATAAAATACCTAACAGCAGGGAAAAACGGGGAAAAATAAGGGACATAACGAGTCGTTTTTGAAGGACAAAGATACGGCATACAGCAGGCTATGTTTCTATGGAATGGGCCAATTACACAATTGATCTGCCTTTGCCTATTCGTCTGCAATAGCGGCCACTGACTCAAAGCCAGGTCATGGATGCGCGCTCAGTCAGAGCGGTTTGCTAATTATACGTATTTTTTTTGTTTATCATAGTGAAACGCATAGAAGTAGCGTAATATAGCGTTTTAAATTCAATTCACCGTCCACCAACCTGTACACTATTATGGCAAGAAAACCTGCTCCAGAGGTTAGTGCAATGCAAATCGCCTACCGGGATACTCCCTTCTCGGTCAAACGGCTACAGCAAAATTTCCAGGAAGCCACCTTCACCCGCGAAGAATTGATTGACTATCTGAAAAGCCTCACCACCCCAAATGTGAAAATCGCCTTGGGCGTGATCCCGGAGAACAATCAGATTACGGTGGTCATGCTGGGGATCACTGCTGGAGGGGCTGTTCAGACAGGCAGCGATGGTTTCTATTCTCCCATCCCCTGTCCACCCAATTGCCGGACGATGCCTACCAAACCAAAAATAATTGTCAGCGTGTAATTTGAGGTCTTCACCCAGCCTTTTTTTGCTGAAACTTAGTTTCTGGGTTGCTTTTTGTTTCCTGTCCGCACGACTTTCGGCACAGGCCACCCCCCTGTTTTTCCACCACGTCACCTTGGCCGACGGCCTGAGCGAGGCCACCAATGCGTATGTCTATCGGGACTCACGTGGTTTCGTGTGGGTCAGTTCCGTGGATGGCCTCAATCGCTTCGATGGCCTCACGGTGCGCGTGTACCGCCCCCATGCACAAAAGCCACGCACCATGTTTGGACAAAACGTCCTCAGCCCCTTTTTTGAAGATGCGGCAGGGAATATCTGGTTTTGCACCTACGAGGCCCTCAATTGTTACCGCCGTCGCTCGGATGATTTTGAGCACTGGCAATTGACCGACCCCTCCACCGGCGACACCATTCGGGAGGATTATTACGCCTTTTTTCTGGAAAGTTCCGGCCAACTGTGGTTACATCTCGGCTACGGAGAGAAAGGCCATATTTACCGTTTTGACACACAGACCAAACAATATGAGCGGCTCGGTCCGCTGCTGGGTGACCGCTGCGTAGCCGACACCAGCGCAGGAGGTAGGCTACGCAGCATTTATGCTTTCCAGTATGGCGTAGCCAGCGGCATCAATTGGACACCCCTCCTGTCTGACCGCAGTTTGGGCACCGCCCGCTTGCTGGAACCCGAGACTATGCCGTTCGATGTATGGGTGCAAAGCGACACCCTGCTCTGGATAGCTTCCCGAGATGGGTTGATTGCCTTGAATCCCCAGGCATCGCGCCGGACGCTTTACTCCATTGGCACAGCAGAAAATACCAGTATCAGGGCCATAAAACCATTATCCGACCAATTTTTGGCTCTGGCGTCCTATGGTCAGGGGTTATTAATATTTGACCATAAAAATAGAATATTTACGGAGACGATACGCTCCCGTCCCGGCTGGACACCATCTATCAGCGATGATGCCCTGAATGGAATCTATCTGGATGCTGCCCGTAATTTGTGGGTATCGGACTGGAGTTTCGGACTTAATTTTTTCAATATGAACAAGCCGAAAATCAGGCGGATCATGTTGGGCGATTTTTACAAACAGCGTACTCAAACCCATTCACCCCCCGACCAAATCCGGGCAATAGCCGAAGACCAGCAGGGACTAATTTGGGTGGCAACCAAGAAAAGTGGTGTTTTTACTTGTACCAGATCAACACCCACCCGTATTGTCCGCTCCACGGCTGGCCTGCCCAATGGCCGGATACTAAGTTTGTTTTGCGACCGGCAAGACGTAGTCTGGGTAGCCGCAGACACTGGTCTTTTTTACCGCAAAAAAGGCAATGACCGTTTTCAACGAGTACCTGGGCCGTTGAGTTTGCGTGTTGATTGTGCCTGGCAACAGATAGAAAACGGGCAAATTCTGTTATCGTGCGACGGCTTTAATTCAATTAAAAGACAGCCCACTGGTGGGTACATGGTAGAAAAATATCCACTACACCCGGCTTTGGACACGGTGTTTTGTCCTTATTTCTACCGCGACCGGGCAGGTACTTTTTATTGCAACGTCAATTACGCCGCGACGGTCGTCCTTCGTCCCGATGGCAGCTTGCATACGCTGCCGCTCAACAACCTGAAGGGCTGCTGGGAAGACCACGATGGCCAGACGATCTGGCTGGCGACCACCTACGGTTTAGTGAAGCTTGACCAAAAAACCTTGTCCTACACGCTCTATGATGAATCAAATGGGCTTTCCAACCAATATTTATATGGCGTTTTCCCCGATGCCAACGGACTGCTATGGTTGCCTTCCAACCAGGGCATCCTGCGTTTTGATCCGCGCAGCGGCAAGGCCCATCGGCTCACTGCCGCCGATGGCGTATGGGAAGACGCTTTTATGCCCGGTGGAGCATTGCGGACGGCTTCCGGCGAGCTCTGGATGGCCAACCGCGATGTGATCAATGTCTTTCGGCCAGAGGATATGCGCTTTATCCAAACGCTCCCGCAAATCCAGATCATCAACCTGAAAATCAATGATATAGATCGGCCTCTGGAAGTCTATATCGGTGAGCGCGACGCCTTGGAATTCCCGTATTCTGAAAATACGCTTTCCTTCGGGTTTGTCGCGCTCGAATACAGCGACCCGGCCAACAACCGCCTGATGTACCGCCTGGAAGGCTACGACCGCGACTGGCTGGAACTCCCGCCTGGCACTCCGGGATTTGCCCGTTATGCCCGATTGGAACCCGGCAGCTATACCTTTCAGATAAAAGCGGCCAATTCGGACGGCGTATGGACACCGGAACCCAAAAATTTGCGTATCACGATTCACCCGCCTTTCTGGCAAACCTGGTGGTTCAAAACGGCGGTGGGACTGCTTTTCGCCTTAGCCATTTGGGGTGCTACGCGGATTTATCTGCAACAACAATTGAGCAAACAACGCGCCCTGATCGAAAAACAGGAATCCCTGCAAAATGAACGCAACCGCATTGCCAGCGAATTGCACGACGACATCGGGCATGGCCTTTCCAAAATAAAAGCCATCAGCGAAACGGCAAAACAATGGGAAATGCCACAAGACCGCCGCCAGCAGCTGGATAAAATCTGGATGTCGTCTATGGAATTAATTGAAAAAATGGGCGACATCATCTGGGCGGTGGATGGCGGCAACGATACGCTGGAAAACCTCCTCTACACCCTGCGGGCCTACGTACACGAAACCCTGGAAACGCACCGAATCGCCGGAACGCTGGATTTGCCGGCAACCATACCCGCCGTAGAAATGAGCGGCGAACGGCGGCGCAACATTCTGCTCATTATCAAAGAAAGTCTGCACAACATCGTGAAGCATTCGGGGGCCACCGCCGTCGTGGGAAGCGTGACCATACAGGAAAAATTAGTTATTCAAATCCGCGATAATGGACACGGTTTTGTGGAAAAAACGCCGGGACGCGGCGGACATGGCTTGCGCAATATGCAAAAAAGGGCGCAGGCAGCAGGCGGTAGTCTGGAAATAACCAGCAGCGAGCAAGGGGTGACGATGGTGCTGTCTTTGCCATTAATCATTAAACATTAATCATTCCCTACCCATGCCCGACCGTATCATCCGTGTCAGCCTCGTCGAAGATGTCGAGGAAGTACGCCTTGCGCTGAAAAATCAACTGCTCCAGACGGAAGGAATGACCTGCGTCGGCGACTATGCCGATGGCGAAACGGCCCTGGAAGCCTTGCTGCTGGCCGAGACGGATATTGTGGTCACCGACATCGGTTTGCCGGGCATCAGCGGCATCGAGTGCATGTTTCGGGTCAAGCAGCAGCGGCCCGACCTGCGCTTTCTGGCTTTTACCGTCTTCGACAATGACGAAAACGTGTTCGAAGCACTCAAAGCCGGGGCCGACGGGTACGTACTCAAACGCGATCCTGCCGAAAAAATCATCCAGGCCATCCAGGAATTGTACGATGGCGGCTCGCCGATGAGCCGGGCCGTCGCCTTGAAAGTGCTGCAGAGTTTTCGACCGCCGCCCAGAAAAAAGCCCGAAAAAATATTGACGACCCGCGAAACTGAAATACTCGAAAATCTCTCCAAAGGCTTGTTTTACAAGGAAATAGCCAGTTTCCTTTTCATCAGCGAAGGTACTGTAAAGCAACACGTCAACCACATCTACCAAAAGTTGCAGGCGCAAAACCGGACGGAAGCCATCAACAAGTACCGATTGGGTCAGTATTAAAATGTAACGAAAGCTACATTGTGAGCAGGGGTGCGGTGACCGCACCTTTGCAGGGAAGTTATTGGCATTACAGAACGCTTCACAGTGCTGCCTGCCAATCACCCCAAGGCCGTTCTGCACCTCACACTTTCACCTTTAAAATTTTTACACCCAATCCATTCACCTCAATTTCAATTGATTATGAGAAAATTATCATTTTTTTTAACCCTGCTGAGTTTTTTCGCCTGCGCCCATTTTGCCTCCGGGCAGGCCAGCCTGGAGTTGCAGGTCGTTGGCTCGGCGGGCGACGTCCTCGGTTCGACCTCGGGGGCCACCCTCCACTACACCGTGGGCGAAACGGCGGTCACGGAGGAAGAAAACGGCGCCACCCTCGCGCAGGGTTTTCACCAGATAATGGTAGAAAAAGTCTCGCCAACCACCGAAACGGTCGCTTCCGCAGCCAACATTCAGGTCTATCCCAACCCGGCACAAAGTTTCCTCCGGCTGGAGACGGATACGCCGCTGCGGGCCAGCCTGTTCGACCTCAGTGGTCGGCAAGTCCTCCCTTCCACGGCCGTCGAGAGCACTGCGCAACTTGACCTGAGCGCACTTCCGGCTGGCACCTACCTGCTGCAGTCGTTCAGCCCCGAAGGGCAGTTTTTACAAAATTTCAAAATCCAGATCATTCGCTAATCACCCATGTCTCCCACATCCATTTCAAAACAATCTGCCGCTGGCAAATGCCGGGGCAACACAACCAAAACCTTGATTATGAAACACTTCCTTTTCCTTTTCGCTTTCCTTTGCTGTTCTACCCTCGCGCTGGCCCAAAGCGGCGCGCCCCGTAAATTCAATTACCAAGCCGTTCCACGCACCGCCTCCGGCGATCTGTTGCCTGCCAATTCTACGGTAAAAGTGCAATTTTCCATCAGCGAAGATGGCCCCACGGCAGTACAATATGTGGAAGAACATACCGCTACCGTCAGCCAGCACGGCGTAGTGAACGCTCTGGTCGGCGACGGTGTGGCCTCCGGTCTGCTGCCCCACGCTTTCGATGCGCTCGACTGGAGCAAACACAGTTATTTTCTTGCCGTAGCGGTGGATTTAAACAACGACGGCGAATTTAGCAATGATGAAAAATTCCCGGCCAGCCAACTGCTCTCCGTGCCTTATGCGCTCTACGCGGAGAAATCCGGCAACACCGGACATCCAACCGACCAGGCCGACTTCGCGACTATCACCGGCTCCGGCACCGCGAACTTTTTGCCCAAATTCACGGGTGCGGCCACCGTTGGCAACTCCGCCATCTTCCAGTCCGCCGCTGGCAATGTGGGCATCAACACGATCACGCCAGACGGCAATCTCCACATAGAAGGTGGAAAAGTTGTGCTCGGTAATGCTGGCCAACGCTTCAACATCGTGCTGCGCAGCAATGGCAAAGTGGCTTTTGAAGCCAACGGAAACACGAACGACAGTACGCTGGTCATTGACGACAGTGGAGATCGCAGCGTTAATATTGGCACCAACGCCTCGCTGCCGGGCTTCAAGTTGCACGTAGTCGGCAAAGCCAAGTTCGACAATGGCGTGTTCTTCGGTTCGGCGGAAGGCTTCACCGATGGCGGTTCCAGCCAGATTGCGGCTAACGCTTCCATCCGCCCGACGACGAATAACACCCGCACTTTGGGTACCTCGGCCCTGCGCTGGAGTGAAGTGTGGGCCCGCAAAGGTTTCTTCCCCGACGGTGTAATCGTGGGAACCGTGGAAGGTTTCTCCGATGGTGGTGCCAATCAGATCGCCGCCAATTCTACCATCCGCCCGACCACGAATAACACCCGCAGTCTGGGTACTTCGGCCCTGCGCTGGAGCGAAGTGTGGGCCCGCAAAGGTTTCTTTCCTGACGGTGTGATCGTGGGTACGGTGGAAGGTTTCTCCGATGGCGGTGCTAACCAGATTGCCGCCAATTCCACCATCCGCCCGACGACAAATAACACCCGCAGTCTGGGTACTTCGGCCCTGCGCTGGAGCGAAGTGTGGGCCCGCAAAGGTTTCTTTCCTGACGGTGTGATCGTGGGTACGGTGGAAGGTTTCTCCGATGGCGGTGCCAATCAGATCGCCGCCAATGCTTCCATCCGTCCGACCACGAATAACACCCGCACTTTGGGCACTTCGGCCCTGCGTTGGAGTGAAGTGTGGGCCCGCAAAGGTTTCTTTCCTGACGGTGTGATCGTAGGAACGGTGGAAGGTTTCTCCGATGGCGGTGCCAATCAGGTCGCTTGTAATTCCAACATCCGTCCAACGGTGGATAATCAGCGCAGCCTCGGCTCCTCTACTTTCCGCTGGAAAGATGTGTGGGCAGTGGATGGTACCATCAATACTTCGGATGCCCGGTTGAAAAAAGATGTGCAGCCTATTTCCTATGGTTTGGATGAAGTAATGAAACTCCGCCCGGTCTCTTTCTTGTGGAAACAGGAAGGTTTTGACCGGGAGCGCCGCCTGGGCTTTATTGCGCAGGAACTGGTGCCGGTGCTCAAAGAAGTGGTACGGACCGAAGAACTGGTCACCGATCCGGCGACCGGCAAAGACATCTGGTCACCCACCGAACGCCTGGGTGTGGCTTACACGGAAATTATTCCGGTAGCCGTGAAGGCCATCCAGGAGCAACAGTCCGTCATTGCAGCACAACAGCAGGAAATCAAGGATTTGCGCAGCCAATTGGCAGAAATGCGCACAGGTCTGGCGGAGGTGAAAGCGATGGTGCAGGGGGCGCAGGCGAGTAGTAACAAATAAACAACAATTGTTATCCCGACATGAATCTTTCGGCCATGAATGGCTTATTGACTAACCCGATGTAAACTAACTTCACGCGGAGGCCAGCCTTGGCCTCCGCTTTTATTAGGCTACACAGCATGGCCGTTCTTGAATTTTAATTAATTAGGGACGTGTAAAAAATAAGTTAGTAGGTTCCTATAACCCCCGCGCTTTAGCCGGGGGATGGCAGCACTACATCAAGCGGGGTTTTAACCCCAAAATGGATGCTTGCGGGTTAAAACCCGGAATGTTTTATTCCTTTTTCACCCCCGGCTAAAGCGCGGGGGGTATGAGAAAGTCACAAGTTGTTTTTTACACGTTCCTAAGTAATTTATCATTCATCATTAAATAATTGCGTGTCCGCTCGGATCGGGCAAATCAGGCAAATCAGGTAGTTTTTCCACAAACTTCTCCCGTTCGCCAATGATTTCTACTAAGCGGCGAATGGTTTTGCGGCGAATCTGACGCTCGAGGTCTTTATTGGGCTGTTTCAAAATGTATTGAAATTTCAAGGCCACGCTGTCTTTCCGCACTTCCGCCACCCGCAGGTAATAACTATCGGCATTGATAAGTTCGTTAAAAGGGCTGAGCGCTTCGATTAGTTGTTGTTCGAGTTGCTCCACGCTCATCAGATATTTCATATAAATCTCAAAATCAATGCTCGTGCGTTTGATCTCGCGCTTGGTATAATTCACTACTTCGGAAGCCAGCACTACATTGTTGGGAATATAGATCACATCGTCGTCGTCATTCTGGATATGCAGGCTGGAAAGCGTTATGTCGGTGATTTTGCCCCGGTGTTGCCCTATGCTGACATTGTCGCCGATGGTGAGCTGGCCCGAAAAGGTGATAATCATGCCGTTGATCATATTAGAAATATAATCCTTCGACAGGATGGCCAAACCGGCAAAAATGATGGACAGCGAGGTGAACAGGTCTCGTACATCAATCCTGAACAAAGAGAGAATACCAACAATCAACCCGACCGCCAGTAAAATGCTGTAAATGAGCCTGATACCAATGGTAAAATTGTCTTCCGCCCAGATTTTATGCCTTCGCCGATAGATCGTGATGGTGAAAAACTGGACAAAATCGAGGAACATCAGGAACAAGGCGATACTGCTTACTGCCTTGATGTAGTAAGCTAATGCGACACGATACTTAAACCCGTCATACAAATGGGAAGTGTCCCATTCATCCAGCCGGACCATGATGAGGGCCGCGAAAATAACGAGTTTCAGCAGCAAAATAATGTACTTCATAATTGGGCTTTTACGCCAGATAAGGTCTTTAAAAATAGAAGATGCGGAGGAAACACACCCGCTGTTCTGTTGAAAAACAACTGCTATGTCTCCCCCGCATGATCGAAGGTAAAAAGACGGAAAAATATTGTGCCGCGTTTACGCCATTACTTCTTCCACGGGGTGAAAAGGCAGCCCGAAAGCATCCGCCACGCCTTGATATACCACTTTACCCTCCACTACATTGAGGCCAAGTTTGAGTTCCAGGTTTTCGGCGCAGGCTTTTTGCCAGCCTTTTTGGGCCAGTTGAATCGCATACGGCAAGGTCGCATTCGTCAACGCAACCGTAGAAGTGAACGGCACGGCACCCGGCATATTGGCCACGCAATAGTGTACCACGTCGTCAATAATAAAAGTCGGGTTTTCGTGCGTGGTCGGGTGCGTCGTCTCAATGCAACCGCCCTGATCCACTGCTACGTCCACTATAACGGTGCCGGGACGCATTAGTTTGAGCATATCGCGGGTGATGAGGTTCGGGGCCTTCGCGCCAGGAATCAGCACCGCACCCACAATGAGATCGTGGGTTTGGATCAGTTTGCGAATATTGTATTCGTTGGAATACATCGTGATCACGTTGGCGGGCATGATGTCGCTGAGGTGGCGCAGGCGGGGCAGGCTCACGTCGAGGATGGTGACTTGCGCACCGAGGCCAGCCGCCATTTTCGCAGCCTGCGTACCCACAATACCGCCACCGATCACCAGTACCTGGCCGGGAGCCACACCGGGTACACCGCCCAGCAGTACGCCACGTCCTTTGGCGGGTTTTTCCAAATACTTGGCCCCTTCCTGAATGGCCATCCGACCCGCCACTTCCGACATCGGAATCAACAGCGGCAACTGGCGATCTTTGGTTTCCACGGTCTCATAAGCCAGGCAGATGGCCCCGCTTTTGAGCATGGCATCGGTCAGTTCCCGATTGGAAGCAAAGTGGAAATAGGTGAAAATCAATTGATTAGCACGGCAGCGGCCATACTCTTCGGCGATGGGCTCTTTCACCTTCATAATCATATCGCTGTTCGCCCACACCTCGTCGGCGGTGGCCAGGATTTCCGCGCCGTTGTCGCGGTATTCTGCATCACTGAAACCACTATTCTCGCCCGCCGAGGCTTGTACATACACATGGTGTTTGCGACGGGTAAGTTCCAGCGCGCCCGCCGGAGTGAGCGCGACGCGGTTCTCGCTGCTTTTGATTTCTTTTGGTACGCCAATGATCATGTCGGTCTGCTTTTATTGGTTAGAAATTTTTTTGTCGAAAAGGCGGGCAAAGGTAGAAAAAGCCCTTTTCAAAACACCTCATTACCAGCAGCCGTATGGGCATAAAAAAAGCGCGGGTCTTTACCCGCGCTCCGAATTTTTTTCAATTCTAGAAACAATACTTACACACGATATACAGTAATCCGAAAATCGTGCCAGTTTTTTAATTCAGGAAAAAATCTTCCCGATACGTGGGAATAAGGGCCTTTTCACGCGCTAATTGAAACATTTGCCGCACGGCATTCCGGCCCGTTTCGCCCAAATCCACCGTATAATGCGATACATACAGATCAATGTGGGCCTTCATCACCGCCTCATCCATCGCCTGCGAATACTGGCGCACAAACGGCATCGCCTCCGCCGGGTACTGAAAGGCGTACTCTACGCTGCGGCGCAACACACGATTCACCCGTTGCTGCACTTCTTCCGGCAAATCCCGATGCACTACAATGCCCCCCAAAGGAATGGGCAGGCCGGTCGTCGTCTCCCAGTATTCGCCCAAATCGAGCAATTTGACCAGTCCTTTCGCCGCGTAGGTGAAGCGATTTTCGTGAATAATCAGCCCCGCATCGGCTTTTCCGTCCAGTACCGCCGATTCAATATGGGAGAAAAGGGTCTCCTGCTTATTGCGGGCAGCCGGATAAGCCAGGCTGAGCAGAAAATTGGCGGTCGTCATTTTACCGGGAATGGCGATCCGACCAGCATTAATGGCGGCAGCATCCAGCGGCGTTTTGGCGATGAGTAATGGCCCGCAATTATTACCCAGCGCACTGCCCGCATCCAGCAGCGCGTAACGATCCGTGAGGTGGGCAAAAGCATGGTAACTGAGTTTCGTGATAGCAATATCCCCGGCAAAAGCGTGCTGGTTGAGTGCCTCCACGTCTTCAATGACGGGCAAAAACGTCAGACCTTCGGTGTCCACTTTATCGTGCAGGAGGGCATCAAAGATGAACGTGTCGTTGGGGCAGGGGGAAAAGCCGAGGGTGAGTTGCACAGAATATAATGATGAATGATGAGTTATTAATGATAAATACTGGGCCACTTAAAAAAGCGACCTTTGCACCATGGAGCCAACGATTATTTACGAGGACAACCACTTGCTTGCTATTAACAAACCGGCAGGCTGGCTGGTTCAGGGCGACCGCACCGGCGACCCGACTTTGACGGATTGGGGAAAAGAATATTTGCGAAAAAAATACGCCAAACCGGGGGCGGTATTCCTGACCCCCGCGCATCGGCTGGATCGGCCAGTGAGCGGAGCAGTGCTGTTTGCCCGTACCGATAAGGCCCTCAGCCGACTGACGGGGCTGTTTCGGGACCGGGCGGTGCAAAAAACTTACCTGGCCCTCGTGCTGACCGAACCCGCGAAACCTTCCGGCGAGTTGCACCATTATTTATGGAAAGATGAACAGCGCAACATTGTGCAAGCCCTCTCCCAGCCCGGCCCGGATGCAAAAGAAAGTATTACCCGCTACGAATGGGTGAATCAATTCGGACAACTGCATCTGCTGCGGGTGCATCCGCTCACGGGGCGACCCCACCAGATCCGGGTGCAACTGGCCATGATGGGCTGTCCTATTCTCGGCGATCTGAAATACGGTGCCCCTACCCCACTGGCCGACGCTTCCATCGCGCTGCATAGCCTGAGCATCGAGTTGGTGCATCCTGTGCAGTTGGTGTCGCTGCTGATAGAAGCACCTTTGCCGGAGACGGAATGGTGGAGAGTGGTGGAGTGAATAGGCAAAGGGCAAGGGACAATATGCAAAAAAGCAAAAAAGGCAAATAAGCAAATGGAACGCAGTGAAATCCCGGTTTTTATCGGGAAAGCAAAATGCAAATGGAACACGGCCATGACGTGGACGGATTCCGTCAGAATGACAAAAAAAAGCCTCTCCGATGACTAACACCGGGAGGCTCCGAAAACAATAAACAGCAGGATAATTCTTCTGTAAAGACTGGATTTTTGGACATCGAACTACCGGACGCGGATACACCAGCGTCAAGAAAGAAGCAGTCGAATGTCTGAATGATTTATTAGCCGAACGCTACACGTTGCTGATCTTCCGTACCACTTTGTACAGACGAGTCGTCTCATTCACTTCTTCCTCGAAAGGGTCGTTGTCGAAGTAATTGGCCGAAATCAGTTTGAAACGGGTAATGCGGCCCCGGTTGTTGAACACTTTCTGGACATATTTCACCCACACGTTGCCATTGCTGCGCACCGCATAGATTTCGTTGTCGCGAATGTCGTTGAGGTTCTCCACGGATTTGCAGACCACAATGTCGCTGTGTTTGATGACCGGATCCATCGAATTACCTTCGATCTGGAACGCTACCAGACCCGTGCCGCTCACGCCGGGAATAGAGAAGAAAGAGTTATCTTCCTGGCTCTCTGCGCCGATGGTGCCACCAGCAAAAGCGCGGATGGAAGTGAACAGGATATTTCCATTGCCCGCAAACATGGATTTATCGTTGTTCAGGGCATTGGCTGGTGCTTCAAAGCCGAACGGATTGCCGATGCCGTGCAGCAGCCAGGCTTCATTGATCTCATAAGTGCGGCAAAAAGACTGGGCCTGGCCGTAGTCAATCACGCGCTTGCTGTTGGGGTTGAGAAAAGCCCGGATAATGTGGCCATACGCCTTGTTACCCAGCACTTTGTCCGCCACGTCGCCGACGCCTTTGCCACTGCGGTCGTTCTTGACGATCGCGCCCCGGTCTTCCAGCATTTTGAAAGCCTCAATGAAGCGGGTATTCAGGTCTATTCTATCTTCCTTAATCATAAGGCTGGAAGTTTTGTTGCCCCACTGTTACCTGGGGATGAAATGAAATTTTTTCGGTGCCCAACGTTCAGCGAGATGTTTCCCGCCGTTCGCGTTCTTTGATGGTGCAAATTTGAAACAAAGAGTTTTTAAAAACAAAAAATGTCAAAGTTTTTTTTCAACATAATGGCTTTTTTTTTCGCCCCCCTCCGCTTGCCCCTGACAGTCAGCACATTGCAATGAAAAAGTATTGTCAAAATTAAAACAAAGTTTGCCTGATTTGCGTAGTAAGGTCGGTAACTGCGGCGCATTTGTCAAATATTTATACTTTTGTTGCCGGACGGCCGCCAAAGCGGCTGCTTCCAAGGCAAAGTGGAATTTGCAAAAAGCAAATCGCCGCAAGACAAAGCACGAATACAACCTTTCATGGGCATTGTAATTTCTCTTCTCAATCATAAAGGCGGCGTCGGCAAAACGACCAGCGCCATTAATCTGGGTGCCGGACTGGTGGAACTCGGTCAGCGGGTACTTCTGATTGATCTGGACCCGCAAGCCAACCTGACCATCTCGCTCGGTATTCCGCGCCAAAAATTTACCATTTACGAGGCACTGCGCGGCGAGAGCGACTTAGTGCCGTACAATCATCGCCCCAACCTGGATGTGGTTACCTCCTCACTCGACCTGTCGGGCGCGGAGATGGAACTCATCAATGAGGCTGGCCGCGAATATATTCTGCGCGAACTGATTAACCAAGTGGCTGACAATTACGACTACATATTGTTGGATTGTCCGCCTTCACTGGGCTTGCTCACGTTGAATGCTTTGACGAGCAGCCGCTACGTGCTGATCCCGTTACAGGCAGAATTTTTGGCGGTGCAGGGACTGGCCAAGATCAAGCAGGTGATTGATAAAGTGCGGATGCGGCTGAATAAACAACTGGAAATGGCGGGCGTGGTAGCCACCATGTACGATAGCCGCCGGGTGCTCAACCGGGATGTGGTGGACACGATCCATAAATATTTTGGCGATAAAGTATTTAAAACGTACATTCGCGATACCGTGGCGCTAGCCGAAGCCCCCGCTCAACGGAAGGATATTTTTCAGTACAGCCCCAAATCGAACGGTGCAACGGACTATCTGGAACTGAGCAAAGAGGTGCTTGAGCGTACGTCAACATAATGATGAATGATAAATGATGAATTGCCGATACCACAACTCATCATTTCCAACTCGTTGTTTATCATTCATATCTCATCATTCATCATTCATCATTCTATTTTGTGATGGGCAAAAAGCGTTTTTCCGAAGGTCTGGACGACCTCTTCAAAGATTCTCTGGCGGAGCAGCACCGCCGCGTGGAAACTCGCCCGCCCGCGCCCGAACGCAAGGGTGCGCCCAAAAATTTTATGCTCGGGCTGGACGCGTTGTTGCAGGAAGCCCTGGAAGAGAGCCTGGAAAAATACGAATCCAATCAGCCGGATTCCACGACGCCGAGTGCCAAGAGCAAAACTTCCTCGTCCGACTTTTTTCACCCCGGCCAACTCACCGGCCTGGATGCTTTGATTCGACAAACCATTGATGTACAGGAGATTAACCTGGATGAATCCACCGGCAAACGCCGCCTCACGGTCGCCATGGACAAGACCAAGGTGGAAAAATTGAAGACCATCGCCCGGCTCGAAAATGCCTACCTGAAAGACCTGCTCGTCACGCTCATTGATGGTTATATTAATGAATACACCCACCAGAAAGGCATTCATTTATAAGGAGTTATGAGTTATAAGTTATGAGTTATGCCGAGTGCGACTCCCCCGCTTATAACTCATAACTCATAACTCATAACTCCCTTGCAGGATTTCCGCCTGTTCTACAACCAAAGCATTCATCCCGAACTGCTGCACCTGGAGTTCCGGCGACGGCGGCTGGTGCGCCTGCTAATGCTGAGCGTACTGATGCTCGTGGGCGTGGTGGCGGTGCAGGTCTATATTCAAATATTTTTCATCACTTTGTTGCTGCTCATTCCCGTGGGTTGCTGGGTGGCGTATATGGCCTACCGGATCCGGGTATTTTATGAGGAATTCAAGCCGCGCGTGGTGGGACTGCTGATGGATTTTATTGATAATGACGTGAATTTCCGTTTCGACGATTATGAGCCGAATGGCTCCATTCCGGTGGAGCGTTTTCTGGAAAGTAAAATATTCACTGTGGCCACCGATTATCATGGGGAAGATTTGATTCGCGGGCAGGTGCGGGAAACGCCATTTGAGGTGTGCGAACTGCGGGTGCGGGAATTTTCGGAAGTGCGCAGCCGCCTCGACCGCGTATTTAATGGGGTATTTCTGATCGCTGATTTCCAGCGTTGGGATATGCACGGGCAGTTGCTGGTGCTGCCCGATGCCTACCGCAAATACCTGAGCCGCAGCGAACGCGCCTTTCATCGCAGCAACGGGCGGCGGGTACGCGACCACCTGTTGCCGGAATTTGAGGCTTTTTTCGATACCTACGCCACGCCCGATCTGCGGGTGCAAAACGTGCTTTCGGAGGATATGCAACGGGCCATCCTGCAATTTCGGATGCGCTTCCAGGAGGTCAACCGCGAAAAGGAGATTTATTTTTCCATTATTGGCGACAAAATATATCTGGCCCTCACGCAGGACCGCAACCTGCTGGAACCTTCGCTGTTCCGCAGCAACGTCAGTTTTGAGGCCGCGCGGGAGTTTTATGAAGACTTACGGCTGTTGCTGGAAGTGGTGCTGGATGTGGATGTGATGAATTGAGGACATTTATTTCTTCAACTTATAGCCTACTGTTAGCCACATTTTGAAAGGGTTATAGGTGTCTGTTTTGTTTTGCGAGAATTCATCATCGTGGTGTTCATAAAAAAGGCTACTATTAAAAATAATCTCATCTATTTCATGAAAGTAAAGCCAGCGGTAACTGAATGCCACATGCAATCTATCACTAAATTGAAAGCCTAGGCCCGGATTGATTTCCAAGCCATTTAAAGCAAATTGCCATTTGGTAAATCGTGTGCTACCGGCACCACCTTTATCCAAAACACTTTTTCTAAAACCGATTGCGGGCAGGGCAGTAATCTGTAAATAAAATTTACCAGAATGAAAGCTCGTAGAAATGGGCAAGATCAATTTATTGACGGTGTATCTCGTTACGTACCTTAATTCTTGCGTATATACACCATCTAAAAATGAATGATCAAATGGTCTGCCAAACAAGGTATTACTTTCCGCATAGCCAATACCGGCCTTTAACTGTATCAGTCGCCATTTGAATACCCTTTTTTCCAGGTACAAGGTGAGGTCGTAGTCCAGTTTCTTGGGGTTGCGGTCCAGCAGCCTTTCTGCTGGTGGAAAGTAGAACAGGCGGCGGTCCTGCTCTCCCAGGGCTGCCCCACCGACAAGCGCGGTATTGCGCCAGATATTCTGACTGGCCAGGCCTGGAAGGAAAGTGAAAGAAAAGAGCAGCGGTAGAAGCAAATTTTTCATCTGATGCGAAGGTAAGAAGTAGAGAGCAATGATGGCAAGACGCAGATAAGATTCGCAGGGTTGGCTGCCCCAAAAATCAACTTTTCGCTTTCACTGCAAAATTTTTCATTTTTTCCCCTTCAATCGTTTACCTTTGCGTCTGCTTTTTTCAAAGCATGGAATTTCTGTATCTAATATTCTGATTTTCAACTAATTACAGTAAAGAAAATGGCTTTAATCGGAACGATTCGCAAAAACGGGTGGATCCTTATTGCGTTGATGACGCTGGCACTCGGCGGTTTTATTCTCATGGAGATTATTTCCAACTCGCAACGCAACAGCGCCGGCGATGTAAATTCCTTGGGCAAGGTGAACGGCAGAGAGATCAAACGTGGTGAATTTGAAGACTACGAAAAACTCGTTTACGCCAACTCCAAGAGCAACAGCTATGAAGTGCGCAACGAGGTCTGGAAGTATTTCGTCGAACGCGAACTGATCACGCAGGAGGCAGAAAAATTGGGCCTCGGCGTGGATGGCGAAGAACTGAAAGAGCTGCAATTCGGCATGAATCCCAGCCCCATCATCAATGACCGCTTCAAAGATGCCACCGGGCAGGTCAACCGCCAGCAACTGGCCAGCATCAAATCCGCTATTGAAGGCGGTCAGTTCACGGATCCGATGAACCGCGCTTACTGGGCTACCCAGGAAAAAGAGATCATCAAAGACCGGCTGCAAAGCAAGATCATTGGTCTGGTCTCGAAGGGCATGTTCACCCCGACGTGGCAGGCAGAAATGGCCTACCATGAGAATAACGACCAAATTGATTTTGTGTATGTGCGTATTCCCTTTGATAAAGTCACCGACGCGGAGGTCAAACTGACCGATGACGATTATGCGGCTTACTTGAAGCAAAATCCGCACCTGTACGACCAAACGGAAGAATTACGCGTCGTCAATTACGTGTCTTTCGATGTGACGCCTACCGCTGCCGATACACTGGCCAGTCGGGAAGCAGTCGCTAAACTGGTGGATGGTATGCGCAGCACCAAGAGCGATTCTACCTTTATCTCCGTCAATAACGGCGTATTGGAAGATACCTACAAAGGGAAAGCCGCCCTGCCACCCGCCATCGCCGATACACTGCTGCGGTTGCCAGTGGGCACCGTCGTGGGCCCTTACCTCGATGGAGGTGCCTGGACGATTGCTAAAATACTGGATCGCAAGGTCGTAGCCGACTCTGCACGGGCGCGTCACATTTTGATCCCGACTTCCAATCCGAACGGCGAAGCCATTATTGACAGCCTCAAAAATCTTATCGAAACCGGCAAAGCCCGTTTTGATTCTTTGGCCACGAAAAACAGCAGTGACCGCGGTTCCGCCCTCAAAGGCGGCGACCTGGGTTGGTTCCCGCTCAATGCGATGGTGGCCGAATTCAATGCCGTTTCCTTCTTCACCGGCGAACAAGGCAAATTGTATAAAGTCAGGACTCAGTTTGGCTGGCACCTGATCGAAGTAATGGGCCGCAAATTCATTAAAAATGAACCTAGCGTGAAGGCTGCCTACGTCAGCCAACGCGTGGAGCCGAGCGAAAATACCCAACGGGCGGTAAAGGACGGAGCGGTTGCTTTTGTGCAACAAGCCAAAACGGTAACCGAATTTACCAGCCTGGCCAGTGCTCAAAACCTGAGAATAGAGACCAGCAACGGCCTGAAAGTCAACGACTTCAGCATCGGACAACTGGGTTCCAACGAATACGCCCGCGATGTTGTGAAATGGGCTTTTAACGAAAAAACAAAAGTTGGCAATGTCAGCCAGGAAGTATTCGGCTTCCGCGATGCCAATGGCGGCTATTTCGATAGCCGTTATGTGGTGGCTGTCTTGAAAGCCATTGTGCCGAAAGGAGCGGCTAAAGTGGCTACTTTGAAGGCCCTGCCCGATGCAGAAGCCAAGGTATTGGCGCAAAAGAAGGGAGAAATACTCAAGGGTAAAATCTCCTCTATCACTGATATGCAGGCCCTGGCCACCCAATGGAGTGCGCAGGTGGATACCGCCACCGGCTCTTCCATGATGCAGGCTGGCGGAGAACCCCGCGTCATTGGTACTGCATTCAGCCTGCCCAAGGGCACCATCAGCGGCCCGATCGTCGGCAGCGGTGGCGTATATGTGGTGCAGCCCGTCAGCGACAAAAGAGAAATGCCCATGCCCGCTGATCTGACGCTGTTCCGCAGACAGGTAACTTCTACGGCGACTTCGGCTGTAAAGACCAATCTGATGACTTCGATGAGAAAACAGGCCGACATGGTGGATAATCGAAACCGGTTCTTCTAACCACAGTTGATCGCGTACTTTTCATCCGGTCAATATTGTTATACAGCAGCAGCCATCCCGAAAATTCGGTATGGCTGCTGTCGTTTACGGTATATTGATCGCCCGGCAGGTTTTTTCATTTTTAAAAAACAGTCAGCCTCCAAAAAATTCCCCCATTTATAATTGGTCATTCCCCTACATTCGCCGTCGTAATTTTTACCTGAAAAAAATCCCTTCTGTCCAGCCTGAAAAATTGGCGAAATAAATTTTGTTTTATCTAACCCTGCTGTATGGCCACCACGACACTGCAACACACCGCCAAAGAACGTTTTTTACGCTATGTCACGATTGATACCCAGAGCGATCCCGACAGCCCGGCCCAACCCAGCACCGAGAAACAGAAAGACCTGGGTCGCCTGCTGGTAGAGGAGCTGCTGGCTATGGGCCTCGCGGATGCCCACCTCGATGAGCATGGCTATGTGTATGCTACTATTCCGGCGACCACGGATAAGGCCGTGCCGGTCATTTGTTTTTGCTCGCACATGGACACTTCGCCCGATTGCTCCGGCGCGGGCGTGAAGCCCATCGTCCATAAAAACTACCAGGGGCAGGATTTGGTGCTGCCCGACGATCCCGGCGTTGTGCTCCGCGAAGCGGAGCACGAAGACCTCGCTCACCAACATGGCAACGACATCATCACTGCCAGCGGCACTACCCTGCTCGGGGCTGACAACAAAGCGGGCGTGGCAGCCATTATGGATGCTGCGCAAATCCTGCTGAACAATCTGCACCTGAAACATGGCCCAATCCGCATCCTTTTCACGCCGGACGAGGAGATCGGGCGCGGCGTGGTAAAAGTGGACATGGTCAAACTCGGAGCGCAATTTGGCTATACCATAGATGGCGAAACCGCAGGCAGTATTGAAGATGCCACCTTCAGTGCCGATGCCGCCGTGGTGACCATACATGGCGTGTCAGCGCACCCCGGTTTTGCCAAAGGCCGCATGGAAAGCGCGATAAAAATTGCTGCCAAAATCGTCGCCCAGCTGCCGGACGACCTCAGCCCGGAACATACCGAAGACATGGAAGGCTTCCTGCATCCCGTACAGATCGAAGGAAATGTGGAGCTGGCTACGATCAAGCTGATTGTCCGCGATTTTGCGGAAGAGGGCCTGCAACGCCACGTCGGGGTGCTGCAAAACATAGTGGATCAAACGCTGAAAAACTACCCCAACTCTTCGGCGGAGATCAAGATCGGCGAACAATACCGCAACATGGGCAGCATCGTGCGTCAGCATCCGCAGGTAGTGGACTATGCCATAGAAGCGATGCAGCGGGCAGGTTTTGCCCAGCCGATCCGGCGCAGCATTCGCGGGGGCACGGATGGTTCCCGGCTCTCCTACATGGGTATGCCCTGCCCTAATATTTTTGCCGGAGAACACGCTTTTCACTCCAAACAAGAGTGGGTGTCGGTGCAGGATATGGAAAAGGCAGCCGAGACCATCGTACACCTGGCGCAGGTATGGGAAGAGCGGAGTTAGTTATGAATTATAAGTTATGAGTTATGTCCGCTGGCAATAACTCCTTGTAGCAAAAAAATGTCTTGAACGCCCTCCAGGTCCAAATTTTAACGGGTTCCTGCTCCAACCACTCTTGTATCGAGCCCATTATGACTCATAACTCTTTTACATCATTTCATTTTAAAAAAACAAAATCATGGAAGATTTTTGGGACAAAGCCAAAGAAACTGGCAAAGACCTGGCTGACAAAGCCGCTGATAAGTTGGGTACCCTGCGCGATGCTGCCAGCGTCAAGGTGAGCGAATGGAGCGAAAAGGCCGAGGCACTGGCTGCCGAAGAAAAAGCGGAAGCCGCCGAAAAATTGGCCGAAAGAGAAGCCGCCAAGGAAAAAATTGCCGCCCATACGGGTGGTGCATTGGGCTATTTGACCGATAAAGCCCGCGAACTATCTGGCGAAGCTAAAGAAGAAGCCGAAGAAATATACGAAAAAGGCCAGGATTTCTGGAGCAAAGCCAAAAACTACATGTCCGAAAAAGCCGACGATGTGCGGGATAAATTTTCTGACGAAGAGGACACTCTGGACCTGAATAGCAATAAACCCTAAAAGAGATGAGTAACCCAAGTTGTGACCGATCATACTGACTTACCTGTGAGTTGTCATTCCGTAACGTAGTGGAGGAAACTACACAACGCAAGCTTACTCCTAAGCCAAAGGATCCAGGGTAGTTTGGCTTGTGTGGATGTCTTCACTTCGTTACGACATGACAAACCGTAAGATAAACTTGGATAGGTAACAACTTGGGGTGAGCAGTTATTGGTTTGGTAATCAGCACTTTGCCTTGATTTCACGTTAAATGAATTGAGCCGAAATTACCAGGTCCAAATAGCCAATATTAATAATAGCACGAGGGGTTTGCCGCGACTTGCGGCAAACCCCTCGTTATTTCCGTACCGGCGGGTTTGACCGCCGACACTACATGCAGGGCGGCTAAACCCTGCCCGTACTTTAGAACAACTCCACGCCAGCGAAGTGGAAAGCCCCTTCGATAGCGGCGTTTTCATCGCTGTCCGAACCGTGTACAGCATTTTCGCCCACGCTGGTCGCGTATTTGGCCCGAATGGTACCGGGTGCTGCATTGGCCGGATTGGTCGCCCCAATCAGGTTGCGGAAATCTTCCACCGCATTGTCTTTTTCAAGGATGGCCGCCACAATCGGGCCGCTGCTCATAAATTCCACCAACTCCCCATAGAAAGGGCGCGCTGCGTGTACTTCGTAGAACTGTCCGGCTTTTTCCTGGCCCAGGTGGGTCAGTTTCAGGGCCACGATACGGAAACCCGCTTCGTTGATCATCTGGAGGATGTTGCCAATATTGCCGGCGCGTACTGCATCGGGCTTAATCATGGTAAAAGTGCGATTACTTGCCATTGGTAAAAGACGTAAGAAGGTGAGAGACGTGAGAAAGTGAGAGTAGCGAGAGACGTGAGAAGGTGAGGACGTGAGATAATGTGGTTTGTCTCACATTTCTCACTCTCTCACATTTCTCGCCTCTCTCACTTCTCTCCCCTTTATTAAAGGGCCGCAAAAGTAGAACAAGATTTTATTTCAAACAGAGGAGAGAAAAAGGTTTTTGGAAAAATAATATGCGGCGCAACCGCGAAGTCAGCACATAGTGCCGTACTTTTGCCCGCCAAAATTGGCCCATGTCTCAACAGGCAAAGGACAAATTGCTCATTGCCATTTGTTTAGTGCCCGTTTGCTTATTGCCACTTTGCAATCATTATTCTGCCAATTGCCCTTTTGAACACCTGCGACATGGAATTTCCTTCCGACCTGAAAGAATTGATCCGGGTGCCACAAAACGTGGCCATCTTCTCCCATCGCAATCCCGACGGCGATGCAATAGGCAGCTCCCTGGCGATGTTGCACTACCTGGAACAGTATGGCCATACAGTACACGTGCTTTTCCCTTCGGAATACCCGGAAGAGTACGAAGCCCTGCCGAAAGCCGAAGAAATTCTGATCTGGGATATTCATACCGAGGAATGCAAGCAGGTGCTGCAACGCAAGAATTTCTTTATTTTCCTGGATTTCAATGCGTACAGCCGGATTGATAAGTTGGGCGATTTCGTGAAAGCACTGCCGGGTACGCGGTTGATGATTGATCATCACCTGTATCCCGACCCGATCGCGAACTATGTATTCAGCGAACCCGAAGCCAGTAGCACCTGCGAAATGGTGTACCGCTTCATCACCGGCTTGGGCGATCTGCAAAAGATCAACCCCACCGTCGGTCGGTGCATTTATACCGGCATTGTTACCGATACCGGGTCTTTCCGCCACGCCACCAATCCGGCGGTGTTTCGCATAGTAGCCGACCTCGTGGAACGCGGCCTGGATGATACCAGCGTGCAGGACATGATCTTTAATTCACAGAAAGAGAAACACTTACGGCTGCTGGGGCATTGTCTGAGCAACCGGATGGAATACCTGCCGCAATACCGTACGGCATTGATCTGGCTTTCCAAAAAAGACTATGAGGAGTTCAATATTCAGCGGGGCGATACCGAAGGCATTGTAAATTATTTGCTCAGTATCCGCGATGTGCGTTTGGCAGCGTTCATTCATAACCAACCGAATATTGTCAAACTCAGCCTGCGTTCCAAAGGAGACCTGGATGTGCAGGAAATTTGCAAAAAACACTTCAACGGTGGTGGTCACCGCAATGCTTCCGGCGCTTACTCGCACGATAGCCTGCGCGCCACCATTGATAAATTCAAAAACTTGCTGCCCCAGTACCAGGAAATACTGAACAAGAAATAAAGTCCCCAGCAAAAACCTCTTCACACGCTCACTATTCACTAGTTTCCACCAATGCGCAACTTATTTTTCGTGGCCATCGCGGCCATCCTGCTTGGCCAGATCGCCTGCAAACCCAACGATCAGAAAACGGAGCATGGCTTTCGTTTTGTGAATCACACCAACGGCACTGGCCCCAAAGCGACCAACGGCGAATCGGTCATGGTGCATGTAGACACCTATATCGGTGATACTATCATGGGTAGCACCCGCACCAATGGCGGCACACCCCGCGAATACATGATCCCGGACTCGGCTGGTCTGGGCAAACGTGTGCCATTCCTGTACGACGCCGCCCGTCTGATGAGCGAAGGTGACAGTGCCTCCGTGTACGAAACCATTGACTCTACTATCCGCCGTTTCGTACCGGCTTCGCAGAAAGACGCCAAAGACGTGCGTTATGAAGTAAAAATCGTCAAGGTGATCAGCAAAGAAACGAAGGCACAGCAAATGGCTGAAGCACAAGCCCGCCTGGCCACCGTGCAAACTATGGTGCAAACCACGGTAAAAGAATATACCGATGGCAAACTGAAAGACAAACTGATGACCCTGCCTTCGGGCTTGAAGGTCCTGGTCGTCGAGCCGGGTACCGGCGAAGCTGTGAAGCCCGGCGAGACCGTGAAAACGAATTATCTCGGTACACTGATGAACGGCCAGATGTTCGATAACTCGTTCCAGCGCGGTCAAACGCTCGATTTCGCCGTAGGCGTAGGCCAGATGATCCCCGGTTTCGATGAAGGCGTCACCAAGATCAACCACGGTGGTAAGGCTTACTTTTTCCTGCCATACAAACTGGCTTATGGCGACCAGGGCACGCCTGACGGTTCCATCCCGCCCAAGTCGGACCTGGTGTTCTACGTGGAGCTGATGTAATCCATCACAAAACTTATTTTAAAAAAAGGGAGTTTAGGAAAATAGCTGCGTATTGCGTGGCTACTTTTCTACCTCCCTTTTATCTTTTCACTTCTTGTTTTTACCCAAAAACGCTTCGATTATGTCAAAAAAGATCGTTTTCGCGCTATTCACTTTCCTCTGTTCCCTGCATCTGGCCTATGGCCAAAAACAGCCCGTTCCGACGGCACATGGCTTCCGTTTCATCAATCATACCAATGGTAAAGGCGCCAAAGCAACCGTTGGTGGCTCCGCGATGGTGGAAGTTGCCACTTGGGTCGGCGACTCTCTGATGGGTACTACCAACGGTTCGCGGGAGTACAACGTACCGGAGGCAGCCAGCCTGCCACCCCGTGTACCATTCATTTACGATGCCGTCCAACTAATGGGCAAGGGCGACAGTGCCACTGTGTATGAGACCATTGACTCCATGATCCGCCCATATATTCCACCCGCTCTGGCGAGCGCCAAGGATATTCGTTACGAAATAAAAGTGGTGGACGTGATTAGCAAGGAAGACAAGGAAAAAACCACGGCTGCCGCTGAATCGCGTTTAAAAGAAGTAGAAACGGCGGTCAATAAAACGGTGAAAGACTATGCTGCCGGTACGCTGAAACTCGACAAACGCCCTTCTGGTCTGAAAGTGCTCATCGTAGAGCCCGGCAAAGGCGATAAGATCAAAGTGGGCGAGAACATCAAAACCCACTACTATGGTAGCCTGACCGATGGCAAACTGTTCGATACTTCCTTCAGCCGTGGCCAGACGCTGGACTTCGCTGCTGGTGTGGGTCAGATGATCCCCGGTTTCGATGAGGGCGTACAACTGCTCAGCCACGGTGGTAAGGCCTATTTCTTCCTGCCCCCTACCCTCGCCTACGGCGATCAGGGTGCCGGCGATGCGGTACCACCGAATGCGGAGCTGATTTTCTACGTGGAGGTGCAGTAAAAATTAGGTATGAGTTATGAGTTATAAGTTATTGCCCGGTTCGACTTACAACTCATAACTCATCACTTATAACTCATAACTTTTTTTAAAACTTCCGTTTCCAGCAATGACAATCGAACAACTCAAGGAGTTGAAAGATCAACTGGCGGTCCTCAGGAGGTATCTTTGACGTGGATAACCGCTCCCGTGAAGTCGAAGACCTGACCGCTGAAACCCTTGATCCCAACTTTTGGAACGACCCCAAACGGGCCGAGACCATCCAGCGTAAAATCGGCATGAGCAATAACTGGCTCGCCGATTATCGAAAAATTGCCCGCGAGGTGGACGACCTCGAGGGTATGTTTGAATTTCAAAAAGAAGGCCTGGCCACCGAAGAAGAGGTGCATACCCAGTACCTCCGTACCTCCGAAACGTTGGCCGATGCCGAATTTCGCAGTACGCTGAACCAAAAAGAGGACGCGATGAATGCCGTACTGACCATCAACGCCGGGGCCGGTGGCACCGAAGCCTGCGACTGGTCGGCTATGTTGCTGCGCATGTACAAGATGTGGGCGGAAAAAGACGGTTTTAAAGTCGTCGAACTCTTTGAGCAGGATGGCGACGCGGCGGGCATCAAATCCGCCAGCATTGAGATTCGCGGCGACTATGCCTATGGCTGGCTGAAAGGCGAAAACGGGGTGCATCGCCTCGTGCGCATCAGCCCGTTCAATGCCCAGGGCAAACGCCAGACGTCTTTCTCTTCGGTGTTTGTATATCCGCTCGTGGAAGACAATGATATTGACATTGTGATCAAACCCGACGACATCGAAATGGACGTATTCCGGGCTTCCGGGGCAGGTGGACAGCACGTGAACCGGACCAACTCCGCCGTGCGTCTGCGCCACTTACCTACCGGCATCGCCGTGGAATGTCAGGCCGACCGCAGCCAGCATCGCAACCGCGATACGGCCATGACCATGCTGAAAAGCCGTCTCTACGAACTCGAAATGCGCAAGCGTCAAGCCGAGAAAGACAAAATAGAGTCGGGCAAAAGCAAGATCGAATGGGGCAGCCAGATCCGCTCCTATGTACTCGATGACCGTTGGGTGAAAGACTTGCGCAGCGGCTACAAAGTCCACAACCCCGATGCGGTGCTCAACGGCGACCTCGATCCGTTCCTGAAAGCCTACCTAATGTGGGAGCGCAATCCGACGGGCGAAGTGGTAGAAGATGAGGACTAAATATTTTCAAAATAAATGACCAGAGAGGCACTCCGCAAGTTCGCAGGGTGCCTTTTTTCAATCAGCGTTTGCTACGCCATTGGTAAAAGGAGGAGGGACACCACATGCAAGATAAGTCATTTAGGGGGAGTCCGGCCATCTGGACATCCTGGCTGGCCTTTTGGCTGCATTTGTTCGTAACCGGGCTGGCCTGGTGCGCTCCCTTTTTGTTTTCCTGGCAAATACTCGTACCCGTTTACGGCGCGGTGATGGTGCAATTTGCCATTTTTGGGCGTTGCTTATTGAATGAACAACATGGCTTGGTCGAAAGCGACGACCGCATTTTTTATACAGATTTACTGGAAAAAATGGGCTTTCGCCCTGATCCGCGTCTCGTGAAAATACTGGTGCGGCGGTGGCTATATCCGTTTTTGGCGGGCGTGGCAGTGCTCTGGCAATGGGGATTGGGCATGAAACCGTGGTTGTGGTAACGGCAACCCTTGCGGTTGCCCAATGCGCACAATCATCCCCCAAAAAAGAGGCACCCCATGAACCCACGGAGTGCCTCTTTCACATTGACCACATTCATTCCCATTGGCCACATTATATTCAATTGACCACATTCACTATTACGGTTTCGCTTTCTTGCTCAGCACCTTGCCATTCGCATCAATCTGGATCACTTCCAGACCCAGTTGTTTCAAGCCAGGCAGCACCTTCTCGGAATCGCCAGCCATGAACCAGCCCAGATTGCCGGGTTGAATGACGCTTTTGGCCACGTTTTGCACGTCTTTCAGGCCCAATGCTTGTACCTTTTGGCTATACTTCTTCCAATAATCGTCGGCGAGATTATACTTCACTACTTCGGTCAGCGAGCGATTCACGCGGGCGTTGGTCTCCCACATGCCAGCCATGCCGAGCACCGTATTTTGTTTGGTTTTATCAAATTCGGCCTGCGTCATCGGTTTGTCGCCCACGAAAGAGGTTACTTCCTTGATGACTTCCTGCGCACTTTCCTTGGTTTTATCGGTTTGCACCGGCGCAAACACCAGGAAAGGCCGCTGACCACGCGTGTTCTGAATGAATGAACCCGCGCCATAGCTCCAGTGCTTGTCCTCGCGGATATTCAGGTTGATCCGGCTGGTGAAATCGCCGCCCAGCACGTTGTTCATTTGCTCAATGGCTGTCTCGTCCTGCTGGCCATACGGCTGCGCCAAATAGCCCGCCACCATCAGGCTCTGCTCACTCTCCGGACGGTCAATAAGGTAAATTTTACCCGTGCTACCCGCCGTTTTCACCTCTGGAATCACCTTTTTCGGCGTATCGCCTTTCTGCCAGGCTGCAAAGCGTTTTTCCAGTTTCGCGGTCAATTCTTCTATCGAAATATCGCCGGTCACCACAATCGTGGCGTTGTTGGGCCGTAGCCAACGCTGCTGGAAATTAAGTACATCGGCCAGGGCCATCGCGTTCACCGATTCCTCTTCGCCGGTGCCACTCATCGGCATACCGTAGGGGTGATCCTTACCGTACAGCAGCTCGGGCATCACGCGCATCACCATGCTCTGGGGCTGCGTTTTTTCATTCTGAATCGTGCTCACCTGCTGGCTTTTCAAACGCGCGAAATCCGCTTCCGGGAAAGCCGGATTCAGCACCACATCGGCCATCAGATCGAGGCTGGGATCGAGGCTTTGTTTCAGCGTATTCAGGTTGACGTAGGAAAAATCGAGGTCGCTGGTAGTGTTCAAAGTAGCCCCCAACAGTTGCAGCCGCTCATTGATTTGCAGGCTGTTCATGGTTTTGGTGCCTTCGTCGAGCATGTTCATGGCGAGGTTGGCCAGACCGGATTTGCCACCAAATTTGTCGGTCACATAACCCGCATCAAACATCAGGCTGGCCACCACGGTTGGACTTTCCGCACGGCGGGCGAGCACGACCTTCATGCCATTTTTCAACGTAGCGCGTTGTAAATCAGGGAATTTCGCCGAAACGCCCATATCCACTTTGGGCTTTTCCTTGCGGTCGGCCTCGGTACCCGTGACGCTATATTCCGGGAACGGCGTACAGGTCAGCACCAGGCGGCCATCGCTCAACCAGCGTTTAGCGGCGTCGTGAATTTGCTGCGCCGTAGCCTTGCTATACCATTGCAACTGCTTTTTGTAGTAGTCAGGCGTATTGCCATATACCTCGTTTTGCGCCAGCAAATCACTTTTGCCGCCAAAGCCGCCGATACGTTCCAGCCCTTTGATAAAGTTGGCGAAATAAGCGGCTTGTACCCGTTTTACTTCCTCGGCAGTGGGGCCTTTGGCCAAAAATTCACTGATGATTTCGTTCGTCGCAGCCTCTACTTCGTCGAGCGTGTGGCCGGGTTTTACATTGACCGAAATTACGAAGTTACCAGCGATTTCATTGGGAGCCGCGAAGGCAAACAACGACGTGGCGATCTGTTTTTCATAAACCAATTTTTTGTACAGGCGGCTGTTTTTGCCAGAACCGAGTAAATCGGAGATCAAATCAAGGTAAACGGCGTCCTGCGTACCCCATTGAGCGGTGTTCCAGGCGAGATTCAACTGCGATTCTGGCACCCGATCTTGGTAGGTCATGCGCACTTCGCCGGTACGTTTCGGGATGTTCACCATCGGGCGGGAAATGGTCGGCCCGGCGGGGATGTTACCAAAATATTTCAACACCTTTTCGTAAGCAGCGTCGGTCGTGATGTCGCCAGCAATGACCAAAACGGCATTGGCAGCACCATAGTAGCCTTTAAACCAATCTTTTACATCGTCCAGGCTGGCGGCGTTCAGATCAGCCATTTCACCGATGACCGTGTGGCCATACGGGTGATGCGGTGGGAACATTTCTTTTTGCATGATGTCCCAACCGAGCGAATAAGGCTGGTTTTCGCCCTGGCGTTTCTCGTTTTGCACTACGCCGCGTTGTTCATCCAACTTGGCGAGGTCAATCGCGCCCAACAGGTGGCCCATGCGATCGCTTTCGAGCCAAAGCACTTGGTCGAGACCGCCGACTGGCACATTTTGGAAGTAATTGGTGCGGTCTTCGTTGGTTGTACCGTTCAAATCCGTCGCGCCGATGGCTTCCAGAGCCTGAAAATAATCGGTGTTGAAGTTCTCCGAACCGTTGAACATCAGGTGCTCAAACAAGTGCGCAAACCCACTTTTGCCCATTTTCTCGTTTTTCGAGCCGACATGGTACCATACATTCACCGCCACGATAGGGGCCTTGTGGTCTTCATGGACGATCAGCCGCAGGCCGTTGGGCAGCGTAAATTTTTTGTACGGCACATTAATGTCGTCGGGATTGTACGTCGGCAGGTCGGACTGGGCATGGAGCCAGGTACCCGCGAGCAACAGGAGGGGTAGTAAAAGACGATATTTCATCTTGTGTGTGTTTGGTTAGTGTATAATTTCAAGAAAATCAAGTGTGCGAAAAACGCCGCCGAAGATGCGCTATTGTCGGGAAAAGAGACAAAAGATTGGATGAAAGGTGGCAATTTGGGGGGGGAAGGGTTGATAAAAGTTGATAAGGGTTTATAAAAAGGTTGATAATCAATATTTCCCCGCCGTGCTTGGTGTTTTTACCAAGCACAATTACTGGCAATGCCAAACTCCATTCACTCATTCCACCATGCACTTGGTGAAAACACCAAGTGCGGCAAAAAAATTCTTATTTGGCGGGAAACTAAATCGCAGCCTTCCTTTTACCGCGCGATTTTCCCACCTTTGCGGGCTTTTTCGCGCTACGTTTTTCATCCTGTCGGGAATCGTCCACGTTGCGGCGTACACCGTAGCGTGGACGGTTCCCGACAGGATGACAAAAGCGGCCTGTTCCTAAACCCAAGCCAATGTGTTGACAGTTAGCACATTGACCGCATTAATCCCATTGACCACATTAGTAAATTGACCACATTAGCAAAAAATTCCATGTCAGAAGATTTATTCAAACGCATAGTATCACACAGCAAAGAATACGGATTTATCTACCCCTCCTCCGAGGTGTACGAAGGACTGAACGGCGTGTACGACTACGGCCCGATGGGCGTGGAATTGAAAAATAACATCAAGGAATACTGGTGGCGGGCGATGGTACAGTTGCACGAGAACATCGTGGGGCTGGATTCGGCGATCTTCATGCACCCCAAAATCTGGAAAGCCTCCGGTCACGTGGATGCTTTCAACGACCCGTTGGTGGATAACAAGGACTCCAAAAAGCGTTTCCGCGCCGACGTACTGATCGAAGGCGAAATAGATAAATTGCAGGCCAAGGCCAATAAAGAAGTCGAAAAGGCCGCCAAACGCTTCGGGGAGACCTTCGACGAAAAGATGTACCGCGAGACCAACCCGCGCGTCTCGGAGTATTTGCAAAAAGCGGAAGCCATCGAAAAACGCATGGCTAATGCGATGAAGGCCAATGATATGGCCGAAATGAAGGCCATCATTGACGACCTCGAAATAACCGATCCCGACAGCGGCTCGCGCAACTGGACCGAGGTGCGCCAGTTCAACCTGATGTTTTCAACCCAAATGTCGAACATCGCCGGGAGCGACGGGGACGCGAAACTTTACCTCCGCCCGGAGACGGCGCAGGGCATTTTTGTCAATTTCCTGAACGTCCAAAAAACCACCCGCCAGAAGATTCCGTTCGGCATTGCCCAGATCGGTAAAGCCTTCCGCAATGAGATCGTGGCGCGGCAGTTCATCTTCCGCATGCGCGAGTTCGAGCAGATGGAAATGCAGTATTTCATCCGCCCTGGCACCGAAATGGAGGTCTATGCCCATTGGAAAGAAAAACGCATGGCCTGGCACCGCTCGCTCGGCCCAGCGTCGAAACTGAAATTTAAAGACCACGATAATCTGGCCCACTACGCCAACGCCGCCGTGGATATTCAATTCGAGTTTCCCTTCGGTTTCAAAGAACTCGAAGGCATTCACTCGCGCACCGATTTTGACCTGCGCAGCCATTCCGATCTGTCCGGCAAGAAGTTGCAATTCTTTGATCCTGAACTCAATGAGAGTTACATTCCCTACGTCGTGGAGACCTCCGTTGGTTGCGACCGGATGTTCCTTTCCGTGCTGACCAACGCCCTCGTGGACGAAACCGTGCCCGACGCGCAAGGCGAAGACAGCCAACGCACCGTGCTGCGCATCCCGCCCGCCCTCGCGCCGGTGAAGTGCGCCGTGCTGCCCATCGTGCGCAACAAGGAGGACTTGGTGGACAAAGCCCGGGGCGTGTACGACAAACTGAAACTACACTTCCTCTGCCAATACGACGAGAAAGACGCCATCGGTCGCCGCTACCGCCGTCAGGATGCCATCGGTACGCCCTACTGCGTGACCGTGGATTTCCAGACCATCGAAGATGATACCGTGACCATCCGCGAGCGCGACTCGATGAAGCAGGATCGGGTGCATATCAGCGAGGTGGCCAGGATTGTGGGGGAACGGGTGGATATGGTGAAGTTGCTGGAGACGTTGTAACGCGCGCCTCCCGGCCCGCTGACCGGAGATTGGAAATGTTGGGCAAATCATGTAGTTTTGCTTGGCGACACTGCATATTTTACCAATAACCCTTTCTTTTTATGACAATTTCGGAGAAAAAAATCGAATTGGTGCAACACCTGCTGCTCTTGCAGGATAAGGCTGTTTTGTTTGAAATAGAAAAATTAATAACCCGCTCATTCCGTACTCAAAATGCCCCTGCCTCAAAAACGGACGAATCACCGGTTACTTTTGAGGCTTGGGTTGCGCAGTTTGAAGACCCTGAACAATCTGATACGGCGGATGAATTTGATATGACTCCGGCTGATTTTCGCCAACGCATTTGGTTGGCAGAGCAAGGCGAGGACATGAATTTGGAAACTTTCTGGAAAGAGGTCGCTCAAAATTGAACTTGTTTCAGATCATGCGGGAAGTAAAAGTCAAACAGCAATTTCTTGATTCATTGCTGGCTATCAAGGATTATATCAAGCAGGATTCACCTCAGAACGCGGAGAAATTTGTAGCCGATTTGAGACCCAAAATGGATCGGATTATTGCTTATCCAGAGACATTTTCTCCTGAAAAGAACTTGCTTACGGAAAGGCGGATTTACCGTTTTGCGTTGTATAAAAAGCACTATAAGATCATTTTCAAAGTGTTGGACAACCAGATTATTTTCCTTGATCTGGTGCATGGGAAGCGACATCCAGATTATTTGAAAAGATTGAAAACTACTGATTATCGTTAACTCGCTTGCCCACATGACGGCCATATCCTCCATCCAATCCGCTGGCATCTCAAAACTCCCGTTTTGGGATGTTGACTACGCCGGCCTTGATGCCGAGCGGGACTGCCTTTTTATTTTAGAAAAAGTCTTCAATTATGGGTTGTGGGCAGATTATCGGGCTGTTTTTTCGCTGTATGGTCAGGTGCGCATTCGTCAGGAAATAGTGTGGGCATCTTACCTCAAAAAGGATGTGTTGTCTTTTCTTTGCCTGATTTTGGACCTCCAACCTAATGATTTCAAATGCTTTACGAAAACACAGTCGCTCCCGCTACTCTGGGACTCTTGAAGGGTGTAAAGACCCGATAATGCTGAAAAAGGATAATTGGAAACAAGTAAAAAACAAAATTGGACAGGTTGTGCGGGAGTACTGGCAAGGTTAAATTGGTAATAATCACTATTTCCATTCTTTATCTGGCTTATAGAAAAAACAATCATGAAAACAATCAACGTTGCCCTCATCGGTTTTGGCCTGTCCGGTCGCTACCTGCAAGCCCCCTTCTTCGAAAAGAGTCCTGATTTTCACCTGAAAACGGTGATGACGAGTCAGCAGGACTGGCAGGCGACGTACCCGCAAGCCAGCCGGGTTAGTTCGCTGGCCGAGGTACTGGCGGATGCGACGATTGATCTGGTGAGTATCTGCTCGCCCAACGAAACACATTTTGACTACACCCAACAATGCCTGCTGGCGGGTAAACACGTACTGGTGGAAAAGCCTTTCACCACTACTGCCGCCGAAGCGGAGGAACTGATGGCCTTGGCCAAAAAGCAGGGCCGACATTTATTTGCCTTCCAGAACCGACGTTTTGATAGTGATTTTTTGACCGTCCAACAAGTGCTTAACAGCGGCCATTTGGGTGATCTACTGCGCTACGAAGCACACTTCAACCGCTTCAAACCGCTGATGAACCCCAAAAAATGGAAGGAAATCCCGGCCGCTTCCAATGGGGTGCTGTACGATCTGGGTGCGCACCTGATTGACCAGTGTATTGCCCTGTTTGGCGCCCCGCAGTCTGTACAGGGCGAAACTTACACCCAACGCACCGGATCGGACATCGCCGACGCATTCGATCTCTGGCTGGACTATGGACACCTGAAAGCCTATCTCCACGCCAGTTTGCTGGTGCGCGAGCCCGCTCCGCGTTATGTGTTGCACGGCACGACGGCTTCGTTTGTCAAATACGGCATTGACCAGCAGGAAGATCAGTTGAAAGCGGGGCTGCTGCCCGGTATGCCCGGATTCGGCGAGGAACCCGCTGCGTTCTACGGAACTTTATACAGCGAAAAAGGCGATGTATCGCAGCAGGAAGAAATAAAAAGTCAGCTGGGAAACTGGCAGGCACTGTTTGCAAACATGGCCGACGTACTTCTGCGCGGGGCCGAGCCGGTGATCCGTATGGAGCAAGTGGTGGAGCAACTTCGGGTGATCGGACAGGTGCGCGGGATTATGGGTGGTGGAAGTTCTCAATAAGATGAAAAATAGGATTGACTTGAAGTCTTATTAGAAGGACACAGCATTGATGATTTGCTGCAAGGTACCCACATTTACAAAAGGAGCAGATATTGGCTTGTCTGGCTTTTGCTGCTGCTAAGATCAAAGATGAAGTAGTTTATGAAGTATCTGCTCCATGAAGCCGCTTCCAATTTAAGTAAATTACTCTACAGAAACACGCACTGGCAATAAGTACCACACCCGCACCGCCTGTCCATCTTTCATAGCCGGAATCCAGCGAGGCATTTGGTCAATAAGTTCTAATACGATGTGCAAAAGTGGTCCTCGGTTGCGTATCACCCGTTTATTAGAAAGACTGCCATCTTTTTCCACTACAAACATCATCGTTACCTCTGCGCTAAATCCACCGTCAGGAAGAAATGATGCTTGTTTGGCGATCTTTCCCATGTACTCTACCCACGCTACTTGTCCACCCGGAAAACCGGGCGGCTTTTGCAAAGAAGCAAGATCATATAATAGAGAATCGGGCGTAATAGAAAGCGAATCGCTTAAAAAAGAGATGACTTTTCCATTTTGAGCAGCAATAGAATAAATTGTCAATAAGAAAAAGGAGATAGAAAAAAGGATAGATTTCATAGACAATCAATCTCGATAACAAAGCCGTATAGGCATTATAAATTGCACTGCCACCGGCTCCCCATTTTTCATACCTGGCGACCAACGCGGCATTTGGTCAATGCCTTCTAGTACAGCCTTTGCAAAGGCTTCATTAGTCCTCATTACTTTTTTAGTAGAAATACTGCCATCCGCTTCTACGATGAAAGATACGGCGAAAGGCCCAGGAATATAACTATCTCTTGTCACTGCTGGATATTTAATATTCTCTGCCAAATACTTCAACAACTCTTTTTCCCCACCCGGATATTTAGGCGGCACTTCTATATCGAACATGTCATAAACCACTCTTTCTGGATAAAGGGAATCCAACGGGGGAATGTCGCTTAAACTGGGCGAAGCCTCCGTGTCGTCCTGTGCAACAAGAGAAAAAATCGTTAAGAAGAAAATGCTGAGGAAAAGAAGTCTATGTTTCATCGAAACAAAGTTAACGAATTTACACCAATTTCGCTCGCCGCTCTTCGATCTCTTCCAAGATACGGTGCGCGAGTTCCAAGGCCCGGAACCCATCGCGCAGCGTCACCACCGGGTCTTTATCCTCGGCAATGCTATCGTGGAAAGTCTCCAGTTCCCGCTGAATGGCGTTCACGGGCGCTGTGTCCGGCATTTGCAAATACAACCATTTTTTGCCGGCCTGGGTATCAAATTCCATCAATTGATCCTGCGGTGGCAGTTGCGCGGCATCCTGGGCAAACAGCCGGACGATCTGCGCGTTTTTTTCCAGAAAATCGAGGCTGATGTAGTGGTCGGGCTGGAAAAGGCGCATTTTCCGCATTTGTTTCATGGAAATACGGCTAGCGGTGAGATTGGCCACGCAGCCGTTCTCAAATTCTATACGGGCATTGGCGATGTCGGGCGTGTCGCTTAACACGGCCACCCCGCTGGCACTCACGTGGAGCACCGGCGAATTGACCAGATGCAGCACCAAATCCAGGTCGTGGATCATCAGATCGAGGATGACCGACACATCGGTGCCGCGCGGCGAAAAAGCGGATAAACGGTGGCTTTCGATGAACATCGGAGCCAGTTCCATGCCTTGCAGCCCCGTAAAGGCGGGATTGAACCGCTCCACATGCCCAACCTGCACTTTTACGCCTTGTTGCCCGGCCAATTCCAGCAGTTGACGCCCTTCTTCGACGGTGTGCGTGACGGGTTTTTCAATAAAAATATGCTTTCCGGCGCGGAGAGCCTGGCTCGCTAACTCAAAGTGGGTGATCGTGGGGGTCACAATATCCACGGCATCCACGGCGGCGAGCATTTCGTCCACGGTGTGAAAACGGCGCAGTCCATGCTGGGCAATGACAGCGGCGGCGTTCTTCTCGTCAGGGTCGTAAAAACCGGCCAACTCCCAGCACGTGGTGGCAAGAATACATTTCAGGTGAATTTTGCCGAGGTGTCCGGCACCGAGGAGGCCAATGCGCATTGTTGACTAGTCTTTGGTTATTAGTCTTTGGTCTTTGGTGGTTGACCCGTTTTTAGAGACGGAGAACTATTAATTACTGACAATCAAATTATTTAATCACATTATAAATGTTCACGTGCGATGTACTAAAGACCAAAGACTAGTACCCAAAGACCAATCCCCAAAAACTATTCTCTAAAATACATCAACACCGCCCCAAAAGCGGTAATCAGCGCGATCAGCACGGTGGCCATACGAATAGAGTAGTGCAGGTGCCGGATGAAGGTCTCGATTTCGTTTTTAAACTTCGGGTAACGCGGTAATATTTCGGTTTCCAGCCGCTGCCGATTGAAAATATGGACCGCCCCAAATTCGATTTTGTTGCGCACCAGCACGCCATACACTTTAAATACTTTGGCCCGAAAGTATATGTTCAGGAAAAGCATGGCCACAAATAAGCCGATGATGATGGTGACAAGCAGTGTGTACATTTACTTCCTTTTCTTCTTTTTATAGTTTTCCAGCACAAACGAGCCCAAACCATCCAGACTGGAATAGAAGGCTTTGCCACCGTTGGTTTGCGTGAAAGCTTCTATAAAACGCACCAAATAAGGGTCGCGGGCAATCATAAATGTGGTGATCGGAATATCCACTTTCTTGCAACGCTGCGCCAGATTCAGACAACGATTGACAATTTTACGATCCAGCCCGAACGAATTTTTATAGTAATTTTTACCAATTTTCAGGCAGGTGGGTTTGCCATCGGTAATCATAAAAATCTGCTTGTTCGGATTGCGGCGTTTTTTCAAAATGTCCATCGCCAGTTCGAGCCCCGCCACGGTGTTGGTATGGTACGGCCCGACCTGCAAATATGGCACTTCTTTCAATTCTATCGGCCAGGCATCATCGCCAAAAACCAGAATGTCCAGTGTGTCCTTCGGGAAACGGGTCTGAATGAACTCCGCGAGGGCCAGCGCGACCTTTTTGGCAGGCGTAATCCGGTCTTCGCCATACAGGATCATCGAGTGCGAAATATCAATCATCAGCACCGACGACATCTGGCTTTGGTAGTAGGTCTCGTGGACTTCAATGTCCTTTTGGGTCATACTGAACTCGTCAATGCCCTGATTGATATAGGCATTGCGCAGCGAATTGGTGACGGCCATGTTGTCGAGGCTGTCGCCAAATTCATAGGGTTTCACATCGGCGGTATATTCGTCGCCGCGCCCGATGACGGTGGTGTTGTGGCTGCCGCTTTTGGCTTTTTTCAGGTCGCCGAATATATCGTCGAGACTCTTTTGGCGCAGACTGATCTCCAGTTTGGAAGTGGGCCCCATGCCGCCTTCCCCATCGCCATCGCGCCGGATGTAGCCTTTTTCCTCCAGTTCACGGAGAAAATCGCCCATGCCATAGTCGTCGTTGGTGAGTTTGTACTCGCGGTCCAGTTCGTTCAGCCAGGCCAACGCCTCCGAGACATCGCCGGAAGTGTAGAGCATGAGCTCCTGAAAAATCTTGAACAGCCGGTCGAACATACTTTGGTTCGGGTCGGCTTTATAATCAGAAAATCGAAAACCTATCATAAACAAAAAGCAAAAAGGCAAAATGCAAAATAGCAAACGGAACACCGGACATCCCGATCTTTATCGGGCATGCAAATTAGCAAATAGAATGCAGTGACATCAAACAAACCTACGGACAAATCGTTTATTGCCGCTCAAAACTCCACCTCTATTTCCTTCACCAGTTCCTGGTTTTTACTCTTTTCCAGCCGTACAAAATAACGTCCTGGTTTCAGATTATACACTTCCAGATGCAGCCCGGAGCGGTATTCTCCGGCGCGCATGAGTTCATCTTTACGCAGTACTTTGATCAGTTTGCGATCCGCATCGTAGAGCCGCAGGGAAAGATTTTCTTCGCGGTCGAGGGTAAATTGGTATTTGCCTTCCACTACCAGGGCCTTGCCCAGTTCGGCGCGTTCGCCCGGCTGCGGCGGGGCAGTATGGTATTTAATGGTGTAGCCGGGTAGCTTTTTACCCGTCAGATCAGCGGCAAATTTGCTTAATTCCGGATCGCTGATACTTCCCAATGGATAACCGTTCGTCAGGCACCAGACCGCGCTTTGCGCATCGTCGTTCTGTAATTTTCCTTTTTCCACCATGAATTGCAGCAATTTACGCAGGTTTTCGCTGGCTAACAGGCCCAGCGCGAAAGGCGAACCACCAGTGGGCGACAAGTCACCCGCTTGAGTACAAAAGGTGCGCAACAGTACTTCCGTTGGGGTTTTGGCCGATACGACCCAATCGCGGGACTCGGCTACGACGAGCGTTTGTTGCGCAGAATCGGCAGGTTCGAGCAACTGCCCTTGCGCGACTTTCAGGTGGAATGATTGACTTTTTAAATTGCGACAAATAATTTTCAGGCATTCTCCCTGATAGCCGCCCGTGCTGCGAATCTCGAGCGCGACCAGTTTTTTGGCGATGGCTTCGGTCAGGTCGTAGGTGGTGGGTTTGGCCGCCGTTGGTTCGGATTTATTTTGGGAAAAAACAGAAAGGGACAGCAGTAAAAAAACGGGCAAGAGGAAGGGTTTTCGCATAGATGGATGATTTGTTGTTTTCTTTAAACCTATGAGGTTTAGTACATTGTACATCAAATTGGTTGTGCAAACGGAGCACCGCTGCCTCCCCCGGCCTACGGCCACCCCCTCCAAAGGGGGATACCGAGCGTACTGTCGCCGCGTTCTTCCTTGGCTAAGCCCGGAGCATATCCCCCTTTGGAGGGGGTGGCCTTTAGGCCGGGGGAGGTAAGCCGCTCTTTTTCCTAATAAATATCATTTACAAGGCAGCTAGAAAACGGTGCAGTCTTACCGAAAACAGCCGAAACACCTGATAACCAGATATCTCGGCTGCATTAAACCCCAGAAAAAGCAACGTGAGTGACCAATCAACCAATAACCCAGTCAACCAATCAACCACGCTCAATCCATAATAATCTTCACGCTTTCCTGCTTTTTGCGCCCCGCCACCAGATCAATCGTGCGTTCCAGATCGCCGTCGCTGATGAGGACACGCGCCGTGTTAGGTTCGGATTGCCCAAAACTATCGGCATAAACGGTGAGCAAATATTCCTTCTTGCCGGGCGGCAGGGTGATCTTGTATTCGCGGGGTTTTTTGGTCAGACTGATCTGATTCACCACCCGTTTGTCGTCAATAAAAATGGATACGATGTCGCCGTCTTCCAGTTGACTGTCCCAGATTTTGACCCGGAGTTCGCGGTTTTTTACCTGCACCGTTTCGTTTATTTCCACCTCCCGGCCTTCGATGACCAGCGGCGGAGCGGGTGTTGTCTGCACGGGTGGCTTTTCAGCAATGACCGCAGGCTTTTGTACCGGTTTTTCAACAGGTTTCACGGTTGGTTTTGCAGGCTTTTTTACTGGCCCGGCTATTTTGGAGGGTTCTTCGTCGCAGGGCAGTTTGCAGCTGCCGGTGAACATAATATCGAAACCCGGCCCCGGCTCGCTCACGTTGCTGACCAGGATCACGTATTTTTCACCCGCCGCCACCCGCAGAGGGGCCAGCCAGGTGTTATCGCCTTCATCGCCGCAGCCCGCATCTTCGCTCGTGTCTTTTTCGCCATCGCGGAGGCCGGTTGAGCCCATGCACGGACTGGCACCCACATTGTAGCGGGTGTCGCCAGCGGCCATGCAGCGCACGATCTGTTTGTAGCGACAATCGCCCGTGGGGGGCAATTTAAACACCACAAAATCAATATCATTATCGGGGTTGCGCGGGCGGATAGTAAAAGCCAGCGAACCGGGCTTAGCGATCTCAAACTTGATCCAGGTGGAATTTTCTTCGGCCTGACCGTAGTTTTCGCCGTTCATAAAGCAGGCCGTAAAGTCGGCTTCCGTGCGGTCGCTGCCTTCACCGCCCACCCGGTCTATGCTGTAATTTTGTTTTTTGCAAATGCTCATCGCCGAGCCACAATCGGCATAACCCTGCGCCGACAGCGCAAAGGGTATTAAAAAAGGAACCAGACCAAGAACTACTTGTCGCATAAAAAGGGGTGCTTTTTTGGTAATAAAAACGGCTAACAAACGACAATTTTGGCGAAACAGTTTGTGGCTGCCCGCAAAAATTGAAAAACAGTTTGGTTAGAAACCCCGACGCAGCGGTAGTGAAGATTAAAGAAGAGGCAGATTTTGTCCAATTAACCAATAACCAATCAACCAGTAACTAATTAAAGCAAGCCTTTGCCTTGCATTTGATCCATTAATCCTTCCGCCTGGGCGATGTGGCGTTGGGCGTGGCGGATGAGCCATTCAAAGGTGTTGCCCAAAGTATATTGAAAAAAACTGGACGAACCGCGATCTATTTTGGGCAAGTTAATATCCACCTCGCGCGCTGCCTGGAGGTTGCGCAGCAGGCGTTCGCAGCTGATAATGAAGGTTTTAATGACCTCCGGCCCCAGCGGCTGCTGATGAAAATTGTAGCGTTTTTTTGTTTTGCGGGGCTGTTCATTGGTCACATCCGCCCGACGAATGTCGCGACGGGCAGCGGATGTATAGCGCACCTCGCCGTCGGCGGGTTTCCAGTTACGCGCCTTGGCCTTATGGATGCCCGCCTCGATGCGCGACAGATACATTTCGGAAAAGGCATTCAAATGCGCGAAGCACTCCAGCACATTCCAGCGGATCGGATCGGGGCGGTATTGAACCACCGCTTCGTCCAAAGGCGCGAATTGAGTACGCACCTGATCGAGCAGGCGGCGCAAATCGGTGGTAAGCTGGTCGAGTAATTCGTTCTGTGTCACGCGGTGCTATAAATAAAGAAGTTTTTGTCGGGCAAAGGGCGCAAAAATACCGCCCTTAACGGAACCTTGGGAAATTCGGCTGCATAATTTTTCGGCAATTTCACCGACCTTTGCGGCCCGTTTGCAAAAAAAGCAAATTATGCGCGCCAGAACTTTTCGTCCAGATAAAATAAACGTCATCACGCTCGGCTGTTCCAAGAACTTGGTGGACAGCGAAAACCTCATTACCCAACTGCGGGGCAATGACTACGAAGTGACGCATGAGCGGGAAGACACCAGGGCTAATGTGGTGATTATCAACACCTGCGGCTTTATTGATCTGGCTAAACAGGAAAGCATCGAGACCATTGTCGAACATGCCTCGCTGAAAAAAGCGGGTCAGATCGAGAAACTCTACGTTACCGGCTGCCTTTCCCAGCGCTATAAAGATGACCTGGAAATAGAAATACCCGAGGTGGACGCTTTTTTTGGTACCCTCGAAATGCCTGCGCTGCTGGCCCGCCTGAACGCCGATTATAAACACGAACTGCTCGGCGAACGCCAGATCACTACCCTGCCCCACTACGCCTACCTGAAAATTGCCGAAGGCTGCAACCGTACCTGCTCGTTTTGTGCCATCCCGCTCATGCGTGGCAAACACATCAGCCGCCCGATAGACGAACTGGTGATGGAAGCCAAAAACCTGGCCCGGCGCGGGGTAAAAGAATTGCTTTTAATTGCGCAGGAACTCACCTACTATGGCCTCGATCTGTACAAACAGCGCGAACTGCCGCGTCTGCTGGATGCCCTGGCCGACGTGGAAGGCATCGAATGGATCCGGCTGCACTACGCTTATCCTTCCAAGTTTCCGCTGGAAATACTGGACGTGATGGCCGCCCGCCCGGAAGTGTGCAACTACCTCGATATTCCGCTGCAACACGCCAGCGACCCGGTGCTGGAAATGATGCGCCGCCAGATCACGCGGGCCGAAACCACGGAATTAATGGCCAAAATCCGCGAAAAAGTGCCGGGTATTGCCCTGCGCACCACTTTTCTGGTGGGTCATCCCGGCGAGACAGAAGACGATTTTGAGCAGTTGCTGGATTTTGTGCAGGAGCAGCAATTCGACCGGGTCGGGGTGTTTCAGTACTCGCATGAGGAAAGCACCCGCGCCTACGAATTCCCCGACAACATTCCCGCCGAGGTGAAAGCCGAACGCGCCCAACGCCTGATGGAGGTGCAATCGGAGATTTCGCGCCAGCATAATGAGGCCAAGATTGGCCAGACTTTCAAGACGCTGTTTGATCGGAAGGAAGGGAAATATTTCATCGGGCGCACCGAAGCGGATTCCCCGGAAGTGGACAACGAGGTGCTCTTGTCTGCCAAAGGCAACTATGTGCGGCTCGGCGATTTTGCCAATGTGCGGATCACCGGTGCGGAAGAATTTGACCTGTTCGGAGAATTGGTGGTTTGATTAGAACACAGATCAAAAGGATGAGCGGATTTAAAAACCTGTGTCTATCCGTTTAATCCGCATTCCAATTGACTCTGCAAAGGGGATTGCAGCCCGACTGAAGTCGGGGTTACAGAGACACATATTTGGAAGCCACCAAAGCGGCCGCCAACACCACACCGATCATAATTGCCAGTATCACCATCACAAAATTGAAAGCCCGATGCGGACGGGACGGCACTGTATCCAGGGCTGCTTCACCGAGTATTTCGCGGGCCAGGTCAGCATCTGCCGGACGAGTATGCAGACGGATCACCCCTTGCAAATGCGGCATGATGGATTGTACGGTATGATTGGCCAGAAAACAGGGAATGCCTTCGGCCCGCAAACGCGCAGCGGCCACCTCGGCTTCCATAGAAGAGAAATACTTTCCCACGACTTCCCCCTCCCCATATTCATCAAAAAAAGGATTGTCGCTGAAATCAAAATCGTCGAGTAGATCAATACGGCTCATAATGGCTCTATGGACAGCAAAAAGATGATTTTGTTGCTAAATATCCCATTTTAGGAATGAATGAGAAACAAGTGACCATTTTACCCACACCCGAATGTTATTCCGACGGCCGGAGAAATCTGGCAGCGAATATGCTTGCAGATAGTTGCATAAGGATGAATGTTTTCATTTTCGCCCTCTGACGGACAATTTTCCCCACCCCGCTTTTCTGCGAACTGTTGCAAATGCTGTACCTTCGCCCGCCCTCCGATCATTACCTCACTACCGTTATATCTGTACTTTGCCACTCATCAAATCTATTTCCGGTTTTCGCGGCACTATTGGTGGCCGCCCTGGCGATAATCTGACCCCACAGGACATCGTCGAATGCACCGCCGCTTTTGGGCAGTGGATTCTGAACACCAGCGGTAAACCTACTATTGTGGTTGGCCGCGACGGACGCATCTCCGGCGAGATCGTCAGCGGACTGGTCATCAATACTTTGCGTAGTATGGGTATTGCCGTGATTGATCTCGGTCTCAGCACGACGCCTACCGTGGAAATCGCCGTACCTATCGAAAATGCGGGCGGTGGCATCGTACTCACGGCCAGCCACAATCCCCGCGAATGGAATGCGCTGAAACTGCTCAACCAACGCGGCGAATTCATCAGTGGCAAAGACGGAGAAGAAGTAATGGCCCTGGTGGAAAAAGGCGACATTCAGTATGCTACCGTAGATAAACTGGGCTCTTACCGCACCGATGATACTTATATTCAAAAACATATTGACCGCATCCTGGCCCTGCCGATGGTCAATATCGAAGCCATCAGTGCCAAAAAATACCGCATTGTTGTAGATGCCATTAATTCGACCGGTGCGCTGGCCGTGCCACCGCTGCTCGAAGCCTTGGGCTGCCAATGTATTCTGCTGAACGGCGAAGTAAACGGTCATTTTGCCCACAACCCGGAACCGCTGAAAGAACACCTCGGCCAACTCAGCACGGAGGTGCGTCAACAACGCGCCCAGTTAGGTATTGCTGTGGATCCCGATGTGGACCGCCTGGTGTTCATGTGCGAGAACGGCGAACTTTTCGGAGAAGAATACACGCTGGTGGCGGTAGCCGACTACGTGCTGTCCAAAACACCCGGCAACACGGTTTCCAACCTCTCGAGCACCCGCGCCCTGCGCGACACGACCGCTAAATATGGCGGCGAGTACTATGCGGCGGCGGTCGGTGAAGTGAACGTGGTGGAAAAAATGAAGGCCGTCAATGCCGTGATTGGCGGCGAAGGCAACGGCGGCGTGATACTGCCCGACCTGCATTACGGTCGCGATGCGCTGGTGGGCATTGCGCTGTTTCTCAGCCACTTAGCTGCTTCTGGCAAGCAAATTTCTACGCTGCGCCAAACCTACCCGGACTACCAGATGTCCAAAACCAAACTGGATCGCACGGCCGATATTGACCTGGAAAAAATCTTTGCTGCCTTGCGGCAAAAATACCGCAAGGAGCAGATCAACGACGAGGATGGCCTGAAAATAGACTTTGAAAGCGGCTGGGTACACCTGCGTCCTTCCAACACAGAACCGATCATTCGGGTCTATTCGGAAAGCAATTCCATCGTGGTCGCGGAGAATCTGGCCAAGAAAATTATTCAGGACATTCAGGCGTTTCGGTAGGAATTTGCCTTCTTCGCTCAACAGCATATAGGCCGCGAGGCCGTTGAAAATTTGTCTGGCTGTCCGCTTGGCCGCTTATTCGTATATTTGCGTCCATAAATCGGTCGTTTGTGTACCGACTATCTTACAACATCAACCCTCCGCAATGCAACGCGTCTATTTCGATAATGCCGCCACCACCCCCATCTCTGAGGAAGTTATCAATGCCATGCTGCCCGTGCTGCGCGGTCAATATGGTAACCCGTCCAGCATTCATGCCGAAGGCCGCAGCGTCCGTTCCCTGTTGGAAAGTGCGCGTAAGATCGTCGCCCGCTGTATCAATGCCGGTACCGCCGAGATATTCTTTACTTCGGGCGGTACGGAAAGCAATAATATGGCGATCAAATGTGCCGTCCGCGATTTGGGGGTGCAGCGCATTATTTCCAGTGCCATCGAGCATCATTGCGGCCTGCACGCCATCGAGGCGGTAGAAAAAATGGAAGGCGTGGCAGTCACCTGGCTGCCGGTGGATGTGCGTGGCCACATTTCCCTGACTGACCTGGAAAAGGCACTCGCAGAAAACGCTGGCAAAAAGACGCTGGTTTCGCTCATGCACGCCAATAACGAGATCGGTACCATGCTGGATTTGGCAGCGGTGTCCGCTTTATGCAAACAATATGGGGCTTTGCTCCACACCGATACCGTCCAGACCATCGGTCATTTTCCGATGGATGTGCAGCACATTCCGGTTAATTTCCTCTCCGGCGCGGCCCACAAATTTCACGGTCCCAAAGGCGTTGGTTTCATTTATATCAATTCCGCATCGCAGATCAAACCCTTCATAGACGGCGGTGCGCAGGAACGCAATATGCGCGGCGGCACCGAAAATGTGTACGGCATCGTTGGGTTGGCGAAAGCACTGGAACTGGCCTGCGTAGAAATGGAAGAACGGAGTCAGCACATTCTGGAAGTGCGTAACTACTTGCGCGACAGGTTGTTGGACACTTTTGAAGATCTGACTTTCAATGGCGACTACGATGGCAGCTGCCTTTATACGGTGCTCAATGTGAGTTTTCCGCCGTCGCCTAAAAACGAAATGCTGCTGCTCAATCTCGATATCAATGGCATCAGTGTTTCCGGCGGCAGTGCCTGCACCAGCGGCTCCGAAAAAGGTAGCCACGTACTGGAAGGCATCGGTGCCGATCCCGCCCGTAAAAGCATCCGTTTTTCATTTTCGCATTACAACACCAAAGACGAGGTGGATTTTGTGATCGAAAAACTCAAAACCATTGTGCCGGTTCGGGCCTTGGCCACGGTATAGTGAGGCGTGTTGACTTAGGGTATTGCCATATAACAATTTCATTATAAACCATTTAACTGTCTCTATGCGGAAATAAATTCCGCACTCCAGTCATGTTCAAAACAAACGCTCTACTCGCGGCTGCCCTGGGCGCAGCCACTTTTTTTGCCTGCCAACAACCATCCACTCCGGCTACTCCCGCTGGTTCGCCGCTGACCGTCACGATGGTGGAGGTGAAAAAGGAAAAGTGCATCCGGGATTCGGTTTGCGCGATTCTAAATCTCTCCTATCCGGTGGTGACTGGCGGAGCCAATGCAGCGGCTACCAAATCCATCAACGACTCCATTCAAGCCTTTGTGTATCTGGCTGCAGAGGCTGACCCGGCCTGGCCGATGCCCCAGGTTTTTGATTCGGCCATCGTGAAAATGTTTACTCTTTTGCAGGAAGATGCCGCTATGCGTGGCGCGGATGCAATCCCTATGTCTTTCTCTAATGAACTGACAAGCAAGGTGGTCTGGCAGACCGACAAGTATCTTTCGCTGGAAATGAACACCTGGAGTTTCAGTGGCGGCGCACACGGTATGTACGGCACTCTGCTGGAAACTTTCGATCTGAATACCGGCAAACCGCTGCTCCTGACCGACATTATTAAAGACACTACGGCCTTACGGCCTTTGCTGGAAAAGGGATTTGTGGATGCCAAAAAGAAGGAATCCCCGGAGGATATGGCCAACATGACCCTGGCTGATCTTTTGCTGCCGGAGTTCAAAGTGCTCCCTTTGCCCGCCATCTATTGCATTGTGCCCGAAGGCGTACGTTTTATGTACAATCCGTACGAAGTGGCCGCTTATGCCGTGGGCCAGACCGATATTCTGCTGACCTGGTCACAACTGGGTGCTTTGGCGGACAAGAGCAAATGGCAGTAAGTAAATAAGTACACTGTAAATTAAGTTTTGACAGGTTTCGCTCACCCTCTACTTAGCTTACACCTCCCCCGGCCTAAAGGCCACCCCCTCCAAAGGGGGATACCGAGCGTACTGTCGCCGTTTTCCACTTAGCCAAAGTGGGCATACTATCCCCCTTTGGAGGGGGTGGCCGCAAGGCCGGGGGAGGTTAGCCACGCCCTTTTCCCAAATAGACTTAATTTACAGTGTACTAAGGAACATTACATCATCCCATTTATTTAGCCGCGTCATTTTTTTGTTTTTAAAACAAAATATGTCGAAATTGCCCCCTGAAATTGCCGCATTCCCCCCCAAACCAGCCAAATTAATGCCTTTACCTTTGTAACCAGTAGAATTCAATCTTTCACATTTAAAACAAAATCGAAAAAGCATGAAAATTTTGAAGAAAATCCTCATTGGCCTGGCCATCCTGATCGCGCTGATTTTAGTAGTGGCCTTATTTATCAAAAAAGACTACATCCTGGAGCGGGAAATCGTCATCAACAAACCCACACAGGAAGTCTATGACTACGTAAAGTACCTGAAAAACCAGGACAACTACAGCAGTTGGAACATGATAGACCCCACCATGACCCATTCATACCAAGGCACTGATGGTACGGTCGGTTTTATCTCCGCCTGGGAAAGCAAAAAGATGGGCAACGGCGAACAGGAAATCAAACAGCTCACCGATGGCGCGAGAGTGGATACGGAACTACGCTTCAAGGGAGCATTCGCGTCGGTGGCCCCGGTTTATATGACCACCGTATCCGTATCCGATACCCAAACGAAGGTAAAATGGGGCATGACCGGACACATGGCCTACCCGATGAATTTCATGCGGGTATTTATGGATATGGACAAAATCATCGGCAATGAATACGCGAAAGGCCTGTCTAATTTGAAAGCAACACTGGAGAAACAATAGTAACTCACTTGCTTACAAAACCTTGGCGCAGTAAAAAGAACGACATACCCAACACCGGCAAAAAATTGAGCACCGCCAGCAGAACGCCGTTCCAGGCATTGGCCGCCGTCATTTGGCTTTTCGCGCTCAATAAGATACAATCCACGATCACCCGGACCGCATAATAGCCGCCCCAGACCAGAAAAGCCCAGGCCGCCCAGGTGTTCAACTGGTAGAAAAAACCGGGGACGGGGGTGTTGTTCAGTTGGAAAAATAAATATGCGCCGACGATCAGGCACATAAAAGCATACTGGATAAAATACATGGCTTAGTCGTTGGATGTAAAAATGTTGTTTACTGCCAGCTATTCTTGCCGCTTGCCATGACCACGGCCATGAACAAAGCATAGGGCAGGGCTAATACCAGCGGGATGACTGCCACGATGATCGCTGCCGTGGATTGTCCGCGATTTTTGAAATACAGGCTGCCGCAAATAATGAGCAGGATGACGATCAGTAAAACCGTCCAGAGCCCGATGTATTTGGAGGAAGCCGCCGCATAGCGGCCAAATACGCCACCGATAAATTCCCGGTAGCCGAACAGGGCAGCCAGTACATCCAGCAGCCAGAAGACCCAGAACAGGATCAGCGTTGTTTTCGACATAAGAAGTTGGTTGATCTAATAATAAGGGCCAAACTACTGCATTTAACGGATAGTTGGCCCTTGTTTTTTCAGGAAAAAGTGTTTTTAAAATCACTGGTTTTTATCAATGGCAAGCCGTTGTTCCCCTCTGCCTTTACGTGACAAACAAGACAGTACCTTAAATCGCGATCTGCGTTTGTCCATATAGAAGCAGACAAGTTCGGTATGATTCATGTTTGGATATTATCTTGCCAATTGTTCATAATATCCTTCTACCGATTATTAGCCGCTATTCCTGTGCGCAATCTCTTATTTTTTCTTTTTTTGCTTTGTTTTTCCCCAAAAATCATCGCTCAATGGCAGCAACTGTCGTTGCCCGGAACCGAAGATTTAATGGCCATTGTTCAGCATAATGGTTATGTCTTTTCGACTGGAGCTGGTGCTAATCTGTATCGTTCTGCCAATGCAGGCCAAACCTGGCAATCGTATGGTCTGTCAGACACGCTCGCTGGTTTAGCTTTTAATACTCGTCAGTTTGTCGCACACGGCAACACACTGTATGCCGCTGGCCTGTATCGCATTTTCAAGACCGAGGACAATGGCGACACCTGGTCGCAGGTGGTGCGGTTGCATAGTTTCAACCTGACTAACTGGAATCCAGGATCGCAATTAGTGGCTACGGATACTGCTCTGTTGTTCAATGCAAAAGGCATCGTCTATCGCTATCGCTTTTCGACGGGCACCTGGGACCAGTCCTTCGTACCCAACGACATCACGGGAAAAGCACTGGTCATCGAAAGAACCGCTTCGGGCATCTGGGTAGCCACAGAGTATGGCGCCATTTATAAGTCCGAAGACGAAGGCCTCACCTGGGCCTTCGTATCAAATGCACCAGGCGGTATTAATGCCGCTATTTTTATCGGCGATACCTTGATTGCATCCAGCCCGTATTTGGGCGATACATCGCGGCTGTCCCGTTCTTTCGACGGCGGCCAGACCTGGGAATTACGTTTCACTAAACGATTGCACTATCCGACCTTCAAATACTTTCAAGGCAAGCTCTATGCCCTGCCCCAATCAGATAGTACCAAAGTGCTGGTTTCCAATGATTTGGGCGAAACGTGGACGACTTTTTTGCAAGCCGCCACCGCTCCGCCAATCAGCGATCTGACGGTTCTGCCCAACGGCACAGCATTAGCCGCTGAAAAAAGAGGCATTTTGAAGACGGAGGATAGTGGTCAGCACTGGCAATACAGCAATGTTGGATTCTCCTCCGGCGCACTTTTAGAAGGTCGTGAGGGTCTGTTATGGAGCGTTGGCAACGGTCTCAACCACTTTTCCACCGATGGCGGCTTGCAGTGGCAGACGCCTTTTCTTACCGACTACATTTTCAATCTTCCCAATTATAATTTATACGCCAGCGGTTTTGGCGACGTCCGCCAATATCAGGGCAAGTGGTACGCCACGGCCCCTATCCCGGTCACGCCGCCGCAAGGATATGGGCTGTATATCTCCGATGGCGACCTTAGCCGCTGGACTTTTCAGCCCATAAGCGGTATTTCTACGTTCGCCCGCCTGCTCGCAGCAGGAAATTTTCTGCTGACTTATAATGAGCAGAGTTGCTATTACCGATATTCTATTGACGGAGGCTTGACTTTTCTTTATGGCCCAAACTACGCCCAGCATGGGACTTGTGCTGAAATCACGGAACATAAGGATCACTTTTTCGGCCTGGATGGCACCCCCGGCAAAGTGTTGAGCATTGATACGCTTAAACTGGACGATGAATTCCAGTTCAAATGGGACACGCTTGGCAACGGTTTACCCGCCGTAGTTTTCACCGATTTTGCCGTTTCCGAAGATCGGCTGGTCGTTTTTTCTGCCGAAAAAATCGCCGTTTCAGCGGATGCCGGGTTGCATTGGAGCGACATTACGGGCAATCTGCCGACCGCTGGCTCGGGCATCCAATCCGTCGCGCTCGCTGGCGACACGATCATGGCCGTGACTGACCAACGGGTTTTGGTAAGCCTCGGTGCTTCCGGGGGATGGACAGATATTACCGGCGATTTAGCAGAAATACCCCAAAAAGCCATATCTGATGAGCAGCATTTTGTCGTGCGCGGACAACAGGGCGGGCTGTTCAGAATTAATTTGGACAACCTGCAAAGTATTCATTTGCAAGGACTTGTATTTAATGATGAAAATCAAAACAACTTGCTCGACGCGGGCGAAAACGGCCTGGCCAACGCTCTGATTCAAATTGGGAAAACCGGTTTTCTGACCACCGATGCCGCCGGAGAATTTGATTACCAGACCTTTTTTACCGATAGTATTCGGGTGATTCTACCCACGCCGTACGCGACTATTACGCCGGCAGTTTGGTACTTACCAGCGCAGGCCAATGCCAATCAGCAATTTGCCGTGCAATTCCAAAATAACGTCCACGATCTTGCGCTGACGCTGACCCGCGCCACCGACTATCGGCCGGGTTTTGAGAATAAAATCTTCGCCACCGTGCGCAATCGCGGCACCGTCGCCACCAGTGGAGAAGTACGCGTTCTGGTAGCGGAACAACTGGATTTTTTATCGGCCAATCCCGCACCGGCCGCCAATATCGGCGATTCCATTTTGATCTGGCAAACCGGCGATTTGCCCTTATTTGGCAGTTGGCAAGCGGCGATTTCGGTAAGAACCAAAACGGTGGGTACACTGGGAAATTACGCACAGGATACTGGTTTTGTGACTATTATAGCGACCGATGCGTTCCCGGAAGATAATTTTTTCTCCGAAGCCAGCCTTATACGTGGCAGTTTCGATCCGAATGACAAAGTTGTTTCTCCCGCAGTGTTGTCCTCGGCCATGCTGCCGCAACGCCCGCCTATCACTTATACCATTCGTTTCCAAAATACGGGTACCAGTGCGGCCACGCACGTTCGCATTCTGGATACATTGGCATTAAATTTCGACGCTTCCGCCCTGCAAATCCTGGCTTCGTCCCATCCGATGACCTGGCAACTCAATGGCCGCGTACTGACGTTTTTATTTGAAAATATTCAACTGCCGGATAGCATCGCCGATGAACCGGGCAGCCACGGTTTCGTGCAGTTTTCGCTGCGCCCCGGCCAGTCAGTCCAGACAGGCGAAGTGCTGCGCAACCAGGCAGCCATTTATTTTGATTTCAACGAACCCATTTTTACCGCTTATGCCGAATTGCCGGTGCAGAAAACAGTGGTGACCAGAGAAATTTTTCTCACCCTCTGCTCCAATCAGACTCCTTACGAAGGGGTTTATTATCCAACGGACACTACACTGATAAAAATATTACCCGGCGAACTGGTTGATACTCAGCGCATTGTTCACTTAAACTGGTACCCATACATTCCAGCTACGCAAATTCAGGTGGAAACTTGTCCCGGCGATACGCTGTTTGGTCACGTCTGGTCCACGCCCGGCAATGACATTATTTATCGCACCGAAACCTCGATTAATGGCTGCGATAGCCTGCTCCAGTACTTTGTACAGATTAACTGGGATTTTCACCCGATCATGCAGCAAACCCTGCACGTCGGCGACTCGGTGTTTGGCATTCCTTGCTATTCCGATACGGTGCTGATCTTTCCCGGCGTAACCCAAAAGGGCTGCGACTCGACCCTGACGGTGTATGTTTCCGTACTCACTGCCTCTGAATCGCCTGATAGTGAATTATTTACCTTACGAATTTTACCCAATCCGGCCAGCGGTTTTACCCGTTTAGTTTTTCAGAACCCCAAGGCGGCGGTGTTGGATATTTGGCTGGAAAGTTTGGATGGCCGACTGATGCGGCGTTTCGCCCATCAGCAGTCATTCCCGGCAGGACAGAACGAGCTGCGTTTGGGCCTGGATGGATTACCACCGGGCAGGTGGACGGTAGCAATACGAGAAAAGGAAGGACAGATTTATCGGGTGGTTTTGGTAACGATGTAGGGGTGGTCCTTGCGGTTGCCTACCTGCTTATGGGGGCAACCGCAAGGATCGGCCTTATCCCGCCGGTGGTACCGGATTAGGCACCACATTTTTTACCGGCGGCAGCGACTTCAGGTAGGCAAACATCGCTTTCAGATCCTCGTCTTTCATTTTGGCAATGTTGGGCCAGGGCATCGGCGGCAGAATAGGCCGGGTACCGTCCAGGCCCTTCGATTTGCCTTCGCGCAGGGCTTTGATAAACTGGGCTTCCGTCCAATTGCCGATGCCGGTATCGTCGGGCGTGATATTGGCCGCGAAGGTGGTACCCCAGGGGCCAACCGACGCCGTTAGTCCGGGACTGAACAGTACCCATTGGCCGGGAGCCACCAGTTTTTTGTCGGTGAGCGCAGGCAGTACCTCGTCGGCGGGATGGCCGGAGAGCAGGCGTTGCGGGTCGGGCACGGGCCCCTGCGGACTCATGATTTTGGGCGAATGGCAGTCATTGCAGCCACCCACCAGCACGAGGTATTCGCCTTGCTTCACCAGGTCGGCGGTGGTGGTGGCCGGGGTAGTGGTGGTGGCGGTGGTTTGCGGCGTTTCGTGGGTACAGCAGGCGAGTGCCAGCAGTCCGCCGACACCGATGGTCATGAAGAAAAATTGTTTCATAAGCTATTGATTTTAAAAATGATGTGACTAGGCTTTAAATGTGCCGGGGCGTTGTGCCGGGCATTTTATAGCAGTACAGGAAGTGCTGGTAACAGGACGTGACGAGCGTAAAAGTAATACACGCATGGAATTCCAAGGCATGGCATGGGCAGAAAAACAAGGAGCCACGCCGCACTTAGCGTGACTCCTTTTAGAGGCTGTTTTTAAATCTTGGACGGACAGGATTACAGGAAATTCTGCCAGTCATATTCCCAGCGGGCTACGTCTTCGATCAGGTTGATCTCATTGGTCAGCATGGCTTCCAGATCGCCGAGCAGCATGGCCTGGACTTGCAGCACCACGGTGTATTGCAGTCCGAAAGAATAGGTCTCGCCATAGTGGACTTTTTGGAGCGCGTCATTAAGCGGCGTACTGCGCTCGCGGGCTTGCTGGCGGAACCCGGCGAAAAGGGCAGCCGCTTCTTTCAGCATGGCATCGGCCACAGCGCGGTGTTTTTCCAGTCCCTGTTTCTTGACTATTTTCACCTGATCGGGATCGTGGTCGTGCCCATATTCCCCCATCGAAATCATCGGCAGTTTTTTGATCTCCCCTTCGATCCAGGTATTCACGGCATCGTGCTGTTCGGCGTATTTCTGCTGCAAAGCCGCCTGTTTTTCCCAGCGATTCATGGCAAAGGCCGTTTCGGTGTAGGCATTGCACAGCGCCACCCAGTCCATATCGGTGCCAGGCATGGGCGCATCGTTGGTGTTGGGAGTGCCGCTGACGGGTTTTATGCCCTTGTCAGCCAGCATTTTGGCCATATAAGTGTGCTGTTCGGCTTCGCTCATTTGGGCAAATTTCTGGGCGAAAGCCGGGTCGCTCATCATTTTTTGCGCCAGTTCGGAAGTGGCGGCATTCATTGCGGCCTGGTCCTGTGCGGAGACGCGATTGGCCGGACGTTGCGGCATTTTTGGTACGCCGGTGGGGTTTTGTTGATAGAACTGGAGCAGCAGGTGCTGGGCTTCTGACTGGACGCCATGCAGTTTATCCAACGTGTTCTGGTAGTACGGTTTCGCGTCGGGTGTAGTCGCACCGGGCGGGTAAACGCGTTGGTAAGCATCGGCCAGAGTGGTTGGTGGGGCGGGCAATTCGCCCAATAGCGCGACGGCATCCACTTTGACGACTGGCTGGCCGATGGCAGGTTTGGTGATGAGTGCCAGCACGGTAGTGGCCAGCAAAAGAATCAGGTATTTCATTGTTTGGAAGAAGATTGTTTTGTGATGGTATTTACGCCAGTTCCAGTTGTGCCTCCGCCGCCCCAATCGGGAACCGCGCCCGATTCTCGATCAGCCATGTTTCAAACGTCTGCATATCAGGATTTAAAGCATAACTCTCGATCAGGTGGACCAGGCGATTGGGTATGTACAGCCGTTGTACCTCAAACATGTTGGCCAGTTCTTCTGCACCCGGAAAACCCAGGCTGGCGTAGGTCTCCCGCGGAACGTACTGGTAGCGCACTTCCTGACCCAGTACTTTGGTCATTATGGCGGCATATTCCGCACAGGTACGGTCTTCGCCGACCACGCCGACTACGCGGCCAATATACTCCACGGGATGATCGAAAATAGTGGCGACTACCCCTCCTAAATCAGCCACGCTCGCCATTGCTAACTTGGTGTTGCCCTGCGGGAAACCAAAATAATAGTAGCCCTCGCTGCTCTTTTGGAGCGGGAAAAAATGCAGGAAATTCTCGTAATAAAATGAAATGTGAATGAAGGTTGCGGGCAAGCGCAGGCTTTTGGCGTAGGTCTCCAAAGCGGCTTTCAGGTCGCAGTGCGGCACAGACAGTTCCCCATTGCTCAGGGCATGGTAGTTCGGCAAAGTACTCATTACAAAATGCTGAATACCAGATTGTTGCACGGCGTCAATGAGGTTTTTACCGTGGCGGTATTCCTGCTCGAAATGCTCCCAGAAATTGGTGATGCCAAACACACCGTAGCAGCCGGTCATGGCTTGTTTGAGGCTTTCGGGGTCGTCCAGATCGCCCGGCACGACTTCTGCGCCAGCGTCACGAAGTTGGGTGGCTTTAGCCGAGTGGATATTTCTGGTCAGGATGCGTACCGCGAATTTATGCTGTTGGAGCAGCGAAGTGGCCACGCTCCCGCCCTGGGCACCGGTCGCGCCGGTGACCAGAATAATTGGTTTCTGATGCATAATTTTAAAATTTAAGATAAAGGGGAGGCTGTCCGGTGCAGGGCACCGGCAGGGTGGTGGTGAAAAGAAAATGAGATGAATGTATGCAAATTACGCCTGAAAATCAGCGTAATCTATTCGATTCGGCCTTACACGAATGCGGCGTATGCCCGGTGTGACCCAACTACCGTACTTGTCGGCTTCCAGGAGGTAAAAAAACTGCGCGGGTTTTGGCCGGTAAAATCTTTAAATTCCCGAATAAAATGTGATTGGTCGGCGTAGCCAAAATCATAGGCTATTTCGGTCATTTTGCTATTCGGATGTTGTCGCATAAAATGGATAGCATCCCGAAAGCGCAACATACGGCTGTACATTTTGGGCGTGTAGCCCAGTTTTTCCTGAAAAGTCCGTTGCAACTGGCGCTGACTCACAAAGACCTGATCGCCAAGGCTGTCCATATTTTTTGTAAGCGCATCATTGTGGCGAATCAAACGTAAGGCTTCGGCAAAGTATGAGTGGTGTTTTTCCGCTTTGGAATGCACTAAATATTCCCGCAGGGTAGCAAACACGACATCTGCCAATTTCTGGGTAGTGGTAGCCTGCTTTGCCCGCAATAATATGGTCTCAAAAATGGGCTGTTCGTAGGTACGCAAATCTTCGTAGCGTGCTTCGCGGAGCAATGTTGGCCGCTTGGTCAGTAGTTCCATCGTTTCGGGCAGCAGCACCAGTCCGAAGATCACTGTGCCGCCTTTTACTTGCCAATAAACCGGGGTGCTATTGGTCGCAAAACCGGCCAGTTCCGGCATCCAGATTTTTTCTCCCTCCACGACCACACAAAACCGTTGGGGGGTCAGGTGAAAAATAATTTCCCAGGAACCATTGGGCAGACAGCATTGCATGGAAGACATTTCATCGGTGGCACCATCGGAGGCGGTGACCCACAGACCTTCTATAAAAGACGCCAAATCTTTGGGCGCGGCGATTGTTTCGTGACGGATATTCATTTTTTGCTGATTAACACTGCAAAGATGGGGGGCTTGAGCAGTAGGAAAATTGAATAAAAACGACAAGGTGAAAAAAGAGGAAGATTTGATTTTGCAAAACTCGGGATTGCTTCTACAGGTTTGGCCCATAGACAGGAAGAGGAAACCGGAGGTTGCATAGAATTGGATGGTTTTATTGCAATCGCCAGGAAATTGCAGCCAGGGCGAAGATTGGGTGGTTTTAAGATGGAGGTTTCGCTGCGTTCTATCTTTACGTTTCAGGTTATATTTGGCTGAAACTAGTTTCGCAAGTAGGGTTTCAGCCAAATATAACTTTTTTTCGGAGAATTTCTGCAAAAAGGATGGCCCGGCAGCAGCATTCTATCCATTAAAAACCACGCAGCACTATTGCAGCAACATCCCCAGATCAAAAATAAATCCGGGCAAAACATCCTCGCCAGAGAGTTGGCCTTTAAAATCGGGAAATGCTTCTACGCTTCCATCGGCGCGATACACCCAGGCTTTTCGCTCCATTGGGTCAATCAGCCAGCCCAGTCGGACGCCATTGGCCATCCAGATGTCGCTCATTTTCTTTTTGAGTTTGCCAATGCGGTCACTTTGTGAGCGTACTTCCATGACGAAATCGGGGACAATCGCCGCAATTTTGGTGCGCTCTTTGGCCGACAAATGATTGATCTTTTCCAATGAAATCCAGGCCCCATCGGCTTTGCAGGTAGCCCCATCAGGCAAGTCAAAGGAGGTGGTAGGACTGAAAGCACGGCCCAGCGCGTTGGTTTTCGACCAATGCTTTAGATGATAAAAGGCCTCGCCTTCATCATAGCCTGAATTAAAAGTCATAGGCGAAGCAACGGTGATAAGGCCATCTTTGTCGCGTTCTATTTTAAAATCCTGATAATGGAGCACCAAACCATGAAAATCTGCCCGGCTCAGGTCACTTTTAAAGACGACCGGCCCATTTTTGGTAAGCAGCAAAAAAGGATTGTTCGACTGTAAATTACCCATGTGCGTGGCGTTATGTTAATGACAAAGGTAAGGTACTGGAATATTTTTTAGGTGCTTGGTATTTATAAACAAATTGTGTTTCTTTCGGGCGGCTAAACGAAACACCATACCAACGATCAACCAACGACTTTTTAGAGATGCCTATACCGCCGCCCGTTAGCTTTATATGCGAAAAAAGCCGTTGGTCGGGTTTTCCCGGAAGCCGGAACAAATAAAGTTCACTTTCTCCGTAAGCCGTCTGAAATTTGCCGCTGAGTAATTATTTCGATGTCCATTAAATTTTTTGAGTATTTGAAGATGCAAGTATTCGATCAATTAACTGATTATCAAGTGCTTTAATCGAATACTCAAATACTCGTATCCTCAAAAATTCATCCTACCATTCACTAATACCCATCACATGGATCATCTCGCCCTTCCTTCTTTTTCCGCGAACGGCCACCTGCAAGGCGTGGTGGAAATACCGGCTGGCACCAATACCAAGTACGAATACAACAAACAACTGCTGCAGTTCCAGCCGGACATCCGCGAGGGCTATACGCGCCGGGTCAATTTCCTGTCTTATCCGCTCAATTATGGCTTCATTCCGTCCACCCGCATGGACAAGGATCGGGGCGGCGACGGCGATCCACTGGATGTGCTGGTGCTGGCCGAACACCTGCCGACAGGCACGGTCATTGAAGTGCAACCCATTGGTTTACTGCTACTTAAAGATCTCGGCGAGCTGGATCACAAGGTGCTGGCCATTCCCGTGGATACGGCTCTGCGCATCATCCGGGCCACCGATTGGGCCTCTTTTCACCGCGACTACAGCGCGGCGCAATACATTATCGAACAATTTTTTCTGTACTACGATGGGATTGGCACGATGTTGCTGATGGGCTGGGCCGACGAACACGCTGCCGTAGCAGAAGTTAAAAAATGGCAGATTGACGTATGAAAACAACCATTTCCACCGCTGCGCGTTTTTGTGCCACCGAAAAAACGTCTGCGCTTATGCCCGTAAAATCTTTTCCCGCTCCGTCTGAAACTTCAACGGCTGCTTCTACCACGCTCCGTTATAGTTTCTTTCGCTCCATCGAAGCGGCGGGCCAGGACTGGGATGCCGCAGCACCGCAGCACGACCTGTTTTTGCAACGTCGCTACCTCTCCATCGTGGAGTCGCAACCGCCGGAAGGCATGCGTTTTGGCTACCTGGTTTTCTACCGGGGCGATGCGCCGGTCGGGGTGGCCCTCTGCCAGATCAAGTTTTTCAAGGGCGACGATAACATCAGTGACCTCCAGGCGAATGCCAAAGAGCCGTGTTTTTTCAACGGGCTGGCCCAGTGGTTCAAGCGTTGGGTGGCGGGTAAAGTCGCTGCCGATATTTTGATCTGCGGTAATCTGCTGCTGACCGGCGAGCACGGCTATTATTTTGATTATCAAAAGATTGCGCAGCAAAAAGCCGCAGAATTGCTCGAAAAAGCCCTGGATGAAGTGGTGGGTCTCATGGGTCGGGAAGGTGTGAAAATGCCGGTTATTCTGGTCAAAGATGTACCGCCAACGCATCAGGCCCACAGTAATGTGCTGGTCGAAAAAGGCTTCACGGAGTTTGATATTCAGCCGAGTATGGTGCTGGCTTTGCCCTTTAAAAATTTCGACGCCTATCTCGGCGCGATGTCCACGAAGTACCGCACCCGCGCCAAACGCGCCATGAAAAAACTGGACGGCGTGGAGCGGCGCGAACTTTCCCTGGCGGAAATCCAGCGGGAACTGCCCCGCATTTATCATCTTTATTGCGAGGTGGCCAAAAATGCGGGCTTCAATATGGTGGACCTCAATCAATATTATTTGCCGGCCCTCAAACGCGATTTGGGCGAGCATTTTCGCCTGTTTGCTTATTACCAGGGCGACCAATTACTGGCTTTTTATACCACGATCCAGAACGGGCCCGAACTGGACGCCCATTTTCTGGGCTACGATAAGGCCAGCAACCACGATCTGCAACTGTACCTCAATATCCTCTACGATATCGTGCGATTTGGCCTGGATGCGGGCTGTACCAGCATCGTTTTTGCCCGCACGGCCCTGGAAATCAAAAGTTCCATCGGCGCGGTGGCGCATAAACTGTGGTGCTACGTCCGCCACCAAAATGGCCTGTTCAACAACTTCACCTCGACTATCCTGGATTACCTGAAACCCGTGGAAGTCTGGCAGCCCCGGCACCCGTTTCGGGAAGAAATTCCGTAGAGACGTTGCATGCAACGTCTCTACAATACACGCGGTTTGCCCAAAAACACCGAAATCTCCGGCGTAATGGCCAGGCGCAGCCGCACGGTCAGCTGCTCACTGGGGGCTTTGGCGATTTTGGCATGCAGGCGGTAGGCCGTACGCACGGCATTGAAAATCATCCCAACCAGGCTGGTGGGTTTGTTTTCGGCGAGAATAGCCGCCAATCGGGCGGGCGGAAAACTACTGTGTTCGCCCTGTAGTTCTACTTCCAGGGCCGGACTGATGCCGACCACAAAACCGAAATTGGACACCCGCAGTCCGTACGCTTCGAGCCGGGGAAATTCTTCCAGCCATTTTTCAATGGCCTGTATGGTTTTGTCCCAGGCCGCCTGACCGGCATCGTTGGCTTTTTCGCGCAGCAGGGAACTGGCGTTTTCAAAGAAATTACTGAAACTGTCTTTCATTGTTGGGTTATTAGTTTAATGGTTATTGGTATATTGGTCATTAGTTATTGGTGCGAAACATAGTAGGGTTAATAAAGCACATCTGCTTAATTCGTCTAAATGGGAATCAGAACCCATGCCACCACTATCAACCACTCAGTGCCTTTTCTGGCGGAGTGAGTAGCCAGCAAAAAAACGAACATTTTAATTGCTAAAAAACAACGAATTATCACTTTGCATTCTGCCCTGCCGTGGTTGTTGGATTTCTGTCGAAGGGTTGTCTGATTTTCACATTGACCACATTAATCATATTGACCACATTAATTTATTACGTTGTTGACAACCCATGTTTTTTATTGGAAGTCAAATTTTCCAGCGTCCATTCCAGGCGGCCCTCAAACGGGCTTTTGCGCACCGGACACTCCAGCAACGAACAAATCCGGCAAGAGTGGGGCGGCGCGCAATCGTCGGTATGAATGAACATTTCCAGGGATTGCGGCGAGTTTTGATCTATCAAATCATGCAATGCCTGCACCTCGGCGTTGGCTTCCACCACATTGAAGTACCAAGGTACGGTCAAGTGACTATCGAGGTGTAAAACCGGGCCATATTTGATGATACGCAGATTATGCATATCCATCCAGGTGTCGCGTTTTTGAGCATTGAGCACCACAATGAGACGTTGCAACAAATCCAGATCCGCTTCGTCCACGATGCCCGCTACCGTCCGGCGGATGATCTGGTAGCCCTGTCCGACGATAATCAGCGCGAAAATAATGCCCAGCGCGCTATCCATCCAGATAATGCCGGTAATGCGGAGCAGGATCAGGCCCGCCACAATACCGATGGTCGTCCAGGTATCCGACTGCAAATGCCGCCCGCTGGACTCCAGCGCGATGGAATGCCGCTGCCGACCCGTGCGAATGCACCACGCGCCGAGCACATAATTCACCGCCGCCGTGATGCTCACCAGCAGAATACCAAAATCCAGCTGCTGCACGGCATGGGTGTGAAAAAGATTGCTGACGGATTCAAAAATGATAAACAAACCAGCCACCAGAATCAGCACGCCTTCCAGCGAAGCCGACAGCAGTTCCACTTTCCCGTGGCCGTAGGGATGCTCGCGGTCGCGGGGTTTGGCGGCTATCCGCAGGCTGTACAGGCCAGTGAATCCGGTCACTACATTGACGGTGCTTTCCAGGACATCAGTGAGGATGGCCACCGAATGCGTGAGGAAGTAGGCGACCATTTTGATGGCGAATAACAGGATAGCTGCGCCAGCGACCCATTGTTGTACCCGCACGGTGACGGGGGTGGACTCAGGCATTTTTAAGATTTAAGGTACTGGCGGATTAGTATTTAGTGCCGAGACTTTCCAGGTTTTTGAAACTTGGAAAGTCTAAGCACCTGGCATTCAGGTGTTTACTTAATTTAACCCATGATTCGCATAAAAGACAGATGATGAATTATTTATTCAAATACTCAAATCTTCAAATACTCAATTTTTAAAGCTATTCCCAAAAAGTCTCTTCTATCCGCTCCACATAAGGCAAAGCCGCCAGTTCGTACAGCACTCGCTGGTAGCGCGGCTGGTGCGTGGAACCGATCACCAGCCACTGATCGTCGCGACAACCGATGCGGCCCTTGCTGCCCCCTTGTTTGCGGGCACTTGGGTCTATTTTTTGCACCTCTTTCCAGTTTTTTTCCTGGACAGGAATGCAAAATTCGTAGTTCACGGCCACCTTACCATCGGGTGGCCCGGATAGCCCGTCGGCGTCCAGTCGCTTGAAATCAAGGTGTATTTTTTTCCAGACACTGGCATCTTCGGGGGGCTGTACCTTACGGCGACAGGCCAGGCCGATGAGCAAAGCTGACAGAAAAATCCCTGCCACCAGGATATTGTTTAGCATAAGCCGATATTTTGTGGCCAAGATATGGCGCAGGTTGTTTACGTTTCCTTTTTTAAAACCATCCTGTATAATCCGTAAAAAGTCCAACCTTTGGCATTCAAATAAAAAAAATCAACTAGTCCACCCATTTATGGCTTCACGTCGCTCTTTTTTAAAAAACACCCTGCTTGGTTCTGCTGCCGCCGGTAGCGTTGATTTTTGGAGCAAGGCCACTACTTCATTTGATTTGGCCCCGAAAGGTGCGTTTCCGGTGGTCATTGCTACCTGGAAAAACGAGGCAGCCAGTGCCGCCGCCTGGGAGGTGCTGGCGCGGGGCGGTATGGCCCTCGATGCCGTGGAGGCGGGTGTGCGTGTACCGGAAGCCGACCCCAACGATACCAGCGTCGGGTATGGTGGCTGGCCCGACCGCGATGGTTTCGTGACGCTAGATGCCTGCATTATGGACGAACGGGGCCGGGCGGGTTCGGTCTGTTTTTTGCAAAATATTATGCACCCGATCAGTGTCGCCCGGCGGGTGATGGAAAGAACACCGCACGTCATGCTGGTCGGCGAAGGGGCCTTACAATTTGCACTGGCAGAAGGATTTAAAAAAGAAAACCTGCTGACCGAGGCTTCCCGCCAGGCTTGGGAAGAATGGAAGAAAAAGTCCGAATATCATCCGGTCATCAATATTGAGCGGCACGATACGATTGGCATGGTGGCCCTGGATCAGCAGCAGCGCATTGCGGGGGCCTGCACGACGAGTGGCCTGGCTTTCAAGATGCACGGGCGGGTGGGCGACAGCCCGATTATTGGTGCAGGCATGTTTGTGGACAACGAGGTGGGCGGCGCGGCGGCGACGGGTCTGGGCGAGTTGGTTTTACGTACGCTGGGCAGTTTTTTGGTGGTCGAAGAAATGCGGCGCGGTGCCCATCCGCAAAAAGCGGTGGAAGCGGCCGTGAAACGCATTGCCCGCAAATGCACCGTCGAGACGCCGGACGCACAGGTGGGTTTTATTGCGGTGGATAAAAAAGGCCGTCACGGAGCATACAGTCTCCATCCGGGTTTTAATTATATGCTTTATCAACGCGGGGAAAACCAGTTGCTGGAAGCGGGGAGTTTGTTGGCGGTTTGAGGAGTTACCCATCCACCTGTATCAAATACTTATTCTTTTTCCCGTTTTCTACCATCAAATATTTGCCATGCAATAGATCACTGGCCGAGAGCGTAGTGTTCAAATCACTGATTTTCTGCTTGTTAATCGAAACAGCATTGTTTTGGACCGCTTTTTTTGCTTCGGTGCGGCTGTCGAGAATGCTAGTGTGTTCGCTCAAAAAATCCAGCAAACCAACCCCATTTTCCAGCAACGAGGCAGGCACGGATGGCGACGGAATTTCCTCGGCCACGGTGGCCAGGGTCCGTGCGTCGAGACTATGTAAAGTATCCGCTCCGGCCTTAGGATCGAACAGCAATTGCGACACCGCCAGCACCGATTCATACTCCGACTGACCGTGAATACGAATGGTAATTTCTTCCGCGAAAATGCGCTTGATCGTCTGCGGCGTTTCGTTGGCCTCCAGTGCTTCGATCTCGGCGCGGTCTTTCAGGGAGAAATAACGCAGGAATTTTGGCAGGTCGCGGTCGTCGGCATTCAGCCAGAACTGGTAGAACTTGTACGGGCTGGTCATCGCGGCATCCAGCCAGATATTTCCTTCTTCGCTCTTGCCAAATTTGCTGCCATCTATCTTGGTCAGCAGCGGAGTGGTGACGGCATGGACTTTGGCATCGTCAATTTTGCGGGCCAGTTCCACCCCGGCGGTGATGTTGCCGAATTGATCGCTACCGCCCATTTGCAGGGTAATACCGTGTTGCCGATGCAGCAGCACGAAGTCGTAGCCTTGCAGCAATTGGTAACTGAATTCGGTGAAGGAAATACCCGTCTCCAAACGACGCTGAACGCTTTCTTTCGACATCATATAATTGACTGTCAAATACTTACCCACGTCCCGCAGAAAATCCAGTACGTTCATGTCGCGATAAAAATCGTAGTTGTTCACCAGCATGGCCGGATTGGGTACTACGGGCGAAAAGTCCAGCAAACGCCGGGCCTGCTCCATCTGATGGGCGGTATTCCGGTCCAGTTCGTCGAAACTTTTGAGGTCGCGTTCCTTGTCTTTGCCGCTGGGATCGCCAATGCGCCCGGTCGCGCCACCCATGAGCATCACCGGCTGGTGGCCAGCGCGTTGCAGGAAAGTGAGCAACATAATCTGCACATAATTGCCGATGGTCAGCGAGGCGGCGGTCGGATCAAAACCGATGTAGCCGCGAATCGGGCCGGTTTTCAGGTGTTCTTCCAGGCCGGGTGTCAGGTCGTGGATCAGGCCCCGCCAGCGCAGTTCTTCTAAAAAGTCGTTTTTCATAACAGGGCGCAAAAATAGTTCCTCTAATTCACTTTCAGGAATTCATAAGAGGCCCGTTCCGGGAAAGTAGCTGCCGCCTCTTCATTATCGGCAGCCACGTAATAGTGTTTTATTTTGTCGGCAGCGATCTCGGCGGTGTAAATACCATCGCCTGCGGTGGCGTCGCCATTGGCACCATCGTCGGTCATGGCCATGCGGGTGAACGCGAACATGCGGTCGGTGCGGTAGAAAAACCAGGCACTTTTAGCGCCGGTGCAGCGGGCGGTGACCTTGATTTTTGTGCCGGACTGCGCATGTTTCACGTCGGTGATGACGGGAGCGACCTTGACCAGCAGCGGGTGTTTAAGCAGCCAGGTGGTGCGTTTGTCCATGAGCTGGCGCAAACCGATGACGTGGTCGGGACCATCGGACATCGTTTGGTCGAGCGAATTCTGAAAGTCTTTCACGGTATAGAGCTTCATCGTGTCCTGTTTGACCATGGGCTCTATGTCGCGCATCATCGCCTGGGCGCGGGTTATCAGTTTGCCGCTTTTCAGTTGCTCATTCACGATGGTGCGCAGGTGGGCAATATAGATTTTACGATAAAATGGGTTTTTTAACAGCTTGGAAATCAGGGGCCGCTTCAGGTTATCGGCTTCGGCGAGCGGCGAATACTGAATGAGTTCCTCGTCTTTCAGTTCCTGAAAACTGAAATTGCGCCGCCAGCCACCGAAGGCCATGTTCAAATCCCAGATCAGCGGGTGACTGACGCCCGTGGTGTCTATCCAGAGGTAGTAATTGTGCGAAAGCGATCCGTTGTAGCTGTCCAGATTAACGAGGGCATTGTTCAGGGCCAGCATCCACAGCGTCTGGTCCACATCTAGCACTGTTTCGATTTTTTCGGGCGTTTTATTGAGTACCCGGATGAGGTTCATCAGTGGTTTCCAGGCAGTTGCGTCGTCCACTTCATAGAAAGCGTCGTAGCAGCCGGTATTGTCGTTCAGATAGACCAGCGAGGCATTTTCCCCCTTGGGGCAGCCGCTTTGACTGCGTACCCGCTGCCAGTTGTCGGGGTCACATTTGATAATATGGCCCGTCGTGGTACCGAAGTGTTTTTGAATAAAAGGCTTGTCAATAGATTCCGTGTTGACATACAGTCCGTAAGGTTTGCCATTGACAGAGAGGCGGGCAAAATTGCACAGCGGTGCAGGCATGTAATTGCGGATCACCTCATACGCCAGCGGATCACGGATGAAACTAGGGTCGAGAAAAGCGTTGGACAATTTCACCGTGGTGTAAGTGTCACGAATCTTGTTGTTCTTGTTCTGAAAATCCAGTTTAATGTTGAAAGGCAGTTTTTTCAACGTTTCATTGCGGGTTCGGAAGTAAGAACTGTTGCCTTTATAGCGCACCCCGGCCCCTTCGTAGCGGGTACCATTGATCGTAACGGCCCCCACCAGCCGCGCTTCCGGGTTGGCTTTTTTCAAAGAATCAAGTTTGAAATCAAAATTGCGGTAAGGCAGGTCCACGCGTACCTCCTGGATGCCAGGGCTATAAAAATCCTGGGCCTGCACCGGCGTGAAAAAAGAGAGCACAGTACCGGCAAAAACAAGTAAAAAACGGCAAATATTCATAGTGAGAGTAGTAAGCAATGAGAGCGATTTGGTCAAAATGAGCAAAATGGGAAAGGTCCGGCGAAATAACAAAAAAACCACCGGGCGGCCAAAACGCGCTTCCGGTGGTTTTTATTTTTGTACAAAAAAGATGTTATAGCAACCGTTACTTGTTCAAGTCGCTCAATTTCACTTTGTAAGGCTTGCCCACGTAGTTGGCCGGTGCAAAGATCACGCTTCCGGGGTTCTCGGCCAGCAAGTAGTAATCCAGCACCGCATCGGGATTCTGGCCGTCCACACTGGCGGAAAATTCCTTTACGCCCGAAGGCACCTCGGTAGAGGCTTCCTCGTTCATGGGCATGACCGTGTAGGGCTTTTTATCGTCCAGGCGGTAGTACAGGAACATGCGTTTCGGGAAGCGATCGGCGCGGGCGGTGATGTGGAAAGAGTTGAGTTTTTGATTCTCGAATTTGCCCCGGCCCTGCACTTTCACATCGGTCACTGACGAAGGCAGGGCGGTCAGTTCGGGATGGTTTTTCAGGAATTTGGCGCGTTTGCCCATCAATTCGATGATGCCCGGTATTTTACTTTTTTTACCCACCGTCTCGCGCAGGCTGCGCTTGAAATCATCCATGCTGTATGCCTTGTATTTATCGTCGGTAAATGGCACGACGATCATACCCTGCAACTCCTGAGCGCGCTTTTCGTAGGCTCCGTTCCCGAAATTTTCTTCCACGATCTGGCGGATGTGGGCAAGGTAGATTTTTTTGTTCATCGGATCGGCCAACAGCTTGCTGATCAATGGCTTGAGGGCATTTTCGGCATGCAGCAGCGGGTCAAGATTTTGTAAATCCTTGAGTTCCAGGTCACTGCCGTTGCCGGTGTTTTTGTAAGAACCGAAAGCCAGGTTCAGGTCCCAGGGTACGGTTTGGAACCGCCCGTTTCCGTCTTTGAACAGGTAGTAATTCACGCTGTGGTTGCCGGAATAGCTGCTCAGATTGACCATCACATTGTTCAGGGCCAGCATCCAGAGCGCATTATCCACATCGAGTATTTGCTCCAGTTTAGTGGGGTCGCTGCTCAGTACTTTGGTGAGTTCCTGCAGTTCGTTCCAGCCACCTTCGGAGGTCATTTCAAAGTTGCCTTTATAGCAGTCCACATTATCTTCGTACTCCAGCGAGCCATAAATATTTTGTTTGCAGATGTTGGGTATTTCGGGTTTGTAGTCCACACCGGCTTTGAAGAACGCATGGCCACTGGAGTTGAAGTGCGAGGTAACAAACTGCTTATCAATGCTTTCTACATTGACAAAAACGCCTATGTACTCATCGTTGACGTATAGTTTGGTGTAGTTGGCCAGCGGGGCGGGCATGTATTTGCCGGCTATTTCCTGGAACAGTACTTCCCGCACCATACTTGGATCGCGCAGGGCGGAAGAGAGTTTCAGGGATGTGTAGCCCTGATGATTCTGGCCGGGATTGGCATTGTTGAGTTTGATCGTGAACGGGTTGCGTTTCAGGCCGGTCTGGTACGACTTGTCGCCCCGAAAGCGTACGCCGACGCTCTCGTATTTTGCGCCATCTATACTGACGGTGGCGTTCATCAGCCCCATGCCATATATGCGCATTGAGTCCAGTGCATCCACCCAGTTTTTGTTGGCAAAAGTAAGGCGCACTTCCCCAATGGTCTTTTTGTCAAAAAGCGGACGGGCAGACTTGCCGGTTTGCGCAAAGACCAGGCTTGGAAAAATGATTAGTAATGTAAAAAGCAATTTTTTCATGGTAAACTGCTGACAGATTTTTAAAATGAATGGTCGGAAATTGAGGGTGCAATGTACGAAAAGCGAAAGACGCGCCCCGCACCCAATGCGAAAACATCAAATAATGTCTTCAAAAACGACTTCCCGGGCTGCCGGAAAGGCACGCGCCTGGGCCGACAGACGGGTGCGGTGCATGTGCTGAAAGGTCGTTTGCACCTCTTCCAGCAGGCCCGCATCCGCCCATTGCTGTACTCCGGCGAGAGTGGCCAGCCGGTCGTCCTGCCCGAGTTTGAAGGTCTGTTCGTAGCCCTCATTCTCGAATTTGACGCTGATCCGCTCGCCCGTTTTGAATACGGTGATTTTCAGGGTGGGGTGTTCAATCTGGCCAATTATGCGCATGGATGGGTAGGTGGTGGTTAGCAGTAGTTTGAGTGGGTTGAGTATTTGAAGATTCGAGTATTTGAGGATTTCCCGCGCTTGGTGTTTTCAGCATAGCCGTCAGGTTAAACCCCACCCCTAACCCCTCCCCCGAAAGGGAGGGGGACTAAATTGAGTTTCAATCTATTGATTTTCAATACCTTAGTAAAATATTATTTTGTTCCAAGGTACTGCTAATGAATAGAAAATACCACGATCATATCCCCCTCCCTTTCGGGGGAGGGGTTAGGGGTGGGGTTGCAAGAGGTAGACAATCAATGTATTGAACTAACGATATTTTTAATATATTTACTTAGCCTGACGGCTATGGTGAAAACACCAAGCGCGGCGAAAATATTACTTGAGTGGTCATTCCAACGTAAGGAGGAATTTGGCCATGCCGGGGCTTTTAGACCCATTATACCTTTCGACATTGATTAGTTATAGTCAGTCAAAGAAACTGTTGAAAATCAATAGCCTTTTGTCAAAAATCGATATTACTACGTAATGTCGAGAGGTATATTCGCATCAATTATCTGATTATCAGGTGCTTAATCAAATCCTCAAATCTTCGAATATTCAAATCCTCAAATTTTCTTTAGTCCTGCTGCCCATAAGTTATCTGAAAGACTGTAGTTGCCGCTGCTGCACCGAGCAGATCGCCGACTATGTATATCCAAAAATCGCTCCACGGGACCATATTGCCCACGGAAATACCCAGGGCGACCGCCAGATTGAAGGCGCCCCCGGAAATACCGCCCAGGGCGTAGGTGGAGATCATCATGGCGAAACCGATGGCCAGCCCATAGTGGGAATTGCCCGCATTACTTTGGGTAGTGGATACATTCAGGGCCACAAAAGCCAGTGCAAAGGTGCCTAAAAATTCGGCAAGTACGGCTGGTAACATATCGTGCGACCGCGGTTCGGGGGCCACAATGCCATTGCTGGTCAGTAAAAACGAGGCAATCAGGGCGGCCAGCACTGCACCTAATAGTTGCGCCAGCAAATAGTATGGGAAATCCTGGCGGGAAAGTTTGCCACGCATCATAACCGCCATGGACACCGCCGGATTCAGGTGTCCGCCCGAAATATGCGCAGTCGCATACACCATCACCATCAGGGCCGCACCAATGACGAGCGGAGCCAGGGCACCCGAGCCGTTATTGACCGTTAACACAATAACCAACACAAAGAAGAAGGTGCCGATCAACTCGACTATGTACTTTTTCATTACATTTCGTTTTTAGTTTGCTGAATAATGCAATTTTGTCGCCGCAAAGTAGCAGTTAACCTCTCATCCGCATTGGTCTTACTCAAACATTTTTCTAATATGAAGCAGCACTTTTTTTCTTTTCTTTTACTAATGTTTGCCCATTCTATGTCTGCCCAAACTCAAAAACTTACCCCCGAATTGCTTTGGCAAATCGGCCGCGTTGGGCTGGATGCCGTGTCGCCCGATGGCCTGTGGGCGGTGTATGGGGTGCAGAACTATGATTTGCCCAGCAATAAAGGAAGCCGGGTGTTGTATCTGGTAAATGTGGCCAGCAGCGATACCCGCGCCCTCACCGAGCCGGGCCAGAACTGCTCCGATGCCGAATTTCATCCGTCGGGCGACCGGATCGGTTACCTGCGCGATGGGAAGTTGTATGAAATCAGCCTGACCGGACGCACGGTTACTTCGTTGATCAGCGACCTGGAACTGAATGGTTTTCACTATGCCCCCAATGGTCAGTCCATCGTTTTTGCCCGCGAAGTGCAGTTAGACCCGGTCGCCACCACCCAAAATACGGATTTGCCCGCCACCACCGGGAAGGTGATAGACGGATTGTTTTACCGGCACTGGAAGACCTGGCGCGATGGCAAGTACAGCAATCTTTTTCTGGCCAGCTATGCGGATGGCAAACCCGGTACGCCCAAAAATATCATGAACGAGCGTTTCGATAGCCCGATTCCGCCCGATGGGGGCATGGAGCAGATCACCTGGAGCCCCGACAGTCGTTTTGTGGTGTATGCCTGCCGCAAACTGAATGGCACGGAGGAGGCCAAGAGCACCAATGCCGACTTGTGGCTCTACGATGTGGCCGCCGGCAAAACTGTGAACGCCACCCCCGATCTGCCCGGCTATGATCTCGATCCCACATTTTCGCCCGATGGCCGCTACCTCGCCTGGACGAGCATGGCCGGTGCCGGTTATGAGGCGGATCGCACGCGCCTGATGATCCTGAACACCGCCACCCAGGAGCGCACCGAACTCACCACTGCCTGGGATTTTGAAGCCAAAAGCCCGCAATGGGCCGCCGATGGGAAATCGCTCTATTTTTTAAGTTCTGAAAATTTTACCTATCAACTGTATCAGGTCACGGTGGCCGACAAAAAAATTCGCCGTATTACCGAAGGTCAGCATGACTACACGGCCCTGAAAGTGGCGGGAAATACGCTGGTGGCCACCCGTTATTCGATGTCCGCGCCTGCTGAATTATTTGCTGTGAATCCGCAGACCGGGGAGGCCAAAGCCCTGTCCGATGCTACCAAAAAGCCCTGGGCAGATATTGCCAAAGGCAAGGTGGAACGCCGGACCGTGAAAACCGTGGATGGGAAAGACCTGAATGTGTGGATGATTTTTCCGCCCGATTTTGATGCCAAAAAGAAGTATCCAATGATTCTGTATTGTCAGGGCGGGCCGCAATCGTCGTTGAGCCAGTTTTTTTCTTACCGTTGGAATTTCCAGTTAATGGCGGCGAATGGCTACATCGTGGTAGCGCCCGACCGTCGCGGTATGCCCGGTGCCGGTACGTACTGGAATGACGAAATTGCGGGGGATTGGGGTGGCCTGGCCATGCAAGACCTGCTTTCGGCCACGGATTATGCGGCCAAACTGCCCTACGTGGATGCCAATCGCATGGCGGCTGCCGGAGCCAGTTTCGGCGGTTATTCGGTGTATTGGCTGGCAGGCAACCACCAGAAACGCTTCAAGGCTTTTATCTCGCACTGCGGCATTTATAACCTGGAAAGTTTCTATACCAGCACGGAAGAATTGTGGTTTGCCAATCACGATCTCGGCGGAGCACCCTGGCAAAATCCACAGCCGCCGAGTTATCAGAAATTCAGTCCGCATAAATTCGTACAGAACTGGGATGCCCCGCTCCTGGTGATTCACAATCAGTTAGATTTTCGTATTCCGGTTACGGAAGGTATGCAGGCTTTTCAGGCGGCACAATTGCGCGGCATTCCGTCACAATTCCTCTATTTCGCCGATGAAGGCCACCACGTGGTGAAGCCCCAGAACAGCATCCTCTGGCAGCGCACTTTTTTTGACTGGCTGGATAAGTGGATGAAAGTTTAAAATGCGAGAGAGGTGAGAGGGTGAGAAAAGTGAGAAATTGAGGTGGCCTCCTTTTTCTCTCACTTCTCACTCTCTCATCTTTCTCACCAAAAAAATCCCCCTCCGCAGTTACTGCGAAAGAGGACATCCCAAAAACCGATTACTTCTTTATGGCAACGCCCCAAAGGACGGACATGACTTTGTAGCGGCGGGTGCAGCCGCCGTATTCCTGGTAGTAGTTGCAGAAGCGGATCAGACCCGCATAAAGCAAGTGCAGCGGCTAAACCCGCCGGTACTACATGCAACCTTAATACAGTGGGATTCTTCTGCTGATGGCAGAGGGCATGAGTTTCTAAAAGCGCAAGAGGCAAGCGGAAACTGATGGAAAACCGACAAGTAAGGCGTATTACACTACACACCAGACGGGATTACACTAGGTCAGCGGTGCGAGCAAGAATACTTTAATATCTACAAGATTAGTGCCAAAAACGACTTTTGCGCTACCCCAAAAAGGGTAATTTTGTAATTATCCCAATAAACGTGGTGAGCCTTATTTTGCCCCGGCTTCTGCGGAATTGTGTCGCAGGGCTTTCAAATATTTCGTAATATCCTGTCTATCGTGTTTGATCAATTCAGCCCGCTTCGATGACATAAGGCCGGTCCTGCTCATCGCGCAGTTTTCATAACCGCCCCGTATTCAACGTCTTTTCGGCCCTTTCCGCCAATTCGACTACCAAGGGCAGCAATCGTCCGAAACGCGCATCCTGGCTGTGGCCTTTTTTCCAGCGGGCATAAATTTGCTGCGCAATCACCGCATTTTTAAACAAACCAAATACGTAGTAAAACATAATGCCGGACAAATAACGACCACTCTGGCGAGCGTAGTGATCGGCCACTTCCTGGCGAGTGGGTTGGCCGGGTAGCCAGGTGATGTTGTAATGCCGGGCCGATTCGCCATCGCCCGCTTCCATCCAGTAAGCCAGCATAGCACCCACATCCATCAGCGGATCGCCCACCGTGGCCATTTCCCAATCCAGTACGCCGCGCACCTGCGTCAGGTCGTTCGGGTCGAGGATCACATTGTCGAATTTATAGTCATTGTGCAGTAAAGTCGGCTCCTGGCTGACCGGAATATGTTGGGCGATCCAGGCGGCCATGTTGTTCATCGCGGGGATGGAATCGGTCTCCGCCAGGCGATAGCGTTTAGTCCAGCCTTCCACCTGGCGTTCTACATAACCTTCCGGGCGACCCAATTGCGCCAATCCGGTCGCCTCTATATCCAACGCGTGCAGGGCCACCAGGTTGTCCACCAGACTGGAGGCAATCTGGCGAAGCAATGCGGGGGCAAGATTCATTTGCGGCGTATTGGATGGCCGCAGGATAACGCCCGGCAAACGTTCCATGAGGTAAAACGGCGCACCAATAATAGCCGGATTTTCGCAGTACAAAACCGGCACGGGTACGGGCTGGTAATGGCCTTGCAGCAGCGTCAGCACCCGAAATTCGCGGGCCATATCGTGCGCCGACTGGATCGCTGCGCCCTGTGGCGGACGGCGCAGCACGTAGTCTTTTTCTGCCGTGTGCAGGCAATAGGTCAGGTTGGAAAAACCGCCGGTAAACTGTGAGACACTCCAAATCTTGTCAATGGCCGGCGCTTCTTCCTGCAAAAAAGCGCGCAATTGCGGCAAGTCAATGGTGTTGTCGGCGTATAGTGGTTGCGGCTGATCCAGCATGGACAATTGGGTAGTTATTGGTTATTAGTTAATTGGTTATTGGGTTAATGATTAATTGATGTTATGCAACTAATACGTTTACGAAACCCTTGGAGGTTTCGCAAACGCCACATGTTCTACTCGTTTGCGAAACTTTTTTTAGTTTCGTAAACGTCGTTTTGTAAATCGTGCGTAACATCAATAATTAATACTTTACTCCAATTTAGGCTAAACTATTTTAATTGAAGTAATTATTTATCAACTGAAATCCTCGCTGCATCGCGTTTTTTCTGCTTGACATCCAGCCCGTATTTTTTCAATAAATGTACGGCTAAATTCTGCTTGTGTACCTCGTCGGCACCATCCCAAATACGGGCACCGCGTTCGTGGCGGTACATGGCCGCGAGGACAGTGTCGTCGGTGAGGCCCAGCGCGCCATACACCTGAATCGCGCGGTCGAGGACGCGGAGCACCATGTTGGCGACCTGAAATTTGATCCCTGAAATCTGGTCGCGTACCGCCGCCGCACCCACCTGATCTATTTGGTAAGCGGTATTTAGTACCAATAAGCGGCACGAATCTATTTCCACGCGGCTCTCGGCGATGAAACCCTGTACGAACTGTTTTTCGCCGAGCATCACCCCGTCTTCGATCTCACGGGTGGCGGCGCGTTGGCACATCAGCTCGAAGGCGCGTTCCGCCTGACCCACCCAGCGCATACAGTGATGAATCCGGCCCGGTCCCAGTCGCTCCTGCGCCAGTTGGAAGCCCTGTCCTTCCTCGCCGATCAGGTGACTGACGGGTACCCGGCAGTCGGTATAACGCACCTCGGCGTGGCTGAACCAGCCGCCACCAGCTTCGCCAAATACCGGGATGTTACGCACCAGCTCGAAGCCCGGCGTGTCTGTAGACACAATAATCATACTGGCCCGGCGGTGTGGCGGCGCAGCGGGATCAGTGACCACCATCGCCACCGCGAAAGCCGCGCCCTCCGCCGAAGAAGTGAACCATTTATGGCCATTGATGACGTATTCGTCGCCCTCCCGCACGGCGGTCGTACCCATGCGGGTGGGATTGGAACCTGCAAATTCCGGCTCGGTCATGGAAAAGCAGCTACGGATGCGGCCTTCCATCAGGGGTTGCAAAAAGCGGTCTTTCAGCGCGGCAGAGCCAAATTTGTGCAACAACTCGACGTTGCCAATATCGGGGGCCTGGCAGCCAAACACGTAGTGACCAAAAAACGGCGCGTAAGCCAGCACCTCGCTGACTTGCCCGAATTCGCAGAGACTGAGGCCCCAGCCGCCTTGCGCGACGGGCAAGTGCAGCCCCCATAGTCCAAGGGTTTTCACCTGTTCGCGTTTGGCATCCAGCAGCGGAAACAGGTTGGATAAAGGTGGTTGCAGAAATCCGGGTTCGAGGGGCAGGAGTTCAGTTTCCACGAAGGCGCGTACGCGGGGGAGGAGGGTGTGCAGGCGTTCGGTGGTGAAGATATTTTGCATGGGCGGGCAGATTATTCAAAAACGGGCGGGTGCTTGCCAAAGGCAATCAGGGCTTTGCGTAAATTGACCACAGCGACACGATTGAGTTGCAGGCGATGAACAGTGGCCCGCCCGGTTGGAGTGATGCCAATGAGGGGCGTGAAATCGGTGCTCCATTCAAAGTGATCGCTCCAGACATCCTGGCGTGGATGATAGAGCGGAAAAAACTCATTTGACAAAGTATCAAGTCCCACAATGGACGTAAACTTGAGATTATTACAACCTTGACAAGAAAAAGCCAGATTGCCCGGATCACTCATCGGGCCATCTTTCACCAAAGGAATGGCGTGTTCAATGGAGAAGGAACTGGGTGAAAATTGCGCTTGAGATAAGCAGTATTCACAACATTCATAGGCGCGTTGACGGACAAACTCTTTGAGCGCTTTATTCATCCTCAAAATCGAAACCACGAGGGCGGATACCTAAATCAGACATGACTTTTTCCAAGGACACTGCCCGGATTTTGGCTAATTCTATTAAATATTTTATCCGTTCTACATTAGCCTGTTCAATCATGTTATCGAGCGCAATCAGCTCATCATATTCGTACGCCGTAAGGTTTTCTGCTCTTCTTTGACCCACCAATTGATCGTAACGCCCCCATATTTCGGGGGTAAGGCCGAGGTCTGGCCTTATTCTTTGTAATAGTGCGGCCTCCGTCAGCGGCTGGTGAGTCTCCACCAGTCGTTGAGAAATATGACGGTCCAGGCTCAGCCCATTCTGGGCGGCTTCTTCCCGCAGTTGATGTTCCAATTCAGGTGGCAGTTCCAAAGTGATCGCCATGGTCTTTTTTTATTTTCCACAAAAATAGGCTAAAAAGCAAAACCCACCTGCAATTCTGATAAAAAAGACGAAGGCTCGGCAACACCATACTCCAGGTTGCTATAGACGATGCCAAATTTATAATTGATAAAACCATGCTCAAAAAGACGTTGCTGAATGCCCACATGGGGGGCCATGTAAAAGAAGCCTTTCTTATAGACGACATCGCCTGTAAACAATGATCGCGTCAGGCGATAACCGCTCATGATACCACCAAATATGCCGGCGAGGTTATTGCCGGATTTGCCTTTGGCAATGCGTTGTTTTTGTAGAAAATACCAACGTGGTTGTATATTGATACCCGCCCCATATTTTTGTAAGCGCAGGCGTTCGCCCAGATATTGATAGGCATTCAGAAAAACCTCAGCCTCCATTTCTATGGAAAAAGCAGAACTGCCAATTTTTTGTTCGTAAGAAGCTTTGGGATTGGTCGCTATACTTCCCTGATCTATATGTAATGCTTTGGCCAGACTGATTTTCCACAAGTGACGATCTTCCTCAAAACAACGCAGCACATCACAAAACGGCACATTGGATTTAGCAGTTCGCGGCATCCCCAGGGCGAATCCGGCGGCGACCCGGGTTTCAAAGAAAAAACCGTCGTCGTTTAGTGTGGTATTAATAAAACTGGTTTGATAGGACGCTTTTTGATAACCTGCACCCACACTGGCATCTATAAATCCAAAACGCCCCAACCGGCGTTGCAAGCCATAGTGCAGACTGACAGCCTGAAAACGATAGCGTTCAAATAATACGGTAGGTTCGGGCGCCCGGTCGTGTTGGGTAAAACTTTGATATTCCGCACTGATATAATTGCCCGACACATTGTTGGCACTTTTTCCGGCCCTTATCCGACGCGGCATATCGTAATACCACCGGGGCTCTATACGCCAGCCGCTGCCCCGGTAATGACCTTTGAAATAAGCACTGCCACGCATAGGCAGCAGCCCTGCGGCATATAGCGACAGGGCAGGGACTATCTTCCATTCCAGTCCCAGTTCGGCCTTGGATATACTGGCAAAACCGCCCGAAATACCGGAACGCAGCGGGACTCCATCATCTTCCAGGGCATACTCTCCCAAAGGCAGCACGACGGGGGCTATATTCAGTTTTAAAAGCAGTCGCGTCGGCTGTTTTGTGCCAAACAGGGCTGCGTATTGATCAATAAAACGCGACCTTTCCAGTACGCCTTCTTCCTGACTAATAGAAATAAAAGTAGTGTCGGGCGTTTGGCCGAAAACCGACAGGGAAAAACTAAAAAGGACTAATAAAAATAAGGTTTTTTTCATGATGTAGTAAAGTGATGAGTTGTGCAAAACGTAAGCATGTTAAAAACTAATTAACCAATAATCAATTAACTAGTAAACCAATCAAAAGGCCAGCCCGGCGCGGAGTCTGAAAGTTGTCGTAAATTCCAGGTAAGAGTTGATGCGGGGAGGATCGGTGGGCTGCGGCAGATACTTGGTCTTTACCCAGGCCTGCGATCCCAGTACCTGGAAATCAATAAAGCCATGCTGGAAAAAGCGATGCTGAATGCCCCAGAGCAAGCCGCCGCCGATATTCTGGGTGGTGGTTAGTCCGCCGCTCCGTGTACACACTCCATCGGCATCGCAGGATACTACCCGCAATTCATCGTCGCGCTCTGCCAGCCAACGGAGCTGGCCACCCACATACACGCCCGAAAGGTTGTTGCCCGACTTCCCTTTGGCAATGCGCTGTTGTTGCGAGTAGTAATATCTGGATTGCAAGGTGCCACTATAAGTAGCCGTGTTATTGTTCGTCAGATAAGGACTGGCAAAGAGGTAGTTAGTGTAACTGTGCGCCTGCGACCATTCTCCCTGGGCTTGCAGCGAAAAAGGCGAAGTGCCTAATTTGCGTTCGTAGGCAATAGATAGTTGGCCCTTCAAGTCATCCAGGCTATTGATTCTGATTAGATTGTACAAGTCAATTTTCCACATTTGTCGCTCCTCGCGGAAGCAGCGCAGCACATCGCAATAGCCACCCGAAGCAGCGGTCGTCCTGGGGCGGGCCAAAGCCAGTCCGATGCCAATCTGCGAATTGGCAAATATGTGCCACTCGTCTTTAAAGGGCGTTCGCCAGGCAGAACGCTCTTCCTTCAGTATGCCCAACCCAAAGCCAATATCCAGGAATCCATAGCGAAACAACCGGCGTTGCACGCCATAGCGCAAGGCGAAGCTACGCTGTTCGCCAACCACGGGCAATTGCCCAATATTGGAATTGGTGCGCACGAATACTCCCTCCAAACCGATATAATTGCCACTCATGTTATTCGCGCCTCTGCCTTGCCGGATGCGACGCGGCATAGCGTAGTACCAGCGCGGCTCCACGGCAAACCGATGGGACACCGTAGTGGTTTCGCTGCGGTAAGGGCTGGCAGCAATGGATTCGTAACCGAAACCATAAGCACCGTGCAGCGAAATGGCAGGCGTGAGTTTTACCTCGGCACTGGCGCGAAGCAGGTCATCCTGGTTGCCGGAAAGTGCCGAAAAGTTCAACGCAAACAGCCAGCGCGTGGGCTCCAACGTGCCAAATACCTGGTCATAAGAATCCATTAACTGTTGTTTTTCCAACGACGCATTTTCCTGACTAATAGAAATAAAAGTAGTATCAGGCGTTTGGCCGTTCAGCCCGGCAGCGTATAGAAAGACTAGTAAAAAGGCAAGCGTATTTTTCATAAAAAGTGACTTTAAATGGGTGGTATTTGGATAGAGTGCGAAATTCATTTCGCAGGCGATGTTTTTTAATAGTGGACAGTTATTCCAGTGGCGAAATAAATTTCGCCCTCCTTCATTGCACTGTGATTTTACCAAAAGTGGTCTCGACGGATATTTGCGGGCGGCCTGTGCCTTGTTGCAGCGAGGCTTGTTTGGTATTACCCGAAGTGCCCGTCTCGAAATGTGGTTTACTAGGCACTTTTACTTCGCCATAAGTAGCAAACAGATTGATGTTGTGGCGCGGCAGGCTACCCGTTTCTACGATCACATCCCCTTTATTGGATTGAATATACAGATTGCCGGTCTGCGCGCCTGCCGCTACCGATATAGCACCATATTCACTATGGACGTTACAATTGCCATTTAGATCGGACAGTGCTACGGCGGAGCGTTTGGTTTGCAGTTCTACCTGCCCGGAAAGTTGGCGGCCATCCACATTCCCATACTGGCTTTCCACCTGCACGCCGCCCTGCAAATCCACCAATGTAAAAGCACAGAACTCGCCATTGAGCCGCACCGCACCGTTCAGGTGTTCCAGTCGCGCCTTACCAAATTTGTTAGTTAATGTCACCGGGCATTCCATCGGTACGCGCACGGTGATTTTGGCTTTCAAATTAGAATTGGGCAGCGAGCGGCCCGATGGCAGCCCGATGTAGGCGCGGATATAAATCTTCTTCCCGACAGTCGAGGTGACGAATTTCCAGGCGGCAAGGTCATATTTCGCGCTGTCCAGTTGCGGGTGGCGGGCGGTCAGGTCGGCTTTTACGGTCACGGTATTATTGCCGGCAGGTATGGCTTCTACGTCTATTTCGGCTTTTTCGCAATTGATTTCCACGGTGTAGCCCGATTTCCAGGCAATAGACTTTTGTACTGTTTTGGTGACCACCTGGAGCGTACTCTGGGCTGCCATCCCGCCTGCCGCGAAGAACAGGACGAAAAGGAAAAGTATATTTTTCATCGCTTTAATTAGTTGATTACATCATCTGCATCATTTCCTGCAACAGCTGGGTGCGGGCCAGTTCAATTTGTACTAATTGGGTGGTCAGGTCCGGGTCGTCGCCATATTGCCCGAGGGCAGTGTGCAGATTTTGTTTGGCAGCAGTCAGTTCATCCAGTTCGGATTTCAGGGTTTTGAACTCCGGTTCTTCACAGACCGGCGCGCGGGAAGCACATAGATTTTCGACCCACTGAAAAGCGTCATCTTCATTTTCCTGCACGGCGGCCACTACTTGCTGATTCATCGTTTCCTGCGTGACTACTATTTGCTCCGAGGCATTCATGTCCGTCATGGGGCGCAGGAGCCACCAGGCACCAAACAAAGCCGCTGCCACCGCTGCCGCCACGGCATAGCGCGTCCACAAATTCACCCGGCGGGCTACCGGACGGGCAGTAGGCAACTGTGCGGCAATATTCTCCCAGACGGCCGTGGGGGGGGCATAAGTGGGCAATTGCTGCGCTGAATCACCCAATGCTGCATCCAAAGCCAGAGCCGCATCAAGACTTTCCCAGACACCAACCGGCGGTTCGTAGTGTGGAAGCCGGACCAATGCCGCTTGAAGGGTAGGATGATTCAATTCTTTCATTACCTTTTTTTATTGCGTACTTGAATATTGGAGGATGCGAGGACTTGATCAATTACCTGATTATCAGATGCTTTGTCAAATACTCAAATCCTCGTATCCTCATTTTTTCCCACCACCGCCCCCAATTGTTCCCGCAAGCGTTTTTTGGCGTAAAAGAGTTGCGACTTGGACGTACCTTCCGAGATGCCGAGCAGCGTACCTATTTCTTTATGGGCAAAGCCTTCCACCTCAGCCAGTACAAACACCGCGCGATAACCTTCCGGCAAGGCCTGAATGGCCTGTTCCAGGTAGTCAGTATCCAGTGCGTGCCCCCAATCCACGGTATCCAGGTCGCTCCGGTAATCCAGTTCTTCGAAGACCATCGGGCGATATTTGGCCCGCCGAATGGCCGTGCGGACCACAATGGTTTTGATCCAGGCGCCCAGCGTACTTTTCCCCTGAAAGTCACCAATATGATTAAAGACTAATAGAAAAGCATCCTGCAACACCTCGGCGGCCAGCTCCCAATCGTTAGTGATCCGCCAGGCCAGCGTGTACATGGCGCGTTTGTACTGCTCATACAGCGCGTGCTGCGCCAGCCGTTGCTGGGCCAGACAACCCTGAATGAGTTCGCGTTCGGACATTTAGAAAAGCCTATTGGTAAAAAAGCGGTGGGTAATACAGACAAAGAGGCCGGGTGTACGACCAGGCGTTGTATGAGCAGGAAATTTTTTTGAAAAATTTTCAAATGAGGAGGCCGGGCCATTTGGGGAAACAGCAGGTAGGATGTAACGAAATCACAGACAAGCAATTTTCTTCAGAGCGTCTTTAAGTACTCTACCACCGCCTGCCGTTCCGTGGCCGAGAGCACATCGCCGAATTGGTGGCCGCTATTGCCATAGCCAGGCAGGGTCGTGTTGTAGGTATCGGCATTGGCCTGGGTGGTCTCCACGGTATAGTGCCAGCCGCCTTTCTGCTGGTTATAATTTGCCGCTGAATTCTCAAAATTCCGCTTCCAGAAAGTGGGCCGCTGCGGGCTGTTCAGCAGGTCGTCCAGCGTCGGCACCGAACCATTGTGCAGGTAAGGCGCAGTGGCCCAAATGCCATCCAGCGGCGGGGCGATATAGCCATTGTTAGGCAACAATTGGGCTTTATTTGCGCCCTGGGCGTACCAGCTGCCGTTGTACCAGTTCTGATGCTCCGGGTAGTTCTGGTAAGTCTGTGAGAGCAGCGGATCGGTGCCGATGGTGGTGAGGTTGACCAATAAGTTGGGATAAGTTTCCTGAGCACCGTAAGTGCCGTGGCATTTGGAGCAGGTCTTTTCAAACACTACCTTGCCTTGCGCCGCCAGATTCTGGTCAATGGCGTAGGGGTACACCGGCGGCTCGATGGTGCGAATCCAGGCCATGAGGTCGGCAAAATTTACATCCATGCGTCGGGCTTCCGCGCTGTCCTGCATGGTGAGCATACCCGAGGCGGTGGAAAGGCGGGCAAAATCGCCACGGCCTAACGCATTGTAATACAGCGCATTCTTCTTTTTCATCAGCCACCAGGCGGGCACGTCGGTGGGGGCCACCTCCAGCGGCACGTTGAATTGTTTGTCAGTGAGCCAGGTTAGATCATCGGCCCGGCGGTGTGCGGAAAGGGTGCCAAATATCTTGTCTGCCGGATTCGGGCCACGTACTTTGGTACGGATATACGGGCCGATGCTTTTGTAGGCCTGACTGATGGGTTGATAAGCCACCCATTCCGGCGAGCCTTCGCCATGGATGCTTTTCACGATTTGATCCACGAGCTGGAACTGGCTGCCCTGATCGGTGGTATAGTCGTAGGTGTTGTTGCCGAGCCCGACGATGAACTGACCATTGAGTTTCTCGGCATGGCAGGTGAGACAGGTGGGGGCCACGATTTTCACCCCGTTGGCGGCAGTCGCGACATTGAAGCGGAGCGAAATACCATCTGCATCGCCGGTGCGATCCAGATCGTCGGGGCTGCTGCTGCCAAACACGTTTTTGAACACCTGCAACGGGATGCCACTGCTCATAAAATCGCCATAAATAAGGTATTGATAACCGGCCGCCGCATCCCCGCTGCGCTGCGTAGAGGGAGTCAGAAAAGTGGTGCCGGTGGGTAGAGTGGGCTGCTCGGGAGTCACGGGCAGGGGTTCCTGGCGGCAATTGGCCAGCACAAGTACGAGGGCCACGATGGGAAGAACGGTAGGCAGGATCGGTTTGGACATAGTATTATTTTTGGAGATTCAAAAGTACGAAGCCGGGTGGAAGTTTCATTTTTCCACAGAAATTTTAACCTCTGCCCGCGGCTATATTTTTCACTATATTTGATAGAAAATTCCTGAAATCTTAAACTGGCACCCCGTTTGCGCCACAAACCCCACAAAAGCATCCCTTTATCAATTTCCCATCCATGCGTCTTTTTCTCCCCCCCCTTTTCTTGCTCTGCGGTGTCAGCACCGCCCTTTTTGCCCAAACCCCGCAGGACCTCGCCGTGCCGCTTCATGTGGCAATAGGCACCAATCCGCCGGGTGTGCTGGTTTCCTGGCCCAATCCCGAAGCATCCGATATTCAACTGCGCCGCCGCCTCAAGGGGCAGCCCGGCACTGCCTGGACGGTCGTGCTGGAGGAAGTCCATACTTTTCGGGATGGCTATTATGACAACGTTGATCTGGTGAATGCGGAAACCTACGAATACGCACTGGAACGCAAAACCGGCCCGCTGACGGCTTACGGCTACGCCTATGCCGCTTTGGCGGCTCCAGTGGTGGATGCACGGGGCAAGCTGCTGATTTTCATTGATTCGCTCACCGCCGACCAGTTGGGAGCCGATCTGATTAATTTTAAAAACGACCTGCGCGGGGAAGGCTGGCAGACTGTGCCGTTTAAAACCGGCCCTTACACGACGGTGCAGGGCGTGAAAAACCAGATTGTAAACGCTTATAATGCCGATCCGGGGCAGGTGAAGGCGGTGCTCCTAATTGGCAGTGTACCAGTGCCTTATGCGGGCAGCCAGGCCCGCGATCAAAGGCCGGATCACGTGGGGGCCTGGCCTTGCGACGCCTACTACGGCGACATAGATGGCCTTTGGACGGATGAGTTGGTGAATGTGACCAGTTCGGCGCGCCCGGCCAACCGCAATGTGCCGGGCGATGGGAAATTTGACCAGAATACCCTGCCTTCTGCCGTAGAACTGGCCGTGGGACGACTCGATTTCCGGCATTTATCGCCCGCTTTGTTCGGGATGCCGCCGGTGGAGTTGTTGCGCCGGTATTTAGCCAAAAATCACCGCTGGCGCACGGGGCAGTTCGCAGTACCCAATCGGGCGGTGGTGGACGATCACCTGGGCTGGTCGAATGGGGAGGCCTTCGCAGCGGATGGTTTTCGCAATGCTTACCCTTTGATGGCAAGCAGCCAGGTCGTCACGGGCGATTTTTTAAGCAATGACGGGTCGCGCTATTTGCTGGGTTTTGGCGCGGGCGCGAACGGCACTTATACCAGTGGAGAGGGCGTGGCGACTGCGGCAGACTTTGCCACGGATAGCGCGAATGTAGTTTTTGCCACTTTCTTCGGCGATTATTTTGGCGACTGGGACTACGAAAGTAACCCCCTGCTGCCAGCGGCATTGGCTTCCAAAGGCGGGCTTTTGGCCTGTGGCTGGGCGGGCCGTCCGCACTGGCTGCTGCAAGGTCTGGCTGCGGGCGAAACCATCGGTTATTGTGTGCAGGAAACCCAGAATGCACAGTACAACGACGCGTATGGCCATTCCGCAGGCGAAAGCGGCACCCACGTAGCCTTGCTGGGCGATCCTACGCTACGAGCCCAGATCGTGAAACCGGCCACCCAATTGAGCGCCAAATCGAATTGTACGCACGTCAATCTGCGCTGGACGGCTTCGCCCGATCCGGCGGTGTTGGGCTACCTGATCTACCGCGCTTCCGATGTGAACGGCCCTTATATCCGACTGACTACCAACGCTATACCCGGCACGACATGGAGCGATATGAACCCGGTAGCGGATACGTTGTACTACTCGGTGCGGGCTGTGAAACTGGAAACGGTGCCCGGTGGCGGGCATTTTTACAACGCCGGTACCGGCGTTATTCAAAGCGTCATTTTCCTGCCCGGTACACTGCCCACTATTCTTGGGCTGGGCGGCGATCTGAATTGTCAGGTGTCTTCATTGACGCTGGGGGCGCATTTTCAGGCTGGTACCACGGTGCAATGGTTCAAGCCGAATGGTGCTCCGTTGGGAGGTTATGTGGCCACGGAGGGCGGCGTGTACACGGTGGTGGCTACGGCGCAAAATGGCTGTACGGCGGCCGCTTTTGCTACGGTAACGGTGGATACTTTATTACCGCTGCTGATTCTGCCCAGTACAGTAGTGCTCGATTGCAGTCATCCAACGGAATTTTACACCCTCCCGGCAGATACCACGAATACCATAGCTTACCTGTGGAACAACGCGCCGGTGCCTGCGGGCACGACGATTGATCTGGGCACAGCGGGCGTACTGCATGTTTCTTCCTCCCGTAATGGTTGTTCCCACACCTACGCGGTGATGGTGAGCATCAATTTTATTCCGCCCGGCGCGGAGGCGATCAGCGATGGCAATGCGCTGGATTGCAGCCATGCTTCGGTGCAGTTATTTGGACAGTCGAGTGTGACCAATGCCGCATATTCCTGGACGCACAATGGCGGCGAGTTCTCTTTGCTGCAAAATCCCATTGCCACGCTCGCCGGGGAATATTGCCTGACGGTAACAGGCTTAAATGGCTGTACTTCTGTGGATTGTGTGCAGGTGGAAGCCAACCCGGAAGCGGTGACGGTGCAAATTCTGGCCAGCACCGGGCCCTGCAATAATGGGGACAGCATTGTTTTGAGCAGCCAGGTGACCGGCGGAACCTTGCCTTTTCAGTACGCCTGGTCGAATGGAACGACGAGCGGAAATGTGACTTTACCGCCCGGTTTTTCGGGTGCTTTGGACCTGACGGTGACCGATGCCCACGGATGCGTCGGCGGGTCGGGTTTCTCCATCGCGCCACCGCTGACGGCTGTTGTGCTGACCAATGATGAAAGTGTGGGTGGTGCCGCCGATGGCAGCATTGACCTGGAAGTGACGGGCGGCGTGCCGCCGTATCATTATGAATGGAGCAATGGCCGCACGACCGAAGACCTGGACAGTTTGAGCAGCGGGACATATTACGTGAGTTGCACGGATATAACCGGCTGTCTGTTAGCGTTTCCCGTAGATATCCTGACTACGGTAGGTACCAGTGAAGCCTTGGCTGCGGAGTACGGCCTGCGCATTTTTCCCAATCCGGCGACCGACATAGCAGGTGTTTATTTTCGGGAAAAAACCGCCGCCGTGATTCAGTTGACGGACCTGGCCGGACGTCTGATCGTCAGCAGGGTAGGGGAGGAGTCGGCATTTTTATTGAATACTTCGTTGTTAGACAATGGGTTGTACGTACTTTGGGTAGAATTGCCAACCGGACGAACGCGATACAAGTTGGTAGTAGCCCGATAAATAATTTCCTTATGTCGGAATCTGGCACATTCGAGGCCCGTTATTTGTGGTAAAGGAAAAACATACCAATTCCGTAGAGATTTATAATCCCATCTATTAATTTTTAATAGCAAACCTCATGCAAAAGTTCTTCCTTTTCACTTGCTCATGCTTATTTCTATCGGTTGGTATGTCGGCTCAATGCCTGTCTCAACCTGATTGTCCGGTGGCTGCAACGACCTTCTGCGACACGACAGGAAATAACACTTATTACTGGAATAATCTGCTCTTCATTGATCCAGTGCTGCAAAGTCACGATCTGGGCGAAGTCCCCACGGATCTTTCTGTGCAGATCACGGACAACTGCGGTACGGGCGAGGTACAGGCTTCTTTCGTCCTGTTGCTCGATCTGAATGGCGATGGCGTTCGTGAAACCGCTGTTTCCAGCCAGACGCTACCGGGGACGGCACTGGTGTACTATGGCAATGCCGTCAACCCGGGTTACACGGGCGGCGAAGCCAGGCAATTCGATACGCGTCCGGTGCCGACCGACGAAAAATATGAATTTGCCCTGGAAAAAACAGAGCAGGCGGGCCAGATTACCGCCCGCGTCCGCTGGACGAATGCGTTACATCCCAGTGCTTATGTGCTGCCTGAATTGCCGAATGGTGCGCACCGTATAGAATGGCGTTTTGAAAAAAATGGAGAGGTTCGGACGTGTGCCTATGATTTTGTAGTTAAAGACTGCCAGCCGCCCACGGTGACTTGCGGCAATGGCCTGAGTATTAATATTTTGCCAGCCAGTCTGCCTGCTGTTCAGGTAGGGGCTTTGAATTTTGCGCCATCCAGCGAAGACAATTACACGCCTTCCAATTATCTGCAATATGGGATTCGCCGCGCGGGTGCGGGTACAGGCTTTCCGACGGCACCTTATGCTGTTTTTAATTGTCAGGATTTGGGTACACAGCCAGTAGAGATTTGGGCCAAAGACTTGGCTGGGAATGCCGGTTTTTGTACGACCTCTGTAATTGTACAGGATAATGCAGGGGCCTGTGTCCCGATCAATGTAGAAATAGATGTATGTACCGTCAACCACTGTACAGGAGTGCCAATTCCGAATGTGGAGTTTAGTTTGTCGGCGGGTAACCCTGGTCTGTCACCCACCATTTTTTTGGGTACGGGCGATAGTACAGGGTGTTTTTCCACCATAGCCAGTGTATTACCCGCTACTAATAACTTCACGATTGTTCCTTTTATAGACGGCGATCCATTGAATGGAGTGACTACCCAGGATTTAATATTAATCCAGAGACACATTTTAGGATTAGAACCACTGGTCACCTACAACTTACTTGCTGCGGACATTAATAAAAGCGGCTCTATTACTTCTTTGGATGTAGTAGAACTCCATAAATTAATTGTAGGGATTTATCAGGAGTTTCCCAATAATACTTCCTGGCGTTTTGTAGATTCCAGTTTTGTTTTTCCCGATCCTTCCAATCCATTTGGCAACCCCGGAGGTATTATGCAGGCGGGTTCGAATAGATTTTTCTATGGCGTCAAGGTTGGTGACGTGAATTGTACGGCCTTGCAGCCGCTTCTGGAACCTGCTAATGAGGAAGTACTTACTATTCCTGATTTATATCTGTCAGCCGATACGATTGTAGAAGTTCCAATTCATTTTCTGCGTTCTAATTTCCGTTACTATGGTCTTCAGTTTGGTTTGCAATTTGATTCCACCCGGATAGAAGTGCTGGATGTAACACCCAACACAGGTCCAGGAGATGATAATTCTGCTATTTTCCCGGACCATGTAAATTTCAGCCGGTCCAAGGGAGCTATGGCCATACCTACGTATAACCAACCCATTTATCGGCTGCGTATTAAAACACGGACAGATGTACATTTAGCTGAATTATTTAGTTTAAATACAAACCTGACTGCGGAAGCCTATCCTAAGGTGGACAGTCTGGTACGGCTGGTGTTGCAAGTTGGTACCGTGGCTACTACTGAACCCAGTGCCGGGCAGCAGATACTGGCCCCCGAACCCAATCCTACTGCAGCGGGTGTGCGTATTCCTTTACATCTCGCACAAGATAAAAAGGTAAATGTGGAAATACTAGACATTACCGGCCGATTGCTTTACCAGCAAAGACAGGTAAAAGAACCCGGTAAGCAGTGGCTGGAAGTACCGGCTACCGTTTTTCCACAGGCAGGCGTGTATTTCTGGCGCGTACAGGCAGGTACGGAATATAGAACCGGTAAAATTGTAAAACAGTGATTATTTATCCAGTAACGTCAGGGCCGCAGTGGCCATAGCCAGCAGGCCAGTCTGGAGAGTAGCATCCTTATCGGGCAAAAAATCCGGTGCATGCAGACCCGGCAACGGTGCTTTGGGTTGGCCATCGGCATCGAATAGATCGGGAGCCACCGCGCCGAGCCAAAACAACAGACTGGGCACGCCCCCGTCCTTCCAGAAGCGGGAGAAATCCTCGCCGAAAGTCATGGCTGGCTGCGGTACTACCTTCTCCATGCCCAGTACTGTTTGAAAACTGGCCTCTATCCGTCTGGTCAGGCCGGGATCGTTCCATAGGGAGGGCGTAAAAACAGTCGGGTAGATGATTTCCGGGAACAGTTCCGGCGGCACTCCCGAAGCGATGGCCTCGCCCCGGCAGATGCGCTCGATACTGGTCAGTATGTCTTGCAGCACCGTGTCTTCATAGGTGCGGATACTCAGGCGCAGCACCACCTCCTCCGGGATCACGTTGAACATATCGTTGCCCGCCTGCACCCCTGCCACGCTCACCACGGCGGTATCAGCAGGGCTGCATTCGCGGCTCACGATGGTCTGCAGGCGCATAATGATGGCAGCGGAGAGTACGACTGCATCAATAGTGGTCTGCGGCATTCCGGCGTGCCCGCCTCTGCCTTTTACTTTGATAATCAAGGAGTAAGCGCAGGAAAAACTCCATCCGGGGGTCAGTCCGACGCTCCCGCTGGGCAGCGTCGGACTGACGTGCAGCGCGAGGGCATGATCGGGTCGGGGGAAGCGGGTGAAGAGACCATCCCGGATCATGGCGAGGTTGCCAGCACCGATCTCTTCGGCGGGCTGGCAGCAAAAGACGACCGTGCCGCGCCATTGTTCGCGCAGGCTGGTCAATATTTTGCCCACCCCGATCAGGCAGGCACTGTGTAAAGAATGTCCGCACAGGTGGCCTTTGCCGGGGATTTGGCTGCGCCACGGCACCTCGTTGGCTTCTTCGATGCGCAGGGCATCCATGTCGCCGCGCAGACAAATCACCGGCCCCGCGCCATTGCGCAGCACCCCCACCACGCCGGTGCGCCCCACGCCTTCCGTGACTTCCATATCTGCCCCCAAAGCGGTCAGGCTGCGCAATTGGGCGGCCTGACTACGGGCTGTTTCTACCTCTTCAAAAGCCAGCTCCGGCCAACGATGATACTGCCGGTAAAGGGCTTCGGTGTCGGGAAAAAAACGGGCTGTAGCGTTTTCTATGTCTGGTGCGAAAGCGGCAATCTCCTGGATGGTCATTGTGTGTCTATTTATAATAAGTACTTGGGCTCAGTTGGTCTGGCCTGAAATTCAGGTAAGGTGCTGATTGTCAAATCAATAACTAGTGAATGAATAGCCGGAAACGACCGGGTCGGGCATCCCTGATTTTCCGGCAACCAAAAAAACTGCGGGAAAAAAACGGAACTTCTGCTTCTGCTTGCGCAATTTAATACATTTGCTCCGTAACATTTTACCTGCTGCTTCGGCCAAACAATCTAATCATTTATAAGATGACTTACCAGCCCAGTCCCCATCGCTACCAATCCATGCCCTACCGACGTTGTGGCCGTAGCGGTCTAAAATTACCGGTTATTTCGCTCGGCCTGTGGCACAATTTCGGACACGTGGATGTGCTGGAAAACTGCCGTTCTATCCTGCACTTTGCTTTCGATGCCGGGATTACCCATTTTGATCTGGCCAACAACTACGGCCCGCCGCCTGGCTCGGCAGAAGAAAATTTCGGGCGTATTCTGCGCCAGGATTTTCAGGCGCATCGCGATGAATTAATCATTTCCAGCAAGGCGGGCTACCTCATGTGGGAAGGCCCGTATGGCGAATGGGGTTCGCGTAAGTACCTGGTAGCCAGCCTCGACCAGAGTCTGAAACGCATGGGCCTCGACTATGTGGACATTTTTTATCACCACCGGCCCGACCCGGATACGCCCCTGGAAGAGACCATGTCCACGCTGGACCTGATGGTGCGGCAGGGTAAGGCACTTTACGTGGGCATCTCCAACTATCCCGCTGACGAGGCCGAAAAAGCGATTCGTATTCTGCAGCAATTGGGTACGCCCTGCCTGATCCATCAGCCCAAATACTCCATGTTTGTCCGCTGGGTAGAGGAGGGGTTGCTCGATGTACTGGAACAGGAAGGGGTGGGCTGTATTCCTTTTTCGCCGCTGGCGCAGGGTTTATTGTCGGCCAAATATTTACACGGCATTCCCCCCGATTCGCGGGCAGCCAAATCCCACGGCTACTTGCAGGAAGAGGATATTACGGAGGATCGCCTGCGGCAAATTGTGCAGCTGCATGAAATCGCGCAGGGACGTGGACAGACGCTGGCGCAAATGGCACTGGCCTGGCTATTGAAAGACCCCCGCGTAACCTCTGTGCTGGTAGGTGCCAGCCGTAAAGAGCAGTTGGAAGATTCGTTGCGCTGCCTGGAAAATTTGGCATTCAGCGGAGATGAGCTGGCAGAAATTGAGCGGGTGTTGAGTTGAGGATGTGAGTATTTGAACAAGTGCCTGGTAATCAGGTAATTGATCGAATCCTCACATTTTTAAATCATAAAAAAACGTGACTGTTCAGGTAGTCACAGCGCGGCGAAATATTTGTAGTTTGTCTCACCCTCTACGTAGCTTACACCTCCCCCGGCCGTAGGCCGGGGGAGGTAAGTCGCGCTCGCCTCACCCAAGAAACTTAATTTACAATGTATTCAGTTGCCAGCCGTCGCATACCTTCCAGGCAGGCCCGGCCATTGTGGTAGGGGCATTTCCATTGACTGACTTTATCTTCCGAAACATCGGGTACTCCGGCGCGGTCCACCCGCCAGCGCCATTCGCCGAGCGTGGAGTCCAATAGATATTGCTGGATAAATTGCCAGGAATGCAGGGCTGCGGCGTAGAATTTCTGTTCGCCCGATATTTCCCAGGCATTCAGAAAGCCGACCAGGGCTTCGGCCTGTGGCCACCAGTGTTTGTCGGTATCGTGGAGGCCGTGTGCATCCGCTTCGTTCAAAAGTCCTCCGTCCGTATCCACGCCTTCCGCCAGGGTTATGGCGGCCATGCGCAGGGCCACGGTTTTGGCCGTTGTTTCCCAGGCAGTATCATTCAGTACTTCGGCGGCTTCGAGCAGTAGCCAGCTGCATTCTATATCGTGTCCATAAGAGATCAGTTCGGACTGTGGTTGCCAGTTTTCATTAAAAAACAACTGCAAATGGCCCTGCGGGTCAATGAATTTTTCGGTAAACAGGCCCAGCAGATTTTCCAGAGCGGCATGGAGGGCCGGTTCGCGTTCTGCGCGGAGCAAATTAGTATAGGCTTCCAGCACATGCAAATGGGTGTTCATGGTCTTGGCCGCATTGGCATCTTTATCGCTCAGCCGCAGATCATCCAGCAGTTGCCATTGCCGGTCGAATGCTTCGAGGTAGCCATTGCGGGTTTTATCCAGACTGTATTGTTCGATTAAAGCAACGGTTTGGCGGGCAGTAGTCAGGGCTTCAGGCTTTTGCGTCAGCAAATAATATTCGGACAGGGCATAAATGGCAAATGCCTGTGCATAGATTTGTTTCTTGGTATCCAGCGGCTGGCCGAGATAGTCCAGCGTCCAGAAAAAACCGCCAGCTTCGGAGTCCCAAAAGTGATCGAGCAGATAGTAAAAAGCGCGGTCGGCCATATCCCGGTAAGCGGGCAGCGGCGAGTGGCGCGCTGCTGCCGAAAACGTCCACAGGATGCGGGTATTCAGGATAATCCCCTTGTCGGCTTGCGGATGTACTACGCCCTGGCCGTCCATTTGCCCAATAAAACCGCCATATTGTTCATCCACAGTATGACGCATCCACCAATCGAGAATGCGCTGTAGTTCCTGCGAAAGTTGCTGATGAAAGAGCGGCATAGAAGTTATGAATTATGAATTATGAATTATGAATTATGAATTATGAATTATTTGGCACTCAGTAAGTGATTTTTTGGTTGGTTTTTTATAGGGTTTCATTACTCATTACTTCAAATTCTTCTTAATCAATTCCATACGCGTCTGTACGCTCGCTGCGGAACGCAGCCCGTCGGGAGGGGTATGCAACACATAATCGAGCAATTGATCTATCGTGGAAGTGGCTACGTGCATCCTGGTATCGGAGGAGCCATAGTAAATGAATACCTCGCCCTGTTCGTTGGCGATCCAGCCATTGGAAAAAGCGACGTTGGAAACATCTCCTACCCGTTCGTTGCCTTCCGGGGCGATAAAGTGGCCGCCCGGCAGATGTGTGACGCGCCAAGGCTCATGCAGATCAGTGAGGAACATATAGAGCACATAGCGCAGTCCGGCGGCGGTGTTGCGTACGCCGTGGGCGAGGTGCAGCCAACCCCTGGAGGTTTTGAGCGGTGGTGGCCCCTGCCCGTTCTTCACCTCTTTAATGGTGTGATATATTTTCGGATCAATTACTTTTTCTTCCAATACTTCGGCAAACGTCATGGTCTCAGTGAGTCCCCAGCCGATGCCGCCGCCGCCGCCCACATCAATGAAACCGTCTTGCGGGCGGGTGTACAGGGCATATTTACCCTGCACGAATTCCGGGTGCAGGACCACATTGCGCTGTTGTCCGGCATGGCTGATGAGATCGGGGAGCCGCTCCCAGGTCACCAGGTCCCGGGTACGCGCAATGCCACAGGCGGCAGTGGCCGCAGACGTATCGTGCGGGCGGGCCTGGTCTTTGCGCTCGGTGCAGAAGAGGCCATATATCCAGCCATCAGCATGGTGGGTGAGGCGCATATCATATACATTGGTGTCGGCATCGGCGGTTTCGGGCAGCACGACCGGATAATCCCAGAATCGAAAATTATCTATTCCGTTCGGACTTTCGGCAACCGCAAAAAACGATTTGCGGTCGTTGCCCTCTACGCGCACCATGAGCAAATATTTGCCTTGCCAGCGCATAGCGCCGCTGTTGAAAGTCGCATTGATGCCGAGGCGTTCCTGCAAAAAAGGGTTGGTGGCCGGGTCGAGATCGTAGCGCCAGAAAAAAGGGGTGTGCGCAGGTGTGACTATTGGGTGTTGCCAACGTATATAAATACCATTACCAGGCAGCTGCGGTTGATTGGGCTGCGTGATGAGTGCGTTGTGCTGAGCGGTGAGCGCGTGGAGGCGGCTTTGAAAATCGGACGGCTGCATCGGAAATTTGTTATTTGAAGCGACAAATCTACGGCAAGCCCTACTGGTGAAGCGGGGGTTTTTTCGTCAAATAACAGGGTGAAAAGTGTAGAAGTGTCCCCGGTTGACTATTTCTCTATTTATGGGACACACAAATTTTTAATTTAAAACAGAACAAGAGAGTAATTAAGCAGTAAAAGTATCTTTGCCCGCTTTTAGCAAAAATTCATTTTGAAAGAGAAAGTATTTATTTTTTCCTAAGCAATACGATTTTCTAATGGCTTTTTAATAAGTTTTCAAGAAGCATATTTTATTCTATCACAACCAGGCGAATCCCTATGCGCAGGTAACCATCTTCTGCAAAGTGAAAGATATTAAAGAGATTATTCTGATTCTGGAAAAGCACAACCTGCACCCGCGAAAATATATGGGTCATGGGGGGGAAAGCAAATCCAAACTACTAGCCCTGTACGAAGGGATTGCCAAAGACAAGTTTCTTTCCGACGAGGAGGCAGCAGCAAGTCTGTATGCCGTTTCCAATGGCAGCTCGAGTTATCGAAAATTAAAATCTGATCTGCGCGAAAAACTGCTGGAAGCGGTGTTGCAGATCAATACTGACCAGGAGCGGTACACAGATTATCAAAAAGCGTACTATCAGTGCCATAAGCAATGGCTGACGGTTCGCGTTCTGACCGGCCAGAATGCCAACACGGCGGCTTTGAGCCTCGCCAACCGGGTACTGCGACAGGCGGAAAAATATGATTTTACCCTGTTGTGCATGGACATTTCGTCTTTCCTGCGTACCCAATACGGACTGCGGGACAGCAATGACAAACGCTTTCAGGAAGCCAATGTGCAGTTTGCACATTATCACAAAGTATATGTCATGGAAAGCCTGGCGGAGGAGTTGTACAGTACGCTGGTGGTTCGCGTGGTAAACAGCCGCTCAGCGCACGAGGAAGTGTGTCGCGTTGCGGTAGAGTATTATGCACAGATAGAGCCTGCTTTGCAACATTACCAGTCGTATAAGCTGAATATGTACGCCTACATGATTGGGCTGATGCGCTATACCACGGTGAACGATCACGAGCAGGCATTGGCCTACTGTGAGCAGGCACTGCAATTTTTCAAAGCCCGGCCTTACACAGCCCAGGTGCCGTTACAAATATTTATTTATCAGCATTTGATGAGCAGTATGCACTTGCAGCGGTTTGAGGAAGCAAAGAAATCGGCGGAGAGTTACCTGGAGTTTATGCAGGAGGGGACTTTCAACTGGTTTAAATTTGAGGAAATATACTTGCTGCTGTTGTTGCGTATTCGTCAGTACGAGGCCGCCGGCGAGGTGTTGTGTATGGCCTTAAAACATCCCCGGTTTGAATTTTTGCCCGATAATGTCAAAGAACTCTGGCGCATTTACGAAGCATATATTTATTATTTGTCTTTATTGGGAGAGATGAGTTTCCCCATAAAAGGGAAGAAATTCAAGATGGCCAAGTTCATCAACGAAATTCAGATATTTTCTAAAGATAAAGGCGGGATGAACATTGCCATCCTGATTATCAAATATTTATCATTATTGCAAGAGCAGCGGTACTCCCGCGTGTTGGACGAAATGGAGGCCCTGGAGCAGTACTGCTATCGCCATCTGCGGGGGAAGAATACGCAGCGCAGCTACTATTTTCTGAAGATGCTCCTGCAAATACCTGTAGGACATTTCAATATCCAGGAAGCGAAGGTGAAAGCAGACCGTTTTTTTAATTTGTTGAAGGATATTCCCATCCAATTCGCCAACCAAACCCACGAGATTGAGATTGAGGTAATTCCCTACGAAGACCTGTGGGGGTATGCGCTGGATTCCCTTAAAAAAGTAGAAACTGAAAAATAAACGGGTAGGCTGGCTGCATCTGTCTGCTCCGCTGGCTGCCCATTTGCGGCGGCCTTTTGGCTCTATGCTGCCCGGTTTTGGCATTTTGTCTTAGGAAGAATCCGGTCGGGAACCCTCAAAAAACAACATACTACCTATGTTTCAGGTAACGGGGGAGCAGAAAAATATCACTTTAAAATATTGTATATGAGCGGTTTATATATTTAAAGATGTACTTAAATTACAAAAAATCAGGTAACGAACCACTGTTTTCTGTTTGTGCATTGTCCGGCTATGTCTTGCACTTTTGACTTGTGTTAAATTAAAGGCTTTCGTCTATTTCCTTATTATTAAACTTAATCATTTATGCAAGGTTCCTCGTACTTCAGCGGCAGCTGGTTATTCAATCTGTATATTATCATCGTAGATACCACGATGGTGTAAAGCAGATTAGAATATCCATAGGGCAGGAATGCGTTTGTCACTTTTATCTTTTCCCCCAGTAAACAAACAATTTCCTGCCCTTTCATTTGCTTCATTTACAGTGTTTTAAAAGATTTACAGGCATCCTAAAGTGGTTTTGAACGAAGACCAAACGCGCAATATTCACGATCCGTAATTACTACGCACTTTCATCTGGTTTATATGCTGACCAAGACCTTCCGGTCTCTGGGCAGCATTTCTTTTTAAAGTTTGCCCCTGCACCGCAGCACTTTTTGGGTCAGTGATCGCGGTTGATACTCTTCGCCGTGGAGTTGCGCAGCCGCTTTTGTGCTGCCGGTGGGGATGGATACGCTACAAATGTCCATTGGCAGGATGGACAAACTTCAGCGGGCCGGGACCACCCTGCGCCCCTGCTAACCCACTTCACAGCAATATATTTACTGAAAAAGGCCCGCCGGACGAAAATCACGTCCCGGCGCGGTACTACGTTACTTTTCCCAACGTTGGAGATTGCCCGGCGTGGCATGGTTTTGTACGTATGGCAGGTGAAGGCCGTCCCTATGTAGCTTTATGTAAGAAAAATCTTCCTCCAATTGTGATGCATTATTTTCGTGTTAGTCTTTTTTGTGCTTTTTTTTGCCAGCTCGCCATTGCTCAACCCAATCCGGCTATTCGGGCCTATTTCCAGTCATCTCCACTTCCTGATACCCTGCGCCTTGAGATCGGTGATCTGACGGATTCTGTTCCAGGCGGGAATATCATTCCTAACGCGCTGTTTTTCGCCGCTGTACCTGCCGCTTTGCTGCACGAAATTGATTATCTTGCCGATTCGTCTCAGGCCTCCATTATAGGTCGCCAGTATTTTGCCTGGAATGACCATGTGGAAGCCTACTGGGTAGAAATCCACCAACATTGGTTTCGGCATCAGTCGTTGCTCCTGTACGACCACCGCCATCAGGCGTTCATTGCCCGGGTCACTGTGGCCGAGTGGTACGGTGGCGATGGCGGGCAGACCCTCACCGGCAGCTGGTTGCTGGACTATGACGGTGACGGGCAAAAAGACCTGCTGCGCCGGGAGATCGAGCATACAATAGTGCCTGACGGGGAAGAAATAAAGGAATTGCTGCACGAATCTGCGGTGCTGTTATTATGGCAGGACGGTCGCTTTGCCGAGCGGCCTGTAGAAGCCAACTCGCTCATCGCCAAGCACTTTCCTCTGCGCACACCCTGGTGAATTGGGGAACCTTAGTGATATCCATATACCTTATCTATCTCGCTGCCGGATTTTGCCCCTGTCCTTCAGCCTGCACATTTGGACAGCAACACTCAACATGAAAAAAATGGCTTCGCAAGAACGATGCGGAGTAAAAATAAAAAGTACATGAAACTTTATATAAAGTCAATGGTCAGCCTTCGTTGTAAAATGATTGTGAAGGAAGCACTGCACAACATTGGGCTGCAATATATAGTACTGGACCTCGGTTTGGTGGAAGTTCTGGAAGATATAAGCAATGAACAGCGGGAGCAGCTGAAGAAGAATTTGCTGGAATCAGGACTGGAGCTGCTGGATGATAAAAAAAGTATTTTAATTGAAAAAATAAAAAATGTGGTCGTCGAAATGATACACTATTCCGACGAGCTGCCGAAGGTAAATTATTCTGACTATATCAGCGAAAAACTGGGATACGATTATACCTATATAGCTAATACATTTTCAGAAGTAAAAGGCATTACGCTCCAGCAATTTATTATTATTCATAAAATCGAAAAGGTAAAAGAGTTGCTCTTGTATGATGAACTCAACCTGACGGAAATTTCCTACAAACTGCACTATAGTAGTGTTGCCCATTTGTCCAACCAGTTTAAAAAGATCACCGGCCTTTCCCCTTCTTTTTATAAGAAATTGAAACAAAAACGCAAGGGTAATCTGGAAAATATGTGATATCTGTAACATTATTCCAAATATATGTAAGGCTTTACAGGGGTATGTGCATCAATTTTGTGCATCAATTTTTTAATAATTTCATGACTCCCGGTACATTCGAATTTGACAAATTGAGACCCTTTATACTTGCTGATATTATTGAATATGTTCCAAATTCGGTAGTAATAAAGGTGATTTTAACCAAAACTACTGGCAATGTCAGTCTGCTTTCATCTGATTCCAGCGACCCGTTAACCGGGAAAATTTTACCCTTTGATACACTCATTCATGTTATTGATGGAAAAGCGGAATTTATCATCAATAAAAAATCACATTTACTGAATACCGGCGAAGCTATTATTATACCGGCTCATACTCATAGCGTTATTAAATCTACTGCAAAATTCAAAATTATGTCAACTGTCATTAAAAGCGGATATGAAGATTTGATGGTGATATAAATAAACTATTTTAATGCTTTAAAATTGTTGTATGAAAATATATATATAAAATACATGGTGAGTACGCGCTGTAAAATTTTAATACAGGCAGACCTGCAAAAATTAGATTTGCGCCATACCTTTCTGGATTTTGGTGTAGTAGAAATACTGGGAGAACTGACAGAAAAGGAGCGCGAACAGCTAACAGAACACCTGCTTCATTCGGGATGGGAATTGCTGGACAGTAAGAGGAGTATGATGATTGAAAAAACAAAAAACCTGATTGTAGAGATGATTGACCAAGGCACCGAGTTTACAAAAGTGAAACTTCATGATTCTATTACTGATAAAATAGGACAGGAGTTTAACTACCTGAATAACATATTTGCGGAAATAAATGGGGTTACTATTCAACAATTTATTATCATGCAAAAAATAGAGAGGGTGAAGGAATTACTCTCCTATGGGGAAATTAATCTTACCGAAATTTCCTATCGGCTACATTATAGCAGCGTAGGGCATTTGTCCAGACAATTCAAAAAAATTACCGGTTTCTCTCCTGCCTTTTTCAAACAATTGCATCAAAGGCGCAGGAGTGCCTTATAAAACATTATAATAAATATAGAAGTATTAGAATCTGCCGCGCATAGTTGGGCTGAAATGTGTGAATTGTACAACTATTTGGGCTATTTATGTAATAGTGCCGATCTTGATAGCATATACCTTTGCTTCGCTAATCCTTTTTCACTAGTAAAGTATTTTATATGAGAATCAATATACTGTTCCCTGTAACAGCAGTTGCGCTATTGCTATTCCCTTATTCACCCTTTGCCCAGGCGCCCGATTTAGGAGTTGCTTCCAGTTTTGCCCTATTTACCAAAGCTGGCGCATTTAATGGAGATGCGGCCACCTCCGTAGTGGGCGACATCGGTACGAATGCTGGCGCATTCACGCCACCCGGCTTCCTGGTAGGAGCCACTCACATACCACCTGATCCAGTAGCCGTATTAGCCGCAACCGATGTAGAGGATGCCTATGCTGATCTGTTTGGCCGTATTTGTGGCCTGGTACTGGGTACTCCATTTGGCAATCAGACGTTGCTCCCTAATGTTTATTGCCTCGACGGTGCTTCGGTACTGGATGGCACTTTAACGCTGGATGGAGGCGGTAATCCGAATGCACTGTTTATTTTCCAAATAGATGGCGCATTATCGGCTAATCCATCGTCGGTCATTACCTTGATCAATGGAGCCAATTTGTGCAATGTTTATTTTCAAGTAAACGGAGCAGTTTCTCTGGGGACTAATGCCGTTTTCCAGGGTACTATTGTGGCTGCCGGAGCCATCAATTTGGGTACCGGTGCCAGCCTTACCGGACGGGGGCTTACGACAATGGGTGCTATTTCTACCAGTGCCAACATCGTTACTTTACCAGCCTTTTGCCTGGCCGGCCTCCCCACCATCACCTGTCCTCCTCCAGTTGCAGTCAGCTGTGCCAGTCAGGTACCTGCCGCCGATCCTTCCTCAGTTGTAGTGACGGTCACCTGCCCCGGCGCTTTCACGGTCATTTCATTGGGAGACGTGATCTCCGGTCAAACCTGCGCGAATCGGTACACTATCACCCGGACCTATCAGGTGACGGATGCCTGCGGGGGCATAGCAACCTGCGCGCAAACGATCACCGTGGATGACCAAACTTTGCCCACCATCATCTGCCCGGCGGATGTGGTGGTCTCCTGCGTAGGAGATGTGCCAGCGGCCAACCCGGCAGCCATCGTCACTAGCGACAACTGTGGCGGCGCGGTAACGGTCACCTCCGCGGATGTCATTTCCAACCAGCTTTGTCCCAGTCGTTTCACCATCACACGGACCTACACGGCCACCGATGACTGCGGCAATGTCGCGATGTGTGTGCAAACGATTACGGTCAACGACCAAACGTTGCCCACCATCACCTGCCCGGCGGATGTGGCGGTCTCCTGCGTGGGAGATGTGCCAGCGGCTAACCCGGCCAGTATAGCCCCCAGCGACAATTGTGGCGGTGCGGTAACGGTCACCTCCGCAGATGTCATTTCCAACCAGCTTTGTCCCAATCGTTTCACCATCACACGCACCTATACTGCCACCGATGACTGCGGCAATGTGGCAATGTGTGTGCAAACGATCACTGTGGATGACCAGACACCGCCCACCAGCACTTGCCCGGCCAATATTGCCGTCGCCTGCGCCATCCAGGTGCCAGCCGCTGACCCGGCCAGCGTCACGGCCAGCGATAACTGTGGTGGCGCAGTGACAGTGACCTCCACTGGCGACGTGATCACTAACCAGACCTGCGCTGATCGCTTTACG
>JANPIV010000070.1:0-61814 GCA_031425155.1 Saprospirales bacterium | reverse complement strand
CCAGGCGTAGGAATAAGCGGTCGTGCCGCCTGCTGCCGTTACTGTGGCCGAACCTGTTGTACCACCAAAACAAGCAACATTGGTAGAAGCAGAAATGGCCGCTGTCAAAGCTGCGGCTGGCTGGGTGATCGTCGCCGTGGCGGTAGCCGTACAAGCGTTGGCGTCGGTGGCCGTCACGGTGTAGGTGCCTGCTGTTAAATTATTTATTGTCGCTGTGGTCTGGGCATTACTCCACAGATAGGTCACCGCGCCCGTGCCGCCAGTAGTGGTCACCGTCGCTGTACCTGTCGCTCCCGCAAAACAAAGTACATTCGTTTGTCCAGAAATCGTGGCTGCCAAAGCTGCTGCCGGTTGAGTGATCGTCGCCGAAGCGGTGGCCGTGCAGTTATTTGCATCGGTGACGGTCACGACATACGTACCCGCCGCCAGATTATTTGCAGTAGCCGTGGTCTGACTGGCTGCACTTGCTGGCCAGGCATAGGTATAAGGCGTGGTTCCACCAGCTGGTGTTACCGTGGCCGAGCCCGTCGTCGCGCCAAAACACAACACATTCGTTGTGGTACTGATGGTGGCCGTTACGCCACCCACTGTTGCCGAAGATGTTACGGTGCAATTATTAGCATCGGTCACCGTCACCACATAAGTACCTGCGGGCAGGTTCGTGGCCGTGGCCGTGGTCTGGCTGGCCGCGCTTACCGGCCACAAGTAGGTATAAGGACTGGTGCCTGCCGAAGCGGTTACGGTGGCCGTACCTGTCGAACCGGGTAAGCAGGTGACGGCTGTGGTGGCCGAAATAGTCGCCATCAAACCGCCGACGGTAGCCGTGGCCGTAGCTGTGCAAGCATTGGCATCCGTTACGGTGACTACGTAATTTCCAGCCATCAGGTTGGAGGCAGTTGCCGTCGTTTGGTTAGCAGCGTTCACGGGCCACAAGTAGGTGTAGGCTGATGTGCCGCCCACTACTGCTGCCGTGGCCGAACCGCCGCCGCCACCCACGCAGGCCGCCGGTACAGTGGCGCTGATGGTGACCGTCAGGGCTGCGGCCGGTTGGGTAATGGTGGCAGTTGCTGTGGCCGTACAGCCGTTCGCGTCCGTTATGGTGGCTACGTAAATACCAGCCGTCAGATTGGTGGCCATGGCCGTGGTCTGACTGGCGGCACTTACTGGCCAGGCATAAGTATAAACAGGTGTTCCGCCGCTGGCGGCCACCGTGGCTGTGCCAGTTGTTCCCGCAAAGCAAAGCACATTAGTGGAAGCGGAAATGGTCGCGCTTAAGGCCGTTGCGGGTTGCGTGATCGTGGCCGTAGCTGTGGCCGTACAAACATTCGCATCCGTCACCGTAACGATATAAGTACCCGCAGCCAGGTTAGAAGCGAGGGCCGTCGTTTGACTGCCTGCGCCCACTGGCCAAGCGTAAGTATAGGTCGGTGTACCGCCTGCACCTGCTGCCGTGGCTGAGCCGGTGGTAGCACCGAAGCAAAGCACGTTGGTGGAAGCCGTTATGCTGGCGGTTACAGCCGTTGCTGGCTCGGTGATCGTTACCGTAGCAGTTCCGGTACAACCTCCTGCATCGGTTGCTGTAACGGTATATGTGCCAGCAACTAAATTGGTAGCCGTTTGGGTAGTCGCCGCATTGGACCATAAATAAGTGTACGGTGCGGTACCCGCCGGAGTTGCGGTAGCCGTACCGTTACTGCCACCGAAGCAGGAAACATCCGTTTTAGAAGTGGTCAGACTAGTCAATGGGCAGTTGGAACAAGCGACTGGCCCGGAGGTGTTGGTGCAGTAGAGATTAGTATTCCCGCCACCCAACACTTTGAAATTGTTGTCCGCGTCAATGTTTGGATTGGCATTGTACGGATCGGCAATATTGTCGTACAAGGAAACCGTGCCGGAACAACCAGCCGGTATTTTAAAGGTAAATAAAGCAATATCGGTGTTGGCCGGAATATTGAACGGCGTATAAGTACCAGCATTGGCGGGCGCAAAGAAGACGTAGTCTTTGGTAGGACTTTGCACCGGGTTATTGATCTGGGTAAAGCCCATCGTCAGCGCGGTCAACGAGGTGACGCTGCCCAATGCAATGGCTCCAGCTCCTGCGCCATCGGGGTCAGGAAAGACCAGCGTAAACTGCGTGCTGGGGGTGATGCGCGCCAGGGCTCCGTTGTAGGCCACCGAACTTCTGAACGAAACCCGATAAGTCATACCGTCGGGGTCGAGCGTCAGTTTGTAGGTGACGGTACCCGTACTCTGCCCAACCGTCGTGCTGGATGTTGTAGTACAGTTATTGGCATCCGTGACGGTCACTGTATAAGTCCCCGTAGTAAGACCAGTGATGGCCGCCGTGGTGCCGCTATTGCTCCACAAATAAGTGTAGGGTGAAGTACTGCCCGAAGCCGTCACCATCGCGCTGCCGTTATTGGAACCGCCACAACCGACATTCACACTGGTAGCACTTGCGGTTAATGCAGTAGGTTGCGTAATAGTGGCCGTCGCCGTGGAAGTACAATTATTGGCATCCGTCACCGTCACCACATAAGTACCCGCCGCCAAATTAGAGGCGGTGGCGGTGGTTTGGCTGGCTGCGCTGGCTGGCCACAAATAGGTATAAGGGCTGGTGCCGTTCATGGCCGTTACCGTTGCGGAGCCAGTCGTGGCACCAAAGCAAGGTGGATTGGTCGAAGCGGTAATGCTGGAGGTTAGGCCCGCTGTTGGCTGCGTGATCGTGGCGGTAGCCGTGGCAGTGCAAAGACTCGCGTCCGTTACAGTAACGACATAAGAGCCAGCCGCCAGATTGGAGGCCGTGGCCGTGGTTTGGCTGGCCGCACTCGCTGGCCAGACATAGGTGTAAGGGGTGGTGCCGCCAGCAGGTGTGACCGTGGCAGAACCACTGGTGCCGCCAAAGCACACAACATTGGTAGAAGCAGAGATAGTGGCGGTTACAGCCGTGGCCTGGGTGATCGTGGCCGTGGCGGTGGCAGTGCAACTGTTCGCATCGGTTACCGTCACAATGTAAGCACCAGCCGCCAGGTTAGAAGCGGTGGCGGTGGTCTGGCTGGCCGCACTCACTGGCCAGGCATAGCTATAAGCCGTAGTACCACCCGCCGCTGTTACTGTGGCCGAACCTGTATTACCGCCAAAGCAAGCGACATTGGTCGAAGCAGCAATGGTCGCTGTAACTGCGGACGCGGGCTGCGTAATAGTTACCGTGGCCGTGCCGGTGCAACTTCCTGCATCAGTGACCGTAACGGTGTACGTTCCGGCGATTAAACCAGTAGCCGTTTGGGTGGTCGCGGCATTTGACCATAAATAAGTATAAGGCGCGGTGCCAACTGGCGTAGCCGTAGCCGTACCGTTACTGCCACCAAAACAGGAAACATCCGTTTTAGAAGAGGTCAGACTGGTCAATGGGCAACCCGGGCATGGAATAGGCCCCGAGGTGTTGGTGCAATAGAGGTTGTTATTTCCGCCGCCCAGCACTTTGAAATTATTATCCGCATCAATGTTTGGATTGGCATTGTACGGATCGGTAATGTTGTCGTACAAAGAAACCGTGCCGGAGCAGCCTGCCGGTATTTTAAAAGTAAATAAAGCAATATCGGTGTTGGCCGGAATATTGAACGGCGTATAGGTACCGGCATTGGAAGGCGCGAAAAATATATAATCGCTGCCCGGGTTTTGGGTCGGACTGTTGATCTGGGTATAACCCATCGTCAGGGCCGTCAATGAAGTGACGCTGCCCAATACGACGGCTCCCGCTCCTGCACCGTCCGGATCGGGAAAGACCAGGGTGAACTGCGTGCTGGGGGTGATGCGCGCCAGGGCTCCGTTGTAGGACACCGAACTTCTGAACGAAACCCGGTAGGTCATGCCATCGGGATCGAGAGTCAGTTTGTAGGTGACGGTACCCGTGCTCTGACCGACCGTGGTACTGGAGGTGGCGGTACAGTTGTTGGCATCGGTGACGGTCACCGTGTAAGTGCCCGTGGCAAGACCAGTAATAGTAGCAGTCGTGCCAGCATTGCTCCACAAATATGTGTAGGGCGAGGTGCCGCCCGAAGCAGTGGCAGTGGCAGTGCCGTTATTGGTCGCTCCGCAGCCCACATTCACGTGGCTACTTGATGCGGCTAAGGTAGCGGGTTGCGTAATAGTAGCCGTCGCCGTGGAGGTACAGCTATTAGCATCCGTTACCGTCACTACATAAGTGCCTGCGGCCAAATTGCTCGCGGTGGCCGTGGTTTGGCTGGCTGCGCTGGCGGGCCAAGCGTAGGTATAAGGCGTAGTGCCGCCGGTGGGGGTGACCGTCGCCGAACCCGTGCTTGCACCGCCGCATAATACATTGGTTTGGGCGGAAATAGCATAGGTCAGAGCCGCTGCCGGGCCGGTGATGGTCGTGGTCGCGGAAGAAGTACAGTTATTGGCATCCGTGGCGGTTACCGTATAGGTGCCTGCGGCCAGGTTAGTGGCAGTAGCCGTCGTCTGTGCATTGCTCCACAGATAAGTCACTGCACCCGTGCCACCTGTGGTAGAGACCGTCGCAGTACCCGTAGCATTTCCGAAGCAAAGGACATTGGTTTTAGCCGGAATGGTGGCCACCAGTGCTGCCGCCGGGGCGGTGATCGTGGCCGTGGCCGTGGCGGTGCAAAGATTCGCATCGGTCACTGTCACCACATAAGCACCTGCTGCCAGGTTAGCAGCGGTAGCCGTCGTCTGGCTCGCCGCGCCCGCTGGCCAAGCATAGGAATAAGCAGAGGTACCACCCGCCGCCGTGACCGTGGCCGAACCGGTAGTGGCACCGAAGCATAGTACATTGGTAGAAGCAGTGATGCTGGCTGTTAAGGCCGCTGCAGGCTGGGTAATGGTGACGGAGGCCGTTCCGGTACAGTTGGCCGCATCCGTAACGGTCACCATATAAGTCCCGGCGGCCAAACCAGTCGCTGTTTGCGTTGTAGCGGTGTTGGACCAGGCATACGTATATGGCGCAGTACCCACCGGGGTGGCGGTGGCCGTGCCTGTGCTGGCACCGAAACAGGCTACATTGGTTTTAGAGGTGGTCAGGCTCGTCAGGGTACAACCTGCACAGGGTATTGCGCCACTGCTGTTCCCTGAGTAGAGATTGGTATTTCCGCCTCCTAATATTTTGATGTTGTTGTCCGCATCAATATTTGGATTGGCATTGTATGGGTCATTGATATTATCATACAAAGACAGCGAGCCTGCACAAGGGGCCGCTGACTGGAAGGTGAATAAAGGAACAGGCGTATTAGCCGGAATATTAAATGGCGTATAAGTACCCGCATTGGAAGGCGCGAAAAAGATGTAGTCGCCGTTCGGGTTTTGCGTGGGACTGTTAATCTGCGTGAAGCCCCACATCAGGGCGGTCAAGTTGGTGACGTTGGTGATACCAAAGGTACCTGCCCCTACTCCATCGGGATCGGGTGCAACAATCGTAACTTGGGTACTCGGCGTAAATCGGGCCAGTGCCCCATTATAAGCCACGGTACTGGTCATTGACACAGTATAGGTCTGTGTCATGCTGTTGTAAGACAAATTAAGGGTGACAGCCGCCTGAACAGATGAAAAACACGAAATCAAAGCAAGGGACAGAAGGAGTAAATTTCTTTTCATGATTAGGATAAATTTAAAGACTTGGGGTTGCGTCAAAAGCGTTAAATCTCTTCAACTTAACTTTTGGCACAACCCCAAATTCAATGGTTTGGATTATATAATAAATGATTAAAAATCAATGAATTACCATCATATTCCAGGACTGGGTGTGGCGATCGTTCTCTAAGACGAAATGTACCCGGTACATGCCGGCCTGCCAGTTGGCCACCGGAATAATGGTGCTGTGTGTGCCTTTGCCATCGCTGATTTTTTCCCGCATTATTTCTTTTCCCTGCACGTCGCAGATGACCATTTGCCGCAGACCGGGCTGATCGCTGATTAGTGCCCACTCGATCTTCACCGTTTTATCGGCGGGCAGCGGGGAGACTTTTACGTCATCAATGAGTTTGCTGGCCGGTGCGTCCACGCCGCTGAGGGAGGCGCATTCTACCGTAGCGTTTTCCAGTCCGACGAAGGCATTGCCCCGCAGACCGAGTACGGCCAGATGCTGGGTAATATTGAAGTGATCGGCCCGAACTGCCTGCACCATCGGATCATCGTTGGCCAGCATCGTAACTGGTCCGGCGCAGCCCTGTCCAACATTTTTAAAAGAGAAAAGCGGCACCTCCTGACCGGTTACCATTTTGATAGCGGAAGTGGGGCCATTGACCAGCGCAATGCAGACAAAGGTGTAGCCGGGCGCACTGGCGGGTTGTTCGACGTAGGCATTGTCCGCCCAGGTCACTCCCGGTATCAGCGAGGTAATGCCGGGGATGAAATCCGAATTGGCAGCCACACGCAGCACAATCTGGGCGGAACCGACCATATTTTTTGGTGCTTCCCAGGTCGCCTGCGGGATAATGCTCAGCGTATAAACCTTGGTCGCTTCCGCATAACTCAGGTTGAATTTGACCTGGGCGGAGAGCATGGAGGAAAACAATAGTGCCCCCATCATCATCACTATACTTTTCATAACTTTTTATGTTTTGGCAATGAATGATTGAATACCTTATAAATTAAGATTTTCGAGTATTTGAGGATGCGAGTATTTGATCAATTACCTGATTATCAAGTGCTTTATTCAAATACTCGCCTCCTCGTATCCTCAAAAAATTTGGCCTACATGGTATTGAGTGAGCAGCATTATGGTATTTGCTGGTAAATGATGTAGTTCGGTGCGTTCCCGCCATTATCCGGGAAGGTCAGCACGTTGAAGAAGGGAATATCCGCATCGGAAGTACCGCCCTGGAAAATCACCTGCCCATCCATATTACCGTCGGTCCGTTCATATCCGTTCAGGAAGTAGTTCGGGGTAACCGAGCCATTACCCGGATCGAGCAACACTCTGAAGTAGGCCCCATCGCTATCCGAAGTACCGCCCTGGAATTGTATGAGGTTGCCGGAACTGTTATCGTTACTCAGGTTGCCATCCCATAGGGCGCGTTTACCATTGTTCAGGGTGCGTTGAGCATAAGCAGTACCATTACCGCCCGGCAGTTGATACATATTGGTGGATGCGCTGGTGAAATCCAGTGGCGTCGCTGTTGCAGACAGGGCCACGGCAGTAGCCGTCATCACACCCAAGTGATTGCGGTGGTGGATAGAGACGTAGTAATTACCTGGTCCGGTACCGGCAAAGGATAACGCAGAGGTGCCATCGGCAGGCGAAACAATGTCGCCATCGCGCTGGATCAAACCTGCTTTACGAGCGACAATCGTCGCCGGATTGGCCGAATTGTGCAGTTCTACCAGCACCCAGTCCACAATAGCATTGGGTCCCACCGGCGTGAGTACTCCGGCTCCCAGCGTTTCCGTACCAGCATATCCAAAGTCCGTGTAATCCGCGCCGCCATACGGCTGTGCATTCGGAATCAGATTGGCAGTGCGTAAGTTATCTTTCATCAGATCGGTCGCATCCTCGTAAGGTCCGCCCAGGAAGGCTTTCGCCGCCAGTACTACGTCGCCGCAGTTGGCCACTACCAGGACGGTGGTGGTTTGTACCGCTGTACAGCCAGCCGCACTGGTGACCGTCACACTGTAAGTAGTGGTCGTAACCGGGCTAACCACACGAACAGCCGCCGTAGAGGAATTTTCCCAGAGATAAGTCGCGCCGCCACTGGCCGTCAATGTAGCCGAACCGCCCGTGGCAATAGAACCATCATTGGCAATGCAGGAATTATCGCTTTCCACAATGACGGCAGTTGGCAGCGCGTTCACGGTCAGAGCGACTGCATTAGAGGTCAGGACGGGCGTACAAGTGCCGGTCACAATAACCTGATACTGATACCCGCTCATGGCCAGGGTCACGGCGGTTTTGGTGTAATTACTACTACTAGCACCAGGAATATTGACAAAACCGGAACCGGTGTTTTCCTGCCATTGATACGTCAAACCACTACCCGTAGCCATTACATTAAATATGGCATTCGTACCTACACAAGTAGTAACTGAAGAAGGTTGCGTAAGAATGAATGGTATGGAATTTACCGTTAAAATAGCGGCACTGGAAGTGATCGCAGGCGAACAAGTCCCGGTGATGATGACCTGATATTGGTAGTTGTTCATTGCGGCGGTTGTGGCGGCCTTGGTGTAAGACGCACTGGTCGCACCGGCAATGTTGACAAAACCGGAACCCGTATTTTCCTGCCATTGATACGTCAAACCGGTGCCCGTAGCGACTACGGTAAAGGTGGCGTTAGCACCATCGCAAAGCGTCACAGCGGCGGGTTGAGTCGTAATAGCAGGCGGCGTATTCACCGTCAAAGTAGCCACGTTGGAAGTAGCCGGAGGCGAACAGGCCCCCGTCACAATCACCTGATACGTGTATCCGCTCATGGCAGCCGTCGTCGCTGTTTTGGTGTAGGAAGCACTGGTCGCACCGGCAATATTCACAAAGCCGGAACCCGTGTTTTCCTGCCATTGGTAGGTGACGCTGGCTCCTGTAGCCACCGTAGTAAAGGTGGCGTTAGCACCTTCACAGACAGTCGCACTCACTGGTTGGGTCGTAATGGTGGGCGGCGCATCCACTGTCAGCGTAGCCACGCTGGAAGTAACCGGCGGTGCACAGGCACCAGTGACTATGACCTGGTAGGTATAGCCGTTCATCGCGACCGTAATACCCGCCTTGGTGTAGCTACTGCTCGTAGCACCGGCAATATTGACAAACCCGGAACCCGTATTTTCCTGCCATTGGTAGGTCAAACCTGCACCAGCGGCCACCACACTGAAAGTGGCATTACTGGCTACACAAGCGACCTGACTGGCAGGTTGAGTGCTAATGCTTGGTGCAGGTTGCACCGTCAGGGTAGCCACCGAAGACGTAACCGAGGGCGGACAAACGCCACCAACGATCACCCGATACAAATAGCCATTGAAAGCCGAGCTCACCGCTGCTCTGGTATAAGTGGCCGAGGTCGCTCCCGGAATATCCACAAAGCCAGGGCCGGAGCCATCGTCCACTTGCCATTGGTAAGCCACGCCAGCCCCCGTAGTGGTCACACTAAAGACGGCATTGGCTCCCGCACAGGTAGTCACGCTAACCGGCTGTGCCGTAATAGCAGGCGCAGTAGTCACCGTAAGCAGTGCTGCACTTGAAGTCACCGCAGGCGCGCATGTACCTGTGACAATGACCTGGTATTGATAGCCATTCATGGCCGCCGTAATCGAGGTCTTCGTGTACGAAGGCGAGGTAGCACCGGCAATATTCACAAAACCGGAACCCGTATCTTCCTGCCATTGATAGGTCAGACCCGAACCCGTGGCAACTACGGTGAAGACCGCATTGGCCCCTGTGCAGTTGGTGACCGCGGCGGGTTGGGTAGTAATAGCAGGCAACGTATTTACGGTCAATGCAACCGCGTTGGAAGTAACGGAAGGACTGCAAGTGCCGCTCACAATCACCCGGTACTGATAGCCACTCATGGCCGCTGTCACCGAGGATTTTATGTACAGCGAAGCCGTTGCACCGGCAATATTGACAAAACCGGAGCCCGTATTTTCCTGCCATTGGTAGGTCAAACCTGCGCCTGTGGCCGTCACATTAAAGTTGGCATTATTGCCTTCACACAAAGTAGCGTTGGCAGGCTGGGCCGTAATAGCCGGCAAAGCATTGACCGTCAGCGTAGCCGCATTCGAGGTGACCGGCGGGGTACAAGTACCCGTGATGATGACCTGGTAAGTATAGGTATTCATGGCCACAGTGGTCGAGGTCTTCGTGTAAGAAGCACCGGTCGCACCCACAATATTGACAAACCCAGAACCCGTGTTTTCCTGCCATTGGTAGGTCAAACCGGCACCCGTAGCCACTACTGCAAAGGTCGCGTCCGCACCTACACAAACGGCGGTACTGGCTGGCTGGGTCGTAATAGCCGGAGCCGCATTTACCGTCAGGGCCACTGCGCTGGAAGTCACCGGCGGCGCACAAGTACCACCCACAATGACCTGATACTGATAGCCATTCATGACTGCCGTGGTTGCGGCTTTCGTGTAGGAAGCACTGGTCGCACCCGCAATATTCACAAAGCCCGAACCCGTGTTTTCCTGCCATTGATAAGTCAAACCAGCCCCCGCAGCCACGACCGTGAAGGTCGCGTTCGCCCCCGCGCAAACCGTTTGGGCCGTCGGCTGGGTCGTGATGGATGGCAGCGCATTGACGGTCAGAGCCACTGCACTGGAAGTCACCGGCGGCGTACAAGTACCGCTGACGATCACCTGGTAGGTGTAGCCACTCATGGCGACTGTCGTGGCAGCTTTTGTGTAGGAAGTACTGGTCGCACCGGCAATATTGGCAAAACCCGAACCCGTGTTTTCCTGCCATTGGTAGGTCAAACCGGCCCCCGTAGCCACTACGGCGAAGGCCGCATCCGCACCCGCACAGACCGTCTGCCCCGTCGGTTGAGTAGTAATAGCTGGCACACCGCCTACCGTCAGGCTCACTGCACTGGAAGTCACCGGCGGCGTACAAGTACCGCTGACGATTACCTGATACGTGTAGCCGTTCATCACGACTGTCGTTGCTGCTTTTGTGTAGGAAGCACTGGTAGCACTGGCAATGTTGACAAAACCGGAACCCGTGTTTTCCTGCCATTGGTAGGTCAAACCGGTCCCCGTAGCCACCACTGTAAAGGTCGCATCCGCACCCGCACAAACAGTCTGTGCTGTCGGCTGGGTGGTAATGGCTGGCAGGGCATTGACCGTCAGGGCGACTGCACTGGAAGTTACCGGCGGCGTACAAGTACCGCTGACAATCACCTGATAGGTGTAGCCGCTCATGGCGACCGTCGTTGCGGCTTTCGTATAGGAAGCACTGGTCGCACCAGTAATATTGACAAAACCCGAACCCGTGTTTTCCTGCCATTGGTAGGTCAAACCGGCCCCCGCAGCCACCACCGTGAAGGTCGCATCCGCACCCGCACAAACGGTCTGCGCCGTCGGCTGGGTCGTGATGGACGGCAGCGCATTGACGGTCAGAGCAACAGCACTGGAAGTCACTGGCGGCGTACAAGTACCGCTGACAATCACCTGATACGTGTAGCCGCTCATGACTGCCGTGGTTGCGGCTTTTGTATAAGAAGCACTGGTCGCCCCGGCAATATTGACAAAACCGGAGCCCGTGTTTTCCTGCCATTGGTAGGTCAAACCAGCCCCCGTAGCCACCACCGTGAAGGTCGCATCTGCACCCGCACAAACGGTCTGTGCCGTCGGCTGGGTGGTAATCGCTGGCAGGGCATTGACGGTCAGCGCGACTGCACTGGAGGTCACCGGCGGCGTACAAGTGCCGCTGACAATCACCTGATACATATAGCCGTTCATGGCTACTGTCGTTGCCGCCTTCGTATAAGAAGCACTGGTGGCCCCGGCAATGTTGACAAAACCGGAACCAGCATCTTCCTGCCATTGGTAGGTCAAACCGGCGCCCGTAGCCACTACGGTAAAGGTCGCATTAGCACCCGCGCAGACGGTTTGCGCCGTCGGCTGGGTCGTAATGGCCGGAGCCGCATTTACCGTTAAGACTACTGCACTGGAAGTCACGGGCGGTGTACAAGTACCGCTGACAATCACCTGATACTGGTAGGTGTTCATAGCGACCGTCGTGGCGGCTTTTGTGTAAGACGCACTCGTGGCACCAGGAATATTTACAAAACCGGAACCCGTATTTTCCTGCCATTGATAAGTCAAACCTGCGCCCGTGGCTACGACCGCAAAGGTCGCATCCGCCCCCGCACACACGGTTTGCGCCGTGGGCTGGGTGGTGATGGCCGGAACGCCGTTCACGATCAGCGTCGCTACTTCGGACGTGACAGGCGGAGTACAGGTACCGCTCACAATCACCTGATACAGGTAGCCACTCATGGCGGCCGTCGGTGCGGTTTTCGTATAAGAAGCACTGGTGGCTCCGGCAATATTGACAAAACCGGAACCCGCATCTTCCTGCCATTGGTAAGTCAAACCGGCACCCGTTGCCACTACGCTGAACGTAGCATTTGTACCCGCACAAACGGTCACGGTATCCACTGGTTGGGTCGTGATGGCCGGCAGGTCATTGACCGTCAGCGTTACATCGGAAGAAGTGACTGTCGGTGTACAAGTACCACTAATAATGACATGGTATTTGTGGCCATTCATTGCGCTGGCGGCGGTGAAACTATACAGTTGCGATGTGGCTCCCGCAATATCTGCGAAGCCGGAACCACTATCTTCCTGCCATTGATACGTCAAGGCAGTACCCGTAGCGATTACTTCCAGATTTACCGAAGCACCCACACATACCGCACTGGCCGTAGGCTGCACGGTAATCGCCGGAGGCGTATTGACCGTCAATGTAGCCGCCGTAGAAGTCGCCGATGGTGGGCAAGAATTGCTGACCACGACCTGATATTGGTAGCCATTCATCGCCGCAGTGACGGCATTTTTGGTATAACTGGCACTGGTAGCACCACCGATATTGACAAAACCGGAACCCGTATTTTCCTGCCATTGATAGGTCAAACCACTGCCAAAAGCGGAAGCCGTAAAGGTCGCGTTACCACCGGCGCAAAGGGTTACGTCCACCGGATTACCGGTGATGAGCGGATTGCAGGTTTCGGTAGCGAAGGTGAAATATTTGCCATTCAACAGATCGGCATCCACTTCCCAATCGGTACCAGTCAGGGCCATAGACATTTCGGTGGCACCGCTGGAGAAGTCGCCGTCGTCATCTACTAAGAGGTAGATGGTGGTGATTTCGGCGGGCAGTTTGCTGGCCAGGGCACTGCTATTATCCGGCACCCGAATCTTGACTGAACCCACTGTACCGGTCTCCGTGATCCGCCATTCGCGGGTCAGGCGTTGCCGGTTGGTAGGTGCTTCGGTCGTCTGAAAGGCGATGGCACCATCGTTATTACCCCACATTAGGAAGGATGCGTCCACACTGAACAGCGCGGCATTTGCAGCATTGGTCGTCGCAATGCTGTTGCCATTACCCATCGTGACCAGTGCGTCGGCGTTGACCGATTTGGATTGTTTTTGTTCCAAACCAGAACAGTCTTCGCGTCCAATACCGGCCACATCATTATCGTAACCGCCCGTACCGCCTACGTCCCAGATGGTCGTGCCTGCCCCCGCCAGGTAATCGTGGGCCAGGGTAATACCGTATTTCACGGCCAGGTAGGTCTCGATCTTGTTACGTCCGGTTGCGCCTACGTCATCATTGTACAAGAGCACCTCGGCGTAGTCGCCCGTAAACTGGAAGGTCTTGGCAAAACCAATTTCTACCTGGCTGGTCGAAAGGGTTGGTGTTTGTACAGCGGAAGTTGCCGTCGCACCATTTACACTGACCTTTTGGTTGGTATCATAATAACCTGTGCTGACAAACGGCGTGTTCGGATAGGCCTGGTGCGGCACGTTGGCTGGTTCCACCCCGGTTTGGTCGCCCTGCCAGAAACCAACTTTTTGGTTGGAATTGCCATACATCCCATAGCCATTATTCCAACCAGCAACGTCCGTTTTACCAATTATCGGATTGATACCTACTGTGGTCGGTCTGGTGACACCGAAGATCGTTATTTTAGAAGCAGTCGGGTTCAGGTGCGCCGCATTAGGCGTAGTGAAGTACCTGCCTGCACTCAGTGCAATAGCCGGGTTGAAGTTGATGGTAGAAGTAATCTGCGGAGCACCCACCACCGTGATCGGGTTGGAATAGATACTTTGATCTGCCCAGGCTGTTACCGCCGGTGATCCGATTACCCCTAAATCCGCTTTCAGCCAGAGGCTAAGATTGCCCGCTACGCAGCCTGGTACGGCTGGCACATTGGTGGCAAAGGTGAAATATTGACCATTGGTCAAATCCACATTTCCTTCCCAATCGGTACCGTTCAAGGTCATCGCCACTTCGGTAGCACCGCTGGAGAAGTCGCCATCGGCGTCCGTCAACAGGTAAACCGTGCCTACCTCGGCGGGCAGTTTGCTGGTCAATGCGCTACCATTATCGGGTAAACGAACTTTCACCGAACCGATGGTGCCAGTCTCCGTTACGCGCCATTCACGGGTCAACCGCTGGCGATTGACGGGCGTTTCGGCCAGTTGCCAGGTGATGGAGCCATTGTTATTACCCCAAAGCATATAGGAAACATCGGCAGGGAACGTGCTGCTGTTGGTCGGGTTGGTCGGTGCAATCAGATTACCATTACCGATGGTCAATAATGCATCGCTATTGTTGGATTTAGATTGCTTTTGCAAAAGCAACTGACAATCTTCCCGACCAATACCGGCAATATCATTGTCGTAACCACCGGTACCACCAACATCCCAAATAGTAGCACCGCTGGCGGCGATGTAATCCTGGGTTAAGGTGATACCGTATTTTACGGCCAGATAAGAAGATACTCTTTGTTGTTCTGCTGCGCTCAAGGCTTTATTGTAAATAATAGTCTCGGCAATCAATCCATTAAATGGATTACTTGTAGCATTCCTTGACCCTATTTGCATGTTCTGGACAGCAAAATTGGCAGTACAAGTATTGGAAACAGCGCCGGTACTATTCAAGGCGGCAGTAACTACATTGGACGCACGTACAATAGAAGAAATACCAGTGCCACCGGCTACCAGCGCATTGCTGGAAGTGGTGGTACAAGTAGCACCGCCACCGCCTACTGCTTCTCCCGGTGCCCCGGAGACGTGCCAGGCAACGAATTGAGGCGGTGTGGCGGTCACACCGCCCAAGAATGCCTGTGAACCAGTAATGTTTAATTGACGCGTAACCGCAAAGACCGTAAAGTCATTGGTATTACCACTCAAACCCAGATTATTGCTGAACGTCATGTAGTCATTCGTCCCGTCAAATTTCGGTGCCGGGTTGAAGTTGATAACAGTAGAGCTATCTGACACGGGTTGATTGGCGACTGTTGCTTGCGCAGCATCGTTACCACTTAAACTTTGGTCCACCCATAAGGTAGAAGTAAAGCTGGCATCCCCTTTCAGCCAGAGGTTCAGATTATTCACCACACAGCCTGGTGCTGGTGGCAATTGCGTAGCAAAGGTAAAATACTGTCCATCAGTGAAGTCTATGTTGGCTTCCCAGTTGGTGCCGTTGAGGGCCATCGCTACCTCGGTGGCACCACTGGAGAAATCACCATCGGCATCCACCAACAGATAAACCGTGGTGGCTTCGGCGGGCAATTTGCTGGCCAGTGCGCTACTGTTGTCCGGTACCTGTATCTGTACACCCGTGACGGTACCGGTTTCATCTATCTTCCATTCGCGGGTGAGGCGCATGCGGCTGACCGGCGTTTCCGTGGTCTGCCAGGCAATGGTGCCGTTGTTATTGCCCCACATCATGAAGGTTACGTCGGTCAGATCGGCAACGTTCTCCGCATTGGTGGCCGCGATAGTACCGCTGCCCATCGTGACAATATCATCGGAATTGGCCGATCTGGATTGTTTCTGGTTCAGTGTCTGACAGTTGTCGCGACCGATACCAGCGATGTCGTTGTTGTAACCGGTATTGGTAGCTGCTTCCCACATTTTGGTCGTGCCATTCCCGGCGATATAGTCGGTCGGCGTGGTCTGATCTACAGTAATACCGTATTTAAGACCGAAGTAGGAATTGACGCGTTGCAATTCCGTCGCAGTGAGTTCACGGTTGTAGAAAGCTACTTCGTAGATGTTACCCAGCCAGGTTTCGGCGGTCAATTCCCCACCAATAGAGCCAATACCAGGAACAATCGTCGGCGCAGGGGTAGTCAGGTTAAGGCTTTTACCATCCAGATAAGCCGTGTAACTATTGGCCCCGGCGCCATAGTCGTAGTTGGCAATATGGTTCTGGTTTTGGATGAAAGACAGCGTGATGCCGTTGGCACCATAGACACCGTTGTCGTAAATCATCATGTTTGCCACGCCATTCCACTTGCCAAAAGCAGGATCTGCGAGGCTCTGGTTATAGACATTGCCCCATGGAGCTGTCACGTTCGTGTGCATGACCGCAGAAACCACCGTACCACCACCATTGGCCAGCAAACCACTGGCAATTTGCAGGTTCTGAGTAGCAGCAAAAGTGAACGTCGGGTTGAAGTTCGTAGCAGCAGTACCCGTGTTCAAGGTAGGTTGGTTGGCTACGGTCGGCTGGCTGAAGACGATGCCGTTACCACTATAGTCATTCCATTCCGCGCCGGAGGAAGTACCGAAGTCGGCTTTCATCCAGGCTTTGACACCGGCCGTCACACAGCCTGGGCCTTTAAAGGCATTACCAATTGTAAAGTAGGCACCATCGGGCAGCAGGCTGCTGCTGAAGGTGGCTTTACCGGTAGCATCCAGCAGGATTTCCTGATTGATAGTGGCAAAGGTGGCCGAAGTATTACTGATAATCAGGTAGCGATTGGCGTAGCCCGTCATCTCAATGGTAATATTCTGGTCAGTCCAATTCGTTTTGTCCACCTTCCAAACGCGTACCATGCGCGAGGTCACGTTAGTGCCCGTCGCTGCTACTTCCGTAGTTCGGCTGCCATTGTCGTCGCCCCAGAACAGGAAGGAGTGGTCGGTAGCAATCGTTTTGGAGTTGGCGGCGTTATTCACCTGAATAGTATCGCCGATAGCGAAGGTAACGAACTGGTTGGCATTGGCACTCTTGCTCTGTTTCTGGTGGACGAGCGAACACATATCACGGCCCAGACCGGCAATGTTGTAGCGGTATGCCGCATTGGCCGTAGCATCCCACATTTTGGTGGTAATGTTGCTGGCCAGGTAGTCGGTCGGCGTAGTTTGATCTATGGTAATACCGTACTTAATGCCAAAGTAGGAATTGACGCGCTGCAATTCCGGTGCGGTCAGCTCCCGGTTGTAAATGGCTACTTCGTAGATGTTACCTACCCAGTTTTCCAGCGTATTTTCTCCACCAAGATAAGCGGTTCCAGCAACAATAGATGGCGCGGGGCTGGTTACATTAAATCCTTTACCATCCATATAAGCCGTGTAGCTGTTGGCAGTAGTCCCATAGTCATAGCCAGCAATGTGATTTTGCGACTCTATGAATGATAGTGCTACATCATTGACCACGTGAACTCCGGCATCATAGACTTTCATATTGCCTACTCCTGTCCATTTACCGAAGGTCGGATTATCAGTGGCCTGGTTGTAAATATCGCCCCAGGTAGCCGCCAGATTCGTGTGCTTGACCGCTGCCACGACCGTACCGCCGCCTGTTGCCAGCAGACCACTCGCTCTTTCCAGGTTTTTGGTACTGGCAAACAGTAAACCCGGATTGAAGTTGGTCGTGACATCACCGGCTACTACAGTGGGTCGCTCGCCAGCTACGGTTTGGGTGAAATCATTTTCATTACCGCTATAATCTTCCCACAGGGCACCCGTGGTCAGGCCGTAGTCGGCTTTAAGCCAAAGGACAGTGCCGAGGTTGACGCAGCCGGGACCTTTCACGGCATCCCCGATAGTGAAGTAAGCACCGTCGGGCAGCAAACTACTGTTGAAAGTGGCTATACCAAAAGTATCCAATTGGATTTCCTGCGTAGGTGCTGTTGCGAAAGCACCGTCGGTGTTGTGGATGAGCAGGTAACGATAGGGATAACCCTTGGCCTGGAAGGTGATGTTTTGCTCCCCCCAGTTAACGGTTTTATCCACCCGCCAGACGCGCGACATCCGTTCGGTGACGTTGGTTGCCGTGACTGCGGCAGGAACAGCGGCACTGAGGTTGTTGTCGCCCCAAACGAGGAAGGAGCGGTCGGTACCGATGATACCGCCATTAGCCGGGTTGGATGCGGCGATCTCCGTGCCCACCGCCATCGTAATGAACTGGCTGGCATTGATGCTCTTGCTCTGTTTCTGATTCAGGTTCGTACAATCGTCGCGACCAATACCGGCAATGTTGGATTTGTAAGCCGCATTGGCTGTCGCATCCCAATAGACACTGTTGTTAGTCGCTACATAGTTATAAGGCGTGGTCTGATCCAGCGTAATACCGTATTTCAAGCCCAGATAACTGTGGACCCTTTGGCGTTCGACAGCGGTCAGTTTGCGGTTGTAATGCACTACTTCGGAGACGTTGCCATAGAAGTAAGCGGTCTGGCGCCAGCCAATATGCATATTGGTATTGCCTGCAAAGGCAACGGTATTGCTCGCTCGTGATGCTTTGGTTATACCGTTGAATCCGGCAAACCAGTCGGTAGCGGTCGCCCCCACGTTATAAATGTTCCAGTTAGAAGCATTTACGGGTGGACTGCTGGCATTGATGGTTACACCGCCCGCTGTTACTACGTTCGTCTGCGGATTAAAGCCTGGCCGATTCGTGGTACCGAAGGCTTCATAAACGGCCCCATCGCCAAAGGTATAGTGAGAAGCGGTGCCTGACATGCCGCCAAAATCGAACATGGGTCCACGGTTGCCTACATCCAGGCGATGTCCCACGGAAAAGACTTCCCCTTCGGTAAAGGCGGTGCCATAAGACGGCTGCCACACGGCATCGCCGCCATCGAAATAAGTACCCTGGTTAAAGTTAGCCAGGTTGCTTTGTACGGTTGGGGCCTGGCCGACGCTAGTCGTCGACATGTGGCGTCCCCAGCCGCTCTTATCCTGCCAGCCCGTGCCGTCCACCATATTGCCAAGCTCCGCTTCGCTGGCATCGAACCAGGTGGCTACGCCAACGTTGACGCAACCGGGGCCTACCAAAATGTTGCCCAGCGTGAAGTAGGCCCCATCGGGCAGCAGACTGCTGCTGAAAGTAGCCGTGCCCGCACCGTCCAGTTTCACTTCCGCGGTAGGGTTAGTGGAGAAGGTGGGGTCGGTATTGTGAATCAACAAATAACGATTCGGATAGCCAATGGCCTGGAAGGTGATGTCCTGGTCGGCCCAGTTGGTCTTGTCCACCCGCCAGACGCGGCCGGAGCGTTCGCTCACGTTGGTGGCATTGACCGCAACCGAAGTCAGGAGCGTACCATTGTTATCGCCCCAAGTCAAGAAGGAGCGGTCGTTGGTGATGGTGCTGGTGTTGGTTTTGTTATCTACCGTGATATTGCCGCCCACGGCGAAGGTGACGAACTGGTTAGGGTTGACGCTGCGGCTTGCTTTCTGATTGAGTTGCTGGCAAATATCCTTACCCATACCCGCGATGTTGAAGCGGAACGCCGCATTGGCGGTGCCATCCCACATTTTGGTGGTGCCGTTGCTGGCCAGATAGTCACGTGGCGTACTCTGGTCGAGCGTAATACCGTATTTCAGGGCCAGATAACTCTCGATCTTCTGCAGATCGGTAGCGTTCATCGCGGTAGCATCCCGATAGACGATCACCTCGGCGATGCCGAAGCCGGCACTGGCACCGAGGCCTGGGTAGGCCCCTATGTGAGCGGCACCGGTACTAGTAAAAGTAGCAAAAGCGGCAGGGGTATTTACTACATCCTTGCCCTGTAAGCGAATGGCCATGTTCGTTGCAGTGCGTACCGCTACGGTCAGGTTAGGCACCCCAAAGTTTCCGTTGTTAGTAGTAAATGGACCACTCACTCGATAGCCAAAGGGCGCATCGAAGTAGAGGTTATTGTCTGTAGCGGTTGCCCATAAGGCCGTATTCTGCCCATTATTCATACCCTCGCCCCAAACAATACCGTTGCCGCCACTGAGTGGCAGGGTGACCGCAAAGATCCGAGCGTTAGTCATCCCGGCATTAAAAATGGGATTTCCATTGTATTGATAGTGACCATTGCCACCATTAATCTTCACTAAGGGATTGAAATTCGCCCCACTGACGAACGGCGTAGATGCAGGCACACCAACTCCGGGTAAAGCGTTCTTCTCATTGCCACTATAATCGCTCCAATGGGCGACATCCATTTCATAGTCGGCTTTCCACCAGGCACCCACGCCGACATTCACACAGCCGGGGCCGAGGATGGCATCGCCAATAGTGAAATATGCTCCATCGGGAAACAGACTGCTGCTAAACGTCGCTTTACCCGTGGCATCCAGCAGGATTTCCTGGCTGGGCGCGGTGGCGAAAGTAGCCGAGGTGTTGTGAATCAACAGATAACGATTCGGATAACCCTGCGCCTGGAAAGTCACATTCTGATCGGTCCAGTTGGTTTTATCCACCCGCCAGACGCGGTTCATGCGCGAGGTTACGTTGGTGGCCGTGACGGCGGTGGTGCCAAAACGGTTGCCGTTATTGTCGCCCCAGACCAGGAAGGAGTTGTCGGCGGTGACGGATTTGCCATTGGTCTGGTTGCTGGTCGCGATGCTATCACCCAGAGCCATGACGATGAACTGGCTGGGGTTCACGCTCTTGCTCTGCTTCTGGTGTAATTGCTGACAGAGGTCTTTACCGAGGCCCGCGATGTTGAACTTGTAGGCGGCGTTGGCGGTGGCATCCCACATTTTGGTGGTGCCATTGCCCGCGAGGTAGTCCCGCGCGGTGGTCTGATCCAGCGTAATACCGTATTTCAGGGCCAGATAACTCTCGATCTTCTGTACATCGGTGGCCGTCAGGCTAGAGGCATCGCGATAAACAATAACCTCCGCCGTGCCGGAACCGCCAGAGGAAGGCAAGCCAGGTACAGCCCCTACGAAATTCTCGGTCGAGTTGGTCAGGAAAGTGCCAGGATAGGAGCCCGGGAAATTCTGCACCTTACCATTGGTCCGAATGGACATATTGGTCTGCGACCGCTCCCCGGCAAGGATATTTGGCACTCCGTACTGGCCACCACTAGCCGTGAAACCGGAAGTAACGCGATACCCATAAGGCGCATCGTGATAGATGACGTCATTATTATGGGGTGCGTGGATGAAGTAACTATAACCATTGGTCGTATATTCTCCCCAGGGATTGTTGTATTGTCCGCTGATTGGAATAACTACCTCAAATATCTTGGAATTAACAATACCCGGCGCATCTTTAAAAATACCTTCTGTGTATTTATAGTAGGTATTATTGAATTTGACAAAGGGGTTGTAGTTAGCCCCCGTTGCTTGTGGCACCGGCACTCCCTGATTGAACGTATTCTTACCGTTGCCGCTGTAATCATTCCAGTAAGTGGAGGTCATCTCGAAGTCTGATTTCCACCAGGCGCCAATGCCAGAATTCACGCAGCCGGGGCCAAGCAGGGCATTACCGATGGTGAAGTAGGCTCCATCGGGAAGCAAACTACTGTTGAAAGTAGCCGTACCGGTGGCATCCAGCAGGATTTCCTGGCTGGGTGCGGTGGCAAAAGCCGCATCGGTATTGTGAATCAACAGGTAACGATTGGCATAGCCTGCTGCCCGGAAAGTAATGTTCTGATCGGTCCAGTTGGTTTTGTCCACCCGCCAGACGCGGTTCATGCGTCCGGTCACGTTGCTGGAGCCGGTGATCACCGCAGAGGTGAAGCGGCTGGCATTGTTGTCGCCCCACACTAAGTAGGAGTTGTCGGTAGTAATGGTCTTGCCATTGGTTCCGTTGCTGGTCGCAATGCTGTCGCCCAAAGCCACGGTGATGAACTGAGTGGGATTGACGCTCTTACTCTGCTTCTGGTGCAATAGTTGACAATTGTCGCGACCCAGACCGGCGATATTGAATTTGAAAGCGGCGTTGGCGGTGGCATCCCACATTTTGGTGGTGCCGTTGCCCGCCAGATAGTCCCGCGCGGTGGTCTGATCCAACGTAATACCGTACTTCAGCGCCAGGTAACTCTCAATCTTTTGTACATCGGTGGGCGTCATGGCCGAAGCATCGCGATAGACGATGACTTCTGAAACCCCGAAACCGCCAGTAGAAGGATACTGGTTTACCGCACCTAAGGTATTGGCCGTCGTATGGGAAGTAAAGGTGCCCGGATAATTACCCGGAAAATTCTGCACCTTACCATTGGTCCGAATGGACATATTAGTTTGGGTCCTTTCACCAGCGACGATATTAGGCACACCGAATTGACCACCGTTGGCAGCGAACCCATTGGTCACCCGGTAGCCATAAGGGGCATCATGATAAGTCAAATTATCAATGTGGGGCGCAAGTAACCAGTAACTCTGACCGTTTGTCGTATATTCTCCCCAAGGATAATTTCGTGCTCCGCTGATTGGTGTAACTACCGTAAAGACCTTTGAGTTATTAATGGACGTAGTTTTGAAAACTCCATCCGTGTAGCGGTAGAAGTATCCGCCATTGAATTTTATGGATGGGTTGAAGTTGGCTCCGCCATTATCGAAGATGGGGGTACCAGCTTCTCCAAGAGCCGTGTGTTCATTACCGCTGAAATCTTTCCACTCGGTAGGAGAAGCAAACTGGTCGGAACGCCACCAGCCACCGATGCCAACATTGACACAACCGGGGCCCTGGAATATGCTCCCCAGCGTGAAGTACGCGCCGTCAGGTAGCAGGCTACTATTGAAAGTGGCCGCGCCGGTGGCATCCAGCTGGATTTCCTGGGTGGGTGCGGTGGCGAAAGAAGCGGAAGTATTATGGATGAGCAGGTAACGATTGGCGTAGCCGGTCGCCTGGAAAGTGATGGTCTGGTCGGTCCAGTTGGTTTTATCCACCCGCCAGACGCGCGACATCCGTTCGGTGGTATTCACTGCACTGACGGCCACTACGGTGCTGAGGCTAGCGTTGTTGTCACCCCAGGTCAGGAAGGATTTGTCGTTGGCGATCGTGCCGGTGTTGGCCGCATTACTGACGGCCACGCTGCTGCCCAGGGCAAAGGTGATGAACTGCGCCGGGTTGACGCTTTTACTTTGTTTCTGGTAGAGTACGTTGCAATTATCGCGGCCCATACCAGCGACGTTGTAGCGGAAGGCGGCGTTCACGCTGGCATCCCACATTTTCGAGCCATCGCTGGCCAGATAGTCCTGGGCACTGGTCTGATCGAGGGTAATCCCGTATTTCAAGGCCAGATAACTTTCAATTTTTTGTACGTCGGTGGCCGTCAGGGCTGAAGCATCGCGATAGACGATGACTTCCGCTACACCAGTACCGCCAGTAGATGGGTAGCCATAGACCGCCCCTACATAGTTATAAATAGTATTGGAAGGGTAATTGCCGGGATAGTTGCCGGGAAAATTCTGTACTTTACCATTGGTCCGAATGGCCATATTGGTAGTAGTGCGTTCCCCCGTGACGATATTGGGTACGTTATAATGGCCGCCATTGGCAGTAAAATTGTTGTACTGACGATAACCCCACGGTGCATCGAAGTAGCTATAGTCATTAGACCAGGGTGCATGGACGTTGTAGTTAGCTCCATTGCTGGCCCGCTCGGCCCAGGCTACGGTAAGTTGTCCATTGACGGGTACAGTGACCGTGAAGACCTTCGAGTTCATCATGCCCGCACCTTTGAAAACACCATTATTATACTGGTAGTAGCTGCTGTTGAGCTTGACGAAGGGGTTATAGTTGGCACCCGTTGTCTGTATAGCCGTTACGCCCACAGCATTTGCATCATAACCATTGCCGCTGAAGTCCTTCCACTGCGTGCTGGAAAGCTCCTGGTCAGCCCGCCACCAGGCACCTACGCCGGTGTTGAGACAGGCTGGGCCTTTGACGACATTGCCGAAAGTGAAATAGGCCCCATCGGGCAGCAGGCTGCTATTGAAAGTGGCCGAGCCGGTTGCATCCAGCAGGATTTCCTGGCTGGGGGCGGTGGCGAAAGTGGCCGAGGTGTTATGGATGATGAAATAACGGTTGGCATAGCCCGCCGCTTTGATCGTAATATTCTGATCGGTCCAGTTGGTTTTGTCCACCCGCCAGACGCGCGTCATACGGTCGTTCACATTGACACCAGCGACGGCCACGGTGGTCGTCTGGCTGGCATTGTTGTCGCCCCACACCAAAAAGGAATTGTCGGCGGCAACGGCGGTAGCATTAGTTGCATTATCGGCGGCGATGCTGCTGCCCGTAGCGAAGGTGATGAACTGGCTGGGGTTGATGCTTTTGCTTTGCTTTTGATGAAAAGTCTGGCAGTCTTCCCGACCAATACCGGCGACGTTGTATTTGTACGCGGCATTGACCGTGGCATCCCACATTTTGGCACCGGAACCCGCCAGGTAGTCGCGCGGTGTGGTCTGGTCGAGGGTAATACCGTATTTCAGGGCCAGGTAACTTTCGATTTTTTGCACCTGCACCGCGGTCATCGAAGAGGCGTCGCGGTAAACAATGATTTCGGCGAGGCCTCCCACAGAGGGATAGCCAGCCACGGCACCCAGGTAATTCAGGTTGGTATTGGAAGTAAAAGTGCCGCCATAACTACCGGCGAAGTTCTGCACTTTACCATTGGTGCGGATGGACATATTGTTCTGCGTCCGCTCCCCGGCGATAATATTGGGTACGCCATACTTACCGCCATTCGCAGTGAAATTGTTATACACCCGATAGCCATAAGGGGCATCATGGTAGGTATAGTCATTGCTCCAGGGAGCATGAAGTTGGTAGGGTTGACCATTACTGGCACGCTCGCTCCAGGAGGTCATGAGTTGCCCATTGATCGGCAACACCACGGTAAAGACCTTGGAGTTGACGATACCGGGGTTGTTTTTGAAAATACCAACCGTGTAGTGGTAGTAGTCATTGGTTAGATTGATGGCCGGGTTAAAATTCGCGCCCGCAGCATTAAAAACAGGTACCCCAACGACGGTAGCATTGTAACCGTTGGTGCTAAAATCGGTCCAGGCAGTCGGCGAAGCGCCAATATCCGACCGCCACCAGGCGCCGATGCCGGTGGTGACGCAGCCAGGACCTTGTACGACGAACGTACCAGCCGCCGTCCACAATGAAAAATGACGAATACCTTCCACGCGGATGGTATTCATCGCTATATCCCGCACACTATTCAGGTGCGGCTGCCAGGTGACCCCTTCATCAACAGAGGAGTAGAGAATCAAATTATTTTCGTCCAGACCGTCCAGTTCGGCATCGGTGTAGGAGAAAAGCATTTCGGCATCCAGGTCTTCATCGTGCTCGGGGTGAATACCGACTACTTTCCGAATAGAAGGACGCTGGTCAATCTTAACTGTTTTATGCGACACCGCTATATTGGTACGACCCAGATTTTTGGCCGTACTGATGCTCAGCCCGGCTTCCGGTATCCATTGCTGGTGAGGCGCATTTAAAGTATATTCTACTGATTGATCTTTACTAAAGGTCAATTTAACCCCTTCTGCTTTGAGCAGCGTGGCTTGCCGCAGACCTTGCGCGCTTTGTCTGAATGTATCTGGCTTGGCGACTGCCCATACGAGCAGCAGGGAGAGGCCCAGGCCTCCGGTAAGCACCAGAAAGCGATTTCTGGACGCGACAGCAGAGAGTCCTTTGCGGCCCAATCGGAGTGTATTGGTTAGCCAAATTGCAATAGAAGACCTCAGACGAGATGGATAACCGTAAAAACTTTTCATAAGCTATTGTTGATTAATATAAAAAATGCAATTCGGGCAGGGGCCTTTTACGCATAGCATTGTACCTGCCCGGGGAGACCCGAGCCGCAGCATAAATGCAATAAGAGCGGTATGGCTATTTAGACCGGACGATGATCACTGATGCAAGGTGTACATGGACCATCTTCTCGCAATGGCCGGAAGGATGAAAACAGAGGGAAAACCTGTCATGATGATTAAACAATTTAGAAGATAAAAAAAGAAGGGATAGCCAGCAACCAATAACCTAGTTGCACAAATAAACTTTAACGTGTCTCAAAAGTGAGGCTTTCCAACGCACAAAAGACAAACGGAATATGGAAAGTTGTTACCCGGCCTGGTGATCATTATATAGAGATTATTCATTGTAAACTATTGATTAGTAATACTATACAAGGTTTTTTTCTTTCTGTCGGGTTACTTCTCAGGTAATGGTTTGTGTGCATACCCCTGTCAAAATCAACCGCCAGTGGCATACTTTTAAAAAGTATTGATCAGGACGCTGTAAAGCTCTGGTAACAGAGTCGCTCAGAAAAACCATCTTTGCGGCCTATAACACAATTATGAAAAAGACTTTGCAAGAAGAGGCGCTGCACTACCACGCCAAAGGCCGTCCCGGCAAGATCGAGGTGATTCCCTCGAAAGAAACCGCTACCCAACGAGATCTGACCCTCGCTTACTCGCCGGGAGTAGCCGAACCCTGTCTGGCTATCGCCGAAAACCCCGAGGATGTCTATAAATACACCGCCAAAGGCAATTTGGTGGCCGTTATTTCCAATGGTACGGCGGTACTTGGCCTGGGCGATATTGGCCCTCTGGCCGGAAAGCCGGTTATGGAAGGCAAAGGGTTGCTGTTCAAGATTTACGCCGACATTGACGTTTTTGACCTCGAACTGGACACCAAAGATGTAGATGAATTCGTGCGTACCGTCAAAATCCTGGAGCCGACTTTCGGCGGTATCAACCTGGAAGATATTTCCGCGCCCGAGTGTTTCGAGATCGAAGAAAGACTGAAGGCGGAAATGAATATTCCCGTCATGCACGACGACCAGCACGGGACCGCCATCATCAGTGCGGCGGCCCTGCTGAATGCCCTCGAACTGGTCGGCAAGCACTTTACCACGGCCAAAATCGTGGTCAATGGTGCCGGGGCTTCGGCCATTTCCTGCTCCAAACTCTACCACAGCCTGGGTGCAAAAAAGGAGAACATTTTCATGTTCGATTCCAAGGGCTTGCTGCATCCCAGCCGCACCAACCTGGATGGCAAAAAATCGGAATTCGCCAATGATGCCGCTCCCGCCAGCACTACCCTGGCCGAGGCCATGACCGGGGCCGACGTGTTTGTCGGTCTCTCCAAAGGCAATATTCTGAATCAGGATATGGTCAAAGCGATGGCCAGGGATTGTATCGTTTTTGCGATGGCCAACCCTACGCCCGAAATCGCCTACGAAGAAGCGACGGCGGCCCGGCCCGATATTATTTTCGCCACCGGACGCAGCGATTATCCCAACCAGGTGAACAATGTGCTGGGGTTCCCCTATATTTTCCGGGGTGCATTGGATGTGCGGTCCAAGATCATCAATGAAGAAATGAAACTGGCGGCGGTGCATGCCCTGGCCGGACTCGCCAAAAAACCCGTCCCCGACATCGTCAATCTGGCCTACGGAAAAGACAATCTGGTGTTTGGCCGGGAATACATCATCCCGAAACCGGTGGACCCGCGTTTGCTGACCACCGTCGCCGTGGCCGTGGCCAGGGCCGCTATGGAAACCGGGGTCGCCAAATTCCCGATAGAAAACTGGGAGGCCTACGAATTGCAATTGTCCAAACGCCTGGGCCAGGACAACACGCTGACGCGGGCCATCATCAATAAAGCCAAACAGAATCCGAAACGAGTCGTCCTCGCCGACGCCGAAAATCTGGCGGTACTGAAAGCCGCCCAGCAGGTCCGGCAGGAGAAACTTGCCACCCCTATTTTATTGGGCAATGTCAAACGGATCGAACGGCTGATTCAGGACAATCAACTGGATTTGGCACAGGTGGAGATCATTGATCCGATGTCGCCCCAAAACGAAGCCGATCAGGCCCGGTTGGTCAAATACGGCGATCTGTTCTTTGAAAAACGCCAGCGCAAAGGCTACAACCTGACCGAAGCCCACGACATCGTGCGCCGGAGAAATTATTTTGGCTGTATGATGGTCGAAACCGGCGATGCCGATGCGATGGTCGGCGGTATGACCCGCAACTACCCCGATACCATCCGGCCCGCCCTGCAAGTAGTCGGGCAGCAGGCCGGCGTGAAAAAAGTGTCGGGTATGTACATCCTGATGAGTCGTTTCGGGCCGCTTTTTCTGGCGGATACCAGCGTGAATTTCAACCCGACCACCGAGGAAATAGTGGAAATAACCGAGCTGGCGGCCAAGGAAGTGGAAAAATTCAACATCACCCCGCGCATCGCCTTGCTCACCTATTCCAACTTTGGCAGTGCCGATGGCGAAGATGCCATTAAGATGCGTAACGCCGTGGAAATACTGAAAGCCAAACACCCGACCATGATCGTGGATGGCGAAATGCAGGCCCACTTACCCTTCGATACTGCGCTGCTGCAACACAATCACCCGTTCAGCGATCTGGCCGATGGCAGTGCCAACACCCTTATTTTCCCCAACCTGTCGGCTTCCAATATCGCCTACAACCTGGTGAAGGAAGTAGCGGGCATCGAAAAAATGGGGCCTATTTTATTGGGTTTAAAAAAACCGATTCACCTGCTGCAACTGGGCAGTACCACCCGCGAAATCGTGAACATGATCGTGATCGCGGGCGTGGATGCGCAAATGAGTAAGTAAAAGGGAGAATGGACAACGCCGGATTTTCGTCGGATTCAACGTGCGCGGACGCAACGTGGAAAGCGTGGTGTAGGAAATTGAAGGCATTTTGCAGGAATGCTGATTTTCAAGGGAGCGGTGAGGAGAGGCTGGCTCATACGTACACTGTAATGTAAATTTCTTGAGGATGCGAGTATTTGATCAAAACACTTGATGGTCAGGTAATTGATCGAATACTAGAATACATGTTACAATGTCGGCACCTCAAAGCCGCCCATAGATTGCTGGTTGGTAAAGTCCGACCAGGCTACTTTTGTACCCGGTCCGATTTCATATTTATCCGTCACTCCGGCATTCACTTCGATCACATACAGGGCTGGTACGCCTGATGGCTGCGGGGTATCGTTCAGCACCGGCGTATTTTTGCGGATGGAAACCACCTCGAAAGCGGCATTCACATAGATAATATCCAGTGGAATATACGTATTGCGCATCCAGAAAGACTGCGGTTTCTCCACGTCAAAGATGAAGAGCATGCCCTGATTTTCCGCCATTTTTTTGCGCCACATCAGGCCTTGCTGTTGTTCGCTGTCGTTGGGTGCTATCTCAATCTGGAGGCGGAGCACCGATTTTGTGCCATCAGGTGCCCGGAACTCCAACGCGCCTTCCTGTACAAAAGGCGGCTCCGGGACATTGGCTGAGGTGGTCGGTGATGTAGCTGGCGCATTGGCCGATGGTGCGGAAGTGGCAGCGGGCTGCGCGGTGTCGGATTTACAGGCCGATAGTAAGGCCAGCAGTAAAAGGGAGCAGCAAATGGTGGTAATTTTCATGGTAGGCAAAAGGCGATGGTTAAAAAAATCAGCAGTTGGTACAACGTTGTAAAACCTATATTTCCTGTGAAAATGTCAAAACATTTCAACTTGCTTTTAACAGCCAGAGTGTCGGCCATTTACCCAACCTATTTTGCCTTTCCTTTCGTCAGGCAAGAAAGGTTTACGAAAACTATGCTCAACAATGATATTCGGTGAGCTACGAGTGATGCAGGTAGCTACGCCAGAAATAATGTTGTTTTTGCTACCTTTACTCATCCATACCAGGCTTGCTTTTCCGCTGTTAAAAAATGACCAACTACCGCTGGCGTGTCGTAGCCCTGCTTTTTTTCGCCACCACTATTAATTATATTGACCGGCAGGTGATCGGGCTGCTCAAACCCGTTTTGGAAAAGCAATTCCTGTGGTCGGAGTCGGACTATGGTCAGATTGTGATGGCCTTCTCGGCTTGTTACGCGCTGGGACTGCTACTCTTTGGCCGATTTATTGACCAAATCGGGGTGAAACGCGGGTATGCGATTTCCATCGTGGCCTGGAGTCTGGCGGCTATTGCGCATGCTGCCGCTTTCAGTACGGCGGGTTTTATGGCGGTGCGGGCGGCCCTGGGACTGGGTGAAGCGGGCAATTTTCCGGCGGCCATCAAGACGGTGGCGGAGTGGTTTCCCAAAAAAGAACGCGCCCTGGCCAACGGCATTTTCAACTCCGGCACCAATATAGGGGCGATGGCAGCACCGCTCGCTGTACCCTGGATATTGAGCGTGTGGGGCTGGCAGGGAGCGTTTATTGTGACGGGTGCGCTTGGATTTATCTGGTTGATTTTCTGGCAGTTACTATACCAGTCGCCCAGAAAAACGCCCGGCGTAGGTGCCACTGAATTGGCGCATATTTATAGCGATGATGATGAATCGGCCACGGATGCCCAACCCGTGCGCTGGGCGCAACTCTTCCGCGTCCGGCAGACCTGGGCCTATATATTCGGCAAACTGCTGACCGACCCGATCTGGTGGTTTTTCCTGTTTTGGCTGCCTTCTTATTTCGCCAGCACCTTCCAGCTGGATTTGAAAAAACCGAGTCTCGCGCTGGCCCTGGTCTATACCGCCACCATGATCGGCAGTATTGGCGGTGGGTATTTGTCGGGCTGGTTTATCAAGAGAGGCTGGCCGGTTTTTCGTGCCCGCAAGACGGCCCTGTTCATTTTTGCACTCTGCGTAGTGCCGATCATGGCGGCGCGGTTCACGACCAATATCTGGCAGGCGGTGGCCCTGATCGGTCTGGCGGCGGCGGCGCATCAGGCCTGGAGTGCCAACATGTACACCATTGTGTCGGATATGTTTCCCCGAAAAGCCATCAGTTCGGTGGCGGGCATCGGCGGGATGGCCGGGTCGGTGGGTGGCATTTTGTTCCCGATGTTGGTCGGTTATTTGCTGGATGCTTATAAAACGGCGGGCAATATTACCGCCGGATACAACCTTTTGTTCGTTATTTGTGGTTGCGCGTATTTGCTGGCCTGGGGAGTGATGCACCTGCTCGCGCCGAGGATGGAAAAGGTAGCCTTTTTGGATTGACTAATAACTAATAACCAGCTATAAAACATGCGCCTCCACGTTTATCAAACCCTGCAAAATTCCGGCTTCATGCCGCTCTTCTATCACCCCGATCCCGAAGTGGCTTTTCAGGCGGTGGCGGCCTGCCATCGCGGTGGTGCGCAGGTAGTCGAGTTCACCAATCGCGGCCCTTTTGCCCACGAGGTATTCGCCAGCCTGATCAAACGCGTGCGCCGCGAACTGCCCGATCTGCTGCTGGGCATCGGCTCCCTGCAGGACGCGGGTACCACGGCTTTGTTCCTACAAATGGGGGCTGATTTCGTCATCACGCCGCTGCTCCGCGAAGATGTGATCCAGACTTGCCACCGCCGGAAGGTGGCCGTCGTGCCCGGTGTTTCTACACCTTCCGAAATTGGTCGCGCCGAAGAATTGGGAGTGGAAATAGTCAAAATCGCGCCCGGCGAAGTACTGGGGCCAGCCTTTTTGAAAGCGCATCTCGCACCCTGTCCCTGGACGAAGTCTATGATTTCCGGCGGGGTGTCGCCGGAGGAAGAGAATTTGCGTAGTTGGTTTGAAGCCGGGGCTACTTGTGTAGGCATGGGATCGAAATTGATTTCCAAAGAGGTGCTGGAGCAACAGGATTGGACGGGTTTGGAAGAAAAAGTGCGCGGCGTGGTGGGGATTTTGGAGAAGGTAAGGGGTGGAGATTATTCCAATTGAAATCTCACCTTAAAAATATCCGTTTTGGCTTCGCAACCCAGAGGCGGCCCATACTCTTGCAGATATTTGTAGTATTTCAACACAGTTCTAGTGGCTTCCTGGTCACATTCGGCAGTAAGGCTTTTTATTACTTTTAAATCGGTAATGGAACAGTCTGTCTGCAACTGATATTGAATAACCACTATTCCTTGAATATTGCCTTCTCTTACTTTACGGGGATAATTAAGTGCTATTTTTATTTCCGGCACTAATTTCTGACGTGTGGTATAATCATAGCGTGCTACCACTTCGCCATTGGCTTTGGAAGTAGCCCAAATCCCGACTTTCTGACCCTGCGCATAAGTCCCCCGGCTATACAAAATACCCGGCTGGCTATATTCCAGCCATTCGCCGTGTTTTTTACCGTTTATATAAGTACCGCGTTGTTTTATATAGTGTTCCAACGAATCCCGACCCTGTTTTATGAATTGCGCTTGTTCTTTATTAAAAGAAAAATAAGCGACATAATCACCGTGTTTTATGGCTTTATTGGATTTTAGCACCGTATAATGTTCGGATATTTGTTTAGAACGCGGAAATTCTTTTACAATGCGTTTTGTGGCTTGTGCCGTCGCGGAGAAATGCAGTAAAACCAATAGAATTATATATAGAAACCGGGCCATCTAAGTAGTTATTGGTTATTGATGCGAATAATGGGTTTAATAGCCCCGGCAGGGGCAGAATGTTGGTAGGAACGTTCATAATGCTGTGCTCGCAAGCCCCGGTAGGGGCGCAATACGTACGCTATTGCGCCCCTACCGGGGCTTGCGAGCACATACAAAATAATCTGACTACCAACATTTCGCCCCTACCGGGGCTTTTATATCATTAAAAGGGCGGTGTAACCCATGATTCGCATTATTGGTTAATTCGTTATTGGTTTGATAATCAGTTAAATGGTATAGCAACCCTCTGGCGAAAAAGGCTAAGGGGAGCAAAAGATTTATTTGATGAGTGCGAACGGGGCTTTTTCAATAGATGCAGGAATGGCAGAAATGGGTGGGCATCCACGTGTTGGTGAGTGGTGGCATGGGTTCTGTAAAGTTTTTTCTTTCAACTTAATCCGTAAAAAATGCAGATCGTTTGCTTTGGTGAAATTATGCTCCGTCTCTCGCCGCCCCATGCGCAGCGTTTCGTTCAGGCACGGCACCTGGAAGTCGTTTTTGGCGGCTCTGAGGCCAATGTGGCCGTGTCATTAGCGCAGCTGGGCGTACCGGCGGCCTACCTGACCAGAGTGCCGGACAATGAACTGGGACAAGCGGCCCTCCATGCGGTGGCGCAGTTTGGGGTGGCGACTCATTTGGCCATCAAAGGCGGTGAGCGACTCGGCATTTATTTCGTAGAACAGGGAGCAGGCCGCAGGGCCACCAAAGTCCTGTACGACCGGGCCAATTCCGGCATGGCCTCGCTGTCGCCGGGTATGATTGACTGGCCGCAAGCACTCGAAAACGCGACTTGGCTGCATTGGTCGGGCATCACCCCTGCCCTGTCGCAGAGTGCCGCCGATGCGCTGCTGGAGGGTTTGCAAGTGGCCCAGGCCCGGAAAATCCCCGTCTCCTGCGACCTGAACTACCGCGCCAACCTCTGGAAATACGGAAAAAAACCGCTGGAAATTATCCGGCCATGCGTGGCTTATACCGATGTACTGCTGGGCGACGAAACCGCATTCGAAGTTTGTCTGGGCATTCATCAGCCCCAGGATACGGAATCGAAAAAGTGGCTGTCCGCCGTAAAAACGGCTTTCCCGCACTTGCGCTATCTCATCATGACCCGCCGGGAAGGTTTTTCGGCATCGCATAATAGTTATCAGGGGCTGCTTTATGATGGTGAGCAGGTCTATATTTCTCAAAAGCATGATCTGCCGCACATCCTCGACCGCATTGGCAGCGGCGACGCTTTTATGGCTGGATTATTGGTTGGTTTACTAAAAAACAACGCGGATTTACAAGAAACAATAGACTTTGCGACTGCCACCGGAGCGATGAAACACTATATTGCCGGTGATTTCAATCTCTGTTCGGAAGCGGAAGTACGGGCTTTGATGGCGGGAAATTCGGGGGGACGCGTGAATCGTTAGTTTGTTTATGGGGTAGAGACCAAATATTAAACAATAAGCATCCTTTCCCGTTCTCCTGTTTCAACCGCGATCATGCTAAAGCCCAAACTATTCACGGTACTGAAAGAAGGTTATACGCGCCAGCTCTTTCAGGCCGATGTCATTTCTGGTGTGATTGTTGGCATCGTTGCGTTGCCGCTGGCCATCGCCTTCGCTATTGCATCCGGCGTGGCACCGGATAAGGGCCTGATTACCGCCGTAATAGCCGGTTTCCTGATCTCCGCATTGGGCGGCAGCCGGGTACAGATTGGTGGCCCGACCGGTGCTTTTATACCCATTGTCTATGGCATTGTGCAACAGTACGGACTGGACGGACTGATTATTTCCACCTTTATGGCCGGGGTCATTCTGGTCATTTTTGGTCTGGCGCGTTTCGGCAGCGTTATCAAGTTCATCCCCTATTCGGTGGTGGTGGGATTTACCAGCGGCATTGCACTCCTGATATTTTCTACCCAGATCAAAGACTTTTTTGGGTTGCAAATGACCAAAGTCCCTGAACATTTTCATGAAAAATGGTGGGCCTACGCCGAAAATTTCCACTCTATCAACTTCTGGGCCAGCGGCATTGCTATTGGCACCGTAATCCTTTCGGTCGGGATGGGCCGGATCACCAAAAAACTACCCGGTTCGCTGGTGGCCATCGTGCTCACTACCCTGCTGGTCCAATGGCTGCACTTGCCCGTGGAAACCATCAGCAGCCGCTTCGGCGACATCCCGAATACCCTGCCCATGCCGTCCATGCCGCAGCTGGATTTCAGTACTATTCAGCACTTGATCCAGCCCGCCTTCACGATTGCCATGCTCGGGGCTATCGAAAGCCTGCTTTCGGCAGTGGTATCCGATGGCATGACCGGCAATAATCACCGCTCCAATATGGAACTGCTGGCGCAGGGCATCGCCAATATTGCGTCCTCGGTTTTCGGTGGCATCCCCGCTACCGGTGCCATCGCCCGCACGGCCACCAACGTCAAAAATGGCGGCAAAACACCCGTCGCAGGCATCGTTCACGCGCTTACCCTGTTGATTATCATGCTGTTCGCCGGACAGTGGGCCAAACTCATCCCGCTTTCCTGCCTGGCCGGCATCCTGGTGGTGGTGGCCTATAACATGAGCGAATGGCATACTTTCGTCGGTCTGCTGCGTAGCCGCCGGTCGGATATTGCGGTGCTGCTAACCACTTTTTTCCTGACCGTCCTGTTCGATCTGACGCTGGCCATCGAAGTTGGTATTGTATTATCCGCCTTTTTATTTATGTATAATATGGCCGAAGTCAGCGAAATCCGCGCTATGACGGAAAACATCAGCGAGGAAAGTGAGGAAGAAAAACCGGACGGCGATGCGACGGCCAGGTACGATCTGCCCAAAGGTGTGACCGTGTATGAAATAAACGGGGCCCTGTTTTTCGGAGCGGCCCACAAGTTCAAATCGGCCATGCCCCGGGTGGATAAATCGCCCAAAGTGCTCATCCTGCGCATGCGCAACGTGCATCTGATAGACGCGACGGGTGTGTATAGCCTGAAAGACTTCGTCCAAAACATGCAGAGCCGCAAGACCAAAGTCCTGCTCGCTGGCGTACAGCCCGCCGTGCTCGAGCAGTTGGAGCGGCACCGCGTCCTCTTTTTGGTGGGCAAAAAAAACGTGACCGCGCAGTTCGCACAGGCGGTGGATCGGGCACGAGAAATTTTATTGGAAAATTAATTTGGATATCTGATTATTTGGTCTTATCTTCGTACCAGTTTTCATTTGGTTTTTTGGGGTTTATTAGTCGTCGCGATGCGTAAGCATCGAGGCGACTTTTTTTTTGCCAAAATTTTTCCGCCCATTTTCAGACCTGCTGATTGATGCCAAAGTATTGCGCCCCTACCGGGGCTTGCGAGCGCATCATTATGTACGTTACTACCAACATTCTGCCCCTGCCGGGGCTATTAAACCCGTTATTCGCATTAAGGGACGTGTAAAAAATAATTTGTGAAGTTTCGTTTTTCTTAGTTGTCATGTCGTAACGGAGTGCAGACATCCACACAAGCCAGGTCATCCGGAATTTCCTAATGAAGGCATTTCTAATCACCTGGCTTGTGTGGATGTCTCCGTTTCTCTACGACATGACAACTCAACACGAAGACACAATTAATAACTTATTCTTTACACGTTCCTAAACAGCATTGCTGGCCGCTAAAACGCGGCTAATCCCGTTCGTGCAGGTGCCGAAGCGGGCCAAAAAAAATTTTTGAATAATTAATTTGGAGAATGAATTTAACCGCCATATCTTCGTCCCAGTTTTCATTTGGTTTTTTGGGGTTTATTAGTCGTCTAGCTACGTAAGTTCTAGGCGACTTTTTTATTGGCTGACATTCCAGGCCTTTTACCTCCATGTTATGATGTGCGCCGACCGCTCTCGCCCCGGCAGGTGAGTCCCTCCCATTAGCGGGCATTTTCCAGATTGTTGAATATATGATTATTTTTTCTATGCTTCTTGGAGGCCCTCCACTAGTGTAGCAGGAGAGATGTTATACTGCTAGGGCATAAATCCCTGTAAGTTATAATTCAAATATAAATAATTGATTTACAGCACCAAAACAATTAATTTATAATTATTGAAAAAAAAAATTTGCATTTAGATGAATAAGTGATGTACATGCTATTATCTTCGTCCCAGTTTTCATTTGGTTTTTTGGGGTTTATTAGTCGTCTAGCTACGTAAGTTCTAGGCGACTTTTTTATTGGCCCTGTTTTGCGATAGCGAAACATAGATTAGGAACATTCACATCTGCTCTCCTACCAGCCACTTTTTGAAGGCTGCCGACCGCTCCGTGCTGACGATCGTTTCCAGATCGGTAGGCGGCTCCAACTCTACTTTCACCCGGCTTTTAGAATAAGGATGCAGCGCATGAATGGCGCCGACATTGATAATAAACTGGCGATTGATGCGGAAAAAAACGGCGGGATCGAGCATGTCCTCCAACTTATCGAGCGGATGATCTACCGGGAAACGTTTGGCACTGCTGCGCGTGACCACGAAGGTGAGTTTGTCTTTGGTGTAGAAATAAGCGGCGTCGCTGACTTCCACTAATTTGATGCTGTTATTAAACCGAATCAGCATCCGGCGCAGATAAGGACTGCCACCCTCCTGACGATGTAAGGTATGTAACAGGGCCGCATAATCGGGCACTGGCAGGGGTGCAGCGGGCGCAAACACGCGTTTGTACTTTTCCAGCGCAGCCGATAACTCATTTAATTTAATCGGTTTAAGCAGATAATCTACGGCATTTACTTTAAAAGCTTTTAGCGCGTACTCATCGTAAGCGGTCGTAAAAATGACCGGACACTTGATGACCAGGTGTTCAAACAGTTCAAAACTCGCCCCGTCCGCCAGGTGAATATCCAGCAGGATCAGGTCGGGCGCAGGGTTTTCCTGCCACCAGACGATGGTGGATTCCACACTATCCAGACGCGCCAGTATATCGGCTTCCGGGACCAGTTCCAGAAGCATTTTCTCCAGCCGCCGCATGGCAGCCTGTTCGTCTTCTATCAGCAGTATTTTCATAGTTTATTCGTCACTTCTCGCTTTTCAGCGGCACTTTTACGACAAAAAAAGCAGTGTCATTTTCGACAATGACCGGGCGTTCTCCCAGTAATCTATAGCGATTGACCAGACTTTGCAATCCAAAATGGGTACTGGGTTCGGGGGTTATTTTTGGCTGAATATTATTTCGGACGACTAAATAGTTGCCATTCTCCGCAAAAATTTCGATCAGCAAAGGTTTGGAGGCAGAAATAATATTGTGTTTAACCGCATTTTCTACTAATAATTGCAAGGTGAGCGGCATCACCAACCCCGTATGACCATTCAATCGCTCGACCAGTTGCAGGCCCTCTTCGTAGCGCATTTTTAACAGAAAATAAAAACTTCGCACCAAGTCCATTTCCTCCTGCAAACTGATAAAATCCCGTTCGCGGTAAGCAATGATACTCCGATAAAAATCGGACAGATGCTCCACGTATTCTACCGCCATTTTCGGGTTTTCTTCTATGGTGGCAATGAGCGTATTAAAACTATTGAACAGAAAATGCGGGTTGATCTGGCTTTTCAGCGCGGCAAATTGGGACTCCAGAGTCTCCCGTTTCAGCTGCGCGCCCTGGCGCAAACGCGATTCGCGCGTACGCACCAGCATAAAGAAAAGTCCGCTGATCACCACTGCACTGAGCAGTAAAAACCACCAGCGTAACCAGAACGGCTGCGCAATATCGAAGCTCCAGGTCACCTCCGGCACATGCTCGAAATTGCCGTGTTCACTCGTTTGCATCCGAAAAATATAGTGGCCCGGCGGCAGATTGGGGTAAGACGCCAAATGGTCTTTGGTGACCTTCCAGTTGGGGTCGAAACCCTCGAGCCGGTAACGATACCGCACGGATTCCGGGTCGGTGTACCAGAGGCCGGTAAAATTGAAAATGAAGTAATTTTGATCGTAAGAAAAATGGATATTGTTCAGAAAATCAATGGGTTGCAAAAAAACCGACACCGAGGTGATGGCCGGTTGCGGATCGTCGAAAAAGGGCTCCTGGAAAGCCGCCGCCCACACAATGCCCTGCCGGGTACCCATCCAGACATTCCCCTGCGCGTCGGTACACACTGCGTTCAGATTTACTTCGGCAGCAGGCGCACCAATCGCCGCATCGCAGAAAGTAACGTGATTGGCCCGTTCGGGATTTAGCAGATCAAAACCATCTTCGTAGGCCACCACGATGTAGCCGTTGCCATTGGCAGCCAGCCCCGTTATATGGAGACTGTGCAGGTGATTTTCCAGCGTAAAACGTTGAAAACGAGTACTATCCAAACAAAACAATCCATCACGATCCGTGCTGAACCAGATGCGGCCCCGCCGGTCTTCGATGATGTTGTAGATGGTTTTCAGCGGTACGCCATTGGCTTCGGTAAAATGTTGCATCCTGCCATTTTCCAGCATCGCCAGCCCCGTGCCCTGCGTACCAAACCACACGCGCCCGCGATGGTCGGCGAAGATTTTATAGACGTAATTTTTGCCAAGTTCCGCCTGTTGCTTAAAGTCGCTGCCGGATAGCGGTGCCCGGGCCTCCCCGACCAGCACCCCGCCCAGCGTCGCCAGCCACACCTGCCGGGCATTGCCATCTATGGAAAAAATGTTGCCGTTGGCCAGCCCGTTGCGCTCCGTCAAATGTTGCAGCACCTTCCCGGCAGGGCTGATAATGAACAGGCCATTGCCAAAAGTACCGGCCCAGATATTGCCATCGGCCAACGATTCCCACAGCGAGATAACGTTCTCCTTTTGGGGAAAAATTTTTCTAAAAACGCCGTTTTCCTGCAAAAAAAGTCCTTCCTGACAGCCTGCCCACAGTCGGTCGCGCTGATCCACCAGAATGGCCTGCGTGTTGGTAAACGGTGTTTCCAACTGGCCAAAACGCACATTGGCCGAATACAACAGCCCCTTGTCGTTCACGACCCAGAGCAGGCCTTCGCGATCCTTCCATACGGCCCGCATGGTGGCCGTCCGCAGGGCATGGTCGGCGGGCAAAGGCTGGGCCTGCCCGGTAGCAACATCTAAACGAACCAGGCCGTTTTTTTCCGTACCCACCCATAGATCGTGCCCACCGAACAAGGCCAGATCCGTGACCGGCCCAAAGGCCCAGTTATGTGTTTTCAGACAACAACCCTGGGTGGTCGTATAACGGCAAATGCCATTATCGTGGGTGCCGATCCACATCGCATCTTGTTGTGTATCAGGCAGTAAAGCCGTGATGATTTCATCGGGCAGCCCATCGGTGGTGGTCAGGTTTTGCACCTGTTTTTTTCCCGGCTCGAGCATAGTACAGATGCTGATGCCCGCGTCGGTCGCCGCCCAGATGCGGCCTTGCGCATCACTGGCCAGGGCATAAATATCGTCGCCCAGCAGGCCATCGTCGGCCATATTGAACTGATAGAGCCGCTTGTTTTTCCACACGTACAGTCCTTCCCCATAAGTGCTGAACCAGCGTCCGCCCGATTTATCCTGCGCAAAAGCGGTAATAGACTGCGCGGGTACGCCTTCTTCGGGCTGCCATAGTTGGAGGCGCGAGGCATAACTTTTGCTCTGTTCGGTATCCCCCGGTGGCGGGCCATCTATTTTCAGATAAGCAATGGCACCATGTTGGAAGCCCACGCACAAAAAACCGTCCGCCTCGGATAAAGCGGTCACGCCGCCCGCTGGCAGGCTGTCGGGCAAGCCGATGGGATGAAAAGTGCTGCCATCGTAGCGGTAAAGGGTGCCCTGTTCAGTGCCGCACCAGAGCCAGCCCCGGCTATCCTGAAAGACCGTGCTGAAACGTACGTTGCTCAGATCTTTCGCTACATGGGGGCGTAATACGGGCGTTTGCGCGCTGACCGACCCGCCAAACAGGAGCAAAAGGTAAAGCAGGTGTTTCCGCATGATAAAGCCCGTTAAAGCATCTTCATTTCAGCATCCACGGTCACGGCGATTTCTTCGGCGATTTTCTGGTGGACGATTCTGGGGATATTGATGTTGTGATCGCTCAGCAGCACCGTAAAATCGGAGTGAATCGTGGCCTTGCCATTTTTCAATTCCAGCTGGCTTTTCAGGATGCGTTCCTGCTCTACGCCGTGGATCAGGAGTTTACCTTTGGCGCGGATAGTGTAGGTGCCATCTTTCTGAAAATCAATGTTTTCAATAATTTTTCCCTGAAAAATGGCCTTCGGAAATTCGTCGGTTTCCAGATAATTTTCTTTGAAATGCTCGCGTTGCAAGGCACTGTTGAAACCCTCAAAAGTGGACATTTCTACCGTCCAGGCGAAGGTTTGTTTGGCTGGATCAATAGCTCCGCGCAGTTTGGTGCTTTTTGCTTGGATGACCTCCAGTGCAGCATCCGATTTGAAATGGACCTTGCCATTTTCGCAGCGGAAAAGGCCGTCGGGCAGGGTCGGCGCAGTGGTAGCCGATGATGCTTCCTCACGCAGACCTTTATTAATAAAATCGGAGGGGTAGAACGCGCTCATTTCCAGCGATATAAGACCTGCCAAACCAAGGCCAAATAGTTGGACCCAATATCGGGCTTGTATGTTCATAGTAGAGTGTTTATGAAGGGAACAGGGCTTGCTCCAGGGATTTAACGGCATCTATGGTCGAAAATTCTGCCTGCTGGTAGAAGTGCTTGCGGCTATCGGCAAAAAGTGCGCGTACTTCGCCGGTTTGCCCGGCACTAACGTGTTCAATAACCAATTGTATTTGCCGATAGGCAAATTCCTGGGCAGAGCCGCCCAACTGATGGATTTTCGCCATCAGGCCCAGCCAAACGGCAAAGAGCCGCTTGTCATTACTATTCTGGATGCCCCTTTTATCAATGCTGCTGATTACTTTTCCTTTCAATTTCTGGGCTGCCGTCACTGCGGTTTGAATATGGTCCTGGCGTAAGGCTTCACTGCCCAGCACATAAAGTTCGTTGTGGGTGGATTCGATCAGGGCCAGTTTTTCGATGGCATCCATTACAGCGGGCAAATCGTCTTTCAGCATGGCATTGACCGCTATTTCCTTGATACAGTTGGCAATAGTGGTCTTCAGGTAAGTGCTGCCTATTTCTTCTTTACCGCCATTCAAATAGGCCTGATGATAGACCAGATTGAGGATATCCATCACTTTTTCCATGTTTTCGTGATTGAACTTATCCCGGTCGTAGGTCACACTCAGACAAACCACATCTTTTAAAATTTCGCCGATCAGTTTAGTATCCCTGATTTTTGTGGGGGCTTCCAGTAAGCGTTCCAGTAGCCTTTCGCACTCTTGCAGGAAAAAATTTCTTTTGGTCCCGGCTGGCAGTTCTTTGGCCAAAACAATCATGTTTTCTATAATTTTTCTATCAATGGTCTTATTTTTACTAAAATCGGCAATTGCTTCATCCATTATTCTTATAGAAAGTTTTTGTTCGATATTTCTGATAGATTCAAACCGGCGTTTTAAATAAATAATGCCCCAGGTTAATATAATAATTGGTACGACAATAAAAAAGGCGACAATCCAGGAATAGGAATGGCAGTATTCACTGGCTTTATTGGATAAAGCAGGTACGCTCAGCGTGAAAAGCAACAAGATCAGGATGATCTGCAATCCGAACTGCCACCAGGTCTTTTCAAATTTTTCATTATAAACACTACGTAAAGAATCGGGAATAAAGGTCTGGAAAATGAGCGCCGGAATGCCCATAATAAAGACCAGATAAGTAATGGCAATACCGACGGCGGTGGCCTGCCATTGTTCGCTCAGCCAGGGATTTTGAAAAAGCAGCAGGCTGGTCATGCGCGGTGAATTTTCCGAATGAAATTGATAAAATCATCCTCGCCGTAGGCGTTGGTTTTCATCTCAAAGTTTTGCGCTGGCAGATCAATGGGCACCAGGAACAGATCGGGGTTTTCGTCGCGCATTTCAATGGTAAACACGCCAAAACGAGTATTCGTCAAGTGCTCGAACCGACCGTTTTTGCGCTGTTCAGACACGGTTTTCAATAAAACAAAACCAAATTTCCGCTCGCCGCGCTCAAAGTCATCATTCCACATATCATCCGGGCCGGGCGGGAGCCGCAGGTCGAAGATCACAATATCGAACGGGTCATTCAGCAGGCGGTAATAGGCTTCCGTAGCGTTGCGGGCAAAGTGCGAATCAATGTCGTCTTCCATGAGCAGGGCCATCCGTTTTTCGGTCAGGTCGTGGTCGAGATTGTCGTCTATCCAGAGTAATCGTATCATTTTCAGGGTACAATTGGTAAAGTGATGAAAGCTTTGGTAATGAATGGATTGGTATAAATGTTTTGTTGATTGCCAAAAGTAGGCTCGGAGCTCAAATGCAGGTGGCCGCCATGCTCTTTAATGACCTCAAAAGCATCGTATAGTCCGATACCCGTACCGGCGCGGCCCCGATCCTCCGACTCCCGGCCACGCCGACCGAACTGGAATATTTTGCCATCTTCCAGCTCTTCGCGGCGAATGGGGACCCCCCAGTTTTCGACGATTATTTCTACTTCGGTGGTCTTTTTTTCCATCCGCACGTCTATCCACGGCGGACGGTCTTCCAGCCTTTTGCTCCAACTATACTTAATGGCGTTGTGCAGAATGCTGTGCAAAGCGCGACTGAGCGAACTGCGGTGGCAATTGACGAGCATGACTTCTTTGGGATTGAAATGCTGTACAACGGACACCTTATTGACCGAAGCGAACTCTTCCAAATGTTGCAGCGCATCGTGCATCAACGGGACGATGTTGGTGGCTTTCATCTCCTGTTGCATGGACTCTCCGCGCAGCAAATAGTTGCGGAAATAATAGAAATCAGGAATGCGGTCATTGATCTCGTCCACGGAAATAGAAATAGAGATCATGCTGGTCAGCCGCAGCATTTCGTCCGCTTCGGCCCGGCTGTTTTTGAGCAATTCGCGTGGGAAAGGCAGGCTTTTGAGGCTCTCCAGGCTTTTCCGAATTTCAATCAGATTGCGACGGCTCCAGGCCGCATTGTCTTTCTCCGTTTCTTTGGTGGCCGCCAGGTTATTCCAATATTTTTGTACGCCTGCAAGCGGACGACTATCAATGCCGCGCTCGGTGGCGATCTTTTTCATTTCCGAAAAAAGGGTCTCGAAGCGATTGCGATGCCGGTTCAGTTCGGCAGCGGCTACCAGTCGGTCCACGCCCCCGTCGTTTTTGCGAATGCCGTGGCCATGCGCTCTAATCAACATATTCAGGGTATCGCGCAGCCCGTTAATCGTCGCAATATACGTGTGCAGCACCGCGCTAAAGTTGGCTTCCAGCGTACGCCGGTGCCGACTAACGTGGTCCGTTACGTCATAGGCGGCACCCACGCGGAGGTGGTGATTTTCGTCGGTCACGTAGCGCACATTGGTCACCACATTACGTCTTTTGCCGTGATGATCCTGCACCTCCATGTAGTAATCGAGCAGCGGTTTGCCTAGGCTGGCGGACTTTTGTAATTCCCCCCGAAAGGCTTCATAAGCAGCCGGACTGGGGTGAAAATCAGCGATAGCGCGCGTCAGCAAATCATCCGGCGAGTCGAAACCGAAAATACGTGCCAGGGCCTGGGTGACCCGTGAGAAAATTTCCTTGCCGTTTTGGTCGGTATTCACCAGAAACAAACCCACCGGCATCTCTTCCTGGATCATTTCAAACGTTACATCCCGAATCACGCCTTTCACGCGGGAAATCTCCCCGACATCCCGCATGGTGGTGATGCAGCTCATTTTCACGATCACCATCGCGCCATCGGTGCGGCGCAGTTTGAGTTGGCAATCTTTCAGATGGGGGTGCTCCATTATTTCCAACCGCAGGGCCTGGGCTTTTTCCGGTTCCCAGAACAGGCTCCCAACCGGGCGGCCCTTGACTTCGGCGGGGCTGTTGAAATGCAGTAATTTGGCAAAAGTCGCGTTGCAATCGGCGATGAGCAGTTGGTGATCCATTTCAAAGAAACCCGCTTGAAAGGTGTCTTCAAATTCGGCAAACCATTCCAGATCGCTCATACTGTCGCCAATGCACAGGAGTGCCTGCAACTGGCGGTTTCCGTCAAAAAAAGGCTGGCAAACGAACCGAATTTTATGGGGTTCCTGCTGTACATGCAGCCGGACGGTGAGGTCTTCCAGCCAGTTACCCGGCTCGACGGTCCGTATTTTGTTCAACAGTCCCTCGCGCTCCTGCGGGTTTTCGTAGTAGAGCCTGATATTACATCCCTCCAGGCCCTGGTCGGTTTCCAGCCCGAAAAACAGGCGGGCTTTTGCGTTGGCAAACAGGAAATTGCCCGCTATATCGCTGACATAGACTGGGAAAGGGAGGTGACTGATTTGCTGAAAAGCATCGCGGATGTCTTGCCGGCGGGCGGAAGATTCGGTTGACTCCATGGCTGCTGTTTAGTTGACCGTTGGCAAAGGGCGTTTCGGATCGCTAAAAGTAGCCGTTTTTCGTAATTTTTTACATCTACTTCCTTTTCGCCCCTTTTTTAATCGGCTTCTTATACTTCTTCTCCCGCAGGAACTTGGTCTTGTTCCCCAGATTCACCTTTTTATTCTTGTCTTTTTTGTCATGGAAAGCCCCTTCGCGCATGGGCGGCGGAGCCAGGTAATTTTTCTCCGGGCCAGGATGTTTTTCTTCTTCGGTCAGTTGGTCGGAAAGCATCAGATCGGCGGGCAGCGGCAACTCCGGGATTTCCTTTTCCATCAGTGTTTCGATGGCCTGGCGGGACACCTGCTCTGCTTCCGTTACAAAAATTAGTGCAGCGCCTTCGCGGTCAGCGCGACCCGTCCGCCCGATGCGGTGAATATAACTTTCCGGTTCGGAGGGCGTGTCCACATTGATGACGTGGGTCACGTCGGTCACGTCCAGGCCACGGGCCAGCAAGTCGGTCGTGACCAGCCCCCGGCGCGCACCGCTTTCAAAATCCTGCACGGCATTGATGCGGTAGTTCTGCGATTTATTGGAGTGAATGATCTCGAATTGTTCAGGAAACTGCTCTTCCAGCCGGGCGTGGATCAGGTCGGCAGCACGTTTGGAAGCACTGAATATCAACACCTTGCGCATCGTGTCATCGGTGGCCAGCAGGTGTACCAGCAGGTTTATTTTGGTGTTAAAATTCGGGACGGCATAAGCGTGCTGGATGATTCGTTCCAAAGGCGTCCCGGCCCGCATGGCCTCGATGGTGATCGGCGTATTGAAAAAAGTTTCGATCAGGTCGTCCACTTCCTCCGGCATCGTCGCGGAAAACATCAGGTTTTGTCGCTTGCGGGGCAGCAGGTCGAGAATATTGGTCAGTTGCGCCCGAAAGCCGAGGCCCAGCATTTCATCCACTTCGTCAATGACTAATTGACGGACGTATTTCAGGTTCAACGCTCCGCTCAAGGCCAAATCCACCAAACGACCCGGCGTAGCCACCAGCACATCTAATCCATTGACCACCAGTTGTTTTTGGGTGTTGATGTTGGTGCCGCCATACACGCCCTCCACCCTTGCGGTCATGTAGGGCGTCAGTTTTTTAACCTCCCCGACCAACTGAATCACCAGCTCACGGGTTGGCACGACGATCAACACACGCGGCTCTTTTTGTTTGGAAAAAGTCAGCTGGCGTAGAATCGGCAACAGGTAAGCGAACGTTTTGCCGGTGCCGGTCTGAGCAATACCCACCACGTCGCGGCCAGACATGACCGTGGCAAACACCTTGTACTGGATGGGGGTCGGTTGCGTATATCCCAGATCAGCCAAAGCCTTCAGCAGGGGCGGATTCAAATTCAGTGCTTCAAAAGTCATAAGTTTGGCTTAGCAGGATTTGGAATAGGTAGATGATGTAGATATTTGATGGTCAGCACGTTGCATTCTTTTTTTTCAAAAAACATGCTGCGCTGGGTATCATTCATGGTTTCGGGGGCGCAAAGGTACGCCCAAATTTACCGAATCACCGTCACGTCTCCCGAAATGGTGCGTTTCCAGCCATCCACAAACTCCAGTTCGGCCACCCAGATGAACACGCCCGCATTGACCAGGCGGCCCCGGAATTCACCGTCCCAACCTGCGGATTCCTGGTTGGGCAGCATATCCCGTTTTTCAAAAACCAGCTCGCCCCACCGATCATATACCGAAAACCGCCGGACCACTGCCAGCGAAGCATCGGAAAACACGCTCAGATAATCATTGTCGCCATCGTCATTCGGATGAAAAATATTGGGTACATACACATGCCGTGGCAACACAATCACATCTATAATGTGCAGACTATCACAGCCTTTTGTAGTTTCTAAATTAAGAAAATACTGCCCAGTCCGGCCAATGCGCCGACCATCCGGCAACTCAAAATAAGCCCCTTCGTAAATGGTCACCGTTTCGCGGGTCAGGGCGGTATCAATAAAATCGAGCACTTCCAGGTCACTCAATTCAGCTGTGCAACCCGTTGCATCAGTGACTGTTACGCTATAAAGATCGGCTGGCAAATCGAAAAAATCTCCCTCAGATTGCGGAAGCGAACCATCGTCCAGCTGGTAAGTATAAGCCCCCGAACCGCCCGTCGCGCTCACGGCCAACAGGCTAATCGAATTTCGGCAATCAATATGCACCAGACTATCCAGTTGTATAGCCAGCGGCTCATACGGAGCGATGGTATAAGTGCTGGTATCCACACAGCCCACCCCATCGAGTAAAGTGACCACATAATCCCCGGAAGGCAGGTTGGCAAAAACGCCGGTTGGCTGCCAGGGTTCGCCATTGAGCTGGAATTGGAAAGGAGGTGTGCCGGAGACCGCCGCCACCCGCAGGCTACCGTTTTTACGGCAACCCGGGTCGGTTATTGCAAGCAGCGAATCCATAGCGGGAGGAGGCGGCAACACGCTGTAAGTGCTGGTATGGGTGCAACCCACGGCATCGCGCAAAGCCACGGTATAAGTGCCCGGCGACAAATCAGTGAACGCTCCAGTTGGCTGCCACAGGCCATTATTTAGTTGAAATTCAAAAGGCGCAGTCCCGGAAATAGCACCGACCGTAATCTGACCACCAAAAGTACAGCCCGCATGTTGCAAAACAAGCAACGAATCCAGCACCGCTGGCGGCTCTTCCAGCACATACGTACTGGTGTGCGTACAGCCCACCGCATCGCGGGTGGTCATCGCATAGGAGCCGGGTAACAAACTGGTGAAAGCACCGCCTGGTTGCCAGGGGCCATTATTTAGTTGAAATTCAAAAGGCGCAGTCCCGGAAATAGCGGCTACTGTAATCTGGCCGCCGAAGGTACAGCCCGGTTCAATGATCGTCACCAGAGAATCCAGCACCGGCAGGGAAGCGGCCACGGCGAAGGTCGTAGTATCCGTGCAGCCTGCCGCATCGCGCAGCGTCACCGTATAATTGCCGGGCGGCAAATCAGTGAAAACCCCGTCCGGCTGCCACGCTCCGCTGTTTATTTGAAACTCAAAAGGGGCCGTCCCGGAAATGGCAGCTACCGTAATCTGACCACCAAAGGTGCAGTTGCTATTCTCATAGGAAATGAGCGAATCGAGGGCGGGCGGTGGCGGCGCAATGACGTGCGTACTACCAGAAACACAGCCCGCCGAATCGCGCAACGTGACCGTATAGGAGCCGGGTGGCAAATCAGTAAAGCTGCCGTCGCTTTGCCAGGGGCCACTATCCAATTGAAATTCAAAAGGTGCTGTACCCGAAATGGCCGTGGCCGTAATGGTGCCACCAAAAGTACAACCGGCATTGGTCAGACCCGCCAGCGAATCGAGGGCCGGTGGCGGCGGGTGAATGATGTGGGTACTGGTGCGGGTACAACCAAAACCGTCGCGCAGCGTAATGGTGTACATACCCGGCGTTAAATCGGCAAAAGTACCGTTCGACTGCCAGGGGCCATTATCCAATTGAAATTCAAAGGGCAGCGTACCCGATACCGCCGCCACGGACAGACTCCCGGCGAAGGCACAGCCGGCATTGGTCAGGGACAGCAGCGAATCCCGCAGGGGAGGGGGTGACTCTATCACGTAGTTGCTGACGTGGGTACATCCGGCATCGTCGCGCAAAGTAATGGTGTAGGGCCCGGGTGGCAAATTCCAGAATACCCCGCTCGCTTGTGGCGGCCCGTCATTCAACTGAAAAGTAAAAGGTTCCCGGCCTGCTACTGCTGCCACAACAAATCCACCGGGAGAAATACAGCTCGGATGAACCAGCAGCACCAGTGAATCCAACGGAGCATCCGGCGCGGCCACTATGTAAGTACTACTATCCGTGCAGCCCGCCGCGTCGCGTAACGTCACCACATAGGAGCCCGCCGGTAAATCCCAAAACACCCCGCTGGACTGCCAGGGGCCATTATCCAATTGAAATTCAAAGGGTTCCTGTCCCGAAGCCGACACCGCCACGAGCCCTCCGGGAGTGGTGCAGCTCGCTTCCATCAGGACAGCCAGCGAATCCCGCACGGGCAATGGTGGCTCTATTACGTAGGTGTCAGTGACAGTACAGCCTACGGTGTCACGTATGGTGACGGTATGAGCCCCGGCTGACAAATCCCAGAAAACGCCGCCGTATTGCCAAGGGCCACCGTCCAGCTGATAGGCGAAAGGAGCCGTGCCCGACACCGCCGTCACCGCCAGACCGCCGCCAAAAGTGCAACCCGCCGGAACTATGGTCAGCAGGGAATCCCGTACAGGCGGTGGCGGCGCTATAGTGTAGATAGAACTGTGGGTACAGCCTACTCCATCGCGCAGTGCCACCGTATGCGGACCGGCCGGTAAATTCAAAAATACTCCGCCGGATTGCCAGGGGCCATTATCCAGTTGATATTCAAAGGGGGGCGTGCCCGACACTGCCGTCACCACCAGCCCACCGCCGACAGTACAACCGGCATTGATCAATACCAGCAGCGAATCCTGCACGGGCGGCGGCGCAGCCACCACCTGGGTACGGCTGGATGTGCAGCCAGCGGCATCCCGAACAGTGACCGTATAACTGTCGGGCGGCAAATCAGTAAAATTGCCGTTTAACTGCCAGGCACCGCCATTTATTTGAAATTCAAAGGGCACCACCCCGGAAGTGGCGGCTAAGACGATACTACCGCCAAAAGTGCAGCCTGCCTCCGTGAGCGAGACCAGCGAATCCAGTACTGGCCCCGGTGGGGCTATGGAATAAAGACTGGTATGGGTACAGCCTACGGAATCGCGCAGCACGACCGTATGCAGGCCAATAGACAGATCGGGGAAAAAACCGTTGGCTTGCCATGGCCCGCCGTCCACCTGGAACTCAAAAGGCGCGGTGCCGGAATCAGCACCAACGACGATGGTCCCGCCGGAAACACAGGTGGCATTCGCCAGGTCCATTACCGTAACTGAAGCAGGCGGTGCAGCGGCTATCGTATAGGTGTTGGCGGCAGTGCAGCCCACCGCATCGCGGACGGTGACGATATAGTTGCCTGGCGGCAAATCACTGAAAGTACCCATTGGTTGCCAGGCACCTCCATTGCGCTGAAATTCAAAAGGCGCAGTACCGGAAACGGCAGCGACCACAATTTGCCCACCGACCAGACAACCCGCGTTGGCCAGCGAGACCAGCGAATCCGCAGCAGGTGGGGTCATGCCCACCACGTAGGTAGTAGTATGGGTACACTGCGCTGCATCCCGAACCGTAATATTATAACTGCCCGGTGCCAGATTGGCAAAATTTCCCGTCGGTTGCCATGGGCCATTGTTGATCTGGAATTGAAAAGGTGCAGTACCGGAAATGGCGGTGACCACGATCCGCCCCCCGACCGTGCAACCGGCAGGAACCAATGAAACCAGTGAATCCAGCACCGGCGGCGACATGGTAATGATGTGAGAAGTGGAATAGGTGCAGCCTGCGGCATCGCGCAGGATGACGGTATAGGGGCCGGGCGGCAAATTGCTAAAATTTCCGGTCGGTTGCCACGGCCCGTTATTTATCTGAAATTCAAAGGGCGCATTGCCAGCCGTAGGAATCAGGCTAATGGTACCGCCCACTGCACAAGTGGCATTGGTCAGTACCACCAGCGAATCCAGCAGGGGCACCGGGGGCAGCAGGGCATACATACCGCTCTGGGTACATCCTGCAGCGTCGCGCACCACGATGGTATAAGTGCCAGCTGACAAATTAGCAAAATTCCCACTGGGTTGCCAGCCGCCATTGTTGATTTGAAATTCAAAAGGCGCAGTACCGGCAACGCCCCCTATGGTGAGGCTGCCAGTGGTCGTGCAAGTTGGTTTTGCAATTGCCAATAAAGTGTCGCGCAAAGGCGGCGAGGCCGTCAGCACGACCATCGTATCGAGGGTGCAACCGCCGGAAAACTGTAGCCCGATCAGGTAATTTCCAGCCGTCAGACCAGTGAAAACGCTGTCTGATTGCCAGGAACCGGCATTTAACCGAAACGCCAGGGCGGTGGATTGCAGCACGGAAATTTTACCATTGGGCAAAGTACTGCACGACAACGACTGCACGGCCAGCACCATTTGATTCGAGACCGGGTGGACTGGTTGGGTGCCTTCCGGCAGGGCAAAACCGGCTAATATTTTACCAACTTCGCCGGGCGCGGCACCATTGCTAAAATTTTGACTGGTCACCCCATTGAGGCCTCCTTGCAGGGATGGTATTATACCGGGCGTACTCTGGGTGAGCAACAACTTGCCGCCACTGCCACCGCCACCGGGGCCATGCAATTGCTGGAGCTGGTTATATGGATTCGAACCGCCACGACCGCCCCTGAGTTCGCAGGGCAGGTTGCCATTCAGTTGCCCGATTTTCAGGACCACCGTTCCACCCGCACCGCCACCGCCCTGGCCATCGTTTTGGTCAAAGCCGCCAAAGACATCTACCCCGTTGGCCACCACCCGAAAGTTATTGGACTGTACTGTATTGGCCAGTACAATAGCAATGCCGCCGCCTGTACCGCCGGAGCTGCCGCGCCCGTCATTGGCATGACCGGCCCCTGCTCCCCCGCCCAGCAGGATTTTATTGACGTCATTTTCAAAATATTTCCCGCCACCAATTCCATTCGTATTGAGCACCGGCGGAGCGGGCAGATTGACAATTTCCAGGCCGCCGTCGCCACCAGCCCCGGCATTACCACCGCCACCGCCACCGGCATTGTGGGCATTGCCGCCCCCGCCGCCATTGGCTGCGTGCCCCCGGCCAAAAGAATAGGCCGTAGGGATCATGACCATTCCTTCGCCTTTGGCAGAGGACAGGGTAGGTTGAGGCGGATAGGTATATTGGGTTTCCCCGAAGACCCAGGGAATCACATTTTGTTCCACATTCCCCCCCCGGAAGCCTTTGCCACTCACGTCTATATCACCGGAAAAGGTGAGCAGGCCTTTCACATCGAGCGCGAACACTCCGCCGGTGCTGCCATTCCAGGGCAGACAGGTGACCGAGCAGATACTGGCCGAGTCATACTCCGGCACCCGTACCAACTGAATTTTTCCGCTTATGTCATAAGAGCGCATGAGGGCAAACTGCAATTGCACACTGCCGCCACTGATGCTTTTGATGCGATTGAATTCATAATTACCAATACAGGTGGTGCTCAACGGCGTACCAAAACCGGCCGTATTGGAAAGGTCCACCTGCGGCACCTGCATTTGCAGCAACAGCACTTTGTCGCCAGCTGAGAAACCAGCTACCGGACCTACTTGTAAGGTGCTGCTGTCGCAACCGAAACCCAATACTGGCGTATAATCATTGATAATACCGCTCAGGCAGGGCAGATCACCGGAAGCAGGTGACGGGGAAACGACACCAGATTTTTCATGAAATGACTGGCCAGACAAATGGCGAAGATGCGCATCAACCGAAGGAATGGAAGCAGGTTGACCAAGGGCATGCAGCGCCAAACACAGCCACAGAGAGAGTTGGGCAAGCATTGATTAAAAATTTGAAATGGCAGGAATCGGAAAGGAGAAAATCAGACAAACAGGGTCAGGCGGGCAGGTAAAACCTTGCCACAAGAAATAAGCCAGCTTCTTCAGCGGGACAAATAAAGGAGGATGAAGATAATGGAAGCCAGCAAAACCTGGGTAAACATATAAGTGAGAATGGTCTTGAGCACGACCAGCCATTTTCTGCCGCCAAAAAACTGAATGTTCGCCCACGAAGCAAAAACGATCCACAAAGACAGATAAACAGATAGTCCAGCATAGTACTGTTCCCGGAAAAAGATGACTAAAGGGGTGAAGATCAGTATGAAAAAGATCACCCGAAACCCGCCCAGAAAGGCGTGCAGCGTCAGGTGCTCGGCATAATTGTATGCACTGCGGTAAAATAACAGCCTGGTGAAGACCGCCAAAATTGGTACGCTGGCCAGGAATACCAGATTGATATGTTTAGAGACCATTTCGCTGCCTCGGTTCGGACTAACTATTCCCGTTTCCATCAAATGAAAGTAGTGCGTCAGAAAAGCGGAGATAGCGACCGTGAGCACCAGATAGCTGAATGGATTAAAATATTGCTTCCGCTTGCCCGCCACATAATCTCTGACCACCAGGCCAGGCCGCTGCGCCAGCGCTTTGGTCAGGTAAATCACCCCCTTGTCGGCGTGGATGAATACGTGGATCAGATCATGCCAAATATCGTGCATACTGAGCCGGTGCGTATGGGCAGATTGGCCGCAGGCCGGGCAAAAATCAACCGCCGCTGGCAGCGGACGGTCACAGTTTTTGCAATTAAAGGAAGATGTGTGCATTTTCCGTTTTTTTGTTTGCCAACGGCAGGCCGGGCAAAGAATACGGTGCAAAGTAAACGCCGGACTGAAAAGCAGCCGACAAAAACGTCTTTTTTAAGGCATTTTAACTTAATGGGGCGATCAGGCTCGTCACCCGGCCAAAAAAAAGCACCTGCAAGTCCGACAGGAAAGTCGGCATTTGCAGGTGCAATCATGTCCGCCTAAGCGGCTCATTTAGTAGCCTTTCTGGAATTTTTGGTCTCCAGTACTTCCTTGCGGAGTTCCTGGGCCAGGTCTTTCAATTCCTGCATGGCTTTTCTGACGCGACCGCCGGCGGCGTTGTTTCCGTCGTTGAATTTAGTGACTTCGGCCTCGGCCTCGGCTACTGTCTTTTTGATGGTTTCAAAGATTTGGCTCATAGTGCAATTTGAAAAGTTAGCAAATAATGCCGCAAAGGTAGGGTTTTTATCAATATTCCGAATGCGTTAAAAACAATCTGTTTTTTATGTGTCGGCAGACGGCAGGTGCAGGTCTTTAAAAACGGTAGAAAGGAGGTAAAAAAAGGGAGGAAAAGAAGAAAGTCTGGCCAACAATATCTTGAAATATGCTTAATCAGGTATTTTGTCTAACCAAGTACTGTACAGATCGAAATTTTTTGGCTCTATGTACGTTTACCCGGTGCTTTGGATCGCAGCTATTCCACTGCCTTGCTCTACTTTCTACCACATCAACTTCCCTTGCCGAGCGGGTTCGGCGGTACTTATGCAAACACCAGAACAGTTTTTTCTCTTTTGTGCAGGCGTGGATGCCTCTGTGCTCGAAAAATGTCCTACTGACCGGAACAAGTACATGGGCATCGGTGCCACGGTGTTTTTTACGGGCGTACTGGCCTTTTTTTCGTCGGGTTACGCGCTTTATACGGTGTTCGACTCGTATTTGCTGGCCATTGCTTTCGGAACGGTGTGGGGTTTGATGATCTTCAATCTCGACCGCTACATCGTGATGAGCATGAAAAGTCAGGGCAAATGGTGGCGCGATGCCTGGGTGGCTTTCCCGCGTATGGTGATGGCGGTACTGCTGGCCGTGGTGATCTCCAAGCCCTTGGAACTGAAAATATTTGAAAAGGAAATCCGTACCGAACTGGTGCTGATGGAGCAGGAAGTCTTCAAGCAACAGGACGAGCGGGTGAAGGAGCGTTATACGGCCCAAATCCTGGATTTGCGCAGCCAAATTACCCAGATCAAGACGGAAATTGGTCAAAAAACGGCCTACCGCGATTCGCTGGCCACCCGCGCCGTGCAGGAAGCCGATGGCACGGGCGGTTCCAAACACGCCAATCTCGGCCCGATCTATCGCGCTAAAAAGGCCGAAGCCGATCAGGCGCAGGTGGAACTGGACCAGGTGCTGGCTATGCAACTGCCGGTTTTGCAGGCGAAAGAACAGGCCATTCAGCAGCAGGAAATGACCATGCAGGGCGGTATTACCTCGCTGGATCGCTCCAGTTACGATGGTCTCGCCGCCCGCATTGATGCGCTGTCACGTTTATCCGCCCGCAGCCTGGCTATTTTTTACGCCAGCCTGTTTATCACGCTGCTGTTCATTGCCGTCGAAACCGCTCCTATTCTGGTAAAACTCATCTCGGCCCGCAGTCCCTACGACTACGTACTGCACCAGCAGGAGCATGTCTTTGAAATGGCGCACCTGGAACAGACTACCCTACTGCGCAACAGTGTGCAGAACAAACTCAAATTCGACACCGAGACCGGCACCTATCGCGCCGAAGCCAATGTGGCCACCGAAAAGGCCATTATTGACAAGAAAAAACAGGAAGTGCTGGAAAGTTTGAAAGGACGCGGATATGATTGGGAAAGTGCGGGAAAAGCCTGAGAGGCTGTTTTAAAACCCCTCACCGGGCGCAAAGTCCTGCCTTTCGCCGCTATATTTTGCTTTATTTTTAGCGAATAGACTCGGCTATGCACTAAAAATAAATCTTCATCTATCACCAAAATTCAGGCCTTTTCGCTCCGTTCAAGGTTTTAAAACAGCCTCTGAGAGAACGCGGCGAATTATTGCCTGTAATACCGAACCCTGTTCGGTTACGGTTGCCCCGAACGGGGTTCGGTGCTACGCCTGCCGCGTGGGCAAATACACCAGGAAAGTCGTGCCTTTGCCCAATTCGCTCCGGGCCGTGATCCAGCCGTGGTGATTGTCCACTATTTTCTTGCAGAGGGCCAGCCCAATGCCCGTTCCGCTGAATTCATGCTTGCCATGCAGCCGTTTGAATATATCAAAAATCTGCTGCGCAAACTTCTGCTCAAAACCAATGCCATTATCAGAAAATCTAATCAGCACATAATTATGATCGGAATCTAACTGCGGCATCTGCGCCCTTTCCTGTGGCGACAATAAATGACAGGTCAGCCGGATGACCGGGTCTTGCTCCGTAAATTTCAGCGAATTACTAATCAGATTATAGAATAACTGATTAATTTGAAAAGGAATTGCCTGAATAACCGGCAGCGAGGTACTGCTAATGACAGCGCCTTTTTGTGCCATTAAAAGTTCAAAATCTTCTTTTACCTTTTCCAGTATGTCATTCAGGTCAGTCGTCTCGAACGACACATCGGTTTTGGCTACCCGCGTGTAGTTCAAGAGGTCTTTAATCAATGTGCTCATGTGCTCTGCCGAGACCTCTATTTTCTGGAAATAATTTTCGACGGCTGCCGGATCGTGAATATTACGCTGCAACAGATCGGTGAACACCCGGATTTTGCGCAGTGGTTCTTGTAAATCGTGGCTGCACACGTAGTTGAAATGCGACAATTCTTCATTTACTTCCTGCAAATGCGTATTGAGCTGATGGTATTTCGCTTCTTCCGCCAACAGTTCGCGCAAATGAAACTGGTGCTGGATATTGGTCGCCAGGCGCATGGCGGCACTTATTTCCGGTTTGAGCCAGCGCGGACTTTGTAAATGCAGCAGTTGTTTCCAGCTTTCAAATGACTTACGCGGCGACATCTGCCCGGCTGGATCAGCCGTTTTATCCGGTTTACCTGCCCATAAAATAGTCTCTTCCACTTCTCCGCGAAACCAGATCACGCACTGGCGGCTGGCCCCGGTAAAAGAATGATAGAAAATGCCCGCCGCTGTCTCGTGAATCTCCCTGGCGGCCGGATAATGATCGCTTAATTTGGCAGAATGAAAGAACTCTATATTAATATTTTTATCCAGCCATTGTACTAATTCGTCCAGTTCATGACTGGACGGGGTTTTACCCACAGAAAATATGGTATCCCGGTTTACAATAACAAATCCCGTTGCATTGACGACTTGTAGAATGGCTTCATCCTGCTGTAAGCCTTTTTCAAGTTGTGTGACGTCACTAATACGGATTAATAAATTATCCAGTATTTCATTGATTTTAATAGCATATTCGTATTCATCCGCCGACTGTCGTACTTCTATTTGCGAAGCCAGAAAATGCGCCTGCAACTTGGCAAACAGCCGGGTATAATGCGGTAATATTTTTGGACTATAATGGTGACAGGCAATAAGGCCCCATAGTTTTTTATCGTGCAACAGAGAGATCGTCAGGGTGGCTTCGACGCCCATATTTTGCAGGTACTCAATATGGATGGGCGACACACTGCGCAGCACCGACAAACTAAGATCGAGCGATTGATAATTCGCATTTTGCTGATTCGTGAGGATGGGCACGGGCGTATATTGCACGTCGCCGATCATGCGCATGAGGTTGCGCAGGTACAGTTGGCGGGCCTGCGGGGGTATGTCCGTGTGCGGATAGTGCAGATTCAGAAAAGGCTCCAGGTCGGCGTTTTTACTCTCGGCAAACACCTCGCCGTTATAAAAATCATCGAAGCGATACACCATGACCCGGTCGTAGCCGGTGATCTTGCGAATCTCCTCCGCGACGTGCTGCGACAGCACTTGCAGGCTACCCGCTGCCTCCATAAAATTCACGAAGCGGCTGGTCTGTACGTACAGATCAGGGGTACTCAGGTGCCCATCCGGGAAAATCTCCAGTTCCAGAATCAGCGTTTCGCCACTCTGATGGAGCGTCAGGTTATAAGCCGTTTCTGCATATTCCACCCGGTGGGAGCGTTCGGCAGATGGACTGGCGGCCAGCCCTAAAATATTGGCAGAAATGGCCGCCCCAAAAATGTCCGCCAAGGACTGGTTTAAAATCTGGACTGGAGTCAATCCCAGATAGGCCTCGGTATTGGCAGAACAATAAATTACCGTATAATCGGCGAGGGAGACTCCCAATAAAAAACCGTGTGGTTGAATACTTCCGGGAATATGAATGGGTTCACTTTCACAATTTTCCAGGTTCGTATATCCCTGATAACGAATATCTTTTGTTGCCATCACTCTATACTAATGCCGAATCCAGCCAGGTTTTAAAGGTATCAAAGGTATGTGCTGCGGACTGAATTAGCACGTCTTCCTGCCCGGAATCTACGGCAAAATCGGCCATCGCCTGTCGAAATTCATTCCAGATCGCTCCGGTTTCCCGGCCATGTCCGGCATAAAAACGCAGGCCATTTTCAGCAGAAATACCGAGGGTAGAACCCACATGGCGACTGATAAACTGGCCGCCCAGTTTGGAGCCTTCCAGCACATAGACGATCCCCAACGCAGCGGCGGCATCACTGGCCGGAGGCAAAGTATGCAGCAAAGGCAGCGCGTCTATTTCTGCGGAGGACATGCCCAAAATGGCCAGATCTTCGCGCAGCATGGCGGCTCGTTCGAACTTATCGGTATTGCCTAAAACATTGGTTAACAAGGGGTAAATCTGCTCTTCCACTGGCTTGACAAAGCCATAAAAACGCTGCAAAACATGCAGATACTGCTCCCGCGTCAGCTCCGGGCTCATCAGGGCGGTGGAAAGCGGGTTGCGTTCCAGGGCCTCGTGCTGAGGCAAAGTCGTCTGTTTTAAGTTCTGCAAAAACTGCTGCTGCGCGGTTTTCTCTCTTTCCTGTATATCGGGCATGACTAGATGACTGTTGGTGAGGAATAATTTTACAAGGTACTCTATGTTTTGTCCCTGCAACGATTAAAATTTCGGGCCATCGCATTGGTAGAGAAAAACGCGGAACGGAGTATGGTTAAATGGATTTGGCCATATAAGTGTTTGTGCGAATGGGGACCATTCATATTTTCCCCTTGCTGAAATATTTCTTTTGGCTTATCTTGCCCGTCAAAACACCGTTTATCGTGACTATTTACGCCGCATACGATGAAATTGCTGATCTGCTTTCTACGGCAGAGCCCACCAGATTGCTTAACCTGCGCGCTTCGGAAGAAATGCAGCAGCGATTAGAATTTTTGATTGAAAAATCGAAAGAGACTGAGCTGAACAAAGCCGAAAAGGACGAATTGGATCATTACATCGTGCTGGAACGGCTTATACGGTTGGCTAAAATTCGCGCCCGCGCCCGGGCTGAACGGGCATGAGTCAGTATATTCCTGAGGCCTTGCGCCGCTTGGTGGCAGAGCGTGCCAATCATCGCTGCGAGTATTGCCGTTTGTCGGCTCTTGACTCCTTTTTTGCTTTCCACATTGACCACATCATTAGTTTGAAGCATGGAGGTAGAACAACCAGCGATAACTTGGCTTATGCTTGCCAAATATGTAATTTGAATAAGGGTTCTGACATTTATACATTTCTCACAAACCCTGCTCTTCCAATCCGTTTCTTCAACCCGCGCACGGATGTTTGGAAAGACCATTTTGAGGCCGATATATCTGGTGTTGCTATTGCAAAAACACTCATTGGTGCAGCGACAATAAAAATCCTTGATTTAAATCACCCGGAAAGCATCATTGAACGACGAGAAATGATGCGGTTTGGAATGTTGTGACAAATTTTCTTTGTAAGACGTGAATTACAAGAGAAACTTCTCTTTAGGTCCCTCCCCCTTTTTGTCATCATTTTGCCAACCCCACTTTCCCCGCCCCACTCATTTCATTTCCCATTACCTTGTGCGCCTTATCTCACTGTATTTGCACCGCACATGAAGCAACATTTACTCTTTTTGCTCCTGCTCTGGAGCAGTTTCGTTTCCGCCCAGACTTCTTTTACAAATCAAACCCGTCTGCTCACACCCGCCAAACATTATAGTGGTGTGGCCATTGCCATCCTCGATATGAATGGCGACGGACGCGATGATATTGCCCGCATGGATGGCGGCAATGTGGTGGCCGTCGAACACCAGAATGCTGCTAATCAGCCGTTTGAACATCTCGCAGTCGGTGCCGTGGAAGGCGATTCGCAATGGGGCATGTGTACTGCCGACGTGGACAACAATGGTATGGGTGATATACTGGCCGGTGGCTACTATGACGGCGTGAAAATCCTGCGGGCCAATGCGGACGGCACGGCTTTCACTATGGATGTGTACAATACGCCGAACACTTTCGTGCAGGGCGTTAATTTTGCCGACATCAATAACGATGGATGGCTGGATGCTTTTGTCTGTCACGACGACGCCGTGGCGCGGTTATATGGCAATAACGGCGACGGAACCTTCACCTATCAGCCCAACTGGATGGACCTGACGACCGTGCCCGCTTCGGACAATTCCGGCAATTACGGCTCGGTGTGGAGCGATGTGGACAACGATGGCGACCTCGATCTGTACATCGCCAAATGCCGCCAGGGCGTAAATAATCCGGCTGATCCGCGGCGTATCAATCAGTTATTTCTGAACAATGGCGACGGCACTTATACGCAGGATACCAATAATCTGGCCGGTCTCCGTATTGGCGCACAGAGCTGGACGGCAGATTTTGGCGACATTGATAACGATGGCGATTTTGATTGTTTTGTTACTAACCACGATGTATCGAGCCAGCTGCTTCAAAATGATGGCTTCGGACATTTTACCGACATCAGCGCAGCGGCTAATATAGAAAACCAAGTTTCCGGGCTGCCTATTCAGGGTGTTTTTCGCGATTTCGACAACGACGGTTATGTGGACATTCTGGTTGCTGGCTCCGAACACCACCTTTTTCACAATAATGGAAACAGCACTTTCACCAAAGTGGATGGCCTGTTTGATAGTCATCAAATAGAGTCTTTTGCTATCGGCGATCTGAACCATGATGGGTTTCAGGACATTTACGCAGGTTATGCCGGGATTTATACCAATCCCAGCGATATTCCCGATGCCCTGTGGATGAACCGGCGGAACAGTAACCACTTTTTTGTCCTGAACCTGCGGGGAGTACAAAGTAACCGCTCGGCAGTAGGTGCGCGGATTACACTGTATAGCGCGCTGGGTACCCAGATACGTGAGGTGCGGTCGGGCGAAAGCTACGGCATCAGCAATTCGCTGCAAATCCACTTCGGTATGGGTCAACTCACCCAGATTGATTCGGTCGTAGTGCGCTGGCCCTCCGGTCATATAGATAAATTGGAGCAACCCTCAGTGAATCAACATCTTACATTGCAAGAAGGTGGCTGTGTATTGCCAGACGCAGAGATTTCGGCCCTGGGTTCGACGGTTTTTTGCAGCGGCCAAACCGCCACGCTGACCGCCCCGGCCGGTTATGCCTATCTGTGGAGCACGGGTGATACCACGCAAACTATCCTGGCTGATACCGCCGCCATTTATCGCGTGACCCTTACCTCCGCCGAAGGCTGCACTGTGGTATCGAATGGCCTGGCTACCACGCTGAACCCGGATGAAACCCCGACCGTCAACACAGAGGGCGATACGCGTTTTTGTGCTGGCGGCACCGTCACCCTGACCGCTTCTACGGCCAACGCTTACCTGTGGAGCAATGGGGCCACTACACGCAGTATTACCGTCGCGAATACCGCCGGATACACGGTGACGACGCAGGGTCTGTGCGCTGTCTTTACCTCCGATACGGTTGCGGTAGAAGCGCTGGAGGCACCTGCACCGGCGGCTATCGGTGATACGGTGGCCATAAATACAGCGGCTACATTGACCGCTACCGGCACCGGGCCGCTGTGGTACGCCGCCGCCAATGCCCCTGCGCCTTTGTTCACCGGCAACTCATTCGTGACTCCGCCGCTGGCCGAAACCACGACTTACTGGGTATCTGCCGCCACCATCTACGACCAACCCAACCAGCATACCGGCGTAGTCAACCACAGCGGCAGTGCTTTTGGCAGTGCGGAGTATAATGGCCAGATTATCTTTAACTGTTACACGCCCTGCCGCCTGGAGCACGTAAAAGTATATAGTACCAAAGTGGCTGCACGTAAAATTGTCCTGCTCAATAGCGATGGTGTTTTGCTGGATTCTATAACGGTGGCCATCCCCAACGGAACGACCCAGATCGCCCTCAATTTTGATCTGCCAGTTGGCAATGATCTGGTGCTGACGACCGACGAAGCGGTGAATATGGCCAACCTGGGCACTACCGGCCCGCAACTGCGCCGCAGCGATTCCAACATAAATTATCCTTACGTGCTGCCGAATGTGCTGACCATCACCAACTCTAATTTGGGTTCCGACCGTTACTATTATTTCTATGATTGGGACGTTGATTTCTACGGCCTCGAGTGCGCCAGCGAACGTGTGCCGGTACTGGCAGTAGTGGATAGTTCTATTATTAAAACCCAGGCACCCGTATGGGCTGCCGGGCTGCGTCTGTCGCCCAATCCAACAACGGGCGTACTGCAGGCGCAACTGGATAATTTTACCGGCGGCAACGTCACGGTCTCGATCCGTACTGCGCAGGGCACGACTTTACAAACCCAACGGCTGCTGACTGCCCGTGGCACTTTCCAATGGCAGGGCGATCTGAGCCACTATCCGGCCGGCGTGTATTGGCTGGAACTGGCAGGCGAACAAGGCGTAGTACATAGGAAAGTAGTGGTGGATAAATAAAGAAAAATAGCAAATTGATGCACAAATAGAAACGCCCCGGGCTCTCACCTGGGGCGTTTCTGCTTTATATCTTGAACCGTTGTTAGCATTCGAGATTTAGTCGTGGGGGTGGGTTGGATATAATTTTTTAATAAAAAAAAAAAAAAAAACAAACACCCACACACCACATTAAGTAAAATATTTAAAAAAAATAGTTTA
>JANPIV010000069.1:0-50781 GCA_031425155.1 Saprospirales bacterium | reverse complement strand
TGTTAATGCTATGGGCCGATTTAATTATTCTTCGATAAAAATCTCAACCTTTCAAAATATTTATATTACTACATTGTAAATTAAGTTTTGCTGTCTTTCTGATTAGTCTCCGAACGCGACTACCTCCCCGGCCGTAGGCCGGGGAGGTAGTCGCGTTCGGCTTTTGCAAATAAACTTAATTTAACGTGAGTTTGGAGATTAACTCTTTGATTGTCAATAAATAGCACTTGCCATGTCGCAGAGAAACGGAGACATCCACACAAGCCAATTAGCAAAAGATCACCAAGAACTGGGCCTGTGTAGTTTCCTTCTCTTCGTTGCAGAATGACAATCTTCTTTGGTAAAAAAGTAGAGGAAAACTCCGAACTCACGTTAAGCAATTACATATTATAAAAATTTTCTTGCGTTTCACCTGTACCTGAATTATCAGTCATTGACAATCAAAACAATATGAAAAATCCACCTTCCCTCCAAAGCCTCCTGCGCCTCCTGTCACTTGTATTGATCTGCATCTTTTGTGCACAAAACCTCTCTGCCCAACTTTCCTGGCAACGTATGCCGGGCCCGCCCGGCGGTTTTTCCTTTGGGTCCTTCGCCATAGGCACCAACGGCAAATGGCTGCAGCGCGGCTCCATTATTGGCGTGCATGAAAGCGCCGACGGCGGGCAAAGCTGGCGCTGGAATGCGCTGCCGCAAACGATCCACACGGAGGCGGCCCTGCACATTGGTATCGACGGCCACCTGTGGTTTTTTGACCGCGACGAGGTACTGCATTCCGCCGATAACGGCCGAAACTGGGTAGAAGTGGAAGGGGATAGTTCCCTTTGGATCGAAAACGACTTTTTGGCAACCCTGGTGCTCGATAGTGCATCCATGCTCGGCGCAAAAGGCACAGGCATCGTGCGCAGTACCAACCTCGGGAAGACCCTTGCCACGGTATTTCCGGTAGTGGGCGGCCTCGATGCACTGGCTTACAACCCCGCCAACGGCCATATATTTTCCTGGAAAACCGCGCCCGTGGCCGGCCAGATCAATAAAATATACCGCAGCACCGACGGCGGGCTGAACTGGAGCCTCTGGGAAAATGACCCGCTCACGACCGGCCGGACCATCAACCGTATCGTATTCGCTCCCAATGGCTCCGTGTTTATCACCACCGACCAGCTGATGCTGCGCAGCAGCGACGACGGTGCCACCTGGACGCAGACGACCGTGCGCGCCGGAGATGTAGCGGTTACCCAGACCGGTCGCGTTATAATCGAAGACCTGAATGGAACTTTCACGCAACGGACCTACTATTCCGACGACAACGGCGAATCGTGGCAGCCCGCTTCGGTCGGTCTGATGCGCAAATTTGCCGTGATGCCCGACGGTACCATCTTCGCCGAATACAACTACACCGGCTTGTACCGCAGCAATGACAACGGCGATTCCTGGCAGTTTTCGGCCTTCGGCATCAACCATCACACGAGCCCCGTAACCTTGCATTTTTACCCCGATAATGGATTGGTTGCCATCACTCAAACGGGTGTTTTTTACAGCCCGAATGCCGCTACCAACTGGGAAATTCGCTACAATACCCTGGACCAAATGGAAACATCCGTTCAGGGAACTGTTTTACCCAACGGCACAATTTGTTGCGTTTTTGATAATAAAATCATGCGCAGCACCGACCGCGGTGTCACCTGGACGGAAATCACCCCAGCCGGTATTCCGGTCGGCAGTGCATACATCACCATCCGGCAAGTAGACGGCGTGCTTTTTTCCACAGGCGATGACGTTATATTCCGCTCCGAAGATGAAGGGAATACCTGGCAGAATCTGGGCGACATTCAGCTAAACCCGCCCGCAATGTCTGCCGACGGCACGTTCTGGGCCTATAACTACGGCAGTACCCTCCAGAAATCGACGGACCGCGGCCTCACCTGGACGCCCGTAAGTACCCCAGTAAGCAGTCAGCACAAAATTTTTCCCCTGCCCAGTGGCGCCCTGCTGCTGCTCGGCGGCGGCAAAATTCACCGCAGCGTCAACAACGGCGCGAGTTGGACTACCACGAACCAGACCTACATGAATGGCGTCGGCGCCACTTTAGTCAATTCAGCAGGGCATCTGTTTGTGGTCGGCAACCAACTTGCGGACGTGCTGCTGATGTCGGTCGACGACGGTCAAAGCTGGCAGTTTGTGAGCAAGCCTCAAACCTACTGGGCCGATAATTACGTATATATGGCGCCCGACGAACGGCTCTGGTTTGCCAGCGGCGACGGTGTGTGGCGCAGCGGCGAGCCGAGCGGCCAGTTCCTGACCATCGGCGGTTCGGTCGGCACAGACGTGGTCGACGACTGCACCCTGGCTTTTTCCGAGCCGCGCTTAAGCCGTTTTATGGTCAAATCGGTCGGCGCAAACGGCCAGACCAAATATGGTATGTCCGATGAAACCGGCTACTACCGCCTGTTGTCAAAGGCCGGCGAATACAATGTCAGCGCCATTGCCCCCAACGAACTCTGGGAGCCTTGCACCTTGCCCGTGACGGTGCCCGCTATGCCGAGTTCCGGCAACATTGGCGGCAAAAACATCGCCATAAAACCCGCCGCGCTTTGTCCGCGCCTCGAAGTAGATGTGGCGGTGCCCCTGCTGCGCCGTTGTTTCCAGACCAAAATGGCGGTGTCGTATCGAAATACTGGCACACAAGCCGCCACCAATGCGCGTATAGAACTGGCCCTCGATCCGTACCTGGAAATGCTGGGTACGTCGATGCCCATCGCATCACAATTGGGTGATACGCTGATTTTTGAGTTGGGCACCGTACAAGCCAACGCAAAAAGCACCATTTATATCGATATTCTGGTGTCCTGCGACGCGGCACTGAGCCAGATGCACTGCACGGAAGCCAAAATTTTTCCCGATGTAATTTGCTCTGGCTGGCAGGGTCCTGTGATGAGCACCCGCCTGGAATGTCTGGGCGACTCCATTTTACTGGAAATAAAAAACACGGGTACAGCCGATATGGCCCTGCCCCAAAAATGGCAGCTTTGGCGCGGCATCTGGACCAATTTTGATTCTTTGCTGGTAGTGGAGGGTAATTTCCAACTTCCGGCAGGCGGCATTTTTACCAAAAAAATAGCCACTCCGGGCGATGCGACGCTGTTGCTGCGGGCGCCGCAGGAAACGGGTTATCCCTTCGGTTCGGGTTATGCGCAGTCGGTGCTGCTGCACTGCGACGACAGCGGTTATCTGCCCTATACCTACGAATACCAGGTGTACGAACCCAGCCGCGATCAATTGTGCCTGCGCAACATCGGATCCTTCGATCCCAACGACAAAACCGGGTTCCCGGAAGGCATCGGCGCGGGTCACCATATTGAAAAAACCGAACCGCTTGAATACCTGATCCGTTTCCAGAACACGGGTACGGATACCGCCTTCACGGTGGTGATTCGTGATACGATTTCGCCTTTTCTGAATATAGAAACGCTGCAACTCGGCGCTGCCAGCCACGCTGTTCTGATAAATGTGCGGGACTCCAACGAACTGGTATTTACCTTTAACAACATCATGCTACCGGATTCCAACATTAATGAAGTCAACTCACACGGTTTTGTAAAATACGCCATCCGGCAAAAAGCGGATAATCCCGACGGCGAAGTGATCCGCAACCGCGCGGGTATTTATTTCGATTTTAACCTGCCGGTCATCACCAATGCAACCTGGCACACGGTGGGTTTGCCGCAGGTGTCGGGCGTTTCGGATGTTGCAAACAAAAAAATGCCGGGATTGCTGTGTTCGCCCAATCCGTTTTCGGAGCGTTTTTCGGTAGCGGTTAGCATCGGGGCGGCTCAAAGCCTCCCTGACGCTCAGCCAGGGTGGCACCTCGAAATCACCGATGCCGGCGGACGCGTATTGCGGCAACAGGCTTTTTCGGGCGATAAAATGCTGGTGGAGCGCGGCGATTTGCCAAGTGGGATGTTGTTCATTTACCTCAAAAACGCTTCCGGCACTATCGTGGCGAGTGGAAAAGTAGTAGCGGGAAATCTTAGGGAATAGTTTTGGCTAAATTCTTTGTAAATGCTTGATTATGAACACTGATAACCAATAACTAATAACCGATAACTACTTATGGGAAAATCCATTGTTATATTGTCCTTTTTACTCCTGGTAGCGCAAATGCCGCTGCAGGCCCAGGCCCATCTCGAATTTGACCTCAACACCGCTCCTGGCGATCCTGAAATCCAGCAAATGTTCGCCTATGAAGGCAGGCTCTTTTTCAATGCCGACGACGGCTGCCATGGCGGGGAACCTTGGGTGTACGATCCTGCTACAACGGAAACACGTATGATAGCCGATCTGGAGCCGGGTGGTGGTGGCAGCGACCTTTGGATGCAGGCAGGCTACCAGGGCAAGGTGTACGGAAGTAATTACGAGGGTATTTACTGCTATGATCCGGCATCCCGGTTGCTTTGGCAAATAGCCGATCAGAGTATAGTCAACAACAACATCACATTGCTCGGTGGGAAGTTGTATTATATGGCTGCAACAGCACAAGGACGCAGGTTATCTAGCCTGGATTTGAACAGCGAATCAGTGGAAGAAATCAATTTTACAGCCGGTATCAGTACAAATGACTGGAATCCCATGGCGCTTCTTGTGCACAACAATGCGCTTTATTTTCAGGCAAAAAATGACCAGGATCTCGTTCGTTTATTTCGTTATCAACCTGTTTCTGGTACCCTGCATGAATTGCCAATGCCGGCCGGTACCACCGCAAGCCTGAATTTTCGGTCGATGATTTCCTGTGGTAACAGGTTGGTAATCAGTTTATACCTCAATTTCATAACACCACCTGAGTATACCCTGTGCGCCTATAATGACGCCACCGATCAATTACAACCCTTGGGGTACGAAAATATATCTGGTACCCAGAGTGCTTGTTTTGAAAATGAAGTATATTATGTTGCCAGCGGCCAAAAATTGAAAAAGATCAACCCGGTCAATGGTGCGATTTTTTCGAATTTCGACATCTTGCCAGGTGTGGATGAAAAAACCACTGCTGTTGCAATGCTGGATGGGACCGTTCATGTGGAAGCCTATCCTGCCGCTGGGGGCGCTAACCAACTTTTTCGCTGGAATACTGTCCTGCAAATGTTCGAACCGGTAATGGAGGTGAGCGCCGTCATGACCAGTAGCGCATTGAAAAACAACCAATTGGAGCGCATCGGCTCACAATATATATTTCAGGGAACGGATAACAACGGCGCCAGAGCACTCTGGGAATACAGCCCAGGGAATACCGCTTCCACGGTATTAAAGGATATTAATCTGGCTACCGCAAATACTGAAATCTGGAAAATAGACCACCTGGGCGAACACGGCTACCTCTGGGTGTATCAACGAGGTATCCTACGTTTTGACACTACGAACACGCCGAATCCTACATGGATGAATGCGGAATGGGGAATCGATAGCACAGCCCAGGTTATCGGTGGTATGCTTATAGTGAACAACCGCTTGTACCTCAGTCGCGTCGTCTCGCAAGGACAGCACTACGGGATGAGCGTTTATGATCCTGCTGCAGACAGCCTGCAACATTTTCTGCCCAATTATTTTTACGGCGGATACACTTTCACGGCTTTTCAGGGCAAAACATATTTTATCGCGGATTCTGTGTCTTCTTCAGGCCGAATCCTTTGGCACGATCCCGGGAATCAGACCGTTCAAGACCTCGATATTAGCGTACTGGGTAGTTCGCCCATTAAACTGGTTGCCAATGAAGACGCACTTTTTGTTTTTACCGAAAACAAAAAACTGTATCGTTTCGACGGTGCAGCCTGGATACAAATTCCTGATAGCATAGATCTGCTAGAACTCTATTACCAGGAACCTTTTTTCTGGAATGGAAAACTGTTTTTTGCGCAGCAAACAAGCGATACATTGGGACAGTACCTCGGGAGCGGATTGTACGGCCTGGACCTGCAAACCCTGGACATCAAGATGGTTGCCCATTCGGAGGCAGACAGTTACGGTTATCTGGAATTTTATGCGGTAGAGCACCTCGGTGAATTATATATCAGTAAAGGTACATTCACAGAAAGTAACCTGTATCGATTCAATACCATGGGCGACACAATGCTGCTGGTCGTGGAAGGGGAGTCTTTTTCCATAGGATTCTGGACGCTTGCTTCCCTGAATCAGCAACTCTTGTGCCTTGGTTACGGCAGGCAATATGGCTCGGAATGGTACCGGATTAACCTATCCGATAACCAGCCGGAGCGCCTGACCGATATTAGTCCGCTGAGTGGTGACGGCGTGTATGGAGAAGGCGTTGTCATCGGCTCGAAAATGTATTTTGCCGGAAATGATGATATACATGGCTACGAATTATGGAGTTACCGCGATTGTTTTTCCGCAGTTATCACCGCTGCGCCGACGGCATACGGCGACAGCACAGGGCAGGCGGGCGTGGTAATCGATGGTGGGACAACACCATTTGTCTTTGAATGGAGCAATGGCGCAAACACTCAAAACCTGGATAATTTACCGGCAGGCATTTATGAGGTAACCACTACCGATGCCACGGGCTGCAAAAGTACGCTGCACGCCTGTGTTGAGTCGTTAGCGGAGACCACTGGAATTGTGGAACAGGATGCTACCCTCACTTTTAACATCTATCCCAACCCTTTTGAGCAATGGTTGCGGTTAGAATCGCCGGAAGGCAAGGGAGAAGTGTATACAGTACAACTAATTGATATACAAGGAAAAGTAATCGAGTCGAATACTTGGAACAGCACAGCGCCGAAGGTTTTTGAAAATGTCCAACTGCCTGTAGGAATCTATATCGTATCGCTGCGGGATATGGGTAGCGGGATGGTAAAAAACTTGAAAGTGGTGAAAATGTAGCACTTCCGCTCGCGCCAGGCTTCACTTTAAGAAGCCGGAATACCACGCAAGGCAAAAATCTACCAAAAACAGCCTTTGTGGCTCGTCCGGTGTGCCGGGTCGCGTCTTTTATTTGCCCGGCATATTTTTGATTGCCCAAACCAGCAAGGCATTCTTTTCAGCGGGCAGGTCCAGTTTTTTCATAATATTCGAACGGTGGTTTTCCACGGTTTTTTCCGAGATAAAAAGCAGTTGGGCAATTTCCTTTGTTGTGTTTTGACGTCCGATCAGTTCCACTATTTTTTTTTCCGCAAAAGTGAGCCTGGTAAGCAGCGAATCGCTGGCTGTATCGGTATTGATGTTCAGTCTGTTGGAAAGTTCCGGACTGAACCAGGTTTCATTGTTCAACACGGCTTTGATACAATCTTCCAGTACATCGGTGGAAAATTCCTTTAATACATAACCTTTTACGTGCAGTTCCCGGGCGCGGTTGAAGATGGATACTTCGTTGTGCATGGTCAGCAGGATAACCCGGGTGTCGAGCCGGGCCGTTTGCAGTTTTTCGAGTACTTCCAGGCCGTTCATACCGGGCATACTCATATCGAGTAGCGCGATATCCGGTTGGTGTTTCAAAATCATGTTATAAGCACTGATGCCATTGCTGCACATATCGCAGATCTGGTGACCCAGGGACTGCACGTAGGCTTTAGTGCCCATGAGGGTAAAAGGATGATCGTCGCTGAGCAATATGGTGGCCATGCTTATCAGATAATATTGTTGTGTATCGCTATTTCGATTACGGTGCCCTGTGTGGACGAGCGAATATCCGCCCGGGCGCCGATCGCCTTACTTCGCTGCAAAATACTGCGCAATCCGAACGATTTGCCGCTGTTCAGTGCTTTTTCGACCTCGAAACCCCGGCCATTGTCCTGAATCCGGAGCAGGAGCGCAGGCCCTTTTTCCTGCAAGGTTACCTTGCAGGCATCGGCAGAGGCATATTTAATCGTGTTGCTGACTGCTTCCTGCACAATTCGGAAAAGTTGTAGTTCCGCAGTTCCGGGCAGTTTGCTGCTGTAATGGATGTCGTGCGAAATAAATAATTCGCCCTGTTCCATGTACTGGTCGCAGAGTGTTTCCAGGCTCAGTTTCAGCCCGATGCTTTCCAGCATGACCGGGTGCAGGTTGCGGCTGATCTGACGGATATCGTTGATGATATAGTTGATGCGTTTGGTGGCACCGGGGTCAGGCATTTCCCTTTTTAATGCCAGCAGTTCGTGGCTGACGCTGTCGTGCAGGTCGCGGGCGATCCGGCCGCGCTCTTCCTCGGTGTTTTCGAGCAGTTGGCGGGTGAATTGCTGTTGGATGGCCGATTCTTTTTTCGCCTGTTTCTGCATCCGCCAGAGATACCAGGCAAAGCCGGCCAGCGACAAAGCGGCCAGTCCGGCCAGCAAAAATCCGATCAGCGTATTTTTCTGGGCGAGTTTGACCTGCTGTAATGCGATTTGCTGCTCCTTTTTTTCGGTCTGGTATTTTTTATCCAGTTCCTTCACCTGCACCCTGATTTCTTTTTCCCTTAAACTGTCCCGCGCAGCTACGGAGGCCAGGCCATAATAGTAGGCGTTTTTGTAATCGTTTTGAAGCAATGCGTTTTCGCTGAGCACACTGTTGAATAGAATCAGCCGGTTAAAATCCTGGTACTCCGCCAAAATTGGAAGTTGGCGTTTATAAAGATCCGCATTAGCGATCCCGTTATGCAATTTTTGTTCATACGCAGCCAGTGCGTACAGGTATTCATCACTAAAATAGTCGTTTTGTACAACTTCATACAAAGGGGCGATTTCGCGTACTATTTTCCCGGCTTCCGGCAGCTTGCCCTCCCGCACCAGTTTCAGCGTATAAGTGCTCAGGGCGTCCAGTTTATAAGACGGGCTTTTCGGTTGCCAGGCCTTGTAAAATTGATACAGGGAATCGCTCCACGCCGAAAGTTCGGGATGGCCCATTTCATCATACAAGGCAACTTTGTCCTTGTACATCATGTAAATATTGGTGCTATCCCTGGACTGCAGGGCGATCGCCCTTGCCTGATCACCCAGTTTTTCGGCTTCCGAATAATCGCTCAGGTATTTGTAAACACCTGATAATGTGGTGTATACAGCCATTTTTCCCTGCACGCTGCCTAGTTTTTCAAACATATCCAAGGCCTCGTAACCGATAAGCAAAGCGCTGTCCAGTTTGCTGGTATTTTGAAAATTGTACATCATGCCGCTTTTAGCGGCGGCGACGTTCAAGGCCGTCTGGTAGTCGCCGGGGGAAACCAGGGTCTTACGAAAGTAGAAGTCGCTGGATTCGTAATTTTCCACAGTGGCGTACATATCCCCCAGATTCAAATAAATACCGGTTCGGTAGCGGCTGGGAATCTGTTGCCCGTATTGCTCTACGAACCGGATGCTGGTTTGAACGAAACTACTGTCGAAGGCATAATTGACGCACAAACTTTTACCGGCGAGGCAAAGGAGATGTGCCGCCGAATCAATGCGGCCCGCTTCGACTTGTTGTTTGAAATAATTGTCAAAAACCTCGAGAAATGCAGTGTCCTGAAAATGGTCCGGATTTTCCAGCCAGGTGCCGATGCTGTCGAGCTGTTCGGGCGGCGGTACCGAAAATGCCAACGGCTGCTCCTTTGGCTGCCTGCAACATAAACAGGCGAAAACCAGGCATACGGAAAGTAAAAAACGGCAGGAAGAGGCAGTCATAAATGGGGATTGTATTCGTACAAAACAGCGGGTAACAGAAGTCGCAGGCGGGTCGGTAAAGGTACTTTCAATCTGGGGGGTAACCCCTATACCACAGGTGCCGCTCAACCCGGACTTTTGCAGACTCTTGGTCAAACCAACCATCCTGGCAGTGGCAACTATGCGGATTCCTGTACGGCAGCAGCCAATGTACTGCGCGTTTTGCCCCTCTTTTGCAAAAAACATTCACTCTTAAACTTATGGGATTAATGATCCGCTCTTTGATTTTGGCAGCGTTTATGACCTGCTGCAACTTTTTACACGCACAAGTAAGCCTATTTGAGGATTTTGAAAACAGCACCTTTCCGCCTTCTGGCTGGAACACGGATGGCTTTTCCCGTAATTTTGGAGGCAGCTGCAACAGCACCTGGTCTGCTACTTGCAACGTATGGGTCTTTGACAGTTACGATGACCTGACCAGTCCTACAGTCATCTCCAACGGTCAGGATTTAACGATCTCCCTTGATTATAGATTAGTAGGTAATGACAACGGCAATATTCAGGGATTTACACTCACCCGATACTTATTGGTAGATCGCCCGGTTGCGCCTGATACTCTTATTTCGTTGGATGTAATTAATCAGTCCTCTTTCTGTCAGACTACGACCTCCGTTGTGGCAGGTCAGTACTTGCCCAATGGCTCTTCGGTGCGTTTGCGCATAGCTTGTAATTCACCGTCCAACTCCGTTGATACCTATCTCGATAATATTTCGATGACCCAACTGCCTAGCTGTGTGACACCGACACCGATGGATGGTGCTAGCAACCTGAACGGCCATCCCATGCTTTCCTGGACGCCTTCCGCCATCGCTACCGCTTACAATGTCTATTTTGGAACAACTCCTAACCCACCCCTGGTCAGTACGCAGGCTGGTACCAGCTATGATCCTGGCGTACTCCTTAGTAATGCCACCTATTATTGGAAGGTAAATCCTGCCAACACCAATGGCTTGTCCAGTTGTCCGGTATGGCGTTTTACCACTGCCGAGTGCCCGCTGAGTACCGGCACTTATCTGGTCAGTTTACCTTTGTCCGTAACCGGTCAGAGCACTTGTGGTAAAAGCAATGATCTGACCAGCACCAATGTCTCACAAGTATGTACGTCTTATGGGGATTTTTATTCCGGTGAAGATGAGATGTACGTGTTCACCCCGACTACAACGGCGGGCTATGATATTGATTTGACCACCGCTACGGCTGTCAATGCCGCTTTTATGTTGTACAATGGCTGCCCTCTGTCAGGAGGGACCTGTATAACCAACGACCAGGGCGTTTCTGGGCTTACCCGGTCTGCACGGTCTGTTCCTTTAATTGCCGGTAATACTTATTATCTGGTGATAGATAACTGGGGCCCACCCTCCTGTATTAGTAGCTACGATCTGAGTGTCCGCATTGCGCCTCCCATTTGCGTTACACTCGAGACACCGGCTACTGGAACGACCAATCTGGACCCGAATAACATCACACTCACCTGGACGCCAGCCTCTATGGGCTCCTCTCCATCGTTATATACCGTCGGTCTTGATAATGGCATTTCCCCTGCTACGTATGTTACCATATCTTCTTCTGCCACCAGCTACCAGGTGTCCGGCCTCCTGCCCAACACGATATATAACTGGACCATCATTCCGTTCGGAGAAGGGGGAGCATCTGTCAATTGTCCCGTCTCCTTTTTTGGAACCCGGGCCAGTAATGATGCCTGTACGGACGCCGCTTCTTTCCCAGCCATCCCGACCGATGGCACCTGTGCTACGGTGATTGCCAATACTTATGGTACCACGGGCACGAATACACCTGCTTGCCTCGGCACCGCAGATGACGACATGTGGTACACGTTCACTGTCCCTGTCGGCTATACGTCTATCCAGTACACTACGGCCGATCTCACTTATGCCCTGATGAATCGCCCTATTGAAAATGATCGGGTGTTCGAGCTCTACAATTCCTGCGGCGGTATGTCAGTGGGATGTTACGATAACGAATCGGGGCTTTTCCCGGGCCTCACTCCTGGAACCACCTACTGGTTGCGGATATATACCCGTGGGTCTGGTGTGGTGAGTAAGTTCGAACTTTGCCTGAAGTTGCCTGCGCCTTCCAATGATGATTGCGCTGGTGCGACTGCGTTTCCGGCCCTTTCTGCTGATGGTAGTTGCGCTACGGTAAACGCCAATACGGCCGGTGCGACTGCTTCGGCTCTTCCAAATTGCATCGGTACCGCCGACGACGATATCTGGTACACTTTTGACGTACCGGCAGGCTCCCCCACTGTTCAATATTCTGTCACCCATATTTCGGGGACCAATGATCGCATATTTGAACTCTATACTGCCTGCGGAGGAACTTCGCTGCACTGCAAGGACGACGAAGCAGGCCTGTTTAGCGGCTTGAACGCCGGAACTTACTTCCTGCGGGTATATACACCTGCCGCAGGGGTCAGTAGCAAGTTTGATATTTGCCTGAAACTGCGTGCTTTCAATGATGAATGTGCCAGTCCAATGGCTTTTCCGACCATTTCTACGGGAAGCAGCTGTGCCACGGTGACCGTTAATACCGCCAATGCGAGCGGTACGAATGAAGCTGCCTGCACCGGTACCGCCGACGATGATTTGTGGTACGCTTTTACCGTACCCGCCGGTTTTAACACGATTGATTATGTCACAGCAAATGCAACTGGCGCCAGTTCTTATGTATTGCAGGTGTATGATATATGTGGCGGCACTTCTCTAAGTTGTAACCAAGGTTCCTCCGGAAGTTTTCAGAACCTGACCCCGGGTGCTTCGTACCTGCTGCGGGTATATACGGCGGACGCCAACGTTGCAGCCAAATTCGATCTCTGCCTCAAGGTACCTAACGCTGCCTTTCCGGGAAATGATGAGCCAGCCAATGCCATTTCTATCACCAATGCACAAGGTGGAATAGTCAATGTGAGCATCCAGGCGCTGCCTGCTGCTACCCAGACGTTTCCCGCCTCTATCTGTTGTGCATATAACCAATATGCTGCGTACCCCAGTTGCTGCACCCAATTTCCCGGTTTAGAGTGTTTCGACAATGTCACTCCTGCTTTCGATGTGTGGTACAAATTTCAGACGGTCACCAATGGCAATATTACTATTTCCATCAACTCGAACGCGTACCTGGGGCTGGAAGTGGTTGCCGATGCAGGTCAGACCTTTGGCAATAGTGCCTGCGATGCAAACGCATCACCCTCGGTGACCCTTTCCAATCTTCCCGCAGGCATTTATTACTTCCGGGTTTACTCTTTTTCTCAGTCACCCCTGCTTTTCACCATTTCTGCTTCCGGTAGTGCGCTGCCCGTCGAACTGAAAGCGTTTACAGGCCAGGTAAAAGAGCACGAAAATGTATTAGAATGGGAAACGCAGACCGAAAAAAATGTGGCCTGGCACGTCGTGGAGCGTTCGGCAGATGGCCTAAATTGGCTGGGCATAGGGCAAATAGTCGGAAAAGGGGATTCAGAAGTGGTGAACCGTTATTCCCTGACGGATCGTCTGCCGCTGACCCGTGCCTACTACCGTTTACGCTCGGTGGATGCTGACGGCCAATCAAGTTTGTCGAAGACGATCATCCTGACGCGTCCGGAAAAAACGTGGGGAATTTCGATGGTTTATCCTTCCCCCACCAGCGACCAGGTGACGGTTCAATTCAATACTACACAGGAAGAACCGGTCTCCCTGCGTATTACGGATTTATCGGGTCGTCTCCTCCTGCAACAAGCCGTAGAGGCCAGCAACGGAAGTAATAGTTTGACGCTTACCGTATCGAACCTGCCTGCCGGTCTATATTTGGTCAGCCTGCACCATGGCACGACGGCTTCGGAGGCGATGCGTTTTATCAAGCAATAATGCCTGGAATTTGGGCTTGCGGATGAAAGGTGGGCTGATTTATGGAGATTTGAATTGTTCTAAAAAAGAGGAAAGGCGGGTTGGAGTATTTCTAAAGCTACTTACTTCCCGCCTTTCTTCCAAAATATTGCAAATCAAGCCTGTATAATCGGGAAACCCGGGCTCTTAACGGCCAATGAGCAATTTCTGATAACTGGCTTCCCCATTGGCGATGGCTTTGACAAAATAGGCCCCGGCGGACAGGCCGGTCAGCTGCACTGGCAAGGTCTGTAATCCTTCCGCCAAGGTATGCTGTTCTGTGTGTACCGCAATGCCTCGCATATCGAACACGGTGACGATGACCTCCGCTGCTTGCGGCAAACGCATTCGGAGCTGGACAGCACTGTTCAATACAACGGGATTGGGAGATATTTGCTCCAGCACCAGTTTGTCACTCGCCAGTGTCGCCCGGACGATGTCCGAATATTCAAAAGTGCCATTGTTGTCTATCTGCTTTAACCGATAGAAATAGGACTGGCCTTTACGCACCGTTTTATCATCGAAAGAATATTCCTGTTTCTCCGTAGTGCTGCCTGCTCCTGCGAGAAATTGTAACGTCTGGAAATCTTGGCCGTCGTCGCTGCGTTGCAGCTCAAAACCGGCGTTATCCTTTTCGGTTTCGGTACGCCATTGCAGCCGGATGCTTTCGGATTGCGGCAAGGCTGCAAAAGAAGTCAATTCTACTGGCAAGACTAAGCAGGTCCCACTGGGGCTGGTTTGCCCTGCCGTAATGCTGGCATTGGGTGTGGTATTATATCCCCAACCGAGTACTTTGATGTACGGGTTGACCGGAATATTACCTACGTTTCGGTTGTCTTTGATTTCCAGTTGCATCCAGCCATAGTGGCGGGCATTGTTAAAATCAACAAAAGAGAAGCCAAAATACCCAGTCACGGGGTTGTTATCGGCATTGTTTAGCCAGTTACCGTAGGTAGTGCGGGTAAAAAATCCGGTATTTGGAGAAGGATCCATAGCTGCCTGCCCAGCACTGATGACGGCTCCCGCTGCCAGGCGTTGAGGACGCCCATTGACCGTTCGCATAGAACTCAGCATAGCGGAAGGAAACCGGTGATAAGCATTAAGGCTGCCTGCCCCTCCGGCGCGTAGCTGAAGTTCAGGATTGCCATCCAAATCAAAATCAATAGGCGTCAATGGGTCGGCTGGGGTCAAGGTGAAATTAGCAAACGTCTGGCTGCATACCTGGGCCGATAATTCAGCGAAAGGTAAAGTGGTCAGAAATGCTGCGCCCGCCAGCAGACCGGATGCGGGAATGGTCTTCAGCAGCGGCAGCCCTTTTGCCTGCAGGGAATAGTAGTGCAGCCGACTGTTCAAGCGTTGTTTTGTCAAAGATCTTTTCATAATAAAAGTACGTAGGATTAGAATAATCAGAAATGAAGGGGAAATTATAACCCTTCCGGGGAAATCAAAGCGGAAAACCGATGATTTGGCATTTGGCCGACTTTAATTGCTGGTCATTAATCAATGGACTTATACTACCGCTGTTTCTCCCCGCTCCCGATACAAACTTGCGTCCACCACCTGCACCATTTTTTCCACCGGAAGATTGCCTCCCAGGAAGTCATTGACCAGCATAGCCTGCATAAAAGAGTTTTCGATCACTTCTTTATGCGGTAGATAGAGTATCTCCACGTTGGGTTGTTCTGCGGCCCATTTTTTCACTTTCGCCAAAGTTTGCTGGTATTGTTCCACCAACATAATGGGCAACACATCTTCTTTCACCCGCTTGCCATCGCGCACCAGCATTTTTTGCTGGGAAGCGACCACTTCCAGCACATCTCGTTCCATAAAAATGACCTGATAACGGTAGGTCATCGGCAGGTATTCCAGCAGGTGCGCGATGACTTTGACGACTTTGTCATTTGCCTCGGGCAGCCATTTTTTATTGCGTTTCAAGGCTTTTACGGCCTCGTGTTCGTAATATCCTTTGGGATTACTCTCGTCCGCAGAACGTTCTTTGTCGGTAAAAATCGGCAGCCCGGCGGCTTCCAGCATTTGCATCATCATGGAAGTCCCCGAACGCGGCAGTCCAGACACGATGGTAAGCGTGCCTTTGATATTATCCTGAAAATCCTGTTTGTATTTCAGGGCTGCACCCGGCTGCTGTAAATGATCTTCATAAATATGCACCAACTGCTGGCGCGCAGCATTCAGGCCGGGCGCGAGGCGGAGCGTCACATCGAAGGCTTCGGCGGCTTTTTCGTATTCTTCCAATTTCAGCAATGCCTCACCCAGATGGTAGTGCGCCGCCGGGAAAAAATACATCAGCCCGATGGCGTCCATAAAGGCATCAACGGCTTCTTCGTAGCGCATTTGACTACTCAAAATGACGCCGAGCGTATGATGGGCGTTTACTTCTTCATTGCTGATAATCAATTCTTTACGCACGGCCCGTTCGGCATCTTGCAGTTTGTTGAGTTGCAAATACGCGTGGGCAATACGCAGGTGCAGCAGCGGCTGTTCTCCGCCTTCGCGTTCGGCTTTCTGGAAAAGTTCCAGGGCTTTTTGGTAGCGTTGTTCGGCCAATAGCAGATTACCTTCGAGAATGTCCATGCCCGGCGTTTCCCGATCTTCGATGTCCCGAACGTGGTTGACCATTTTGCGGGCTTCCTTATATTTCCCCACCGACTGATAGGCATGGGCGAGGCGCGTGGCATAGCGGATGGTCCTGGGATTTTCCGCGTGCAATTGTTCCAGCAATTTGATGCCTGACTCGTATTCGCCGCCGTTGATGTAGGCGCGGGAGAGGTAATAATTGTTTTCGTCCCGGGTATTTTTGACCGCCGCTTGCACATTATCACCGGGGTCTTCTACATAGCCCAGATCGATTAATTGCTGTAACTCTTCCCTCGCCTCTTCCTTCGTTTGCACAAAATCAGCCGGATGCGTCCCGTCTGCACCCTTGATGTTTTCCCAACTTTTAATGGTGTCAATTTCCGGCGTTTCCGAAAAGGCATTCACCAGTACTTTACCGTCCATATCTTCCGCCACGGGCAGGCCAAACAGCGTCAGCAGCGTAGGGGTAATGTCCAACAGGCTCGCGCCGAAAATGGTCTCGTCTTTTTTAATGCCCGGGCCTTTCATCACAATAATACCGTAAGGGCTGTGCTCTACCGCCGGGCCGGCTGGTTCAGTGGGAATTACCGTCGGGCGATTATGATCTGGGTGAAAACCGTGGTCAGAGATCAAGATAATCGTCGTGTCCTCTCCGGCCAGTTCCAGCAGACGGCCCAGCATGAGATCGTGGTAGCGATACCCGGCACTCATCACGTCTTTGTATAACTCATACTCCGTCAACGGAATATGTTCCCGGCGCGGTGGATTATATTTCATAAATCCGTGTCCAAAGTGGTCAATGGCATCGTAGTACACGCCCATGAAATCCCATTCGGTCTGCTCCATAATATAAGTGGCCGCGCTGTGAATAGTCGAACATTCGGCGATGATTTTGGCCACCCCATACACGCGCCGATCACGATTTTGATCTACTTTCTCGGCATTTGGAATAAAAGGCAAAATATGTGCACCCGTCAACTCCTCCGGATGCACGCGCAAATTGGCAAATAAGTCGCTCATTTCTGCCGGGTGGACGGCACCTTTCAGCATGGGCCACGGCTCCTGAATAGGGCCTTTGGCCCGATGATAAAAATCGGAGATGTAAACGCCATTCACGGGTTCCGCCGGATGCGAAGGCCACCAACCGACCACATTGGTTTTCATACCATACTGGGTCAGGATATTCCAGATCGCCTTTACTTTCCGGCTGGTGATGTTGATGGGGCGAATGCCTTCGCCGCTGGGGTCAGGTTCGGTAAAACCGTGAATACCATGCTTATAGGGGCGTTTCCCGGTCGCGATGGAGGTCCATAAAGTCGGCGAAAGCGGCGGGTCCAGCGTAGCCATGCGACCCATGACGCCACCAGTGATGAATTTTTCCAGGTTGGGCATCAGCCCTTTATCCAGCAGTGGATTGATGGATTTCCAGTCAGCAGCATCCCAGCCGATGAGCAGGACTTTTTTAGCGAGGCGTTTCATTGCTTACCGGCGGATTAGTAGACGTTTTTTGCTGCATCACTGCATGGCGTTTTTGCCGCCAGGCCATCAGGCCCACATAGCCCAGGGCCAGCAAGCCCAGCGAACCCTCTACAGGAATGTCAAAGTCCTCGCCGTCTTTGGTGCGCAGGAGGGGAAGGTCGGTGACAATATTCTGTGCTTGTTCCATCGATAAGGATATTTTAAAGTTTTGATTTCTACCGAAAATCAAACCAATGTGCTAATAGCCAGTAACTGTTTATGCAGGGCGAATATAACAAATACTGGACCGAAACAGGAGTCATCCCGAATTTTTCAACCCACGATTTTAATCGTGGGAATGCACCAAAACAGGCGATGTTTAACCGTTTTAACGGTTTATATCTGTCTGGCCTAGTACACAAAAACGGTTGAAACCGTTCCCAACGCTACCTGGCTTCCTCCTCCCACGATTAAAATCGTGGGTTGAAACGACCTCTCCTCTCTTCTTGCAAAAATTCGGGATGACTTCGATGGAATGCCCATTCTATCACTGCCCAAAATCATATCCCTCCTTTCGTAAATCTTCTAACAAACGGGTGTCAGTTGCCTCACTACCTTCCTGCCACAGTTGTTTGGCCAGCATGTTGGCTTCTTTTTCCTTTTTTAAACCTTTCAGGCAGCCGACTTTGTGGTATTGCATACGGCGAATTAATGTGAGGTTTTTCCTTTCTGCTATTTTTACTTGCACCTCGGGCTGGTTAAGTTTTTCGGGAGTTAGTTGTTTTTTGATTTCTTGATCGAGTTCCCGATTGAGTTGCGCTGCTATTTGAAGCCCTTCATCTAGACTTTGCAGTGCTTCTTCATATTTTTTCAGGTGCTTCTGCATGGAGCCCATGTTATTCAAGCAGGCGAGCGAAAAAACACCATCCTGTGCCCTTTGCGCATTTTTGAGTGCTTTTTGAAAATACCCGAGGGCTTGCTGAAAGTTCTTTTCACTGTATAGTTCCATGCCTCTACTATTGGCTACTCCTGATAAATTCTCGGCAACACTCTTTTGATCTGGATGGGTTGGTGGAAAAAATCGGTCATATATTGCCTGGCATTTTTCATAATACTCAATGGCTTTGTCGTATCCCCCTTTTGCTCTCCATACCTCGCCGAGGTTGTTGTATTGAATTGCAACATTCGGATGGTTTTCGCCAAAAACCTTCAAGTATATTTGTAGTGCTTTTTCAAAATAATCAATGGCTTTGTCGTACGCCCCTTTTGAATTCCATGCCGAGCCGAGGTTGTTGTATACAGTTGCAACATTTGGATGGTTTTCGCCAAAAACCTTCAAGTATATTGGCAGTGCTTTTTCATAATACTCAATGGCTTTGTCGTATTTCCCTTTTGAATCCCATGCTCCGCCAAGGTTGTTGTAATCTATTGCCACGTTCGGATGACTTTCTCCAAAGGACTTCAAGTCTATTTGTAGTGCTTTTTCTTGATACTCCATGGCTTTGTCGTATTCCCCTTTTGAATCCCATGCCGAGCCGAGGTTGTTATATTCCCTTGCAACATTTGGATGGTTTTCGCCCAAAGCCTTCAATAATATTTTCAATGCTTTTTCATAATACTCAATGGCCTTGGTGTATTCCCCTTTTGAATTCCATGCCGAGCCGAGGTTATTGTATCCAGCCGCCACGTTAGGATGATTTTCGCCCAACGCCTTTAAGTATATTGGCAGTGCTTTTTCAAAATACTCAATGGCTTTGTCGTATTCCCCTTTTGAATCCCATGTCGAGCCAAGATTGTTGTAACCTATTGCCACGTTCGGATGGTTTTCGCCTAAAACCTTCATGTACATTTGCAGTGCTTTTTCAAAATACTTGATGGCTTTGTCATATTGCCCTTTTGCTTTCCATGCCGAGCCGAGGTTGTTGTATTTAGTTGCCACGTTCGGATGGTTTTCGCCAAAAGCCTTTAAGTCTATTGGTAGGGCTTTTTCATAATAATCAATGGCTTTGTCGTATTCCCCTTTTGAAGCCCGTGCCAAGCCGAGGTTGTTGTACCGAATTGCCACGTTCGGATGATTTTCGCCAAAAACCTTCAAGTCTATTTGCAGTGCTTTTTTGTAATACTCAATGGCTTTGTCGTATTCCCCTTTTGAGGCCCATGTCCAGCCCAGGTTGTTGTATTCCCTTGCTACATTCGGATGGTTTTCGCCCAAAACCTTTAAGTCTATTTGCAGTGCTTTTTTGTAATATTCATTGGCTTTATCGTATTCCCCTTTTCCCTCCCATGCCAAGCCGAGGTTGTTGAGTAATGTTGCTACTCGTTGCTCATTTCCACTTTTGAGGGTCTCTATTCCGAGGGCGATTTCATAGTGCCTGATCGCTTCGTCATGGTGAGCGAGGGTGTTTTCGTTATAAGCATAATAAAGGTGATAGGTGGAATTGCCTTCATCATTGTTAACAGCATTTTTATAACCCTTGGCCGCCTCGTCGTACTTTAAAACCAGTTCTTTTGTTTTTCCAAAGATATACCCCTTGTATGCCTGTCGTTTCATGGAAGCATCGAAGTCGGACTCAATGAGCCGCTCGGCTTCTTCCAGTTTTCCTTCTTCGAGCAGGACTTCCGCCTGTCGGTAGATTTCTTCCTTGCTGCCATAGGTTTCCAGTTCGGTTTTTAGTTCTTCGTATTTCTTTGCCTGCTCGGTTAGTTGTGTTTCAAAATTGGCGAAGTCCGTTTTGTTTCTTTCCAATTGGGTAGCCAGGGCACGCAAGGCTTTCGGTGATATCCCGTACCAGATATTTACATCGCCTTTTGCTAAAACCGCAGGGCTGTTCATCCCGGTGGAGGACAAGTAGTGGCTACGTGCAAACAGGTCCCATTCCAGGGCATTGCTGATGTCGGGTGCATTGCTGATGCCTAATTTATGGCGAGTAGCCTCTGATAGTCCGTCGGCTTTTTGTTGCTTCTCAGGAGATTGACCATAGTCCCTGAGTATCTGCTCAGTGGCTCTTTTTCGCCGAGCCACATCATAGCCCTCCGCCTCGTATATCCAAAGGATGGCTTCAATGGCATCAGAGCGAACGCCATACGTAATCGAAAGATTCCTGGCAATCACAGCAGGGCTGTTGTCACCAGTAGTCTCATTTTGCCCAAGGAGATAAGTGAAACTTAAAAAGGCAGGGAGGAAAAAAATCAGAGTTTTCATTTTTGATTGGTTTACTGTGTAGTGGTGGAATCTTTTTTAGGTTTAGTGTCTCCGTAATTAATGTTTACATCACCGTCGCGGGTAATAACGGCAGGGCTGTTGTCGCCTGTAGTGCTTGCTTTTGGGCCAGGCGGCTGTATTTCGCCAGGAATTTCAGTAGTCTCTTTTTTCGGAAAAATATCTCTTACACTGTAGCCCGACATTTCGGCCACTCCTGCCAAAAGCGCAACAGACCCTGCGAAATAAGCAGCATATTTTTTCCAATTTATTTTTGAAGAGGCAGCATGGAAGACAGGTGGATGATCCATTTCGTCCAATAGCCAACCGTCAGGCAATTCCTGTACGATTTGCAGGAGTGCTTCTCTGATTTTTGCCGTCTGCAAATGGTCTTCCTCCTGCGAGATAGCGCCATTCCTCTTTTGCTTTTCCAAAGCCTTCAAGCGGCCAGACTGGAAGGTGGCATCGTTGCGGAGTTGTTCGTCTTTGTGTTTGTCTGCCAAAAGAAAGAGTCCTTGAAGGACTCTTTGGAAGTCATCTTCGGCAAGCCAACGGAGGAGTATTTGTTTTGCTGTCATTATCATTTTAGAGTATGTAAATATATTTTATTTTTAATGGTTGATCACAATCCCCCCACCCACGCCTCCAACTCCTTCCCAAACCCATCCACCCCAAACACCCCCGCTCCAATTCCCGTCGTCCCCTTCACCGCCCGCAGTCCCGCCTCCAGATCCAGTGCCTCCTGCGACTGCGTCAGAAAAATATTCTGCGCGGCAAGCGCATCCGCCAGATACTCCTGCTCCGTCTGGCCGGGCGTTGGGATCAGGATGGCTTTTTTGCCCAGCGCGGCCAGGTCCATGATGCTGCTATAACCGGAGCGACAGACGATCACCTTGCTGGCCAGCAGGATGTCGTTGAGGTTGCGGGAAGTCAGGTAGGAGACGATTTCCACGTGCTCGGCGGCGAATTGATGGGCCTTCGACTGCGTTTTGCCCTGGATAAAAATAAACTTTTGGGAGAGCGGCATAGCCTGTTCCAGCAGGCGTTGCTCCAGCAGGGTACGTTGCGGTTCGGGGCCGGAGAGCACCACCGCCACATCGTATTCCTTTTCGGCAGGATAGACTTTCATGCGCGAGAGCGGACCGATGAATTGCACCTCGCGATGCACCTTCGTCTCGCCGTGGGAGAGTTCGCCGGAAAGCCCCGGCGCGGTCTCTACATCGGGTACCCAGATGCGGTCGAATTTACGCAGGGCCAGACGCAGTATGCGATTGGCCGCCCAGGCGGCGAATTGGTTGGGCACCCGCAGATGCAGTTGGTGGGTTATCATCACGCTATCCGCCCGGCCGCTGAAGCAGCCGTAGCGGTTGTCGGAAATAATGCCGTGGATGCCGTGGTCTTTGACTAATTTATCGGTGGCCCATTTTTCGGCCCGCACCGCATAGCTGATGCGCGGCAGCTGGCCCGCCATGTTGCGCACCATATTACTCGATTCATACCGAATGCGGTAGGAGGGCAACTCAAACGTGGGCAGCAGCGGGAATTCGGCGCGCAGCAGGTGCAGGGCCGCCCCATCGGAAGCCAGCAATACTTCGACGCCCATCTCCCGGAGCGCCTGGATGAGGGGAATGCACCGGGTCACGTGACCCAGCCCCCAATTGAGTGGTGCAACGAGGATGCGTTTCATAACGTCGCCCCTGACGATCCGTGGCCCCAAAACGGACTATTCGGCAGCGGCTTAAAATTTCGTTTCGTTTTACGGCGTTTGGGTTTTACATTCGCCTTTGTAAAAGTAAACAGACTTTTTGCTATGAAAAAAATTAATTGGATACGCGTCGCTTTTTTCCTCCTGATGGTCGGCACGATGATGCTGGAAGCCTGCCGGGCGTTAAAACCAAAATGCGATTGCCCACAGTGGTAGGTGGTTGATTAGTTTACCCGCCGAAGCCCTTTTGGGGCGAAGGAGGGTTATTGGTTTATTAGTTATTGGTGGGGTCGTCTGCCAATGTTTGGTGTTAATTAACCGCTATTTGGCGGGAATATGAGCGCACTCTTTCAAAAAACGAAAGGGCAAGTGGTTCTTAGCCGCTTGCCCTTTGCCTATTGCATTTTGCTTTTCTAGTTCAGCCGTATTTCATCGTCGTCGCCTTCATAGAACCGGTACTCCGACAATTGATAATCGGCATGGGGCAATATGCGCACCCATTTGTTGTATTTCAGCATCCAGCGCATTCGGCGGCTGGGTAGGCCCTGCTTGAGGTAGGCATCCAGATAAGGGTGTACACGCAAATAAAGTGTGCCTTTTGGACGGGACTGCATCACAAATTCCATGTCGCGCTCGATGTCGTCTATAAGCAGGATCGTGGCGTTTATTTTGCCGGTACCGCCACAGGTCGGGCAGACTTCGGCGGTGTCCACCATCACTTCCGGGCGGGCGCGCTCGCGGGTGATCTGCATCAAACCGAATTTCGAGAGCGGCAACACCGTATGCTGCGAGCGGTCTTTGCGCATGAAATCCTCCATCGCCTTCGCCAGTTGCTTTTTATGCTCCTGGTTTTTCATGTCAATGAAGTCAATCACGATCAACCCGCCGATGTCGCGCAGGCGGATTTGCCGGGCAATTTCTTCGGCAGCTTCCAGATTGACGCCAAAAATCGTCTGATCAACGTCGGCAGTGGCCATTTTATGACCGCTGTTCACGTCAATGACGTGCATGGCCTCTGTTTTTTCAATAATAATATAGGCACCGCTGGTCATGGTCGCGGTCTTGCCGAAAGAGGCTTTGATCTGCTTGGTGACGCCAAACTGGTCAAAAATCGGCTTGGCGTTGTTGTGGAATTGTACGATCCCAACCTGTTCCGGGCTGATGCTCTGCATATATGCCCGAATGTCGGCGTAGAGGTCTTTTTCATTGACCACAATCCGGCTGAAACCCGCGCTCAGCATATCGCGCAGCACACTGGCGGGTTTGTCCAGTTCGCTGAGCAGTTTGGCGGGTGGAATGGCCGTCTTTAACTGACGAAAAATATCCTCCCATTGGCCCATGAGGTGGGTAAGTTCCTCGTGGAGTTCCTGCACCTTCTTCCCTTCGGCGGCGGTACGGATGATGAGGCCAAAGTTTTTCGGTTTGATGCTTTCCGCCAGCGTATGAAGGCGTTTGCGTTCCTCACCGCTGCTGATTTTTTTCGATACCGACACCGTATCGGCGAACGGAGAAAGCACCATGTAGCGGCCTGGCAACGTGATTTCGCAGGAGAGCCGGGGACCTTTGGTCGAAATGGGCTCCTTCAAAATCTGGACGACAATGGGCCACCGCTTATTCAGCACCTGGTCCACTTTGCCGGTTTTGATGATCTCGCCTTCAAACTTGAAATTGTCCAGTTTGTGCGTATTGATGCTGCCATTGGTCACGCCGTTCGTCCATTTGACCAGCGAAGGCAGGTTAGGGCCCAGGTCGGTATAATGCAGGAAAGCGTCTTTCCGGTGACCAATGTCCACAAAAGCGGCGTTGAGGCCGGGCATCATTTTGCGGATTTTGCCGACGAGAATATCGCCGACACTGAAGTTGTTATTAATTTTCTGGTGCTGGAGCTCAACGAGTTTCCCGTTCTCCAGCAGAGCCAGTTCAACGCCTGATTCGGCAGCGTTGATAATGAGTTCTTTATCCACGATGATAAGATGGTTTGCAACAGGCAGAGCAAACGCAGGAGAGAAAAATGCAAAGGCCCTTCGACCGGCTACCGGGGGTCGGTACGGGCGTCAAAATCAGGCCGTCGAGGCGCGTTATCGGCTGCTGGGCAGCTGAGCCAAAGGAAGGCTCAAGGATTCGGATTCGATGGGCAAGAAGGGCTGTTTCGATATCGCTTGGGCGGACGATACGCAGCGTTCAGTCGGCCGGGGCCGACTCAAATCAGGGGTTATTGCAGGCTTGCCAAAGAACGAATAGGTGGTGGCTGCCGATGGGTACAAGTAGTTACTGATTATTAGTTATTGGTTAATGATGGCACAAATGTGTGGTTATCAAATGTTTGTGCCAATACTCGCCTTGTACTAATTTGGATCAACTACTTAATATTTATCAAGTGGCGGTACAAAATTATTTTAATTAAGAGTCTATGTAATCGGCTAATAACAGTGATTTAGCCTGCTAACTGTTAACTAATAACTAATCACCACTCAAAGGGCAGACAGCGAAAAAACTTTCCGGCAGCAACGAGGCTCCGGAAAGTTTTTCGATTCGACGGTTGCGTCTGGCGCTGACCCCGGGCAGGACATAGTTCAATACTGAAGTGTCCCTGCCTGCGGTTCAGACACTAACGTTTTTTCTTATGGCGATTCTTCCGCAGGCGCTTTTTGCGCTTGTGAGTGGCAATTTTATGTCGTTTACGTTTCTTTCCGCAAGGCATACTGCTGTGAATTGTGAATGTGATTTAATTATGCGTTCGAGAGGCTATAGCACTTGGTTGATGAAGGTTGATATAGGTTTATAAAGGTTGATAATAAACGTATGCTTATCAACCTTTATAAACCCTCATCACCCCTAATAAACCCTTATAAACCCCTTATTCATTTACAAATTTTGGCAAATTCGGCCATCTTATCCATCTGACCGGCTCCTTCGTACGCCTTTGCTAATAAGCACGGCGTATTCGGGTTATTTTTATTGAGCGTCCACGACTTTTCGAGACGATCTATAGCGCGCTGCCACTGGCCGGTTTTGATGGCCAGGCGACCGAGCGCATTATACACCGAGGCTTCCTCCGGGTGCTTGGCTTCCAATTCGCGGAGCATCAGCACGGCCTGCATCGGATTATCGGACGGCGGGCTTTCAGCATAGACCAGCGCGAGATTGACCCGATGTTCTACTTTCGACGGATTCAGGGACGCGGCGCTTTCAAACGCTTTCACGGCATGTTCCGTACAGAAAGACCGAATGGTCGGGTCTTGCGAACCAACCAAACCGTTGAAAAAAGTACCTCCAGCCACTGACCAGGCAGAATCAGAACGTTCTATCTCGGCAACTTGTTCAGCAAATACGCCGGCTACGGCTATTTGTTGCGCCCGATACCAATAAGCGGACAGTTTTTTCAGTGCCTCCACTTTGGCGACAGAATCCGGCGCAGTGGCGGCCTGCTGCTCCAAAGCGGCTACTTCGGCTCCCTGTGCAGGAGACAGATGCGTTTTGGCATCGGCCAACAGCACCTCTGGCCCTGTGCTTTCCACCTGCAAAGCCTGCGACTGCACTGCTGCCTTCTGGTTTTTATTTTTGGTATCAAACCCAAAATAGAGGCCACAAAAAAGCACTAAAGCGGCAAAAACGGCTGAAATCTGCGCCTTATTCATATTTTATTTTAATCTTCGTTTTCTTCGTCGGGCAAAGAAGTGACGTTTTTCTTCACCTGCTCCATGAAAACTTTTGCCGGCTTGAATGACGGGATGAAGTGTTCCGGAATTTCGATGGATTTGCCCTTTTTAATGTTGCGACCCACCTTTTTGGCGCGTTTTTTAATGACAAAGCTGCCGAATCCGCGGATATAGACGTTTTCGCCGCCTTGCATTGTGGTTTTAATCTCCTTAAAGAGCTCCTCGAGGGAGACCAGGACATCCACTTTTGCAACGCCGGTTTTCTCGGAAATAGCGTTCACCAAGTCAGCCTTTCTCATGTTTTAATGCGTTGATTTTGAGTATGTTATGAACGAAAAAAGGGTGTTTTCAAAAACGAGACGCAAAGATCGCACTATTTTTGACCTACGCAAGCATTTTTCCAAAAAATTACATGCCATAGTTGCCTGTAAATCAGGAAGTAGGTAAAAAAGCAGTATTACGACCCGTCTTCGTTTTCACGCCGCAAACTCGCTCTAATTCAGCATTTTACAAACAGACTGGCCAAATTTATTCGCAGCCGCCCCACAGCCCGCTATATTTCCTACATTTGCAGGCAAAATAACGACTATGCTATTATCAATGACCGGCTATGGCCGCGCGAACGGCAGTTTTGGTGATAAATCCATCGCGGTGGAAATTCGGGCCCTCAATTCCAAGATGACCGACCTGAAAATGCGGTTGCCCGGCGATTATAAAGAAAAAGAGGTGGAGATGCGCAAAATCGTCACCGACCATGCCGAACGCGGCAAAATAGATATGATCGTGGAGGTGCAAAACGCCGATGGTGCGGCCTCGGTGAGCCTCAATGAGGGCCTTTTTCGGGGCTACCACCGGGAACTTTCGCGCCTGACCAATGAACTGGGCATGGGCCAGACGGACCTGTTGCAGGCTATTTTGCGCATTCCCAATGTGGTGACGGCTACCAGCGGCGAAGTGGACGAAGAAGAATGGCAGGCCATCTGCGAGACCGTCAATCGCGCGCTGAACACCTTTAAGGCCTTTCGCCAGCAGGAAGGCTTGGTGCTGGAGGCCGATCTGCGGATGCGCGTTGGCACGATTTTATTGCTTCTGGCCGATGTCAATAAATTCGAGCAGGGGCGTTTCACGCGGATGCGCGAGCGGTTGCGGAACAATCTCGAGGAAAGTATTGGTAAGGAAAACCTGGACAACAACCGTTTTGAACAGGAAATCCTGTATTATCTCGAAAAAATGGACATCACGGAAGAAAAAGTCCGGCTGGCCCAGCACTGCAAATATTTTCTCGAACAGATTGACGTTAAGAACCAATCGGCGGGCCGTACGTTAAATTTTATCTCGCAGGAGATTGGCCGCGAAATAAATACGCTGGGCGCGAAAGCCTACGACGCCGATCTGCAACGTCTGGTGGTACAGATGAAAGACGAGCTGGAAAAGATCAAGGAGCAGTTGGCCAATGTGCTGTAATACGGGGCTCCTGCCCCGGATATGTCCCGGAGGCGGGGGCCTCCGGATACCTAAGAAATAGTTAAAGCGCAAGTAACTGAAAATAAGCCTCCTGAATGCGCCGTATAGTTCAGCGCACAACCAAACCTTCGCAATGGAACCACGCCTGTTCCGGTTAATCTTTTTTCTTTTCCTGCTTGCTTTTAGCCCACATACCGGAATCTGGGGCCAATCAGCGGATCTACGGCAGGATAAGGCATTTTTTCAAAAAAAACGGGTCGATTATGGCCAATGGCTACGACAAAACAAACTGGACCGTATTTTCCGCGCCGATAGTGTAGCGGTCACGAACCAGAAAGTGACCCTGTATCTGATCGCCGCCTACAAGGGGGCACATGTCTGTGATTCGCTCCAGTTTGCCTGGCAGGAGTTGGAAAAGGCCAACCGCCGGATAAACGGCCAGTATTTTCACGAACGGCTGCTGCACAAATGGGCTTTTCTGGCCGAAGTGCGCCAGGATCAGGCCGAAGTCGTCGTACGCTGCCACAGTCCGGCCCACTTTATGGCCCGGGTGACCAGCAAAAATGGCCAGGTGCCAGTGGAGGGATTTAACGTCCGCTCCGCCGCCGTGATGCAAGTGGACCTGCCGCCATCGCTCAGCGGCGTCAACACGGGAGACAACACGGCGACACTTACTGGAAAAAAAGTTGGCCCGACATGCGCCAAAGCGCGAGGTTATCTCGTTAACCTGTATAAAGGCAAGGGCACTCCTGTTTTATGGAAGGCCCGGGTGGATTCTTCGTACACAACTTTTGACGAGTTTGTCTTGGAAATCACCCATTTAAATAACGAAATTTGCCCTGATGGCTATTTTGAATATCACCGGATCTACGTGAAAGGCCTGCAAAAGGGCGATAACGTAGAACTTTCGTGGGAGTTTCAAGGGAAGTACGGCTCTGGCATCGTCTTTCCGCCGCGTAAAAACGACTATAAGGACATGGAAAACCGTTACAAAACGAATCTGGAAGAATATCAGAAGTATCTTTTTAAAAAATTATTGGACTACCTTCGCTGATGACAACGACCAACTCAACGACCATGGCTTCGCCAATGGCAGATACCGACGCTCAACCCGACTCCATAACGCCTGCAGCGGTTACGCTTTCTCCGCGTACCCGTATTGCCCGGCTGATACTGCTCTACCATTTTGCGCTGATTGGCGCTTCGTGCGTATATTATCTGCTGCGTGGTTTCGATTTTGAAGAATTCACTTCCCTCATGGGTATTCTGGCCCCGGTGACGGCTCTCTATGGAGGAGCGGTTTTCCGGTTTCTGGGCCGCAGCATCACCGAGCCTAACCTGAACGGCCAGAACGGATCGCCGATCAGTAGTCTCGTCAAATGGCTGGTGCATGGTCACTTCATTACCGTGATGGTGCTGATTTCCCTCAAGGCCCTGGCTCCCAATATTCTTAATTTTCAGGATATGGCCATGTTCATGACCCTCGTGGAATCAGCCTTGGGCGTATATATGGGTAATATTATTCTGGCCCTTTTTGAGAATGGGAAGAAGGAGTAATCATGCGGTAGAGACGTTGCATGCAACGTCTCTACGATGAACACAAGGGCGAAAGGTGCGTGATGCACCTTTCGCCCTTTTTATGTTTGGTAAAATATCTAATGTAGGGACGTTGCATGCAACGTCCATCAATATGTTAAACCGCCGCTACTGCCAATAGCGACTCAAAAATCCCCCGTCCATCGGCATTGCCCAAAATATCCTCGCTGGCGCGTTCCGGGTGGGGCATCATGCCAAATACGTTGCGTTTTTCATTACAAATACCGGCAATATTGCGGGCCGCACCGTTGGGATTGGCTTCCGGCGTCACTTCGCCGGTAGGCGTAGAGTAGCGGAACAGCACCTGATTATTTTGTTCCAGGGCATCCAGCGTCTTTTCATCCGCATAAAAGCGGCCTTCCGCGTGGGCGATGGGGATTTTCAACGCCCGTTCCATATCCAGGCCTGCCGTGATCGGCGACTGATCGGTGGCGGGACGCAGCCAGATATTTTTGCAGATAAATTGCTGGTTGGCATTACGTAACAGTACGCCCGGCAACAGGCCTGCTTCGCAGAGGATTTGGAAGCCGTTGCATACGCCAAAGACATAGCCGCCCTGCTCGGCAAAGACCTTTACGGCCTGCATAATGGGCGAAAAACGGGCGATCGCCCCGGCGCGCACGTAGTCGCCGTAGGAAAAACCGCCGGGCAGCACGATACAATCGCCGGGCCCGAAGCCAGGCAATTCCGTTTCTTTATGCCAAAACTTGACGACTTCCTGGCCCATCACGTCGCCCAATACGTGGACCATATCATCGTCGCAATTGGAGCCGGGAAAAACAATAACACCGAATTTCATGGTTGATTTGTTGACTGGTTAATTAGTTGATTCGTTGACTGATGAATTAGTCAGCGATTCGGTTTGTAAAAAGTTGTAATACCAAACACTCACTTGATGTCATGCTGTAAGCATCTGGCTATGAAAGAACTGGACATTTTCACTCCCACTTGGCCAGATACTTACAGCATGACACCCACGTGGAGATGAATAGAGAGGCTTTTTTCATAAATCCAGTACTGCTATAATTACCTTTATCATATTTAAGGTTATTGCGATATCATAGACCAATAACCATTAACTACCTTATTTCGTCGCCAGCGGCAAAAACTGAACGAACAACACGATGGCCAATAAAGCGAAATGAAAAATCTCGGCGATGAAGCGATTGCGCAACGAGAAAAACGACAAAGCCATAAAAATACCCACCGCAGGCATAATCAATAGAAAATGCGCGGGCAGGGGATCGCTTTGCAATAGAATAACGGCTGCCCCGACGAACAAAAACCAGTACAATATAGTGACGCTCTTTTGCGCCTGAATGAGTTTGCGGTGAAAATAAGCCCCATAACTCAGCATAATCGTACATAGCAACACCGCCAGCAACAGGGCTTTCAGGGTGCGCTCGGTATCCATCGTGGAATTGAACCGATAAAACTGCCAGAGCGAACCGAATTCTACATTCCAAAACATGCCGCCCCGGTCGCTCCAGAAATACCACAACCACCCCAGAAACAGTACGGTAAATACCCCGGATAAAAACACCAGTTGTTCGCGCAGGTTGAAAGAGCGCATAATATTTACCCCGGCATAAGCCGCCAGCAGCAGAAAAAGGGCCGGTGGGTAAAACAAGCTGGCAAACGTCGCCCACCACCCGGCATCAAAAACCAGGGCCGTAGCATTGGGCACTTTATAGGCTTGAAAAATACAGCGCAACGCCAGTGGCACAAACGTGGCAGCCACCAGTGGTGGCGATAAAAACAGAAAATCAGACAGACAAGACGCAGCCAGCACATAGAACAAACCCGGCAACCACGTGCGGTCGCCAAGCAGCCGGAAGCGGTCGGCCAGATTGTTGATCAGCACCGCCTGCAATAGCACCAGTACGGCTGCGCCGATGGCCGAATACTGCGGGTATTGATCGGCCCAACCAAACCAGTCCAGATACAACACCCCGCCGCCCACACTGCCCTGCCCCACCGGCTGCGCATAACCCAGCAAGGCCGACAGGTGCGTCAGTGCCACATAGAGTGCCAGGGGAATAACCGTCGAAAGTTGATTGTTTCTAAAAAGAGCAAGCACAGCGCGAAGGTCAGGAAAATGTAGGGAAGAAGGCAAATTCGCAATAAGCAAATTTGCAAAAGGTCGAAAAGACAATAGGCAAAAAAGGCAATGAGCAAAATACAAACCGCAAGTCCTTCTCCCTGTACTCTCCCCATTTTTGGGAAGTAGGAGGGGGCGGTGGGCTTTATTTTTCCCCTAAACAATACTTTTTTCCACTATGTGAAGTTCCTTTGTCTTTTCATTACGCCCCTCTGCCGGGCGCAAATCCAATCCGATTGATGAAATCTACGCCTTTGTTGTTTGTTTTACTCCTCTTTGCCATCCCTTTTTTATCTGCTCAATGTCCTGAATTTCAATTAGTTGCCCTCCAATCCGTCGAGCGTGCCGACGCGTCCGCGAAAGAGGCCAAAATATTGGAATGCGGTTTCGACCTGGCCAAAAGTTCCGCCGCCAGCCGGGTCTATAACAAATGCTGGCTGGGCACTTCCAATGGCAAGCAATATTACCAGCAGGTAATTGTGTGGAATTTTGCGGCCAATACCATTCAGTACATGACCCTCGAAGAAAACCACTACAAGAATCTGCGGGCCTCCATCGAGGAGCGGCGCAGTTCGACCTTCACGGGCGGCGGCCAGAATGAGTACATTGGCAAGATGTTTCGCTACAATTTTAGTCGCCAAAGCCTGGATGGGGCGGAATATTACGTCGTGCTGATTGCTTTGAAGTAATTTTGCCGATATGCCCACCCTCTGGGAAAACATCGTCAAAACGGCCCTCATCGGCACCGAACGTCATCCCTTGTCAGCTGCCGACCTGGCCGCACTGGGCTTGCCCGTTGCGGCCACCGACCCGGCCCAGACGGCCTTGGAAGCACTCACCGCCGCTGCATTGCGCCGCAAGGCCGGTTTTCCGCTCGCCGATGCGCCCAACGAGCGACCCGCGCCCGCACCACCGGACGAGCGACCCGTGTGTGGTCCCGCCGCCGTAGCCCTGTTGCAACAAATGCTGGCTGGCCGCCACCGACCGGCCCTGCCGGAGTTCCTGAATTTGCTGACCATGAGTGGCCGACGCCTGCCGCCGGAACTGCTGCCCGATGTATTACAAATTGGTTTGGAGAACAAAGGGCTGTTTGTGCAGATGGAGCCCGCGCTGGGGCCGCTGGGGATTTGGCTGGCCCGCCAGCATTTCCGCTGGCAGGCCCTGCTGACCGACCAGCAGCTGGATTGGTTTACGGCCGCTTTTGCCGAACGGCAGCGATTGCTTTTGGCGACCCGGCGGCAGCGTCCGCTCGTGGCACTGGCCTGGCTGGAAGCGACCTGGGGGCAGGAGACCAGCGGACATCAGGCCAAATTCCTGGAAACTTTCGCCTGCGGACTATCGTTCAATGACGAGCCATTGCTCTTAAAAGCCGCCGCCGACAAAAACGAAATGGTCCGCATCGTGGCCCACCGCTTGCTCGATCTTTTGCCTTTGAAACTGGCGGAAAGGCTGCAATTGGCCACTGCGGTGCGGCCAGAGGAGTTCCCGCCGTCGGTCCAGCGGGATTTATGGCCGGAAACGGCGCGTTTCAGCCTGTTGTCGCTCTCGCTTTTCAAACCAAAAATGCTGGCCGAAGTATGGCCCAATCTGCTTACCCAAATGACCCAGCAGGACTTCCCCATTCTGACCGATCACTTTGAACAAGTCGCCAAAACGATCTGTTACCAGGGAAACTTGGCCGCGCTGGAAACCGCCCTGGCGCAGCAAACAGCGCACATACAGCCCGCGCCCCGTCAGGTTTTTGCGGATATTCTGGCTTTCCGTCGGCAAATAATGGGAGCGTTTAGGGACGTGAGGGACGTGTAATTTAAGTTTTACACTATTTCCCTCCACCGTATGTCACCCTGTAAAGGGGTTCAAAATCAAGGAGGTAAGATGCTGCCTTTTTTCAATCAAAAAGATGGCGTCCTCTGCTGTTTCGTGCCTTCTTGATCCGACAGACAGCCATAGATACCCCGCAAAGAGACCCCGAATGGGGTCGAATATGAATAGCCCCCAGTGAAACTGGGGGTTAAAAAAGAAAGAAGGCGCAACCCCAGCGGGGTTGAACGCGGGGGCCATAGAGCGATGTTCAACCCCATTCGGGGTTGCTCGACCTTTCCCTTTTCTACCCCGGATTTTATCCGGGGCTATTCATGTTTAACCCCTTCGGGGTAGGATGACACTCAATAGGGGAAAATCCTAACAGATTTCATCAAGCAAAAAACTTTCGGAAAGAAGACCCGGCCAATTTCCAACCTTCTCCAGCGTTTTTGCATCAAAGGCCCATTATCCACTTTTTTCGTCGTTTTCACTGACCAACAGCACCATGCGTTATTCCATATTTGTATTTTTATCCGCGCTTCTTGTCGCTGGCGGCTGCCAGAAAGAGCGCGATCTCGGCGCCGGTTTTGATCTGCCGTATCAACAGGAATTTAATATTCCGGTGGCCCTCAACGTGTTTGAAGTCCATCATTTTCAATTAAAAAATATTCCCAGCTACTACGCGCAAAGCCTGACCCAAGCGGGCAAGACCGACGCGGAGGTGGTGGGTTTATTGACCGTCAAAGGCAATCTGGGCGGTATTTTTGGCGATGCGGACCTCAGTTTTATTGAAAAAATGTCGGTTCGGGTGTTTAATGACAGCAATCCGAATGACTACATCGAGGTGGCTTACCGCGAACCAACGCCGCTCGATCCGGGCAACGCCATTCCGCTCATCCCGACGCTGGCCGATTCCAAACGGCTGCTGACGGGCTCGCGCTTCAATATAGACGTGGTAATCTGGCTGCGCAAAAGCCCGCCTATTGATACCGATGTGCGGCTGGATTTGCAACTTCGGGCGCAATATTGAGCGAATGCGGAGTACGGAATGCAGAATGCGGAATTACAAATGCTCCCCTGCCGCATGATTTTTGTGCGTTCTTTTATTAAAACACAACTTACGGAATTCTGAATTCTGAATGCGGAGTTTGGAGTTCGGAATGCAGAATACGGAATGCGGAATTGCCAAGAACTCCGTCTGCCGCATTATTTTTGCGCGTTCTTCTACTAAAACACAATTTACAGATCATGGATATCCTAACCAAACCTGCTCCCACCACGGCTCCTGTCACGGATTCTTTTCCGATCAATGGCACGGATCACCTCGAATTTTATGTCGGCAATGCCAAGCAAAGTGCGCTGTATTATCAGGCCGCGATGGGCTTTCAGGTGGTCGCTTACGCGGGTCCCGAAACGGGCTTACGCGACCGCGCCAGTTATGTGTTGGAGCAAAATAAAGTCCGGCTGGTGCTCACTTCCGCGCTGCATCCCGAACATGAGATCGCGCAGCATGTGCATCTCCACGGCGACGGCGTGAAGGTGCTCGCCCTCTGGGTGGACGATGCCGAAAAGGCCTACAACACCGCGATGGAACGGGGTGCGGAGAGTGCTTTTGCGCCCCATACCGAGCGCGACGAACACGGCGAAGTGGTGCTGGCCGCCATCAAAACCTACGGCGATACGATCCATACGTTTGTGGAACGCCGCGCCTACCATGGCCCGTTCCTGCCCGGCTATGTGGCCCGCACGAACGCGTATCCGTCCAAGCCGGTGGGCCTGAAATACGTGGATCACTGCGTTGGCAACGTCGAACTCGGCGGTATGAATAAGTGGGTGAACTTCTATCAGGACGTGATGGGCTTCAAATTGCTGATCACTTTCGACGACGACGACATCTCGACGGAATACACCGCGCTGATGTCGAAAGTGGTGAGCAATGGCAACGGCTACATCAAATTTCCGATCAATGAACCCGCTAAAGGTTTGAAAAAGAGTCAGATCGAAGAGTACCTCGATTTTTATCGCAGCGCAGGCGTACAGCATATTGCCGTGGCCACCGACGATATATTGGCCACGGTGAGCCAGATGCGCCAGAACGGGGTGGAGTTCCTGCAAGTGCCGGAGACCTACTACGAAGATGTGCCGACCCGCGTGGGTCCGATCCATGAAGACCTGAAAGACTTGCAGGCCCTGAACATCCTGATTGACCGCGACGAAGACGGCTACCTGCTGCAAATCTTCACGAAGCCAGTGCAGGACCGCCCGACGGTGTTCTATGAAATCATCCAACGCCAAGGCGCGAAGTCGTTTGGCAAGGGGAATTTCAAGGCGTTATTCGAAGCGATTGAGCGGGAACAAGAGTTGCGGGGGACGCTGTAAGTTAATGATGAATTATTAATGATGAATTTGGTGGGGATGATTGCGTTGTTTTACTTGATCTGGGTTGTTGGAATAAAGACTTTGAATTTTTATATGGGCTGCGCCCCCTGATTGTTTCGTGTATTGCGGAAGGGTTGGGGGCGCGGTGTTTGTATGGGCTCACTTTCTTTATACTATCTCTTATTGAAATTACAATGAAGTGGTCAGTGGAAGTACGAGAAGGAAGGTCTGGATAAATATTTGGATCGGCACTATGTACGCTGGCGCGGTAAATTGTGTGCTGAGGCATTGCCACAAATAGAGAATACTTTTAAGGAACGTGTAAAAGATAAGATGTTAGAAACAATCTTACTTGAGTTGTCATTCCGACGGCAGGAGGAATCTGCTAAGGGGTTTATTATCAATGCTCCGTAGCCAGATTTCTCCTGCCGTCGAAATGACATCCAGATTTGGGGAAATGGGAACTTATTTCTCACTCATTCCTAAATACTCTCAAATCCCGTGTACCGATGCAGCACTTTTGGTATATCAATGCCCGTCGTCGTCTGGTTATTTTCCAGTAAAGCGGCTACAATACGGGCCAGGGCCAGGGCCGAACCATTCAGGGTATGCGCCAGTTCGATCTTGCCGTTTTCATCGCGGAAACGGAGTTTCATGCGATTGGCCTGGTAGGTCTCGAAATTAGAGACGGAGCTCACTTCGAGCCAGCGTTTTTGGGCCGCCGACCACACTTCCAAATCGAAAGTGAGGGCGGAATTGAAGCCCATATCACCGCCGCAGAGTCGCAGAATACGGTAAGGCAATTCAAGTTTATCCAGCAATCCGGCCACGTGCTGCACCATCGTTTGCAGCGTTTCATAAGAACGGTCGGGGTGCTCCACCTGCACAATTTCTACTTTATCAAACTGGTGGACACGGTTCAGGCCACGTACGTGCGCACCCCAGGCGCCGGCCTCCCGGCGAAAACAGGGGGTATGGCCGGCCATTTTGATCGGCAGGTTTTTGATGGGCACAATTTCATCGCGCATGATGTTGGTAATGGGCACTTCGGCGGTCGGAATGAGATAGAAGCCATCGCGTTCACAGTGATACATCTGGGCTTCTTTATCGGGCAGTTGGCCGGTACCCCGTGCACTGGCTTCGTTCACCAGGAGCGGCGGCAATATTTCTTCATAGCCCGCATTGCCAGCCTCGTCGAGGAAGAACTGGATGAGGGCACGTTGCAGGCGGGCACCTTTGCCGCGATACACCGGAAAGCCTGCGCCGGTGAGTTTCACCCCCAGTTCCAGGTCGAAGAGGTTGTATTTTTTCGCCAGGTCCCAGTGGGCCAGCGCATCTTCGGGCAGCGTTGGGAAAGGCTTTTCCCAATCTTGCGCGACTTCATTTTCCTCCGGGGTCTTCCCTGCCGGGACGCTTTCGTGCGGTATATTGGGTACAGAAAGCAACCAGGTCTCCAATTGCTGCTCGTTGTGGCGCTGCTGCTCTTCCAGTTGTTTGCTTTTTTCTTTCAAAGTCGCCACCTGGGCCTTCATCGCCTCGGCTTCCGCCTTCCTGCCCTGGCCCATCAGTGCCCCGATTTGTTTGGCCAGGCGGTTTTGTTCGGCCAGCGTATCATCGAGTTCTTTCTGGCCACTGCGCCGTTCATCGTCCATCTGGATGATCTGATCAACTATCTCGATTTGTTGGTCCGACCAGTTACGTTTACGCAAACCATTGATAATGCGTTGTTTATCTTCCCGAATTGTTCTTAGTTGAAGCATTTTGCGTTTTGTAGTATAAAAAAGTGGCGCAAGATAGCGTGATTTTGAAAAAACGCTTATCTTTGCCATGCTCGATTTGCGAAGCGACTTACTTTCGCTGCCCACCTGTTTGCATTTTCTCCGCCATTACTTTGCTCATTACTTCAAGGTTTTTGAAGCAAAAGTGACGTCTTTCGGTGAGCCTTTGCGCAAGTTCCACATCCTTTTCCTGGTTGTATTGTTTTGACTTCCCAAAAACTTACCTGCCCAGGGGGCTGTCTTTTCGCGGCTAACCCAACCCAATTCACTTATCGCTGTTTTTGTCTTTCTTCACTTTTTCTGACTATATAATGCTCACCCTGCGTGTGCTTTCTGAACACCCATTCCGGGTTTCAGCCGCGCCCTCTCAAACATATTACCCATACTTGCCATGTACGACATATTGCAGCTGAATGATAAGCTGGTACCTGAACTGAAAGAGATCGCCCAGCGACTCGGCGTGAAGGGCTTTAATAAATTGACCAAACAGGACCTCATCTATAAAATACTGGACGAACAAGCGCTGGCGGAAAAAAACGCCGGAGACCGGAATGTGCCCGTAGTAGATGAGCCTAATCCACAGACCGGACGCCGTCCACGTAAAGTCGTCACCACGATGGATGACGCCGGTACCGAGACTTCCGTTCCGGCAAAGACTCCGGCACCGACCACGGCCCGACCAGCTGCCACGCCTCGTGCGCCCCGGGCCGAGAGTCGTTTACAACCTGTGGCAGCCCAGCGGCAGCCCAACGACGACCAGGGGCCGCGACCCGATGTGCCGCTTCGCGATGATCGGCCCATACCCAATCGGGAACGTGCCGAATCACCCGCCCGCGAAGATCGTTCCCCACAAAACCGCGAACGCCCGGGTCAGCAGCCCCGCCGCGATCAACAACGCTCCAACGAGGTGCCCCGCCGCCCCAATGAAGCGACTGACCGTACGGAACGCGGAGATCGCCCGGAGAATCCGCCTCGCCGTGAAGAACGGACCAACGAGCAGCGCCGGACAAATGACGGTGCCGAGCGGATGGACAATGCACCGCGTCGCGAAGATCGCCCCAACGACCAGCGCCGTCCTGCCGATAGCAGTGAACAGCCGAATCCCAATCCCAATCGCGAAGACCGGTCGGCTAACCGCGACCGTCCCGCTGAGCAGCCCCGCCGCGACCGCTGGGAAGACCGCCGCCGCGATGGTAACCGTCGCGACCGCTGGGAAGACCGCCGCCGCGATGGCAACCGGGAACGTCCCGAGCAGCGCGATCAGCAACGCCCCGGCAATCCCAATCTGGTGGATCCCGAAGCAAACAAACTGGCCAATCTGGAAGAAGAAGAATTCGTCGGCCAAAACAATGGCGGTGAAGAGGATGACGACGAAATGGTGATAACCCGCCCCGTCAACACTAACAATGCCCCGGAAAGACGCGAACAAGAGCCAGCCGAAGTGATGCCCGTCATCAATAAGGAGCGGTTCGATGTGGAACTGGACGGCATTATCGAAGGTCTCGGTACCCTGGAAATGATGCCCGATGGTTATGGTTTCCTGCGTTCGCCGGATTATAACTACCAGACCAGCCCGGATGATATTTATGTGTCGCCTTCGCAAATCAAACTGTTTGGTCTGCGCACCGGCGATACCGTGAAAGGTGCCATACGCCCCCCGAAAGAAGGAGAAAAATATTTTGCCCTGCTTAAAGTCAGTAAGATCAACGGTTTAGACCCGAAAGATGTACGCGACCGGGTGCCGTTCGATTATCTGACGCCGCTTTTCCCGACTAAAAAATTCAACCTGTTGATCAGCGCCACCGGGCGCGATTTCAGCAACCGGATCATCGAACTGTTCACGCCGCTGGGCAAAGGCCAACGTGGTCTGATCGTGGCCCAGCCCAAAACGGGTAAGACTTTCCTGCTGAAAGACATCGCCAACGCGATCACCAAGAATCACCCGGAGGTGTATCTCATTGTGCTGCTGATAGATGAACGCCCCGAAGAGGTCACGGATATGCGCCGCAGCGTACGCGCCGAAGTGGTGGCTTCTACTTTCGACGAAGCCGCTGACAACCACGTGCGTCTCGCCAACATTGTGCTGGAAAAAGCCAAACGGATGGTGGAATGCGGCCACGATGTGGTAATTCTGCTCGACTCGATCACCCGGATGGCGCGGGCTTACAACACAGTAGCACCTTCCAGCGGTAAAGTGCTGTCGGGTGGTGTGGAAGCCACGGCTTTGCAAAAACCCAAGAAATTCTTCGGTGCTGCACGGGCCATTGAGGGCGGCGGTTCGCTGACCATTCTGGCGACGGCCCTGATTGATACCGGCTCCAAAATGGACCAGGTCATCTTCGAGGAATTCAAGGGAACGGGCAACATGGAACTCCAACTGGATCGCAGCCTGGCCAACCGCCGGATGTATCCAGCCGTGGATTTGACCAAATCGAGCACGCGCCGCGAGGAACTGTTGCTGGATAAGGACACGCTCAGCCGGATGTTTATCCTGCGCAATCACCTGGCCGATATGAAGCCGGAAGAAGCGATGGAATTCATGCGTAAGCAGATGTTGCACAGCAGCAGCAATGAGGAGTTTTTGGAGTCCATGAACCGGTAGGGTTAGTTGATTGGCTAAAGCATTGTTTTATAATGTTTTACGGAAATGATAGATTGAAATGATTTAACCTGAAATATTTGATTTTTTACACCCTCCGAGCGTTTTGCATGCTCGGAGGGTGTTGTTTTTTACGGCCATTTACACTGCCGCTGTAAAATCGGCCACCTTGTAATTACCCAAAGGTGCGGCTGCCCCGCCATAAAGTGCCCGAATCTCCATCAGCGTTTTCCCCAACATATTGGCCCCCGTGCCATCATGGTTGTCGCTCCAGTAGTGATCCCGGTTCGGGGCTGCATTATGCTCCAGCAAATAGGCCGGGCCGGTGAGCAGCAAGGCCTGCTGGAACAATGGATCGCTGAACTTTTGGGTGAGTATTTCCTTCATAGCCCCATCCCGCCCCAAACCAGCGTAGGAAAGGTCCGGGCTGGTGTGTTGCTTCTTTTTGGCGGCCAGGGCCGCATCTCCGTCGCTGGCATCTTCGAACTGCTTGCGGGCTATAGCATCGTGCCACCATTTAGTTGCCTGAAAAGCGGCCTCGGCAGTAAAAAACGAAGCAGTGATGCCATTGATGGTCACCGTAATGTGGCAAGCGTAAAAGTTGCCCAGGAACTGACCTTGATAAATCTTGTCCCAGGCGGTATCGTGGCCCGGGTAATAAAAGGCGACCAAATGGTAGGGTTGGCCGTGAATAGTAACGGGTTTTGGATTGGGGGTCGGAAGGACTGTAGTTTGGCTCATGTAGAAGATTGTTGTTGGTGCTGATTGCTTTAGAGTGGTTTAGAAGAGCTTCCCATTAGAAAAGGTTTAGGGGGCATATTTTTTGGCGTATCCAATGAGGGTGCTCTGTATTTTCTCATTGATGGCCGTCGGTAACTTGACCACGCCGCCACCGATGGCGTAGGGATGCTGGGGATTGCTCACGGTGCTTTGATTTTGCCAGCCGAGTACGTCCCAGCCGCTTTCCAAATACATTTCGATGCGGGCCAGATCGGTGATGATAATGCCCATGAGCACATCATCGTTCCATGGGCTGACGGGATCGGTGTAGGCATTCAGCGTGGTGATGGGCACAATGTGCATTTTGCCTTGCAGAGCAGCGTAAGTAGAGTCCAGCAATATTTCCATTTGCCGCATCACTTCCGCCTGATTGGCACCGCTGGTATTTGTGAGCCAGCCTCCGGCGAAGTAAATTTTTTGGATGTCGCGGGTTTGGCCATAGTTCGCGGAGTAGGTGATGGCTACGCTTTTGGAGCCGTTGGCGGTCAGATCAGTGGCTTTTTTCAGGATTTCTTCCGCCTGATCGTGGGCAGGAACTTGGGCACCGTTTTGGGAGAAGGGGATGTGAAGAGGGAGAAAGGAACCGTTGGGCATAGCTTCGCTTTTAATTGACAGACAATATTTTGTACATCGGGAATCTCCACAAGATGAACGAAATCCGGCATTCCGTGTAATTTTCCTGCCATTAATAAAATCCGCCGTCAAATTTCCCGCATTCTCAACGTTTCGTCCTCGCGTGGCAAAATCCGTCCCGACTTTTGGACGCCCGAAAATAAGGCATTATTTTTGCAAACCGCTCCTCAATCACCCTGTTGCTCACGCCTACAGTCACTGTTTCTGCCATGCGCTTTTTGCTTTTCCTGCTCGCTTTTGTCCCGCAGTCCGTTCGTCCACATGCGGGAGTGATGCTGAAATCCCCCGAGCTGAAAGGCATAGACGTCTCGCACTATCAGGAAACGATTGAATGGGATACGGTGGTGGCCAGGCAGCGCCCCGATTTTGTCTTCGTAAAATGCACGGAAGGCAGCGATTATGTGGACAGCCTGTACTGCCGGAACTGGCAGGCCCTGGGCCGCCTGGGTGTTCGCCGGGGAGCCTATCATTTCTTCCGCGCTTATGGCTGCGGCGATGTGCAGGCCCGGCATTTTTTGCAAAATGCTGAACTGCAGGCGGGCGATCTGCTGCCCGTGCTGGATATAGAAACGACCAGCGGCGTGGCCCCCGAAATCATGATCGAAGAGGCGCGAATCTGGTTGCAAATGGTAGAAGATCAATTGGGGGTCAAACCCATCGTGTATAGCAGTCAACGCTTTTATGAACGTTATCTGGCGGGACATTTTGACGACTATCCGCTCTGGATCGCGCGTTATTCCAATGAGGCACCGGCTTTGGCCAACGGCAAAATCTGGAACATCTGGCAATATTCCAATCAGGGTTGCTACGATGGCATTTGCCGGAAAGTGGACGTGAATGTGTTTCCCGGTACGCCGGAAATGCTGGATCAACTTCGCTGCAAACCACTCCCAACGGGCTGCGAATCCACCGCACCCTGATTCTGCCAGGGAGTTTGTCTTTCTGACTAAAACATGGCCTTCGCGTCCGAAAAAGCGTCCTACTTTTGCGGAAAATTTTTTCAGACCATGAAATTCTTTCTGCTTGTTGGCACTGCGCTGCTTTTCACCGCCCAGTCCTTGTTTGCCCAAAATATTGACGAAAAAAAACTGCGGCAGCACGTCACTTTCCTCGCTTCCGATAAACTGAAAGGCCGTGGCACCGGCTCGCCCGAAGAGCGCAAAGCCGCTGAGTACCTCGCCAAACAATTCAAAAAGATCGGCCTGCAGCCTAAGGGCGACGACGGCACTTACCTGCACCGTTTTGGCTTTAAAAAGACCAGCGATCCCCACGGTGGTATTTCTGAAACGGCCCCCCAGGTATATAGCCAGAATGTGGTCGGCTACCTGGATAACGGCGCACCCTACACCATCATTATTGGTGCCCACTACGACCATCTGGGTCTCGGCCACGATCATAACTCGCTGGATGCCAATCCCGATGGCAAAATTCACAACGGCGCGGACGATAATGCCAGCGGCACCGCCGGGGTGGTGGAACTGGCCCGCTACTTCGCCAAAAACGGCGTGAAAGAGCAGCATAATTTCCTGTTTCTGTGTTTTTCGGGGGAAGAACTGGGGCTGGTCGGTTCCAAACGCTACACCGAATATCCCACGATTGATCTGGCGAAAGCCAGTTTTATGATCAATATGGACATGATCGGGCGGCTGAATGCCGAGCGGCGACTGATCGTGGGTGGCGTCGGCACGTCCCCGGATTTTGTGCCCACGCTGAACAGCGTGAAAGGCGATTTCTCTTTCAAATTTGACAGCGCGGGGATTGGTCCCAGCGATCATACGTCTTTTTATTTGAAAAATATGCCGGTGCTGTTTGTCTTCACGGGGCAACACAGCGACTATCACAAACCTTCGGACGATACGGACAAGGTCAATTTTGCCGGCGAGGTGCAGGTGCTGGGTCTCGTGACCCGCATCATTGAAAGCCTGGATAAACAGCCGAAACTGACTTTCCAGGAGACCAAAGCCAGCCCGGACAACACGCCCCGCTTTAAAGTCACGCTCGGCATTATGCCCGATTACACTTACGAAGGCGAGGGCCTGCACGTGGATGGCGTGACCGATGGAAAACCTGCTGCCATCGGCGGGGTGCTGAAAGATGATGTAATCATCCAGTTGGGCGATTTGGCCATCAAGGACATTAACGACTACATGAAAGGACTGAGCAAGTTCAAAAAAGGCGACTCGACCACGGTGAAAGTGCGCCGCAAAACGGAGGAAAAAGTGCTGCCGATTACGTTTTGAAGTTGTTGACTGGTTAATTAGTTGACTGGTTGATTGGTGCATTAAATTCGCAGGCCTTGAACAAAACATGGCTTTTCGATGTTTTGCGAAGCAATTCGACCAAAAGGAGGTACTTTATCTTTTCGTTTTCGCCAAACCTGTAAGGTTTCAAAAAACCTTACAGGTTTAGATGAGGGCGAAAGTTTTGAGTGTTACCTGATACTTTCTATTTTTGAGCTCTCGCGGCTCTCACTTTTTTCTCACGTCTCTCACATTTCTCTCACATTCTCACGTCTCTCACTCATGTATCCGATACAGCTGGTAACCCCGATGGCCAATGACCTGACGGACTTTGGCTTTGAAGCCCTTTCCACTCCTGACGCCGTTGAGCAAACGCTTGAAAATCAGCAGGGTACGGCTCTGTTGGTGGTCAATAGCGTCTGTGGTTGCGCGGCCGCTATGGCTCGTCCCGGTGCCAAACGTTCTTTGGAAAACGACAAACGCCCGGAAAAACTCTACACCGTTTTCGCTGGTGTGGACACGGATGCCACGGCCAAAGCCCGCGAATTCCTGCTGCCTTTTCCGCCTTCGTCGCCCGCTATCGCCTTGTTTAAAGATGGCAAACTGGTCCACATGCTGGAACGTCGCCACATCGAAGGCCGCCCGGCAGAATCTATTGCCGCGAATTTGAAAGCCGCCTACGATACCTATTGCTAAGCCACAGAATCTGCCATAACAGGGCGCATTTTATAAACGCTCCGGTCGAAACTCCTCGACCGGAGCGTTTTGTTTTTAGGCGATGCAGGGTAGTGGACGTATTTGCTGCATACATGCTACTTCCCTGCCGTTGCGATTGGCATTTAATAGAGGACAATTATACCAGGAATTGAGCGGAAGACTGGCCGGGCGTTGCTTCATGTACCTGCTTATAATTATGAAACTTATAGCAATCCAAAACACATCTATCATCTTGAAACCGCCGACTTTTAATCGGCGGATAATCGCATACCTCATCCACATCTATCTTCTTTACAGGACATCACATCGGGATGCGGATGTTTTGCAAAGAAGATAGATGTTATCGGTTGTTCTTTGGCCCCTCGTTGAAACGAGGGGTTACAAGATGATAGATAAGGATGCCTAACAGCGGTGAGAAAGATAATTATTTTGACGGTATGTCATTCCAGACATCTTCAAAACTTCGAAACCCTTTACTGCTTTCTGGAAACATATCTATCATTAAGTACTTTTCTCGTGTTTCTTTTAAATATTTTGTTATTGCATGTATTTTATATGCTTTAACAATTTCTAGTTTTTCAATATAAGGTTTATGGGGTAAAGGGTCATGGCCTTCTTGCAAGGCTCTATTTAAAAATTCTATACATACATTTTTGAAATTATCCGAATCAAACCCTTTCTTCATTTCTATAATAAACGAGTCAATGTCTTCCTCAGAGGAGCGTAATATAATTGATGAATCTACTTCTTTAAATGCCGTCTGAAAATCATTTCCGTTTAGTAGTTTAGTGTAAAATTTATAAAAACTTACATAAATCTCATCGTTGCTTAGTTCTTCATGAGAACCTAACAAACCAAAATAAGGGCCTCTTCTATCGATTGAGACTAGGGCAGTAAGCGCGTTATATTCTATATAAAATCCGAAACAGACACCCATAGCCACAATTAACTCATTTCTATATAAAAAATTTATAGAGAGCAAGTCTTCATTTAACTCTGACCAACTGATCAATATACCTGATGATAATCTTATGCCTTCCTTGTTCCCATGGGCTTCAAAATGTATAATTGGAAATCTTTTTTTAGTTTTTATTCTATCTTTAACATCTTCGAATAATTTTTTTAAGTCATCTTTTGTTTCAAATTCATCCAAATATATATCCAATATGTCTGGATGCTTGTATTTGTACAAAGATAGGTCTTCATAAAGTTTGTTAGCAGAGTTCTCCCCCGGCTTTAAATTTTTAAATATTCTGATTTCGTTGAAGTGAATATTTTTCATAATTGTACATAATGATTTAAACTAAAAAAAGTACAATTGTAATTCATACTTGTAAAAGTAGACCAACTGCAAAAAAAAGAAAAGGGGCTTTCGCCCCTTTCCTCAATATCCTCATTTCTTCGTAATCTGCTTTATAAACGCCACTTCCTCCTTGGAAAACACCGAGCCATCCGGGCGGAAAATATCGTGGAACCACAGTTTGGGTTCCTCGCCGCTCGGCATCGGGTCGTCCCAGGCATAGATGGTGTTGCTCTTGCCTTTCACCAGTCCCCAGTTAATCGCGCCGACTTTGTATTTCTTGAAGATCGGCAGACAGCCCTCGAAAGTACTCTTGTGCTTGCGGGCCATGTATTCGGAGCAGATCACCGGGCGTTTGTAGGTCTTTTGCAAGTCAATGATCTGCTTTTCCAGATTCTCCGGGTCGCGGTAATTGTGGAACGTAATAATGTCCGAATTCTGGAACATATACTCATTCGACAGCGGATGATCGTGCCACCACGCGGCGGTGATCGGTTGGGAAGGCTTGGCCTCGCGTGCCCACTCGAAGGACTTGCGCAGCAGCGGCATCACCGCGTCCATGTAACCGGAATTGGACGGCTCATTGAACATATCCCACAGAATAATCCGCGAATCGGTGGCAAAACGGCGAATCACGCCCTTTTCGTAGGCTTCCAGTTTGGGCCAGGTGCGCGAATCGAAGAGCATGGCGGTGCCGGGCGCGCGTACCCAGCCGGAATTATGCACGCCGGGTTTCGGTGCGGGCTGCGGGCCGGGTTTGGGATCGTCGTTCCAGCAACTATCGAAGAACACGAACATCACCTTGATGTGGTGGCGGTCGGCGATGCTCAGGAAGGTATCCATGCGTTTCAGGAAACCCACCGAATCTTGTTCGTAGGCCATGTTGTGCAGATAGACACGGATAATATTCATACCTAAGCCTTCGGCCCAGCCCAGTTCTTTATTGATGGTCGCAGTATCGAAGGTCGCGGCTTGCCACATTTCCAGTTCATTGATGGCGGTGCTGGGAATGAAGTCGCAGCCGACGAACCAGGGCTGCTCGGCGTACCACTTATTGGCCTTTTTGACCGACCACATTTTGCCGGTCGGCTTTAAGGCGGTTTGGGCAGGCAAGGTAGCGGGCAGCAGGAAGCCGCAGAGCAAAAAGAGTGCGAGAAGTATTTTTTTCATGGTGTATGTATTTGGTAAATAAATCTCAATGAGCCTCTGTGATACATTGTTCCACAGAGGCTCACGGAGCAAAAGGAGGCTCACAAAGAAATATGTTTTAAGGTTTCTTGCTAATATCAATATAGTCCAATTCGCCATACCAGGCATTGTGGCGAATGCTCAATGTGTGCGCCCCGGCACTCAGGTCAAATTCGACGGTGTATTGGCTCCAATTGTCCCAGCCCATGCGATTCACGCTGTACAATTTGCCATTCGCCGTGTTGCCATCAATAAAGGCGAGGTGCGTCACGTCATTAAAATCGGTGCCCGCCGCGATCTTGAACACATAGGTACCGGCCACCGTGATATTGAGCGGCAAATCTATACCACTTTCGGGATTATCAATGGCCCCGACTTTTTTGCCGCCGGATGCAGTGGGATTGTCCACTACTTTGGCCAGTCCGCGCATCATGCCCGACTCCGCTTCCACGCGACTGCCCACGAAGGCTTGCACGATGGGGCTGGTGCTGCTATTGCCTGCTGCATCGGTGGCTTTGGCAGTGAAATCAAGGGCCGCGCCAGGCTCATTTTCGGTCACCAAATAGTTGAATGTAAAGGGCGCGCTGGTGGCTTCACCCAGTTTGGTGCTGCCTTTGTAGAACTCCACTTTGGCGATATCCGTGCCACTAAATTCATTGGTCACGAAGGCCGAAAGCGTCAGGTTCTGGCCGGTGAAAGCGATGCCATTGCCCGCTACCAGACTGACCGTCGGGGCCAGCGTATCCGGGCCGTTATCATCGTCTTTATCGCAGGCGGTGACCAAAAAGAGGAACGACATGCTGATGGTCAGCAAATAGTGATATTTAGAGAGATGTTTCATGTGTGCGTTGTTTTAAAATTGTTGAGCGGTTGGGAATGTTGAGAAGGCACTGTTCTCCGTGATCAATTTTGCCCTTGTTGGCGTCCTCGCCAACAAGAAGCGGCGGAATGGGTAGTTCAGGCTTTGGCACTCACTCCGCCGTTGCTGTTGGCGAGGACGCCCAACAGCGGCAGAGAGATTAGAGTGTTGCCAATTTGCCTTTTGCCTTCCCGATAAAAATCGGGATGTCGCTGCGCTCCATTTGCCCTTTTATTCACAGTCCTCCGGGCACCGGAATTTGTTTACCCGTAGCCACTGGCTCCCCGAAATTGGGCGTACCATCGGCTTTCCAAGTAAAAGACTGAATACGGATGTTGCGTTTGTCGCTGCATCCGTCGCCGCTGTTCGAGTTGGCGTGATACATGATCCAGTTTTCCTGCATGTTGGGCGATTTGAAAAACGCATTGTGTCCCGGGCCGTAAGCGGAGTTCTGCGGTTTTTTCACAAAGACCGGCTGCAGCGATTTCGTCCAGTCGGAAAGTAACATCGGATTGCCACCTGCCTTTAATCGCAGTTGTCCCAGCGCATAATCATCTGTCCAGCAACCACTTGCCGAATAAATGACCAGCACTTCGCCCGCCGGATTCAGCAGCACTTGCGGACCTTCATTGACCGGACCGCCCTGTGTTTCCCACGAGAGTTGCGGACTACTCAGCATCACCACGCCGCTATCCAGCGTCCACGGATTGCTCATGCGGCCGATGTAGATATTCTGGTTCTGTATGCCAATAATGGGTCGTCCGCTCCAAAGAAAATACTGTTGGCCCTGGTATTCCAGCACGGTGCCGTCAATGGCCCAGCGGTCGAAACCCGGACTATAAATTTTCCCTTTATCCGTCCAGGTACCTTGCGTGGGATCGGCATTTGTATTTTCTAATACCCACAGGCGTTGCGTACTGTCAATGCCATTGCCCGCCGTATAGTACATATACCATTTATCGGCGATTTTATGCAGTTCCGGTGCCCAGAGATTCCGGTGGTGCGTTCCATCGCCAGTCGGAAAATAGACAACTTTACTGGCTACGTCGCGTAATTTAGTAACATCCTTCGTTTTCCACAGTTCCAGACGATTGCCTAAGGTAGTCGTAAAATAGTAGAGGCTATCTTGCTGATACACCCACGGGTCAGCCCCTTGAAAGACGGGATTGGAAAACGTTTTGGCCGTACTAATAGGGGGCTTTGGGTCTTCCGGCTTGTCTTTTTTACAGGCAGGCGTGGCTAGCAGCATCAGTAAAGGCAGCATCAGGCTGTATAACACGGGAGGGGAGAGTGGCTTGCGCATAGTGTGGTGGTTTGGTGACTAATTACTCTGGTTTTATTACATTTCAGCATCTCGGAACACGTCACGTTTTGTCATCCTGTCGGGAACCGTCCACATCGCGGAACACGCCGTAACGTGGTCGGTTCCCGACAGGATGACAAGCGTAGCGTACACAAAAGCCTAGTAGCCTGGGTTCTGCCTTACATTCGGATTGCGGTCCACTTCATCCTTCGGAATGGGCAGAAACTTATATTTCAGGTTGTCAAAAGAATTAAAATCCGGGTCGCGTGGACGCAATTCGGCGACTTTGTTCAGGTCATCAAAATAACCCCAACGCGCCAGATCGCTCCACCGCCAGCTTTCGCCCGCCAATTCCGTCACGCGCTCGTGTTCGATCTGCTCCTGAAATTGTGCCTGGGACATTCCCGGTTTAGCCGTCGTCAATGTCGGCAGATTGGCGCGTTGACGCACCAGATCCACGTATTGGTAGGCATCGGCGGTGCGGCCCATCTGATTGAGACATTCGGCGTACATCAGCAGCACATCAGCGTAGCGGATAAGGCGGTGATTGATCGGCGAAAAGAAATTCTCGAAATCGCGGTAGTAGTCGTTCTGGTATTTGTGATAGTACATCTGATTGCGGCGTGGATTGTCGGCGGCAAATACCTCGTTCCAAACCCGTCCGTAAGCCACGGTAAAATCTCCGCCGCGCTCATCCGTCGAGTCGTACAGACAAGTAGCGGCCAAACGTGGGTCGCGCTGTCCATCTACGGTTTGCTCTTCCAGGAATTCGCGGGGCACCCAGCGGCGCATCTCGCCATCGCCGAAACCCGGAAGTCCACCGCCGGGACCGAAAAATTGTGGCCGCGTGTTGCCCATGTTTTGGGCCGGACCGTCTTCTTCGTCGGGGAAAGGACCGATGTTGGCATCGTGGAAATTGATCTCAAACACCGACTCGCTGTTGAACTCCGTGGTGTGCTTGAAATTGTCACTGAAATCGGCTACCAACTGGTAGTTGCTGCGTCCGGCACCTTCCGTCAGCCAGGCCAAAGCGGCGGCGGCTTCCGACCATTTGCGCTGTTGCATGAGGGCTTTGCCGAGCATCGCATTCGCTGCGCCTTTGGTGGGGCGACCGAGATCGGCATTACCGTAAGTTTCGGGCAACACATTGGCGGCATCACGCAGGTCTTTTTCGATTTGCGCCCACACCTCGGATTGCTGCGCCGTAGCCGGGCGACTTTCGGCATTTTCCACTTTCAGCGTCAGGGGAACATTGCCGTACAAAGTGGTTAGGTTGTAGTACCACAGTGCGCGCATGAATTTGGCTTCCGCCAGATAGCGTTGTTTCAGCGGCTCATCCATCACAATATCCGGCACTTCTTCCAGCACTTGATTGCAGCGGCTGATGCCCCGGTAGTGATCCTGCCAGGTGGTCCAACTGACCTCGAAATTGTAATTAATCATGACAAATTTCTGCCAGTTCTGCAATTCCAGCCACGGGCTGGTGCTGGTGCCTTCGTCGGAACGCAGGTCGTACAGAAAGTAAATCCAGCGGGCATAACCGCCTTTTTTGTAGTAAATGGCGTAGATGGAATTCACGCCTCTTTCCGCGTCGGTCGCCGTTGCCCAGAAGTTTTCGGCGGTCACGGAATTGGGATTGGTTTGGTCCAATTCCTTGGTGCAACTGCCCACGATCAGCCAACAGCCGAGGAGCAACATTGCTATTTTTTTATGGATGTTTTTCATGTGTGTGTGTTGTATCGGCGGGTTCAGCCGCCGTTTTTGTTTTTAAATGTTGGTACCAGCGGGCTTAGCCGCCGTTCCTGCCGCGCTTGGTGTTTTCACCAAGCGCATTACGCTGAAATTACCAAGCCTGAACTACTCACTCCGCCGTGCGCTTGGTGAA
>JANPIV010000068.1:0-123908 GCA_031425155.1 Saprospirales bacterium | reverse complement strand
TTCTTGCTCATGTCGCTTGGATACTTCGCCCGTTTGGGCGTACTTTGCATCGTACTCATTACGTGTGGCTTTTATGATTAGACACCACAAAATTCACCGTTTTGAGTACATTTTTTAGCGTTTTTAGGTTTTAAAACAGCTTCTAACGGTAATATAATCAAAAGATTAAGCCATACAGGCAGTGTTTTAGAGGCAATATTCTCGCCTGATGGCCAATACATTCTGACAGCAAGTAAAGATAATATTGTACGATTATGGGACAAAAATGGCAATTTAGTCAAAATATTGGAAGACCATAGCGGCAGCGATTTTGAGGCAATTTTCTCACCCGACGGCCAATATATCCTCTCAGCAAGCTGGAATGGAACAGTACGATTGTGGAGCAAAGAAGGTCGACTCATCGAAACTTTGAAAGGCCATACTGATAGGATTTCATCTGCGGTGTTTTCGCCTGACGGCCAAAACATCCTAACCGCTAGTCAAGATAAAACGGCTCGACTGTGGGACAAAAGCGGCAATCTGGTGAAAATATTAGAAGGCCATACGGACAGTATTTGGCAAGCGGAGTTCTCACCCGATGCTCAATATATCCTTACAACAAGTGACAAAGAGATCCTGTTATGGTACAAAAGTGGCAAGCTAGTCAAAACTTTTTTATACCCACTTGAACATCCCATCTTTACACCAGTTTTTTCACCCAACGGTCAATATATCCTTATTCCAGGCGAAGGAGATATTGCGGAGCTTTGGTACAAAAACGATGCTTACATCAAAATTTTGCAAGGCCATACGGGCATCGTTTGGGGGGCAGTTTTCTCGCTCGATGGTCAATCTATCCTCACTGCAAGTGAAGACAGCACAGCGCGCTTGTGGGACAAAAATGGTAACCTCCTCAAAATATTGGAAAGCCATACTGGCCCTATTAGAACAGCCATGTTCTCGCCAGATGGTGAATATATTCTTACCGCAGATGGCCAATCATCGACTCGGCTTTGGAACAAAAACGGTCAATTTGTCAAGATTTTGGAAGGTGACACTGCCATGGGTTTCACTGCTTTGCGTTCGCCCGAGGGCCATTACATTACAGGAGTAGGTAGGAACAAAGCAGTTTTACTGGTTGATAAAAAAGGAAAGGCCATCAAGTATTTGGGGGGCCACAAAGATATCGTTTTGACTGCGGTATTTTCACCTGATGGCGAATTCATCCTCACGGCAAGCCGAGACAAAACAGTGCGACTATGGGATAAAAATGGTAAGCTAGTCAAAGTTTTGCAAGGCCATACGGGTATTGTAAGGACGGCAGTATTTTCGCCTGATGGTCAATATATCCTCACGGCAAGCGATGACAATACAGCACGGTTATGGGATAAAAATGGTAATCTTGTCAGAACATTGGAAGGTCATACATCTCGAGTTATGACGGCAGTATTCTCGCCTGACGGCCAATATATCCTCACTGCGAGTTTAGACAACACAGCACGATTATGGGAGAGCTATCCCTTGTACTTACATCGGCATTGGGTACTCAGTACTGCCGATTTACTTTTTGGCGGAGCAGAAATAGAACTCAAAAAAGTGTTGGCTACAGGTAGCCGTAATGAGATAAATGACCTCGGCTACATCTATTTTAATAAAAACAATTTAGAAAATGCCCGCCGTTGTTATGAAAAAGTAAATCAGATGGAGCAAACAACCGAATCGCTAAGAAACTTATATCGCATTGCTGACACAGTTGAAATTCAAAATGCTATTAAGCATCTTTTAATAAAGAATGATGTCCAAGAATTACGAATTTATGGAGATTTTCTTTTCGAACTTGCCGAATGGGAGGAGGCTAAACAACTCTATGAAAAAGCGGAGGATAAAGAACATTCGAAAGAGGTTTTGCAAAATCTATTTGTTATTTCTAAGTTTGACAATGAACACGACTTTCATAGAGTTTTGTCTTTGACAGACCCAAATGAGTTGGAGTATTATTCAAATTACTTCACCCAAGAAGCAGAAAAAATTGAATCAAATCGTGAGAAGGTTCCTGACTATCAAAAGGCTCTGCGTATCAGGAAACGACAATTGTTTTTTGATACTACAACTGCTACACGAATCACTGTTGCAAATGAATACGTAACTCTTGCCTATTATCAACTCTTTCTCCCAGATGGCAAAGCCGCTGAAGTCTCTCTTCGCCGTGCCCTCGAACTCGACCCCTCCAACAAATACATCCCCACTAACCTCGCCCCCGCCCTCGCCCTCCAAAACCGCTTTAAAGAAGCCAAAACTGAATACCTTCATTGGGCCCCAAAACCCTTCAACGAACAAAACCTCCCCACCTACCGTGACGTCTTTCTCGATGACTTCAAAGCCTTCCGTAAAGCAGGGGTGAAAATCCTCAAGATGGAAGAAATAGAAACCCTACTAAAAGCAATGGAAATAAAACCAGAATCACAACACTAACCCATGTACCGCTTCCTCGCCCTCTTCCTCCTCCTGCCCCTCCTCGCCCCAGCCCAGTCCCAGCCCAACTGCGCACAAATGCTCCGCGACGGCGATGCCATCATGGCCCGCCGTGACCCGCCCCTGCAAGAAGCCCTCCGCAGCTACCTCAACGCCCTAAACTGCAACTCACAGCTGGCCGGAAAGCAGGATGTCAACCACCGTGCTCCAATTCGATATGCAGTTCCGCATCAACAAAAAAGGCGAAATGATTTGGCGCAAAGACTAACCGCGCTTTGTATCGCCAACCATTTGTACACGATGCAAAAATTTTGGACAATCCGGGAACTATAATGTAAAATCCGGCGTTTTGCGAAAATACACCCAAGTAAAGCATCCAAAAAAATGAAAACATGCCACCTTCCAACCATACCACTGCGCTTGTCTCCGGTACGACCGGGGCCAGGCGCATGTCGTTTCAGAGGTATTCTACCTGTTTTCAGGTAACAAAATTCATGGTATTGCAGGAGATATACAGTTATCAGCACACCCGACCTTTGCCTCTATAACCTGAAGATAAAAATCACGCATCAACCCAAAATTTTTTATGAAAACTACACTCACTGCTCCATTTTTCGGCTCGGCTACCAGAACATTCTATCTGCTGGCGATCTGTCTGCTGGCTGGTCACTTTTGTCCGGCCCAAAGCAATGCAAACATTATCACTATCTTCTATATCAATGTGCCCCAGGAGTACACGGAGTGTTACACTGGAAACGCCCGGCTGCTGGTCGAAGGAATTGATTCCAAAAACAATGGCTACTGGCAAGCTTATGACTACACCCCTGGCCAGGAAATTACCCTCATCATGCAGGGGGTGGGCGAGTTTCGGGTAACGCTGACCGGTCTGTCGTGTCCGATGGCGAGCGGCGAGAGCGGCGAGGAGATGAATATCCGCCCTTCGGCCCGGCTGCGGTGTTATGGCGGGAGGTTCAATGTGACCCTTCGGTAACGGTTTTTTTTCGTGGAATTTCTGCCGTCCGGTGGTTGGAAGTGCAGTACTTTTAGTACGCCGTTTCTACTTATTTTCAAGTACTCCAATTTACTACTTTTTCAGCATTTGCCGCACCACCCAAGCCACCGACCTTTGTTCCAGTAATTCAACAGTTTCACTTCATCCTTGTATATTTAACCTTCAGCACATGAAATTCTTCAAACCAGTGGTGCAGCTCGCCCGGGAGCACCAAATTGACCAGCCCGACCTTTACTTCCTGCACGTCGTCACCTTTTGTCCGCGCACCTGCTACTATGCCAGTAACTATACAGTGAGCACCACCAATCTGGCGAACGGGCTCTATGAAGTCACGGTCAAAATTATGCAGGACCTGACCCGTCCCGACATGGAGTACATCACCCCGGTCGTCCACACCATTGATTTGGGTCCCATCGCTTTTCCCGGTGGAGAAGGCTGGATCCAGGTAAGTGTGGAGGGCGATGTCCCGAATACCCGCAACGGAGCCACACGCGATGGCAACCCCACCACCAAGACCAAAACCGGCGGCTCGGGTACGGTCAGCACCACGGATGCGGATGATAAGTCGCGGCCAATTCTCGAAAGCAGCCTTGTATAACCGACCCACCCAATGAAACGCCTTATTTTAACCACTTTACTCGCCAGCCTCGGGGCGCTCGCCCTGTATGGTCAGAATCGGTTGCTGCCTGCCGACGAGCAACATCGGCTTAGCCTGCTGCCATCTGACCAGGTGCGCTGCGATACCCTCAACGAATGGGCCTTCCAACGCAACGGCGCGGCTTCGCTGCCCTATGCCCAGGCTGCCCTGGCCTTAGCCGCGAAAATCGGCTACACCAGTGGCCGCGCCGATGCTTTTATACGACTTGGTCAGGCCGCCGCCCACGCTGGGAACTACACCGAGGCCGAAGCCTATTACCGCCGGAGCCTGGCCTTGCGCGAAGCGGGGCATGATCTGCCCGGTGTGGCCAGCTGTTACAACCTGTTGGGAGTGTTGCAAAAAAAGCGCGGCAATTACCAGGCTGCGCTGGATTTATACCATCAGGGCTTGGCGCGGATGGAGGGCCAACCGCCTCATATCAATGCCGCTGTGCTGCACAATAATGCCGGGACGGCTTGCCGCTATCTCAGCCGCTACGACGAAGCGCTCGAGGAATTTAGCCACTGTATAGCCATCTATGCCCGGCTGCGGGAAGCCCCGACTGCCAACCGCACCGAAATCTCCATCGGCATCGCTTCCCTGCGCATGAATCTCGGTATTATGCTCCAGGAAAACCTCAACCAATACAGTGCCGCGCACGATTCCCTGGAAAAGAGCCGGGCCGATTTTGAAATATACCAGCGCCCGGACTACCTCGCCAAATGTTATTTATTGCTGGGCAACAATGCTTACTACCGGGATGAAAACGAAGAGGCCATGCAAAATTATGATCGGGCCTTGGCCCTGAAAGACCACCTGAGTGCGGATGACCAGGCCATTGTGCAGAAAAACCGGGGGCGGATTTATATCAGCCAAAAGAGTTATTCCCAGGCCATGAGCAGCTTCCAGACCGCTCTGGATACGTTTTTACGCACCGAAAACCAGCGCGAAACGGCGGCCACTTATTACGAAATCGGAAATCTGCACTATGAAAACGATGCTTCTGAACCGGCCGTCGAAGCCTACAAAAAAGCCCTGGCTTATGATCCGCAAGACGCCATTTTGAAGAGCCATTTGCTGTATTTTTTGCCTAATGCCCTCGATCAGTTGGGGCGGCATGAAGAGGCTGCGAGTTATTCCACGCAGTATATTGAGCTACTCAGCAGCCTCGACTCCGTGCAAACGCAATCGGCTTTCGAGGAGATGATGGAGTTCCAGCTCGTCAAAGACCGGCTGGAAAAGCGGTTGATCAAGCAGGAACAGCAGACCCAACTAGTCCGTATGCAGGCAGGCTTTGGTGGCCTGGGACTGTTGCTGCTGGCGGTCGGTTTGCTTGCTTTCATTTACTGGCAAAAAAAACGGCTGGCTGAAAAAACGACTAAAATCATTACGCAGGAAAAACTGGAACTGCTGCGTAATCTGGAACTGGAAACCTATTCCGCCTGGCTGGAAGGCCAGGAAACCACTCAGCAAAAGATCGGGAAAGACCTGCACGACGGCCTGGGCTCCCTGCTCTCCACGGTGAAATTGCACTTCGCCTCGGTAGAAAACCGGCTCGACCAACTGCAGGCCGAAAATCGCGGCCAATACGAAACCGCCAACCGCCTGCTGGACGATGCCTGCCAGGAAGTGCGGCGTATTTCGCATGAGCTGGCCTCTGCCCTGTTGATGAAATTCGGGTTGAAAGTCCAGCTGGAAGCCCTCGCGGACGCTATCCGCAGTTCGGGCAAAATGGAGGTGGAACTGGCCACCTTCGGTCTGGAGGAACGCCTCGATAACAAACTGGAAATCAATATTTACCGCATGATCCAGATATTGACCCACAACGTCATCGAACATGCCAGGGCCCGCACCATCACCATCAGCGTCAATCGTTTCGACCAATTATTGAACGTCATGGTGGAAGACGACGGCCAGGGCTTTCGGCCCGAAGACCTGCGGAACAAACCCGGGCTGGGCATGAAAAGCCTCACCGCCCGCGTCCATGATCTCGACGGGGAATTGCACATAGATTCCCAGCCGGGCCAAGGTGCCCGCGTCTCCATTGACCTGCCACTTATAAATACGTATGCCCAATCCCTGGCTTTAAACAATTAAAAATTTATGAAAGAAATTAAAGTCCTGCTGGCCGACGACCACCAGATCGTGCTCGATGGCATCCTGTCCTTTCTGGAAAAAAACGCCGAAGAAAAAAGTCCGGCCAATCCGTCGGTCATCAAAGTCGTTGGCCTCGCGCATGATGGCGAAGAGGTGCTGCACATCATGGAAACCCAACCCGTGGACGTGGCGGTGCTCGATATTGGTATGCCCGTGCTGGATGGCCTGGAAACCGCTCAACGGATTGCCGTAAAATATCCGCAGGTCAAAATCATCCTGTTGACGATGGAGGGCAACGCGCACTTTATCCTGAATGCGCTGGAAATGGGCATCCACGGCTATATTGTCAAAGAAAAAAGCAAGGAAACCCTCATCCAGGCTATTCAGCAAGTGTACAATGGGGCCACTTATTATTCGCCGGATATTATTGCCAGAATTACCAATTCCAAAATACGCTCCAGCACTCCTCCTACTACGGTCAATCTCACTATCCGCGAGCGCGAAATCCTTTGCCATTTAGCCAAAAATCCCGACCAGACGGCGGGGGACATTGGTGATCAACTGCACATTGCGATGGTGACTGTGCAGACCCATATCCGCAACATCAAGCAGAAGCTGAAAATGAAAAAATCCGGCGAACTGATTAAATATGCGGTAGCCAACAAGTTGTGTACGTAGCAAAACTCTTCATTTTTCCACTGTAAAAACCAATTGTTATTCTTATGTTTCCGCCCCTTTTACTTTTCGCATTCGCCAACGAGCGCCAGGAAAATGCCCATTATCTGCGGGCCTTAAGCGACGAATGCCGCGCCATCGAAGCGGCCCTCGATCCAGCCGTTCGGGCCGGACTGTGCGAAGTAAAAATCCTGAGTAATGCCACCATTGACAGCATTTTTTCCACTTTTCAGGATACGCGCTATCGCGACCGGATCGCCCTGTTTCATTACGGGGGCCACGCTGGCAGTTTCGGATTATTACTGGAAGAAAATGACCGCCAAAATGCCATAGCCCACCCCGAAGGATTGGTCTCCTTTTTAGGGAAACAAACCTCGCTGCAACTGGTATTCCTGAATGGTTGCTCTACCGAAAAATGGGCGCTCGAGTTAAATAATGTGGGCGTACCACTGGTCATTGGCACTTTTGAAGCCATCAGCGACGAGGTCGCCCAAAGATTGGCGGCACAGTTTTACGCTGGCCTCGGGCAGGGATTGCCCCTGCGGCGGGCCTGGAATGAATCAATTGATCGCATTCAAACGGACAAGCAGCGTGGTGATCTACGCGGTTTTGGCCGGGCGGGCCAGTATTTGGATCGCTTTCCCTGGGATATTTTCCAACGCAAAGGCACGGAAAAAAGCGACTACTGGAATCTGCCCGACAGCACCGGCAATCCCCTGGCGGCGCTGCCATTGCCCGCCGGTCGGTACAAATTCCCCAACGAACCTTACCGCTTTCTGGATCGCTATAAAAAAGAAGACGCCCCCGTTTTTTTTGGCCGCGGCCAGGCCATTCGTGACTTATATGATCGGCTGACCAACCCGGTCGGTTCGCCGGTTATCCTGCTCTCCGGCCAATCCGGCGTGGGGAAATCCTCGCTGCTTGAAGCGGGCCTGTCGCCACGCCTGGAAGCCAGGCATACCGTGATCTACCTGCGCCGCGATGTGGCCGGGCTCACCCCAACCCTCCTGCATCACCTGAACGGATTATGCGGACTCGAGGCCGTCGGCAAGAGCCTCGCCGACTGCTGGAAAAGCCTCGAAAACCGGCACAACCAACCCATCACCTGTATCCTTGACCAGGCCGAAGAAGCCTATACCCGCGAGGGAGGCCAAGGCGACACGGAGCTGCATGCGCTGGTCAAAGCCTTGGGCGAATTATTTGCGGATGCCGATGTGCGTCCTCAAAGCAAAATATTGATCGGCTTCCGCAAAGAATATGAACTGGAAATAAAAGATATTTTTCGGAATCAAAACATAGCCTTCGAGCTGGTGCCGCTCCGAAAATTGACCTGGCCGGAAATTCTGGAAGTCGTAAAAGGCTTGGCATCTACCCCGGATTTGATCCAAAAATATGGCTTGCGCATCGAATCTGGTCTGCCCGAAGCCATTGCCGCCGATCTTTTGGCGGATAGTGACACTCCGGTAGCACCCGTTTTGCAGATTATTCTCACCAAACTATGGCAAGGGCTGCCCGATGGCGAGGAGCGGGTGTTCACCCAATCCAAATATCTGCAACTGAAAGAGGACGGGATTTTTCTCAGCGATTTTTTCCGACAGCAAATGGCGGAACTGGCCGAATGGTCGCAAAAACTCGGCAAGGACATCGCCCATAGCGGATTAGCACTGGATGTACTCAACACGCACACCACCGATTTGGGTTTTGCCAACAGCCAAAGTCTGGAGCGGTTGAAGGATTTGTACCAGCACCGTTCCGATGTGCTGGAGACCTTGCTGAAAAAATTCAAGGAGCTCTATTTGCTCACCGATGCCGGCCCGCAGCGCAGCGCACTGGCCCACGATACCCTGGCACCCGTGGTACATCAGGAGATGAAAAGTTCCGATCTGCCCGGCCAAAAGGCACTGCGCATTCTTTTGGGAAAAACCGCGAATTACAACCGCCATTCGACGACCACCTTCATAGACGAGGAAGACCTGACGCTGGTAGAACTGGGCAGAACGGGGATGCGCGGTTTGATCGAAAAAGAACCGGATTTAATAAAAAAGAGTAAGGACCGGCGCACTAAACTACGCCGCCAGCGGTACCTGGCCTGGTCGGGCCTGGCCCTGTTGGGGCTGTTAGCCGCCTGGTTTGGTTATGTTAATTATCAAAAAGGCCAGATCGAGCAATGGGTGTCGCGGGCACGCGTGGAGGCTGGAACGGATCCGACTTTAGCCATGCATACTTTGGAAAATGCCATTCAGTTGGCTCCCGACAATCCGGCCGTGCTGGCCGCTTTGGCGGATATTTACAGCGACAATGAGTTTTACGAACGCGTTTTCCAGCATCCTGACCCGGTAAAAGGCGTTTTTCTGGCTCCCGATACTTCCGGGGTGTTGTATTCGTGGACGGAGAAGGGATTGTATCGGTGGACCCGACGGGGCGAACGGCAGGAATTCCCGGCACCTGCCCCGATTGAGGCGGCCGCACTTTCCCCGGATGGACAGATGATTGCGCTGAGTATGCAGGATGGCCATCTCGTTTGTGTGCAGGCACTTACTTTGCGCCAGCAGCGTCAGGAAATGCCCTTCGGGGAGAGATACGCTACGCATCTGGCTTTTTCCACTGATGGCAATACGCTCTTTGTGGCAGGTGCCGATACTTGCGTGTACGGTCTGTCGGTAAATAATTTGGTCGTGGCCACCCGCTTTCCTGTCCATGAAACCGTCAGTAACCTCACCGTACATCCTTACCACCATACCCTACTCATCGGCTATGTCAAAGGAAAGGCCGAGGAACGCAGTGCCAGTGGCCTGTTGCTGGACACGTTTCCGGGCCATACCGATCAGGTATTGTCATTTGCCGTTTCACCCCAGGATTCCACTTCTATCGTCACTGTGGACCGTGATGCGAAGTTGCTATTCCGCGACGCTAATGGCAATATTACTTTAACTATAAAAGGGCATGACCGGCGCATCAATGCTATTGCCTGGGCGGCTGGCAATAACCGTTTATTTTCGATCAGCAACGACCATTTGACCAAAACCTGGTCGTCCAGCGGGGATTTGATCGCTGTTTATCGGGGGCATAGCGGGTTCGTCAACGGCCTGGCTGTATCGGCAGACGGGCAATATTTCGCTACGGCAGGAGAAGACAAGACTGTGCGCTGGTGGAAAACAGAATCCAAGGTACTGCGCCGATTCGGCCCGCATCCCAATGGGGTATCGGGCATTGGGCTGAGTAAAGACGGCCGCCTGGTGGTGACGGCCGCCGATGCGGGCGCCAATATGCTCGGTGAAATAATGAACGATCCGAATACCCCCCAATGGCTTATTGCGGAACTGTTCTTCGGCACCGGCTCGAAACCGAGCAGTGTGCGGAGTTGGGAAGCCACTATGGGTAGTTTACGGCAGGAAATGAAGGGACATCGGGGTTCTATTTCTTCGCTGGCCTTCTCGCCGACGGATGCCCGCATACTGACCACTTCCGATGATTCGACGGCCATCGTTTGGAAAAATGAAAACGGCCGGTACTCACCAGAACGGCCAGTGCCTTTCCGGCATCAGGAGCGGGTGAGACAAGGGGCATTTTCGCCGGATGGCCAGTTTGTCCTCACTGGCGGAGCTGATAGTCTGGCCAATGTGTGGAACCTGAACAATACACACCCGCCACTCGCCATCAAGCATCCCGCCGCCGTCTCCTGTGTGGCTTTTATGCCTGGCAACCAAGGCATTTTGACGGGTTGTTATGATGGTGTAGTGCGCTGGTTCGACGGAACCGGGAAACCCTTGCGTGAGGTCAACGATCAGACGGGGCAGCTGATAGAATGTATTGCCATCTCACCGGATGGCCAATTCTTGCTCGTCGGGGGCCGTAGCGATACCCTGCGATTATGGAATCTGACCAATCAAGCGCTGGTGAATATCCCGGTGGCTATAGAAAATAAAACGGGTGCTAGCGCCATCCTGTCCGTCACCTTTTCTGCTGATGGGGCGCAATTCGCCGTAGGTGCGCAAGGCGGAGTGGCTCTGGTGTTTCAAATGGTAGGCAGTACGCCTATTCTGACCCGATCGCTGCGGCATTATCCCCGGTATTCTATTAATGCTGTGGTTTTTACGCCGGATGGTCAAGGTCTGCTCACCGGAAGTTCCGATGGCTGGGGCCGATGGTGGGAACTCTGATAATTAACTCCTTTTTAAACAACCCAATATTATGAAACAGGTCGCTTTTTCGTTTTTTCATTTACCTGCTGGTTTATCCACTAATAATGGTCAAAAGATTGGCAGAATTAATCTGCGCATCCTTCTGCTGCCTCTTTTTCTGTTGTGCATAGCCACGCAAATGCAGGCAGTTACCTACAAAGTGATTAGTTGGCGAGGGTCAATAAAAGTAAAGAACCAGTCCATATACCAAGGCCAGACCTTCGGGTTGGCGAGCGATGTTAAATTCACTAAAACGTCGGATTATATTATAGTTTCCAAGTCAGGAAGCACAAATAAGTGGAGCGTCACCCCATCTTCTTTTACAAACAATCTTACAAAAGAGTCGGCTTGTTCCGGCACTAAATGCAAGCCGGTCATTAAAATTGGCCCACCTGCTACCGGCCATTATGTAGTGGAAGTGGTGAGCGTACAAGGCAGCATTCTGGTAAATGGCAACTATGTCAGTACTACGGAACGATTTTATAATGATGACAACATTGTTTTCGATAAGAATTCCGACTTTTTAGTCGTAAAAAACGAAGATGGAAGCATACTGCTGATTCGGCCAAAAAATTTCTCTGTAAACAAAAATACTGCGCACCAGTGCCTGGGCACCGATTGTAAAGCCGTCACCGAAACTGCCAGTCAGGTCAAAAAGACCAAACCGGCGTTTTATAAAACTTACATAAAACCTCACGTAAAAGTGCCATAACTTCATAGCCAGCATGCCAATAAAATTAGTTCACTTTTTAAAAAATCCAGCCAATGAAATTACTTGTCAAGTTAATGCTCTCTGGTCTCCTCGTCTTGTCTTGCTCTGTATCGGCTTTGGCCTACACTATGGCGGACAATACATTTTTAAACGTCGCTTCCAAAACCGATCAATACACGATTCTGGAATGGCGGGGCAATGTCAAAGTGGATGGTAAACTACTAGTGGGTCGAGTCAAAAACCGCCTCACTCCCGACGTTAAAGTTCCAGTAGCCGGTGCCCGGCCCATTCTGGTTACAGCCGTCTTTTCTTTTGAAAAAACGTCCGATTATGTAATCGTACGCGATAAGGAAAAAGCTATGCGCACGATCACCCCCACGAAGTTTTCCTATGAAAAAGCCAATGAAAAGTCATGTACTACCCCTGATTGCCGGCCGGTCGTCAGTGTTTCCAGGCTAGTCAGCGGCACCCACAACGAGTTTTATGATCTGCTGGTAGCCCCCTATCTGAAAGACGCAAAGGCAGAAACGCTAAACGTAACTCCTCAGACCACTAAATCAAAACAGACCCAAAAGCAGAATACCATTCCAGCGAGTCAGAGACTAAAAACAACGCCCAATACCCAGACTATACCCAACCAGACTAATATGAAACAAATAGATAAAGCGCGCGCGGGTGGCGGATAAACAGTGTTTTTTATATTTCTGCCTACTGGTCAGATGGCTTAACGTCGTCTGACCAGTCAGGAATATAGCACTTATACCATTGGTCTGATTTTCAACAATTTACCCTATGCAGACACAATCAAAATCAGTGTTTTTGAATCTTTGCCTGCTGCTTTTATTACAGCCAGGCAGGGCTGACAATACTATTTCAAACCAATCTGATTTTAAAGATAATACCTACCTGATTCTGGAATGGCGCGGCAACATCAAGGTAAATGGCAAATTACTGGTTGGTTATCTTAAAAACCGGGAGATCCCGGATATTAAAATTCCAGCGACCGGTAGCCAGATCATACCTACTAATGCCTCTATTGTTTTTGAAAAAACGTCTGATTTTCTAATTGTGCGGGATGAGCAAAAAACTATACGTACCATCACGCCATTAAGATTCTCTTTTGCAAAAACAAAAACATCTACTTGCACCAGTGAAAATTGCCATCCGGTAATCGGCACAGCAGATGTAGCGGCCGTTAATTACCCGGAATTCTATAATCTGTCTGTAAAATCCTACATAAACCCGCCGAAAATTGCGTTCAATGCTGACCACAATAATACTTATACGATTTTGCAATGGCGCGGTAATGTGAAGGCCAATGGTCAATTATTAGTGGGCCAATCTAAAGACTCTAAAACGCCGGATATAAAAACGCCGAAAACAGGCACTCAGTTGATCCCTGCGGATGCTGTCATTACTTTTGAAAAAACCTCCGACTATTTGATCGTGCGCTATAAAACAGCAATAATCTATACTATCAAGCCGAAAGACTTTTCCTATAGAAAAGAAAGCGCGACTGAATGCAACGGTCAGAATTGTGAACCTGTAATTGCTTTTGCTCCTACATCTCCCAGACCTTCTTCTCTTGATCTTAAAGAAACAGCAGATGAAACCAATGCTAGCCAGTATCGCCTGATTTTTAAATTCAATCCGGCTAAAAAAGCATCTCCCTCTGTGCTACGTAAAAAAAACTGACCCAACATAAACCGCCGCCCTACCCACTTCCAGGCACTTCAAAATCAACCTTTTCAAGGTCTCTCCTCCCCGACTAACCGACCTAATTTTGTCCTACCTTAAAACCCTTCCGGCCAGCACGTCCGGCGAATAACCAAATGAGCGGCGCTCCCCCCACGGAGCGCCATTTTTATGTCAATGCCAACTACCCAAATTCAGGTAGGCCCTCCCCATTTTCAAGTACTTGCAAAATCCCGATTTTCAGGGGTAGAGACACCCCAGTCTGCGCCGAACTTTGCTGTATGAAAACTATGAATGTGGACGACTAATTTCCAGCAAATGACCAAATGACTGTCGCTGCCCCACCCGGCCAAAACCGGGTGGCGGCGGGGCGGCGGTCAGGGAACATTAAAGCGAAAAAGTTTGCATAATGAAGTGTTCCTTCAACTTCCTTCCAGTTTTCATTTAGTTTTTGGGGTTTATCAGTCGTTGCGGTGCGTAAGTACTTGCAGCGATTTGTCATATCTGGCTGGCGGAATAAATTCTTCCGGTAACAATGTAAGTCATGCAAAGTATTGATAATCAGTAATCTGATGCAACGAAAATTAGCTGATTGCTTTAAATTTGGGTAACTTTTTCGCGTTTTACGTTTACGACATATTTATTTTGATTGTCTAACATTGCGATAGAATTATGGAAGATCACTGGGGTTGGAAGTCAAAAAAATTGAAATCAAATTGAGAAATTGTCAAGCAGGTATAGTTTAAAAAAGAAACTTCCAACCCAACACTTTTCCATTGGTCTAACTGTAGAAACGTGCCCCTAAATTAACAAAAACATTGAAACATAGCCTGATAAATTAAGTAATATTAAATGTCTATCCCATGTCAAATGAGCCGCCAAAACCTGTAAAGGCATTGGCGGTTTTTTTAGTATATTATAGTCGGTACGTAGTGATTTTGAACAGAATAGTTGCAAGACATCTATTCTATCGTAGGATGCAAAGCCTCAACGTCCCTACTTGGGTTTTATCCTTTACCCGAATCAAATACCAACCCGACGGCAGATCGCTCAAGTCCAGTGTAAAGTCCTGGTGGTTGAGTTCAAAGGCCGATAGGAACAGACCGGTAGCGTCGTAGAGCGTAAGTTGCAACGGAAGGCGCAAAACATCGGTGCAGATCAAATGAAAAATGCTGGAACCAGGGTTCGGCGTCAGCGTCAAACCCCAGGCAGCGAATGGTTCCACAACGGCCACAACCAGGTTGTCTGCGGTGGCGGTGCAGCCATTGACGTCGGTAGCAGTGACCACGTAATAGCCCTCCGGCAAATTTTGAAACCGACCGTCCACCAGTAAATAGCCGCCGGTAATGGCGTAGATGTATGGCCCGACACCGCCCGAAGCGGAAGGGATAATATCATGACCGCTCACTATAGCCTGCACGGTGGGCGCAGGGTGCACGGTTATCAGCTGTTCGCCATGCCCTACGCAGCCCCCATTGATGTAGGGCAAGTTCCAGGGAAAATAGGCGCTGACCCGGTATAATCCCGCCTGGGAACTGTCGATGTCGGCCATAACGATACTGGGACCGTCAATCGTCGAGCCGTTGGGCGCAAACCAGCGATAATTGGTCGAAACCGGATTGATAACCGCCAGAGTCAGGTCACTGCCGGCACAAACCACGCCATGGTCACCCGGCGACACGGCGATCGAAACCCCCGGATTCCGGACGTTCACGTAGAAGCTGGCTGTACTCTGGCAACCGCCAGGCACATAGGCGTTGACCGTGTAATCGCCACCAGCCTGACCGGTTATCCCGGTACGGGTAAATGCTGCGCCCGTCGCCGTAAACCCGTCGGGTCCGGTCCATTGGTACAAGGCATCGGGCGCAGCGTACGACGCCGTAAGGGTGAAGTCGTCGCCGACACAAAGTGGACGCTGAGCGATGAACGAGCCGCCGGGAATAACGATTTCGACATCGGTGCTCGACGTGATCGCCACCGCTTCGTCGGCACATCCGCCGGTGAAGTAGGTGATTTCCAGGTTGAATATCCCGGTGTGAGCGCCCGTCGAGTCCATCACAAACAGGTAATAGCACGCGCCGGGAAGCGAATCCAATAAAATGCTACAGGTCGAAGTATCACTGCAGGCACCCAGGATAAGACCGGTCGCATCGGTCACGATCAGCCGTGGATGAATGACATCGGGCGAAAAAGCGGAAACCGAGAGGCGAACGGTGGTCTCCTCCTCCACCTGCAGCTTAAAGGACTTAATGTCCGCACCGTGGGTCAAATATCCATACAGCAAGCCGGTGTTACAGCCAGCGATTTCGGGCTCGGCGGGCCGGTTCAGGCGTTGCGCAGAGATGGAAAACGCGCCGCTATGGTCGGCACCCTGATCGCGCACCCGCAGGGTGTAGTCGCCGGAATGGACCGCCGTGGTCATCCATTCTGCCAGGGAAGCGTGTGCGATGGTATCCAGCGGCTGGTTGCCATACCACAGTTCCAGCACCGGATGGATGCTGCCACCGGAGGCTACCCGGACCAACAATACGTCGCCGCTTATCACGCCAGAAAGCGTGTATTGTTTTACTTCCGTAGGACTGGTCAGGGTATCGGCGCGGCCTTCGCCGAAGGCCAGCAGCTGCGGTGTTTGTGAAAATCCGCTCCCGGCTGCGGTGAGCCAGGCAAAAAGCAGGAAAAAACGTTTGGTTATCATTTGGAAGGGATTGAGATGGGTGAACATTATCTTGTACTGAACTGGGGTCTCATTTCTGTTTCCGCTATGGGTAGATCAGCCGTCCCCCAATATTACAGTATATTGGGGGTAATTTGCAAGGGGGGGGCGTAATTTAGGTGGACAGGAACTGGAAATATGTCGCACACCTGATTGAATAGCTATATGCGCACCCGGACGATTATCCACTTTGGCGGGATTTGCATTGTAATAGGGCGAGCGAAGGATATTGTAAGGAGATAGTGGGCGATGACTCTGGAGCAGTATTTTTCTAAGCCTTGGAAAAATATTTTAACCCAAAGTTAAAAAAATATCATAATTCTCTTGCTTTGTATTAAAAAGGTACGCATTTTTGCCCTATAGAACCACATGGAGCAGATGAATTGAGAGGAATGGTGAATTGATGCTTAAGCACATCTATCACCTTTCACTCTACAATCATCAAATTTCCTATCATGTCTAAACCAACATTATCAAAAACAATCAAATTACTCCAAGAGATAAGCAAGCAAGCACTAACCTTTGATGCTGAACTCTCTACCAAAATCGACCAGGCAATCCGTGATTTAGAAGAATTGGATTCATCCAAAGCGGATCAAATCATTGATCGGGCCCAAAAGATTGCCGACGTACTGGCGCCAATTACAAAGCTCATTTACGAGTACTTTAGAGACTCATGAAACTTCACACCACATGAAAGTTGGATCTGTCATACAAGACATACGACGTAAGAAGAACATTGCTCAGGGTGACCTAGCAAAGCAGTTGAACCTGTCGCAGACCTACCTCTCCCAGATTGAAGGCGATAAAAAGATTCCTTCGATGGAGGTGTTGGAAGCTATCAGTGCAGCACTGGAGATTCCGGTGTACTACCTGATGTTCAAAGGCTTGGAAGTCGAAAAGGATATTGTGGAAGAAAAGCGAGATGCTTATCAGAAACTTAGCCCAGCCATCACTTCTATGATTGAAGGCTTCTTTATTGATAAGTAGGTTCTACCGCAGCTGCAAGCAGTAAGCAACGGCCCCGAAGCACACGCTCCGGGGCCGTTTCATTTTAGCCTATATTTGCACAATTGGAGAGGGAGACAGTGCTTTTAAATGAAGTAAATATTGAAGCAGGGAACTATTTACGGCTTATTATACTTTATCTTTGATCTCCACATAGTTACAAAACCACTTAACATTTTTTAAATATAAAAAAATGCAGCGAACCGAAGCTAAATTTTCTGACGGATATTCCATTACCTGTGTATATGATAAAAAACCTTCCGAGTGTCCATATTGTCATAAAACAATTATGGCAATAGAGTGGAATGCCCTTTCTACCGACAAAAAACTTACAATAGTGTTTCGGTGTCCAGACCAAGAATGTCAAGAGACTTTTTTAGGCTTTTACCATCTTAAAAACCCTGACCTATCTGAGCTGCCTCCTACATACCACTTCTTTTTTTCGGGTACCTCTATTGGTACTATTAAGACGCGGAACTTTTCTGATGCTATTTTTGCAATCTCTTCTTCCTTTGTTGAAATTTACAATCAATCGTTAAAGTCAGAGGAATATGCTCTTACCCAGATGAGTGGTATGGGTTATAGAAAGTCTTTGGAGTTTTTAATTAAGGACTATCTAATACGTCTCTATCCTGAAAAAGAGGAAACTATAAAGAAAAAGTTTCTTGGCAATTGCATTAAGGATGATGTGACCAACCCTAACGTCAAATCAATGGCAGATAGAGCAACTTGGATAGGCAACGATGAAACTCATTACACAAAAAAATGGATCGATAGGGACATCACCGATTTAAAAAAATTGATTGAGGTTACCGTTCACTGGATTGAAATGGAGATTACGACGCAGGAATACATGAACGATATGCCGGAGGGCCGTAAGTAAATGATGCTACCCATAATCGTAGTGATTTGGAGGAGAAACCAGCCCCTGCCGTTGTGCATCTTCGCCAACGACAGCGGCAAAAAAAACAAGCATCTCCTATCTCCTCTAGCGCAGGTTAAAGGAGTACCAACCTGCAATGACCATCAGTTTTGTAATTTATGATTTTTTCAAATCTTTTAGCGTATCAATTAGTTTATCGATTGGAAGCATCTCTTCTTTTATTTTTTGCGCCTCTAGGACTTCCGTGCTCTCATTAGCACCAAGTTTAAATCTCGGGTCTGTTAAAGATAATTTTTCCAAAAGTATTTTTAAAGTTTCCGGTTTATCTTCGTAGTGGTTTGCCAAAGTAAAAATGAACTGATTATCTTGTCGTTTCCGTTTAAGCGTTTCATAATATCTAAATTCTTCCATCATAACTCTGTGCTGCCTTAAAAAAAAGAAAGCAATTAATTCTATAAAAAACAAAATAGAAAACCTTTGAATTACAGAAACATAATCAAATGGTTTACCTTTTGAATTCTCCATTTCGTCGATGCCAGTTTTTTTTGTTGCTTTCCCAAGGTTAGATCCCATAGATGTATCATTATCAATTTTATCTCTTGAGAGATGTACCTTCGCGTCAATATCAGGTTTTTTTGTTAGTTTCCCAGTGTTATATTCAATAGATTTATCAATATCAGTTTTATCTATCGATACATATACCTTACCGCCCACTTTTAAAGTATCAGATTTTTCAACCGTGTTAAGCATAGCATCAAGAAGTTTGCTTTCTTGATCTAGCATAGCGTTAAGAGTACTGCTATAAATAGAAGGCAATCTAGAATTAATTGCAAAGAAGAATAGAATTCCAATTATAGCAATTGACCCTCCAACCAAAATAAAAAACTTTGCCCGATCATGTATTTCTGAAGCTAATTTTTCAGATTGTTTAACATATAAATTTAACAAGCCCTCAGGTGTATTATTTTGCTCTTCTATACTTTGCATTATATTTTTTATTTCATCTACCATTTCCTCTTTCTGCAATTCAGCCTTTATCTTTTCCAAAATAATTTCTTCTTCACGTACCTTCATCTCCCTTAATATTCGAAAGTGAGAAAATGGAGGCCTACCTAGCAAAAGCATAAACATAAAGGGAATGGCTAATATGGCAAATGCAGTAATTAAGATAAAGGCCTCCCTATTTAAAAACAAGAGGAGGTTAAAACTATCCTCTACGCTACTAAAGACTTTAGATATCTCATTAAATCGCAAAACGGCAATCCCAACAAGTACTAGTGAACAGATCACATAAAAAATCCATTCATTTAATTCAAACCTCTGGCTCTTTGTAAAAACTTGAACTTTAGCCTCCATTAGTTAATGTTAAATATGTTAACTGATTTAAATTTTCCCTTCTCCTCAGGTACCTGAGCTACCTTCTCCTTCCCTGTCAGTTGCCAAACAGGTGTTTCAAACCATTTACTCACGCAAGCACCTATAAAACAATCCTATATCCTTTCTCTTACCCCATCCACCCCTCTTTTTATCCGGCCCAAAATAAAGCATTTCTAATACTATCCCAACAGAATTTTTCAAAACGCATTCAGCATAAATAAAATCCCACTCCCACGCTGTCCTCCACCAATCCACCCACCCCCAAAAAGCACAAAAAAAGGGTTCCCGCTTACGCAGAAACCCTTCATAATCCTGTGGAGAATAGCGGATTCGAACCGCTGACCTCTTGCATGCCATGCAAGCGCTCTACCAGCTGAGCTAATCCCCCGCATCGCCTCTTTTCAAAAGCGGGTGCAAACATAAGACAAGCCCGCGCATAAATTCAAACCATAGGAAATATTTTTTTGATGATCCTTATTCGGGCGACCGCTAGGGTCGCCCCTACGCCGTACCTTGCGCCCTGCAAGCATTTACGCGCCGTGTCCTTTGAAAAAAGTCAAAATTGCCTTTTTTGCGGAAATCCTGATCGAAGATTTTGACGGGGCTTCACGCACCATGTTCCAGTTGATCCACCGGATTCCCGCCGAACGGTTCGAGTTCCTGTTCTTTTGCGGCATGGGGCCAGAACGCATTGCCGACTTCGAGGCGGTGCGCATTCCGGCCGTGTCGCTGATCGTGAATCGGCCGTATAAAATGGCCGTTCCCTGGTTCTCCAAAGGACGGATGCGCCGGAAATTGCGCGAATTTCAGCCGGATGTGATTCATATTGCCACGCCGTCCATGCTGGGTGAGTTTGCGGTGCAATATGCCAATGAGCACCACATTCCGGTGTTGACGATCTATCACACCCACTTTACTTCCTACGTGGCGTATTACCTCAAATCCTCGCCGCGACTGGCCAGTCTGGTGCGGGCGCGGGTCATTGCGACCCAAAAATCCTTTTACAACCGCTGCGACCGGGTCTATATCCCTTCCGAGGAGATGCGTTCGGAACTGACTTCATACGGCGTGGCACCCACCCGGCTGCAACTTTGGCAACGCGGCATGGACACCACCCTGTTTTCTCCGGCCAAAAAAGACCGCGCAGCGATGTATGAGTTGACGGGCAATGCAGATCCAGTGGTGCTGTTTGCCAGCCGTTTGGTGTGGGAAAAAAACCTGGAAACGCTCTGCCGGATTTATCAGGTGCTACAGGAGGCACAAATACCGCACAATTTCCTGATTGCCGGCGACGGCGTGGCGATGGAAGAATGTCAGCGGCGGATGCCCAGGGCTATTTTTACCGCGAAAGTGGATCACCAGCATTTGTCCATGCTGTATGCCTCGTCGGACGTGTTTGTCTTTACGTCCATCAGCGAATCCTACGGCAATGTGGTCATCGAAGCGATGGCTTCCGGGCTGCCCTGCGTGATCGCCGATGGTGGTGGTTCGCGCAATTTCATCGAGCAGGGCGTGAACGGGTTCCTCTGTGCGCCAAACGATCCGGCGGACTATGTGCGTCGCATCCGGCAGTTATTGGAAGATAAAAACCTGCACCGCCAGTTCGTGGAAGCAGGACTAAAGTACAGTAAATCATTGAGTTGGGAGGATTTGGCCGCGACTTATTTCCATGATCTGGAAGCAATGGCGGCCCGCCCGCCGGTTACGAATCTGCCGGGATGAAAAAAAACTATATAAAACTGGCCATTCTTTTGGTCGCCCTGGCTTGCTTGGCTTTTTTCCTGTATGCCACCGATTGGGCGGCGGTGCTGGTGGCGATTCGGAACATCGGTGTCAAATTTCTGCTGCTGCTGTCCGTCACCATTCTCTCCAACTGGATGGGGGTGCTGGCCTGGCGGCGCTGTATGCCTGCGGTGAGTGCGACGGTGTCGGGCTGGCAACTATTCTGGATCCGGCTGGTGGGCGAAACCGCCGCCATCCTCAATCCCACCAGTGTGGTGGGCGGAGAAGCCCTGAAAGTGTTCCTGCTGCGCGAAAAAGGCATTGACGATCAGTGGGCCTTGCATTCCATTCTGTTGTCGCGGGTGTTCATGATCCTGAGCCAGCTGTTCCTGATCTTGCTGATGGGCATCTGGCTGGTGACCTCTTATACCGAGCATTTTTACTGGTTGCGCGACTATTGGGGCTGGGGCTTGCTGCTGCCGGTCGTCGGTTTGCTTATGTATTTGCTTTGGCAGCAGCGTACCCTGCAACGCCTGTCCCGCTGGCTGCCGCTACAAGCCCGCAGAAAACAGATACACCACTATATCACCGATTTATGGGCGGATTTGCTGGCTTTTTATCGCCAGAACCGCTGGTCTATGTTCCTGGCTTTTTTGTTTTCCTGCCTGCACTGGATCGCCGGTTCGCTGGAATTTTACCTCATTCTGCTTTTTTTGGGGGTCAAAACCACCGTCGTCAAGGCCCTGTTGGTGGATATGGGGGTGGTACTTTTCAAGTCCGCCGGGGCCTTCGTGCCGGGGCAGGTGGGGATCGAAGAATATGGCAATAAAGTAATGCTGGCCCTGATCGGCATTGGTGGCGGCACCATCTGGGTCACCGCTTCCATCCTGCGCCGCTCGCGGCAGTTGTTCTGGATTTTGGTGGCGGCGGTGATGTATGTTTTTCTTTTTAAGAAAAAGGGTGTTAAAGAACCGGATGAAGTTATTTAGCATGACGAATAAGTATCTCACTGTCAATTAGTTGCATTTACTAAACCTACACCGTAGCAACAATGGGAACACGGATTTTGACGGATTAGACGAATCGAAACGGATTTCTATATGTACTCCGCCTAATCACATTGACCACATTCCTCACATTGTCCACATTCGCAGATATGGAAATCCTCTTCATCACCCATAAGTACCCGCCCTCGGTCGGCGGCATGGAAAAGCAAAGTTTCGAGCTCACCCAGCGCATGGGTAAGCACGCTGTGGTGCATCTGCTCTGCTGCGCCGGGGGGGAGAGCAAAGTGCGCTTCTTCTGGCGACTCAAAAAAAGTATTCAGGAAAAACTCGATCAGCATCCCGGCATTTCCATCCTGCATTTCAACGACGGGCTGGCGGCGGCCTTTTGCGCGGGGGCCGACGATTTTCCGGGTATGCTGCGCACCGTCACGCTGCATGGGCTGGATGTGGTCTATCCCAATGGTGTGTATCAACGCAAATTGCTGCCGCGTCTGGGGCACTTTCAGGGCATTATTGCCGTGAGTCAGGCGACCGCGAGGGCCTGCATCGAGCGGGGAATAGCGGCGGAAAAAGTCCACGTCATCCCGAATGGCGTAGATCACGACCTGGCCGACTATGTGCCCACGGCGGAAGAGCAGCAGCAATTTCAGCAACAATATCACCTTGATTTTGCGGGCAAAAGGACGCTGATCCTGATGGGTCGGCCCGTACTGCGCAAGGGCTTTTCGTGGTTTTTGCGGAGCGTGTTTCCGCTGTTACCGGGCGATTTTCAGGTGCTCATCATCGGGCCGTTCCGGCGGGAGCGACCGTTTTCCAGCGTACTGTTGCATGGTCTGCCGACGGGTGTGCGCAAGCAACTGGAACTGCTTTTTGGCCTGCCTTCCGATGAGGATGCGCTGCGGATTTTGCTCAAGTCGCCGACTTTGGCGGGGCGGGTGCGGCATTTGGGCAAGTTGCCGCTGACCGATATTATGCAAATTATGTCGGCGGCCACGGCTTTTTTAATGCCCAATGTGCCGGTGGAAGGCGACATGGAAGGTTTCGGTCTGGTCTGCCTGGAAGCCAATTTGCGGGGCCTGCCGGTGGTGGCCGCCAACCTCGAAGGCATCACCGACGCCATACACCATGAAAAGAATGGATGGCTGCTGCCCAGCCAAATCGAAACCGCCTGGGTGGCGGCCTTGACCAAATTAAGTAGTGAACCCGCTTCCAACACCGCTTTTGGGAAGCAGGCCAGACAGTATGCCCTCGATCATTTTGGCTGGGAAAAAATGACTGCTGCGTACTATCAATACTTTGCAGAAATATTGACTAAATTTAATCATAAATAACATTTAAAACATTTATAATCAATGCTATTTACATTATTTTTTAAAAAATACATTAGCTGATATTTTGTTAATGATTCCCTAATTCTTTTCCTTATCCTTGCTTCCCGGACGGAAGGGCCCCACCTTTGTGGCTTATTAATCAAACGGTTAAATTTATAAATTAAACTGTGGAAACAGTCATCAGCACGGAAGAAACCATCCTGGAAGCAGCGCGGAAGGTATTCATGCAAAAAGGATTTGCGGCATCGCGGATGTGTGACATTGCGAAGACAGCACGTATCAACCAGGCGTTGCTACATTACTACTTTCGGACGAAAGACAAGTTGTTTGCGATGATCTTCGATCAGGAATCGCAAAAGTTTCAGTCCAATATCATTTCGATCCTGACTTCGGATTTGCCGTTCTTCGAGAAATTACGCCGAATGGTCGAAGCAGAGATCAAGAAAATGCGCTCGGCACCGTACTTGCCGATGTTTATACTGAATGAGATGCACAGCAACCCCGAACGACAGTGCGCCGGGCCGAGTGAATCCCATGCCCGGGTGTATAGGGTTTTTCGGGACCTGGTGGAAAAGGAGCAGGCGGCGGGGAACATTCTTACGGTTTGTCCCCGGCAGTTGTTTTTGTCCATTATGGGCCTCACGATGTTCCCGTTTTTGGCGCAGCCGATGTATCAGGCGGCCCTGGAAGCGGAGCATGAATCCTTTGAACAATTGATAGATGATCGCGTTGCGCACGTCAGTAACATGATTATCCGCTCTTTAGAAGTGTAATCTGGAAATTTTTATCGCCCCCGCGAACCATCCTGTTTAGGCCCTGTTAACAAACTTTAATCGCATTCCTTTTTTGACATCTCTCCTACCGTCAACATATTCATTTTTAGTCCTGCAAAAGTGGAAATTGAGTCCGATGACTCCGTGAATGTGAGGCAAACCGATTATAATCAATTTCACCGAATCTTCTGATTTAGAGCGCATAAAGCGGGCGTTCTCCAATTCTCGGTAATCCATTTTTCGACTAGCCGTTAATGTCACCGCTTAGAATTCAGAATTAACTAAACAGTTAAATTTAAAAATCAATTTCCACCTTTTGCGCCGCCCAAAATCCCGTGGCACGTAATTATAGTGACTGAAAGATGATTTCAAACTTACTTTAATTCATTGACTACTAACACTTACGGACAATCCCGATTCACGACATCATTCTTATTCGAAACCCAACTTCACTTTAAATCCTTGCGGCATGAACAGTAGCCTTTCACACAAAATTCGCGGTTACGATGCCGCTGACCAGTTGAAGAGAGCGGACCTTTACCCTTATTTCCGGGTCATTGAGTCCGAACAGGACACGGAGGTAATGATAGACGGGAAGCCAGTGCTCATGTTTGGTTCCAACAGTTATCTTGGCCTGACGAACCACCCCAAACTAAAGGAGGCCGCGCAACGGGCCATCCAACAGTACGGCACCGGCTGCGCTGGATCGCGCTTCCTGAATGGCACGCTCAAAATCCACATCGAACTGGAAGAAAGCCTGGCCAACTATCTCGACAAGGAAGCCGTGCTGCTCTATAGCACTGGTTTTCAGGCGAATCTGGGGGCGATTGCGCCTTTGGCCGGACGCAACGACTATATTTTTATTGACGAACTCGTCCACGCTTCCATCATTGATGGCACGCGCCTCTCGTTTGGCAAAGTGGTGAAATATCGCCACAATGACATGGCTTCCCTCGAACAGCAACTACGGCGCGTGGAAGGGGACGGCGCGAAATTGATCGTCATGGACGGCATTTTCAGCATGGAAGGCGACATCGCTGACCTGCCAGGCATCGTCAAACTGGCCGACCGTTACGATGCCACCATCATCGTGGACGACGCCCACGCAGTTGGCGTGATCGGGCAACAGGGACGGGGCACTGGCGACCATTTCGGGCTGCACCACAAGGTGGACCTGATCGTCGGTACGTTCTCCAAATCACTCGCTTCGCTGGGTGGTTTTGTGGCGGCTGACCATGACACGATCAACTACCTGAAGCACAACTCCCGCGCCCTTATTTTCAGCGCGAGTATGACTCCAGCAGCAGCAGCCAGTGCGTTGGCGGCGATTGAAATCATCCAGCAGGAGCCGGAACGGATTGAAAAACTGTGGCAGAACACGCACTACGCGATGGCGCAGCTGAAAAGTGCCGGTTTTGAGATTGGCAAGACGGAATCGCCCATTCTGCCCATTTATATCCGCGACGACATGAAGACTTTCCAGTTTGCCAAAATGATGGCCGACGATGGGATATTTGTCAATCCCGTGGTATCTCCGGCGGTACGCAGTGCTGATTCGCTGATTCGTTTCTCGCTGATGGCCACCCACTCTTTTGCGCAGATTGATCGCGCCGTAGAGATCATGCACCGTAATGCACAACTGCTCGAACTGCACGAAACCCTTGATTTTCAAGAGTCTATGTAACTTTTTTTATGAAAAACACCCTACACGCAGAAGTAAGCCCTGCCAAGAACGCGTCGGTTACCATTGAAAAAGTAGAAGGTCGTAAGGCTTTGCAACAGTTCATTGATTTTCCGCACGACCTCTATGCCGGTGACCCGAATTATGTGCCTGAACTTTTTATGGCGCAGGAGGCTCTGTTGAATCGGCAGAAAAGCCCGTTTTTCCACCATTCTACGGCGGAATACTTCCTCGCGCGTTCGCCAGAGGGAAAAGTAGTGGGGCGGATTGCGGCCATTCGCAACAATAATTATCTGGAGTTTACGGGCGATCAGGCGGGCTTTTTTGGCTTTTTCGATGTAGTAGAAGATTATGAAGTAGCGCGGACTTTGTTGGATACCGCCGCCGATTGGCTGCGGGCGGAAGGGCTGGAACGGGTAATTGGCCCCACCAATCTCTCCACCAACGAAACCTGTGGTGTTTTGATAGAAAATTTCGAGGAACCGCCGTTTGTGCTGACGACTTACAACTATCCGTATTACGGGGAATTTCTGGAACGTTATGGTTTTGTAAAACACACGGACTTACTTAGTTACGATCTTTATACGGATAAGTTGGACCCGAAACTGGAGGCCGTAGCCGCCCAACTCGAAGCGCGTCTCGCCCGGCGTGGCATTACCATCCGGACGTTGAACATGAAAGATTTCGACCGGGAAGTGGAGAAATTTCTCCCGGTGTACAACGCCGCCTGGGATCAGAATCTGGGTTTTGTGCCCATGACCGAAGCAGAACTGCGGCAGATGGGGAAAGACCTGAAAATGGCCCTCGACCCGGAGTTTGTGTTTTTTGCCGAAAAAGACGGAAAAACCATCGGTGTTGCCCTAAGCGTGCCCAATTTGAACGAGGTATTTATCAAAATACCGCGCGGGAGGCTGTTTCCAACCGGCGTTTTCAAGTTTTTATTTGGGCGAAAATCTATCAAGGCCGTACGTATCGTAGCCCTGGGCATCCTGCCGGAGTACCGCCGTACGGGTCTGGATGTGTGTTTCTACGTGCGTACTTACCAGACGGCGATGCGTAAAGGGATTCCACGTGGCGAGGCGTCCTGGATTTTGGAAAATAACGATATGATGAACCGGGCCTTGTTGCAGATCAACGGCAAGGTGTTCCGTAAGCACCGGATTTACGAAAAAACGCTCTGAGCACATGGCACGCGTTCTCATCACCGGGGCCAGCGGCTTCATCGGCGGATACCTTGTGGCGCAAGCCCTCGAACGAGGTGACGACGTGACTGCCGCCGTGCGGGCCAGCAGCGACCGTTCGCGCCTGAGCGATCCGCGGCTGCACCTGCTCGACCTCCCGCTGGGTGATGAAGCGGCCATGACGAAAATGCTGAAAACCACGGCACAGTTCGATTGGGTGATCCACAATGCCGGAGTGACCAAAGCCCTCACCCGCGATGGTTACCACGAAGGCAACACTGGTAATACCCGCCGACTGGTGCAGGCCCTGACGCAGGCGAAGGTGGTGCCAGATAAGTTTCTGTTAGTCAGCAGTTTAGCCGCTTTGGGAGCCGCCCCTGCCGATGCTGCACATATTCGCCACGACCAAACGCCGCAACCGCTAACCCCTTATGGCGAGAGCAAACGGAACGCCGAAGACTATTTGTCCACGCTGCCCGCCGACTTTCCCTGGGTGGTGGTGCAACCGACGGCCGTGTATGGCCCCTGGGAACGCGACATTCTGAGTTTTATTAAAATGATGCAAAAAGGGCTGGAAGTGACCATCGGGCGACAGCCACAACGACTGAGTTTTGTACATGGGGCCGACGTGGCGCGGGCGGTTTTTCGGATACTCGAATCTCCCACGGCGGTGCGGCGCAAGTACATTATTTCCGATGGCAAAACTTACCGTACCGAAGATTTGGGTGCGGCGGTGCGGCAGGCATTGGGCAATAAAAAGACTTTAAAAATCCGGCTACCCCTGCCTTTGGTCAAACAGGTGGCCGGTATAACCGAAACGATTGGCCGCTGGCAAAATAAAGCCAGTCCGCTCAACCGCGATAAAATACCCGAACTGGCCGCCGAAAACTGGCATTGCGAAGCGGGGCCATTATTTGAAGAACTGAATTTTCAACCGGAATTTGATTTGTACCGGGGCATGGCGAATACGGTGCATTGGTACCGCCAAAACGGCTGGCTGTAGAAAATTAAAAGTCAGCCAAATCCATTATTGGTTTTAAACCGTAAAAGAAGTGCAGGTGTCGTTTCGACGAGCCACGCAGCTGCTCTATTTATGTGCTTTTACCAAAATACAATTACTCATAATCAATTGATTATGAGTAATTTAAAAAACATTTTAAGTGATTCAATTAAAATTAAAGTATTTTTTTTCCCTGTCCGTCTTTCTGTCTAACAGGTTCATCGCCGGAATAGTAAAGATGGTCGAAAAGGCCGTGGCGGGCCAGGGAATAAACCTGCTTTTTTTGTTTGATTAAGGTGACATTTTTTCTGATAATCCGTATTAACCGAACTTATTTTCTACCCAACCCAAACCCTTTTGAAAACGACGAATTATGCAACACTTTACAAAAATGATTTTCCCCCAAGGGCTGCTTATAATTTTGGCCCTAATATCTGCCACCGCCCTTTTCGCTCAAAAAACAACTTCCATTCATGGAAAAGTAGTGGATGCCCGCACCAATGAACCCTTGCCTTATGCCTCCGTGCAACTGCCGGAAGCCAAAGTAGGTGCCCGCACCGATCTCAGTGGCTATTTTCTGCTCGAAACGACCCAATCCGCCAGCCAACTTCGCGTGAGTTACGTAGGTTATACTACCCAAAACGTGACCGTGCAGGCAAGTCAGTCCAATGAAATTACGGTTCGCCTGGTGGACGAGAGCGTCAGCCTCAGGGAAATTGAAATCCGGCCCGATAAATACCGGCGCAAGAACAATCCGGCGGTGGATCTGATCGGTCAGGTGTTCGCGCACCGCGAGGAAAATCGGAAAGAAGGGCTGGATTATTACAACTACGAGGCTTACGAAAAACTGCAATTTGACCTCAATAACGTGACGGACAAATTCCGTAAACGCCGTACGCTGCGCAAGTTCCAGTTTGTCTTTGAAAACGTGGATACCAACCAGGTGAACGGGAAAGTCGCCCTGCCGGTGTATCTGCGCGAACGCCTGATGAACGTCTATTACCGCAAGGACCCGAAATCCGAAAAGGAGTTCATCACGGCCGAGCAGCAGACGGGCCTGAAAGGCTATCTGGATGAAGATGGTATTTCGGCCTACCTGAACAGCCTGTACCAGAATGTGGACATTTATGACCAGAATATCAGCCTGCTGACCACGCAATTCGTCGGGCCGCTGTCTGCGCTGGCGCCTACGATGTATCGTTTTTATATTGTAGATACGGTTGATTATCAAGGCATTCAATGTGCCGACGTGTTTTTTGCACCGCGCAACAAGAGCGATCTGGCCTTTGTGGGCAATATGCTGGTGGCCCTCGATTCCACGTATGCCGTGCGCAAAGTGCAGATGGGTCTTTCCAAAGATGTCAACCTGAACTGGGTGTCTGACCTGCATCTGGAGCAGGATTTTGACTTTTTCGGCGAGGGCGACGCGCGCCGGTTGATGCTGACCAAGGACGATATCAGTATGGATTTCCAGTTGGTGCGTTCGGAAAAACGCCAGAGTGTGCTGGGTCACAAGTCGGTGTCGTATCGCAATTACATCCTCAACCAACCGCTGCCCGACAGTCTTTTCCGCACCAAAACGATAACTGTCACCGACGAAAAAGTGACGCAACGGGGCGCAGGATTCTGGCTGGAACACCGCCACGAAGGGCTGTCTAAACGCGAACTGGGCATCTACCGCATGGTGGACAGCATCCAGAATGTGCCAGCTTTTAAGCGCAGTATGAATGTCGCCGTGTTCCTGCTGGCGGGTTACAAATCCTTTGGTATTTTCGACGTGGGGCCGGTCAACACTTTTTATAGTTTTAATGATGTGGAAGGGCTGCGCCTGCGGGTCGGTGGTCGTACCAACACGAAATTTATCAAGAATTTGTTCCTGGAAGGTTATGCCGCTTACGGATTCAAGGATCAACGCTGGAAATATTATGGCGGCGTCACCTACGCCTTCCAGCAAAAAAAGCCGGGCATTTTCCCGATGAACCAGATGACGCTGGCCGTGCAAAGCGACGTCCAAATACCGGGCGAAAGCCTGCAATTTGTGCAGGAAGACAATTTTTTGCTGTCGTTCAAGCGAGGTGTGAACGATAAAATGCTCTATAACTGTTCCGCGCGGCTGGACTATGTCCGCGAAATGCGCCGGGGACTGAGTTACACACTTTCATTCCAGCGGGTGCGCAAGGCACCGGGCGGCACCATTTTATTCGATTACAAGACCCTGGGGTCTGAAACGGTGCAGTATTTGCCGGAAATCAATCTGAGCGATGTCGGTTTTTCGCTGCGTTTTGCCCCGAACGAAAAGTTTTACCAGGGCAAAACCTACCGTATTCCGATCCCGAACAAGTACCCGATCATGCAGGTCAGCTTCCGGGCTGGCGCAAAGGGGCTGTTGGGCAGCGACTTCGACTACCAAACGCTGACCGCGAAGGTGAATAAAATCTTTTATATCGCGCCATTTGGCTACTCCGACTGGACGCTGGAAGGGGGACGCGTGTTTGGTCAGGTACCTTATCCGCTACTCGAAATTCACCGCGCCAACCAGACTTTTTCCTACCAATTGCAGGCATACAACCTGATGAATTTCCTGGAATTTGCCAGCGATAAATACGTGGCCCTGAATATTCAGCACAATTTCAATGGCTTTTTCTTCAATAAAGTGCCGCTGCTGCGTCGCCTGAAATGGCGGGAAGTGCTCAGTTTCAAGGGCTTGTACGGCGGACTGGATAAAAAAAATAGACCAACCGACACGAACGGGCTGCTGCGTTTTCCGGTGGATGATAAGGGCCGTACTGTGACGCAGACGCTGGAAAGCCAGCCCTACATCGAGGCGAGCGTGGGCATTGCCAATATTTTCCGTATTTTCCGGGTGGACTATGTGCGCCGGATGACTTATACCGATTTGCCGGGCGTGAGTAAGTGGGGGATTCGGGCGCGGTTTAAGTTTGATTTCTAGGTTAACACAAAAGGAGGCGTTTAAACACAAAGGCGTTTTTTAAACACAAAAGTTACAAAAGGAAGCAAAAGAACACAAAAGTATAGGGGTTACTGTTTGGTCCTTTTGCGCTGTAGGGCGTTTTTTAAACACAAAAGGCACAAAAGAAAATAGAAGAACATAAAAGTATAGAGATTACTGTTTTGTGTCCTTTTGTACTCTTTTGTGCCTTTTGTGTTGAAAAACTCTTTTTGTGTTTTAAAATATCTGTTGTATTGGTAAATAATATTTGCCACCTTACTGCCTGATTATAATGCGGGCATAATGAATAATTACCATTGGTCAAAAATACTCGGCACGGGCTTCGGTTCGGGCTGGTTGCCGATTGCGCCGGGCACCTGGGGGACGGGCGTAGGTTTGCTGCTGCTGCTGCCTTTCTGGGGCTGGAGCGGCAGTGTGCTTTTGCCGTGGTTGCTGGCGGCCAGCCTGGTGGCTCTGCTGGTGGGCGTGCGGGCTGCCGCCATCGTGGAGCGCGAATGGGGCGAGGATCCCTCGCAGTTTGTGCTGGATGAGATCGTGGGTGCCTGGATCACGATGCTGGCTTTTCCCATTGATTTCTGGCATTTATTCGCTGCTTTTTTCCTGTTTCGCTTTTTTGATATTTTCAAACCGCTGGGTATCCGGCGGCTCGAACGGCTGCCCAACGGCTGGGGCGTCATGCTGGATGATGTGGCGGCGGGTGTGGCGGCGAATGCGGTGATGTGGCTGGGGACGGCGGCGGTGGGTTCCTTTTCATAAAAAATGTAATATGCGGGCAACCGCAAACACGGGCGACCACAAGCGCGGGCAACCGCAAGGGTTGCCCCTACAACACCTTGCCATGTCGCTCTTCATTGCCCACTACGCTTCGCCGATTGGTACGCTGGAAATAACGGCGAATGACCAATTTCTGCTATCCATTCTTTTTCTGGAAACGGAGCGACGACCCGGCACCGGGCAAACGCCTACGCCTGATATATCGGAGCCTATTATCCTGACGATCAATCATTTGGATGCTTATTTTGCGGGTACGCTCCAGCATTTCGATCTGCCGATGGCCCTTCAAGGCACTGCTTTTCAGCAAAAAGTCTGGGCAGAACTCGCGAACATTCCGTACGGCCAAACCATCTCGTACCTCGAACTGGCGCGGCGGCTCGGCGATGAAAAGTGCATCCGGGCCGCTGGTATGGCCAATGGCCGGAACCCCGTTACCATCTTTGTGCCCTGTCACCGCGTGATTGGCAGCAGTGGCCAACTGGTGGGCTATGGTGGCGATCTGTGGCGCAAAGCCTGGCTGCTGCGGCATGAGGTGGAGCACGGGCCTAAGCGGACGGGAGAGTTATTTTGAGATTATTTACTACTCCTTCAATCGCTTCATCACGCCCGTATCGTCTTTGGTTTCCACCGGAAAATCATTAAAATTGATAATTACATTATTCACAAAATCTATACTGACCGGCTTAAATTCCAGACTTACACTTTTCTGATCAATAGTAAAAGGCGCGAAACAGCATTTTCCATCCAGAATATCTATAGAAGTTGATTTAAAAAAGAAAGGATATTTAGTTGGTTCTTTTAAGGCGGCTACAATACCAATGCCAGCAAACGAGGCATTTTTACCTAGAAATAAATCGCGTGGAAATGACTCGTACAAGATGTTCTGATAATTAGTCGCATTAAGAACTGAGCCAGCCGAATCTATACCAATAGTGGCCCAGGTGCGCTGACGATTGGCATCCACACAAGACAGCGCCAGCACCAGACTACCCTCTTTTGTGATCTTGATCACCGCATCATCCGGCAAAAAGCGATTCGCCGCACTACTCACCAAAGTGGTCCACACGGGCTGGCCCGCCGCCGTTATTTTCGAGATAAACACCTTGCCCGCTTCCGAAGTAGAGCCCTCATCGGAACCCAGCACGTAGATAAATCCATTGGTGGCGGTAATCGAAGACAGCCGCGTTTCGCCGCGATAGAAAACGCTGCGCTGCCATGCGGTATCGCCTTGCGCATTAACTTTCGTCAGTAGTCCTTTCCGACCAATACTGCCAATGGTGTAAGTATTATCCAGATTATCCACTGCTAATCGCCAAAAGGCCAGCGTGTCGCCCCGGCCATTATTAAAATCGGTCAATTCCCAGACCTTCTCGCCATAAGGGTCTATTTTGCATAAAAAACTATAATTTTTAGATAGTGGTGGTGCAGTAATTGCGTTCCCTACTAGAAAAGTATTGCCCATTGTCCCGATGCGGGTCGCATTCACATAAGTGATATAATTACTTTCCACAATAGTGGACCACTGTACTTTTAATCGGCGATCAAAGCAGATTAAATTAGCCGTCAATTGTCCGTACGTATTCAATACAGAGCGCGTGACCATCGTCCTGTTCCGGTTGGAAGATGCCGATGTGGTAATGTTTTTGCCGGAAGGTTCTACTTGTTTGGCCGCGATCAGGTTGGCATTAGAATCCAACTGATAAATAAGCGTGACACTGGGCACCAACTCCGTGGAGCCAGCCACAATGGTGTACATTTTACTCACCGAATCCTGATAAATATGAATGCCCGATAGTTTCGGTTTTTCCAAGTAGGACAACTCGGTCTGGGCGGTGGAAAGTTGGGCAATAAGGATTAGCGGAAAAAAGAATGTGGCGGTTTTGAGCATCATATTGTGAGTGGTGTAAAGTTAGGTTGGGAACGTGTAAAAATAATTTGTGTGGCTATCATGCGCTTCTCGGTTGTCATGTCGCAACGGAGTGAAGACACCTACACAAGCCAAGTAACCCGGAATTTCTTGATCCAGGCCTCTCTAATAACCTGGCTTGTGTAGATGTTTCCGTTTCTCTGCGACATGACAACTCAACTATGCCGGTCAAGGCCGAAACTTAAAAATCGGGGCAAAAGTATGCAGGTTCGCTTTATTTCGTTGGGTTAAATCGTGTTATCCAACCATTACGGCTACCGCAGCCGTCTTGAAAGTAAACATCTTTTATGAAAAACCTGTCTGTACTCGTAGTTTTTCTGTGCTGTCTTTTTGCCTGTAAAAAAGAGAAATCACCACTCGTACCAGTAGTCGCCGAATGCCTGGAAGTCAAATTCGAGGCATTCAAACAAACGCCCGGAGCCTCCAAAATCGTGCGGATTAACCGGCCCAGCGGCGCACTCTATTGGTTGGTTGATGGCAGCATAGCCGATAATGGCGAGCCCGTACTGAACGAACAATGTGAGGTCGTCTGTACCGCCGATTGTTATTGCATAGCGGGCGGCAGCCTGGTGCTATGTGACGGTACTTTTCTGGATTTTCCGCAGGAGACGATTTGGGAGCGGTGAGGGTTAAGATATTCACTCTTAACTTCCTACAGAAACCGAGGAATTCATGAAGTTTGGGTATCTATTTGCAAACAATATGTTGATTGAGGTATATCTTTGTAGCCTCAAATCAAACATATTTTTTGTCAATGATAGAATATAAAGTTTCCCTAGTCGAAGAAAGTCTTGGCAAAATGGATGCTTCTGCTTTCCAAGAGATGTGCGACGTGATTTTGCAGGAAGAAGTTCAAGATTATGCCTATGTGGCTCGCATTGGAAGTCAAGTAGGGAAAAGAAAAACACGAAAAGGTACCCCTGATTCCGGTTTTTTGCTGAGGAATGGGAAGTATTTATTGGTAGAATACACCACACAGGCCGCCCAGAAAGATAAAAAAGGCTTGATAAAAAAACTCAAAGAGGATGTCCAAAAAGGGTTGGCCAAATTTCCTCCGACCAAAATAGAGCGGATCATTTTAGCCTTTAACTCAAGACTTACGTTAGAAGAAGCGCAGCCCTTATATGACCTAATCAAGTCACACAAAGTTAAATTAGATCTGTTGGGTTTAGATGAGTGGGCACATTATCTTTCTAATCGCTACCGTTATCTATCGCAAGCCTATCTCGGCCTGCCCTTATCAAGTGGTCAGGTACTCTCTTTAAAACAGTTTGTCACCAGTTATGCCGCAGTTGGGTTTCAGCCCGGATTACAACACCATTTTTTTGCTCGTGAAGCAGACCTTATATCACTAAAAAGCAGTTTTGGAAATCATCCCCTCACTTTCGTAGCAGGCCGCGCAGGTATCGGCAAATCTAGACTTTGTATAGAGGCAATTCGTCAATTTCTGGCTCAAAATCTTGATTGGAGCTGTTTGTGCATCAACAAGGTGGTATCGCATCGCTCAGTATACGAAGAGTTGCAAATCTTATTTTCCTCCGGGAAAAACTACCTGCTATTTCTGGATGACGCAAACAGGCAGCGTGAGCATTTGGCAGAAGTGCTAGAGTTATTGGCATACGGGCATAGTGGACAACTGCGCATAGTAGCGACCGTACGTGACTATGCACTTGGAGACTTACAGGAAAATTTTTCAGATTTTGCTCCACATGTATTGAGTATTGCACCCCTAAATACTGAGGTATTAACAGAGATTTTGAAAGGCCCAGATTTCAAAATTAGTAATCAAAAATATCAAAATCGGATTCTAAAAATAGCTCAGGGTAATACTCGTATAGTGGTAATGCTAGCCGAATTAGCCTTAGCTAAGCAAGATATTGAAGCACTGAATGATGTATCGCAAGTGTACGACAAACACTTCGAGCGCATCAAAGGCGATTGTGATATATTAAGCCACCCCACAGCATTGAAGGTGTTAGGGTTATTGGCTTTTTTCTATTCAGTTGATACCGCTAACATAGAAAGATTTCAACATTTATTGCACTGCTTTTCAATAGAAGAAAAGGATTTTAGGAAATATGCCGAAGCATTAGATGATCTAGAATTACTGGAAATATCCTCTGATAGGCAAGCCTACCGATTTGCTGACCAAACTTTGGCTAACTATTTATTTTACAAAACTTTCATCAAAGAGAAACTACTCTCTTTTGAAGTGTTATTACGTGAATATTTCCTACCTAATGTTAGACGGATAAGCGACCACATAATCTCGGCCAGCAATGATTTTGGCAATGAAACTGTTCAAATGTCGATTCATCCCACACTTCAAGAATTATGGAGAGATTGGCGAGGCGATGAGCAACTTGCACAAAGATTACTTGATACTTTTTGGTTCTATATGCAGGAAGAATGCTTGGCTCATGTGGCTGCTGTCATTGATCAAATGCCCGAGGTTGAAAACCCAGTTTTCATTACTGCGTATGAACGCAATGATCAATATGAGAACAAAGAACCTCTTCTTGATCTATTAAATCCTTTTCTTCATTACCATTTTACAAATTTCCGAACTTCAGTCGAACTCGGTTTCGAGTATGTGGCTCGTCACCCGAAAGCAATGCCCGTTTGGATACATTATTTAACTGATAGAATTGCTTTTGAATGGGAAGATCAACGTTATGGGTTTCATCGCCAGCAGGCTTTTTTGGATTGTTTATTAAATGGAGTAAATGAAGGCAAACCAGAGTATCGTGCTGCATGGGATGCATCGGCAGCGTATTTGCTAAAAACAGCATTTCAATCAACTGGAAGTGGAATTAATAAAAATTCAATTTCTATTTCCACCTATCCTTTGCCAAATCAAGAATCGATTCGAGCATTTCGGAGCCAAATATGGAACTTTATTTATCGAGATTTTGTGGAATACCCAGAGTCTTGCTTAAAGATTTTGAAGAGTTATCCATCCTATGATACTCGTACTGAAAAGGCCATTTTTAAATTTGACCTGCCATTTTTTCTGAAAATCTTAGAAGAAAGGCTTTTCACAGACAACTTTGAGCATTGCGCTTATGTACATGATGCACTGTCCAAATTAAAGAGCTTAGGTGTTAATAGCCGTGCTTTTTCGCTTTTGATCAAACGTTTTACGAATACGAAGTATCATACTTTCCAAGTCCTTGACCGCAACCGTTTTCGCAATCAAGAACGATTAGGATACGAAGATATATTGCCTTGGGAAGAATGTGAAAAGTTGAAGCAGGCAGAAGTCGTGAATGCGTTTCAATTCAAAAACCTATCTGATTTCGAGAGATTTTATGACGATTATGTCTTCTTAGTCAGTAATACAAATGCACATAATGCAAACCTTTCTTGGTCTTTTGACGAAATTCTCGAAACCCACTTTTCTCAGAATCCAATTTTGGCACTACAAATTGTGGCACATATTCTAGGCACTGCAAATGCCACTAGATTCCAGCCACAGTTATTATTGAATAGAATTATTGAAGGAGATACTATCTATGTTAAATCCTATTTCCAATTGTTGCAAACAAACGATTTCCAGTTAAAAGACCTTTGGTTGCTCCGGTTTTTTCAACGATTGAAGTTCATAAATGTGGACAAAGAGTATTATGTTGCCATGCTAGACAATTTTCGAAAAATGGGTGCGGTATATGATTTAAATTTAGCGCACTTGGAAAATTATACGGCTTTTAACCCGCACATTTTTCGAGATGTTTTGCAAATCCTATTGGACAAATATGAATCAAAAAACATAAAATTTACACTATGGTTTGATTTTTTTGAAAAATATCACCATCATTTTGCCAATGCGTATCTTCCACTCTTGAAAAAAACCTATTTTCTTCAAGAGCAATTAGAAGAACATCGTGATTTAGATTGTAAAGATTGGCTTACTTTGGTCACGAGAGATGCCGTTTTTATAGTGGAATACTTTCGAAATAAACCGGCAAGAAATCGCCTAAAAGGGTCTGAGGAACAACATAAACTTGGAGCCGTTTGGCATCTAGATAATGCTGAGCAACTCATTGAAAAGGCAATTATTGAGACTTCCACTTTTGAACATTTATCTGCGCTCTTCAAACATTCTATCAACGAACTATTTATTGGAATGCCAGAAGATAGAAAAGAGCGGGCGATAATTTTTTTGGAAAATATGGTAGAGAAATACTGTAATGATATTTCTGTGACACAGGCTTTGTTTCACATTATTCGCCGGAATTTCTCTGAACATTATGAACAATCTTTTCTACGCTTTATCTCTCACAATAGAACGCTTGATTTTTTTCAAAAAATCAATTGGAGCGAAGATATGAGCAGACATATTATTTCTAGTCGCGGTACGATGTGGGGAGAGCGAGAAGCACAACGGTGGGAAAAAGTGCTTGGATTCTTGGACAAATTTTCAAAACCTACCTCTATCGTTCGTCACAAAGCCTATATTAAGGATCGCATAGAATATGCTCGTTCCCGTGCAGCAGAAGAACGAAAACGGTCATTTCAAGATGAAAATTTTTAAAGCGATTCTAGTATTTTACGGCTACTAATCATCGACTAATAGTAAGATATCCCTATCTTTTCATGCAAAAACCAGGGCTTCCCCGCCCCAGCGAGAAAGCCCCAGTCTCCAATTCATCATTAATCATTCCTCATTAGATAACCTCCACCCATTTGCCCGGCACACTCGCTCTTATCCGCTTATCATACATCGCTTCGCAGCCCACGGTAGGCAGGTAATAACGCCCCGCATAAGCCGCGTTGAGTTGCACGCGATACGTGCGCGCACCATCGCCCTTTTCGGGGGTGAGATCGAAATAGGTGAACACCCGGTCGTCACGAATATCCTGATAGTCCGCCGGACTGCTGCCGCCGGTCGGGATGGTGCTCATGCGGTCGTTCATAATTTCCCAACCGGAGGGGAATATTTGCGACAGCGCCAGTTCATTGAACGGGAATTTCAGCGCGGTCGGGCTGCGTTTGATGGTCACTTCGGCGTAGAAATCCGTGCCCTGGGTGATGCGGGCCGGGTCAATCACCTTATTGCTGGCATCGGTGTAGCGCACCTCCACGATGATGTTGCTGGCCTGAATGCTCTGATCGCCCACCAGATTCTGGCCGCTCACCGCCAGGCGGGCGTACAATTTGGCCCCGCTGCCGTTTTTGATCGTCACTTTGGAAGCCGAACCCGCATTCGCCTGATTGGTGAAGTCCACCAGACCAATCGGGCGGCTGCCATCACCATTTTTGAAGGCCGTGCCTTCGCCGAGCCGGTAGGTATAAGCCACCGTGGAGTTGGCCAGGTTTTTAGCCGCGTATTTCGAGAGGGCGCGTAAGGCCGTGGCCAGGCTCTGGGTGGACCAGTACCATTTTTCTTCGCCGCCGATCTCCGTACAAATATAATTGACCATCGCCTGGGCGCGGGCCATATCGCCGACCGTGGTGTAGGTCTCGAGCAGCAAAGCCCGGTCGCGCAGGTCGCTGCCGTAGGTGTAACCGCACCATTCATAGGTCCAGTCCTCGCGCCATTTGCCAGCGGTGATCTCCTTGGCGGCTTCCGGTTTGCCGGCTTGGGCGTAGGCGTTGGCCAGCAAATAAGCCGTCTGCGTGAAAAGGTCTTTTTGTTCGCGCAGGCGGTTCATGCCCGCCATATCGGGCTTGCCAGCGAGAGCCAGCGTATAAAGCCGGTAGGCCTGATTGATATTATTATCAAAGCGGTCGCCCTGCTTGTCCGAGGGTTGCCATTGGCGGCTGGTTTTGGTCTGGTAATCTGCCCAGCGTTCGAGCATGCCTTCGGGGATTGCGTAGCCTTTGGCCTTGGCTTCGAGCAGGAAATGCCCGGCATAACTGCACGACCAACTATTGATGTCGTTGCCACCCGGCCAGTAAGAGAAGCCGCCGCCCGACGTCTGGAAGTTGCGGAGTTTACCCACGGCTGCCGTCACGTTTTTCATGATCGCCGCCTTTTGCGACTCCGACAGCGGGGCCAGAATATCGGCAAATAACTGCGGGAAGGCCGCCGAAGTGGTCTGTTCCACGCAACCGTGCGGGTATTGAATGAGGTATTGCAAATGTCGGCTCATGTTGATCGGCGGCAGCGCGCTCACCTCAAAAGACGCGTTGGCGATGTCGGTATATTGCGCCAGATCAAATTCCGCGCTCCATTCCTTGCCGGGTTCGATGGCACCGTCCCAGACTTTGGTCAGGACGGGATTCGGGTTGCGCACCAGTATTTCGATCTCCTGGGTGGCACTTTCGCCGCCGCCATTGGCCGTAATGGTGAACTTGGCAACGCCCGTTTTTTGGCCGACTTTCAGGTCAAAATAGGTCATTTGCTCGCCGGGTTCCTTAAAAGTCAGGGTGTTCGTCGGCGTACCTTGCACCGTCACCAGCCCGGAATTTTCCTTCACCCGAATGGTCGCGCTTTGTACCTGTTTTTCCATCGCAAACACATCCACCGGCAGGCGCAGCGTCTCGCCAGGGCCCAGTACACGCGGTAAAGTCGGCAGGATCATCAGCGGTTTGCGTACCGGGCAGGTCTTTTCGGCACTGCCATAGGCACCCGTTCCGTTTGCGCCGGGATTCGACATAACGACCATGACCCGCACCGAACCGACGTAATTATCAATTTTCAGCGTGTGCTTGCGCGTCTGGCCTTTTTCCAGCATAAATGGCCCCACGTGGATCACCGCCGGTTTGAAACGATTGACCTGCACAGCATTTCTGGCCTTCTGATTAATGCCGTCACCACCGATGCTCAGAATGCGTTCCAGTGAAGCGCCATAAGCACCCAACACGTAGTCATAAATGTCCCAGGTCTTTACGCCGAGGGCTTCGCGGGCAAAAAAAGCGTCCCAGGGATTGGGCGTTTTAAAGCGGGTCAGGTCGAGCAAACCTTCGTCCACGATGGCCAAAGTGTAAGCACAGGGGCCGCCTTTCATTTCACTGACCGCCACCGTGAAGGGGTCGCCGGGGCGCAGCACTTCGGGCATGGCGATCTGTGGCGTGAGGCGGGAATTGACATTTTCCACGTTCACCGGCACCACGCCATACATCCGAATGGGCAGGTCATTTTTGGTTTGCGCATGCGGCTGAATCAGGCTGACGTGGGCATACACCGTCGGCGACATGCCTTCTTCGGCCTTGAATTTCAGGTAGTTATCCCCGGCTTTGGCATCAAACCAGAGGTGTTTGGCGACGCGGGTGCCGGTTTCCAGTGTGAGCAGAATACGGCCCGATTCGCCCGCCGGGACTTTCAAAGTCACTTCGTCGCCGACGTTGTATTTTTCTTTTTCTACCGTAAATGGCAACATCGCGGCGGCATTGCGGCTCTTGATATCATCCAATTGTTCGGGGTAGCCGCTCCAGAAAAAGTCGCCCGAAGCGTGGCCACCGTCTTCATCCATCACGCGCACAAAATAGCGGCCCCAGCCCGTGGGTTTCACTTTCCAGGAAGCCAGACCACGCGCGTCGGTGGTGAGATCGGCCTGGTCAATAGCGGTCACGTTTTCGGCATTATTGAACTGCGCTGCGCCGGAAGTAGCATCTTCGTCCCACCACCAGCGCCAGTCGGTGCGATAGAGGGCCACGCTGATTTTGCGGCCCGGTTGCGCTTTGCCCATTTTATCTACTACCGCGAACTGGACGTTGCCGCCACGTTGATCTATGGTTTTATCGCCCCAGCGGCCGGTCGGGATGGAAACGCCGACGAAACGCTCGTAGGGGAAATAATCGAGGGCAAAATTGTCGGTGCTAAAATCGCCGCTTTTCTCGAAAGCACGCACCTTGAAGTTGGCGATCAATTTGCCAGGAGCCTGGTTCAGATCGCCCAGTTTGAGCGGCACCGTGGCCAGGCCATTCTGGTCAATTTCCGCGTCATACAGCACTTGTGGTTCGCTGTAAAAACCACGCGCCGGATCGTCGAACACAAAATCCTTGAAATTGGGAAATTCCGTTTTGGTGGCTCGCACTTGTAGTTCCACCTTGGCTTTCAAACCTTTGGCGACCGCGCCGTGCAGCCAACGCACGTCCAATTTGCCGGTCAGGTTTTTATCGGCACCCGAAAGGGCCGTTTTACCAAAATCCAGGTTGAGTTTGAGGCGGTTGGGTTTCACCGTCTCTATCTTCAATTGTTTGGTAAAAGTCGCACCGCCGACCAGCACTTTAGCCGTCCAGTTACCGGTCGGTGCATCGGGGCGGGTAGCGCAAAACAGCGGATAGACGCGATTCACATTATTCGTGGTCACCATGCGGCTTTGCAAAGCGCCACGCGGGTCGGTCAGTTCCAGCGTCACCGGGTGATCGGCGGGCAGTTTGCCGGTTTTATCTTCCAATACAAAATTCAAATAGATGGAATCACCCGGCCGCCATACGCCACGTTCGCCGTAGAGATAGCCTTTCAAACCCTTTTGGGTTTCCGCACCCGCCACATCGAAACGGCTGAGCGACAAGGTGTTACCATCGGCCATGCGCAGGTAGCCACGCCGACCGCCTTTGTTGGCCACTGCGACGAAGGGTATTTCACGCAGATTTTCAAAGTAAGTAGTCCCGTCCGATTCCGTGCGGCCCTTGCTGATGGCCTGTAATTGGTAGTTATACAGTTCAATTTCTACATTATTGACCGCCTGCGCGCTGTGCAGATCGGTGACGGCCACGAAGAGCGAACCGTCGCGTCCGCGTTTGGCCGTGAGGCCCAGATCGCTGACGAAGACGTTGCGTTTGGCAAAGTTGTCGTAGAAATAATACTCGTTTTTGCAGGCATCCTGGCGGTTGTCCCAGTTGTAGCCGTTGCTGTCTTCGTCGCCCTCTTCGCTGTAATACCAGGGATCGTCGTTCCCCCAATAAATACCGCGTTCGCTGCCCATAATGCTGGTCACCTGACCATCTTCATCCGTCATACCGATGCCAACTTTGGGTGCACTGGCCGAAGCACCGGCGCAGGGATAATTGGTGTATTCGCGCCGGAAAGCCAGCCGGATCTGGTAGATCGCGCCGGGGTCCTGCTTAATCATGTCCTTCAATTCGAGGGCATAACGCTGCCAGTTGGCAGCACTGGCATCGGGGTTCAGGTCGGTGAGCAGGATTTTTTTCTGCAAAATAATTTTACCAACGCGTTCCAGTTCCTGCTCGCCTTCTATTTCATTGACCTGTAAATATTGGAGAATGTTGGAGTTGTAAATCTTAAATACCTCCACATCTACGGCCGTCAGGCCAACGGCTTCGAACGGAAACAACACACCGCCCTGATCGCTTTGCGGAATGATGGCACCGTGGCCCACCAGCCGGACGGCGGGTTTGAGTTCGCTGAATTCGAGATCGAACTTGGCACTTTCGCGCATGGCCTGGCCCGCAGTATTGCGCACACCCGGCTCTACATTCAGCTTGATCGTACCCGTCAAACGGCTATCCGGATAGGCGCGGACGAAGTTGCCATCCACCACGAAACGGAGTTTGCCATTATAACCTTCCAGCCGAACCAGGCCGTTCAGATCCTGCGAGGCCGACACGGGATCGGAGAAATTGAGCAAAATATATTGTTCTTCCACCTGCACGGCGCGGGCGGAAAGCACCGTAAATTCATCGAAAGCCGCGACGACTTGTTCGGTTTGGCCTTCTTTTTGGGCACCAATGGCGGCACCCGACCAGGCCAGTTGCACTTTGGACCGCACCTTGGACCGCTCGACTCCCTGTACCGTAAAGTTGTGGGTCAGTCCATCGGCGGCATGGGTCCAACTGACTTGCAGTGCCTTGCCTTCCTGCCGGGCGTTCAGCATTTTTTCTACCTGCGCACCCTGCACCGCTTCGTTGATGTGAATACGGCCGGTCACCTGTTGGTGGTGTGGATCGTTGGGATCGCTACCAATACCATCGGTGGTCACCTCGTAAGCGATGGCGCGAACGTGGAAATCAAAATCGAAGGCGCGTACTTGCGAGGGCGCGTCCAACCAGATTTTTTGCAGTTTCACCTCCGCTGTGTAGTCGCTCCCCGAAGGCAGCGGCTCGGCGGGTTGCAGTTTGATGGTTCGGTCATCTTCCCAGACGGCCTGGCCTTTTATTTCGGGCGAGACGGAAAAGACGTTGGCGGGCACAGGCTGGCCCACCGTCTCCGGGCTGACGGCCGCATTGACGAAACGGACGCGAATGGCATCGTTGCGCCCGATGGTGCCGCTGGTAAAGGCATAGACGTACCTGGAGATGTTTTCAAAATAAGTCTCGTCTTTGACTACTTTTTGCTGCTGACGAAAGATCAAAAACAGGCCGGTCAGGCCGGCAGCGGCCAAGAGCGCGATGGCTAATTGCTTACGCATGAGTAGGGTGTGGTGCTGAAAGAGTGAATGGAAACACGGTTCTGGATAATGTTGGCTTTTGGCGGGATGAAGGTAGGGGTATTTTCGATAGCAGCGCAAGTGCTGTCGGAAGGTTTGAGACCTATTTTACCACGAATTTCATTTCTTTTGAGTGTATTCCTTCTCCTGTCTGCTGCCTTAATACCAGGGTTGAAAAATAGGTGCCTGCCTTGGAAAAATCATATACACCCTCCGAACCATACGTAAATATTCTGGCATAAGGCGTTTTAGTGAGATCCAAAGTCCATTTTCTGCTTCCATGACCCGGAATTTTTTCAAATTTGGCCTTGACACTTGTATCTTCTTTATAAGTTCCAGTGATTGAAAAAGGTGGGCTTTGTTTTTGACAAAATTCATCGGCCATGTATCCAACCTCCATAGATATTAACGGGAATCCTCCACCCGGACGGGTAGTGAGTGCTTGTGTGCTATCATTGATGTTGGTTACTATTAAAGTAGCTACAATCGGTTCTCCTTTCTGAAATTCATTCTTATTAAAACTTATATCTAATGACCAATACAGTCTGGAATTTTCCTGGAATTTGGCTTCCAGATATTTAAAATCATCTCTCTTCACAAATTCCGGGTAATGCTCTTTTATTTTTGATAAATAAGCAAGACCCAGTCGCGCGTTTTTAAGCGCATTTTTGCTCGTTGCATCATACTCACCCTCTGATGTATTGAACTCTGGATAAATACCGGCGATTGCCAACCAAACATCTGGCACATTTTCCGAATCGGGATATTTTTTCACAAAACGATCCAGCCGTTTGACATCTTCCAGACTATAATCGCAACCACCTTCGCAATAATTAAAAAGGTCTATCATCATCTCGTCGAAGGCCGCATTATCTGCCCACTGACTAGTGGGGTGTTTTTTTACTACTGTGAGGTATTGATCTGTAGCCAAACCTAAATTATACATACTGCTTGACTCAAAAGCATCATTGCCACTACAATAATTTTCCAATATTTTTCCATAAGCATAGGCGTAAGCATCTTCAGGTAGTTGCAACGCTTTAATGCTATCACGTTGCCATTGAAAAGTCTTTAATTTTTGTAATATTATCCAATCTTTTTGCCCACCCAGCAAAACGTATTTTCTGGCATAATACAAGGCTTTTTCAATATCCAGTTTCCGGGCTGACTCTTTGCTATAGCCCGCAAAAATATTAGCCAGTTGTGCAGAATCCAGTTCCCCGGCAGCAATTTGTTGTTCTATCCAGGCCAGATTATTTTTATCGGAAATATCCACACTACTCAGGAAAGTCTGTTTCATCCGTTGAAAGTCTTCCTGAAAAAACGGATTTGGAGCGTTCCCGAATTTTTGCAACAGGCTTTTATATAAAGAATCCTTGATGATCGGGTTAGTTTGCTCATAATAGGCTTTTTGTCCTGCTTCAAATGCCTCATCATGGCCCCAGCCGGAGGCCATTGGAACACCTTTCGCCATCAACCAATTTAAGGAAATAACTATAAACCGGTGTTCCGTTAATAAATAAAGGTTGCGGCTATCCATTTGCATTTGCCGCGCATTGCCCGCCTCGGCGAAAGGGATATAGCGAAAATCGTTATTTTCGCGATTGAATATTATAAACCCAAAGCGCGTATTCGTCAAGAGAAGTGACCCGTTGGAAGCAAACTGGGTATTAAACAAAGAATAACTGCGCTTAGAGGCATATTTGAATTCTCCTTTATTTTGATGGATAAAATCAAACCATCGCAAATAGAGGGTGTCCATATTGCTGTGACTCGTCCAAAGCAAATGGCCATTAGCACAAATTGGGCCGCCTACGTAGTTACTATACCAGGGAAGTGCTTGAACGACCCCGTTTTTATCCGTGTAGGCTGTCGCGGCTGAAAAAGTAGTGAGCAAGTGCATCCCATCAAAAATACGGGGCCGCAAATCCTGGCAATCAGTAGCTACACTCCAAGGCTCCCACTGGCCCGTTTTCGGGTCATAGTGGATGTTATTGTTCAAAATCAAAGCCCCGGAGCCATCATTAGCCGGTAAAATGGTGGAAATCCAGGTAGCCGGTAAATTCGTGATAGAAACAGTAGTGTTTGTGCTGCGGTTGTAGCGTTTAAGACCAAAGCCGCCACCTATCCAGACTTGATCTTTTTCGAATAAAATGGTAGCCGTATTATTACCATTTCCGGTTGGTAAAAAGGTGATATGAGCGCTATCTCTATAAATTGCCAATTGGCGACCCTGAGCCTCATACCAAAACGAATGTGGCCTAAAAGGGTCTATCCAAGTGGCAGCGGGCCGAAGATTACCATTTATCTCCGTTCTCAGTACTTTATCTAATGTTACCACGGCTCCGTTCTGCAGATCAACCTCTGATTTTTCTCCATCACCAATGAGCCAAATAGCATCCTCGCGGAGCGGTGAAAACATAAATTGGTCCGCATATTTACCAGGAATCTGGTAAAAAGCAATTGAGTCTGTTTCCAGGGTAGAAAGATCATAATCCTCCGAATCGGCCTCGCTGGAGCGGCAGGTGGAAAACAGAAAGCAGCCAGCAGCGAGACCACAGAGAAGCAGGCTTTTACAAATAAGTTCAACGAGGGGCTTCATAGGTATTTTTATGGTCCAAAAGTAAAATAAAAGTGACATGTCTGTATGCAGCTTTTGCTATTTTAATAAATGGCAAGTGCATTGCCTTTTTCCTCACTCCTTCAGCGCCACTTCCACCAGCACAGCCACCCTGACTGCCTTACCCTTAAACACGCCCGCCGACCACCGAGGCATATAGCGCACCGCATCCAGGCACTGTGTAATAATTTCTATGGGAACCCAGCCGGGATGCGGCTGGGCCTCCGCTACGTCGGTGATACTACCATCAATGGCAATGGTGCAGCGGATGTAGATGGAATTCTGCACCTCATCATCCGGCCCGGATACGACATCACCCACCACATCGCGCATATATTGTTGCAGGGCTTTGTGGCCGCCCGGAAATTGGGGCGACACATCGGCGACCCAATATACTATTTCTCCGCTATCATCTGCATACGGCGACAGGTCGCGGCGGTTCAGCCGCAGGGCTGTGGCATCTCCATGTCCCACCCATTCATAGAGACTATCTACTTCAAACCAATCGTTCTTTTCCAGTGTGCGCACCGCTGCAATGCGCGCTTCGCCTTCATAGTCGTCATACTGTTGGGCTGCAAAGAAGTTCTGCACAAGCGATTGTGCATGAATAGTATTTGTAATAATAAACAGCAAAAATGTTGTAGAAAGGAGGGGGTGAAAGCACTTTGGAAGAATAAAAGGCAGGTGAGGCATACTAGTTCGTTTTTACACGTAACGAGCAATGTGCTGACAAATTTTCTCCGGCTGATAAATGATGCGCTAGATGGTTTTTCTGAGTGGGAACAGACCTTTTTAACTACTTAATATTATGACCAATACCTTTATACTTGGCTAAATGTGTCTAAAAAACAGAGATTTAGCCCAATATAAAAACCTATATTCGGCTAAATCTCGAAATAGCATGACTAAACCACAAAAAAGGCACAAAAGAATACATCAGTGCATAGCGCAGTTTTGTGTCCTTTTGTGCCTGTTGTGTTTAAAAGACAATTTTCTACGGCTTCTTCGCCTTCCCAAAATCCCCCGCCTTCACCGCGATCATGCGCGAATAATCGAGGTATTTTTTCATCGCCGCATTCAGTTGTGGCAAAGTCAGCGCGGCCACGTGATCGTCTAATTGTTTTTCCCAGGCCATCGTGCGGCCCACGTACAGGTTCGATTGCAGCGTACCGGCCAAAGCCGCGTCGGAGGTGCGGGCTACTTTGCGCGATTTGAGCCAGCCGGAGCGGGCGGCGTCCAGTTCTTCGGCGGTGAAACCGTCTTTCGTGGCGCGTTCTATTTCTTCGCGGAAAGCCGTTTCGAGTTTGTCCACGTTTTCCGGATTGTAGATCATGAAGGCCGAGAAACTCCCGTTTTTATCGAGCGAACTGGCCGAGAAGTTGCCGCGCACGGTGTAACTCAGGCCATCCTTCTGGCGAATGCGGGTCGCCAGACGCGAATTGAGGAAACCGCCGCCTAGGATGTAGCCGCCGATGGTGATGGCCGGATAGTCGGGGTCGTCGTTGCGCATCGGGAAACCGTAACCGGCCACGTACACCGCATTGGATTTGTCGGGCGTATTGAGGGCTTCCGTTTTGGCAGTTATTGGCGTGTAGTCGTTGGCAATACGCTCGAATTTGCCCGCGCTTTTCCAACCGCCAAAGGCGTCATTTAAGGCTTTTTCGACCTCTTTTTTGTCAAAATCGCCCACAATGGCTCCGGTGCTGCCCGTGGTGCCGCCGTAGAATTTCTTGTAAAAATTCTGCACATCCTGCACGGTCAGGGCTTTCAAATCGGCGGTTTCTTCCTCGAAAGTCCGGACATAACGCGGGTCGTCTTTTGGATAAGTTGGCTGACTGATCCGGCTGTACGTGTTGGCGGCCAGGGCATTGGGATCGGATTTTTGTTCTTCCAATGCGGCCAGCGTTTCGGCTTTCATTTTATCAAATTCCGAGGCAGGAAAAGCGGGTTTGGTCAATATTTCACCTACCAGCCGGATCACGTCCGCCAGGTGCTGGCGGTCCGTTTCGACATTCACCGTCAGGAAAGAGCCGGAGCCGGAAAAGTTGACGCTGGCTTTTAGGCGGTTCAGTTCTTCTTTGATCTGCTGGCGATTTTTGTTCACCGTGCCTTTATCCAGCATTTCAGCCGTGTAGTCGCCTGCCACGCCCTGCCCGCGCAGTGTGGTCAGCGAGCCGAAGCGGAAATTGAAAGTAGCCGTCACCGCATCGCCTTTATTTTCTTTTGGCAACAGGGCGTACTGCATGCCGTTGGCCAGTTTAGCGCGAATGGTGCGCTGCTCGATATTTTCCGGGGAGGGATCGAAATCCTCTCCCTGCACCACTGGCGGACGGCCTTTATAGTCTTTCAACAATTCCGCCACGTCGGGTGCCTGCGGAATGATGGCACGGTCCGGGCTTTTGTCCGGCAGAAAATAGCCGAGCGTCCGATTGGCCGATTTCAGGTAGCGCGTAGCCACCGACAACACATCATCCGGGGTAACTTTCTCCACGCGGTCGCGGTACAGAAAGGCCAGCCGCCAGTCGCCGGTGCCAATGTAGGTGCTCAAAGCCAGCCCCAGGCGTTCGGTTTGTTTGAAGAACATTTCCTGATTTTTCAGAATACGTTCCTTGGCTTTTTGCACTTCATCGACCGTCGGCGGATTATTTTTCAGATCATCCAATACCTTCAACATCAATATTTTAGCGGTATCCAGCGAACCACCCGGACTCACTTCGGTGGTAAAACTCAGCCAGCCCGCCTCGGCATAACCGGAAGCACCGCCACCTACGGCAACGGCTTTTTTGGATTCCACCAAGGCTTTATACAGGCGGCCCGTGGGCTCGTCGGTGAGCAGATTGGCCAGCACGGTCATGGCTGCATAATCGGCGTGCGCACCCGGCACGGCCCGGTAAAAACAGGTGAACACCTGCACATCCCCCGCGCGGCGCAGCGTCACCTGGCGTTCGCCATCCTGAATGGGTTCCTCGGTATAAGTAGGCACGAGTTTCCGCTCCGGGCGGGGGATTTTGGAGAAATATTCCTGCACCAGATCAAGCGTTTTTTGCTCGTCTATTTTGCCGGAAATGAGCAGCACGGCATTGTCGGGCTGATAATATTTATGATAATAAGCCTGCAAACGCTCGATGGGGGCTTTTTCAATGTCCGATTTTTCGCCGATGGTGGTGTGGCCGTAGTTATGAAAATTGTAGGCTGCCGCCAAAATGCGCTTGTACAGCACACTGCCGGGGTCGTTTTCGCCGCGCTCATATTCATTGCGTACCACGCTGAATTCACTTTCCAAATCCTTGCGGGCAATGTAGGAATTGACCATCCGGTCGGATTCCAGATCGAGTGCCCAGCGCAGGTTTTCCTCGGTAGCATCGAAGGTCTCGAAGTAATTGGTCCGGTCAAAAGACGTGGTCCCGTTCGGGCGCGCACCGTGTTCGGTCAGTTCCTGCGGAATATTCGGGTGTTTGGGCGTACCTTTAAATACCAGGTGCTCCAACAGGTGGGCCATGCCGGTTTCGCCGTAATCCTCGTGGCGCGAGCCGACTTTGTAAGTCATATTGACCGTCACAATCGGCTTCGACGGGTCGGGAAACAGCAGCACGTGCAGACCATTGGTCAGGCTGTATTCGGTGATGCCCTCGGCGGAAGTGACGCGCTCCATGCCCGGCGGCAGGCGCAGGGCGGTCTGCGCAATGGCCGATTGGCCGAAAGCGATGCCCAGCAAAAGGGCAAAAAGAAGGGAGGAATTTTTCATGTGTGGACTTAATAAAAGTTGAATAATGGACACTGTTGAGCGGGAGAGAAGATCATGAAAGTCAGTACTTTGTAAATTCATTTTATTCAAACTACTTTACTTTAACCATAACCTTATGCTCCTTAGAAATAGTAATGGCAGCTTAGCGCAGAAAACCACGAAAGGTAAGCACACCACGACCACATTTATTCGGGGTGATGGGTAGGAGGCAGCCTGAATGACCGTTTTTTGCTAAAAAATGACCGTTTTTTCGACAAAACAGCGTTATTTTGAAAAAAATGCGCGGAGAAGAGGTGGCCAATAATATAGGTGCGCAAAGGATTGGCAGCCTCCGATCATACGGCCATACAGCCTGGGTTCGTGTCTTTTTTACAGCATTGGCATAGTTTATGGGTAAGAGATTTTAGAAAACAAATGTTACGTTTTCGTTTTATTTCGTCTCCTATAGTAAAAACGTTTTGGCCGGAAGGACCCGAATGTCTTACCTTCGCGTAAAATTTACACCAACTATGGATCATCAAGAGCAAACAGAACCGGGGCTGCGGGAAATTTTTAATGAAAAAGGCGAGCGCATCAGTCCGGTGTTGCCCAAGCACGTACGCAACTTCCTGATTGACATTGACGGCACCGTCTGCGACGACGTACCCAATGAGGAACCACAGCGGATGGGTACCGTGCTACCCTATCCAGATGCCCTGGAAATGCTGAATAAGTGGTACGATGAGGGCCATGTGGTCTATTTTTTCACCAGCCGGACCGAAGCGCACCGCGCGATCACCGAGAAATGGCTGGACAAACATGGCTTCAAATATCACGGTATTTTGTTTGGCAAACCCCGTGGCGGCAACTACCATTGGATTGACAATCATATTGTCCGGGCGACCCGTTTCAAAGGAAAATTTACCGACTTAGTGGTAAAAACACACGAAATAGAGGTTTTTTCGGAGTAAGAGACACACCGCAAGGGGAAAACCTGCGTTCTTTGCAGGTATGAACCTAACGCGAATTCTCCCTTTGTCTATCGGCGGTGCTTGTGTGCTGTTGCTCTTCAGTGCGCAGTGCAGGCAGCAGTCCACCTCTATCCCACCGCCAGTTACTTCTGTCCCGGCGGCGGCTGCCCTGCCCTATGACCTCCAAGCGCCTGCGCTGACGATCAGTCTCGCCACCAAAGACCTGAAAGAAATATCCGCCCTCAGCCCGACCAGCGAGCCGGGCATATTTCTGGCGGTCGCCGACGAACGGGGAGACATATTTTTTGTGGATACCCGAAAAGACGGGGCGATCACCAAACGCGTCTCGTTTCGGGATAAAGGCGACTTTGAAGGCGTGGAAATGGTGGGCGACCGCATTTTTTGCCTGAAAAGTAGTGGCGTAATATTCGAGATCAGCAACTGGCAAAACGGTACGCCGGAGGTGCAGGAATACCCGACCATGCTCCAGAAAGACAATGATCTGGAAGGACTTGGCTACGATGCGGGACGTAATGTCCTGTTGCTGGCCTGTAAAGAAAACCCCGAAAACGACGTGGACCGCCGCATTTTTGCCTTCGATCTGGGTACGCACCAATTGAGTGCCGACCCGGTGTACACCATCCATCCGCGGGAGGTGAACGCCCAGGTTCCGTATAATGAGGAGGATAAAAAGCAGCATTTTTTCAGTTCCTCCGGCGTTGCGGTACATCCCCTTACCCAGGATGTCTATGTTATTTCTACCTCTCTGAAACGCATTGTCGTGCTCGATCATGGCAGTGGCCAGATTCGCTTTGCTGCCCGGCTCGATAAGAGCATCCTGCCGCAGCCCGAAGGCATTTCCTTCGATCCCGAAGGCAACCTGTACATCAGCACCGAAGGAAAGACCGGCGAAGGGGCCATCCTGAAATTTCTCTATCGTGGGTAGAGACGTTGCATGCAACGTCTCTATATGCACACAACCATCTTCTATTTTTTCTGTTCAATTTTCCCCAACGGAAGGTGCATCCTTTTCTGCTGGAACATCTACTTTTGCCCGCCCCTCCCAGTCAATAATTCATCATTCATAATTCATAATTAAAATGCCGGTCATCGAACTCAAAATTCCCAATTTGGGCGAATCCATCTCCAGCGTCACCTTTTCCAAGTGGCTCCAACCTAATGGCTCCACCGTGGCTATGGATGCGCCGCTCTGCGAAATCGAGACCGAAAAAGCCAACCAGGAATTGTCCGCCGATTCTGCGGGAAAACTCACCTGGGTGGCCCAGGAAGGTGAAGACCTGGCCGTGGGCGCGGTGTATGCCAAAATAGATACGGATAGTAATAGTGCCGCACCGGGCAAGGAAGAGACGATCAAAGTACCTACCCCCCCGGTGTCCGACCCCGGTGAAGGAGCCGGTGCTGTGCCGCCACCGCCGCCGCCAGTGCCTGCCGCTCCACCCGGCAGTGAAGTGAAAGTGGAGAACACGACCCGCCCCGCCGGTACGCCGGGTGAAGTATCCGCCTCTTCCAAAGAATTCGCCCAGGCCGCGAATCCCACCTATGCCACCGGCTCGCCTTCGCCTGCCGCTGCCAAAATACTGGATGAAGGCAATTTGCCCCCCGCTGATGTACAGGGTACGGGTCGCGACGGACGGATTACCAAAGATGATGCACAGAAGGCGGTAGAAAATAAGGTCCAAACACCTCCCACTCCGCCATCGCCACCACCGGCAATGCCGCCCGCACCGCCTGCCGCCACTCAAACAGCTCCGGCGGCTAAACCTGCCGATACAAGTGCTCCGGCTAAACCTGTCGCTCCATTTACGCGTAATGACCGCCGCGAACGCCTCAGCCGGATGCGTCGCACCATCGCCAAGCGGCTGGTGAGTGCCAAAAACAATACCGCCATGCTGACCACTTTCAATGAGGTGGATATGACGGCGGTGATGGAATTGCGAGAAAAATATCAGGAGACTTTTGTCAAAAAATACGGCATTAAACTGGGCTTTATGTCCATTTTCGCCAAAGCCTGCGCCAAAACGTTGCTCGAGATGCCCGATGTGAACGCCCGCCTGGATGGCGACGACATCGTGTATCATGATTATGCCGATATTAGTTTTGCCATCAGTACGCCAAATGGACTGGTGGTGCCGCCGATCCGCAACGTGGAAAGCCTACGATTCAGTGACATCGAATTTCAACTGAAGGAACTGGCCACCAAGGCGCGGGACGGTAAATTATCCCTGGAAGAAATGACGGGCGGTACGTTTACCATCACCAACGGCGGCATCTTCGGCAGCCTGATGAGCACGCCAATTATCAACGAGCCGCAAAGTGCTATCCTGGGGATGCACGCCATCAAAGAGCGGCCCATAGTGGTGAATGGCGAGATCAAAGCCCGCCCGATGATGTACCTGGCCCTGAGCTACGATCACCGCGTGATTGATGGCTCTACTTCGGTGACTTTCCTGGTAAAAGTGAAGAATTTGCTGGAAGACCCGATGACGCTGCTGCTGGATTTGTAGGTTTGGTTGATTGGTTAATCAAATTTTTAGTTGCCCGTAACTATTATGGTATTCCTTTCCTTTTTTGGGATGGGTGAATTTTAACCCCGACCAAATAGCAGTAATACTTAAAGAGGTGCTTTCTACCAGACCAAAATCGTATCCAATTTTAATAATGTTTTTAATATTCAGGTCTGTTTCCAGTTGCCCCCCTTTGGGCCAGGAAACCCATAACATACCACCTGATTTGAGATGTGATTTTAATACCGGAAACTGCTCTCTTAAGTTGGACTGCTCTTTTATGAACAGATGGATATAATCGAAATCGCCGTTTAATGCCGTATTTATTTCAATGTCAGGAAGGTGCATAGCATCAACTGCTTCCACAGGTGCATCTATCAGGATTGCTCTGGCTCCGGGCTGAATGCCCATTTTTTGTGATGCCTTTTTTACCATTTTTGTATTATTTTTCAGATTCCATTATCATCTTTCTGAGCAAAGAAATTTGTCCTAGATGATAGTAACTATGTTCAATTACGCCTTCTATATTTCGACGATAATTTCCGTATTTTTCATCGGTAAAATTTTCTTCTAATTGCTGATCTGGCATCAATTCGACGTGATGGGCAAATTTTTCGGCATTGGTCCACATTGTATTCAATAGGTTTTCCCAATCTTCCTGTGATTGTATGGGTGGAAGATCAAAACTATACTTGTCCCGAATTTCCAGCGCACCTCCTCCGAAAACATTCAATATACCGGCCAGGTAATAATTAATATGGTAGGTCAAAGCAGCAATAGAATTTAACGATCCTATTTTATGCGTTGCTTGCTCCCAGGTCACGCTGGACAGTTGGGCCTTATAATTGGTATTGGCAATCCAGGTACCATTCAAAAGAACTTCCCGGAACCGATTGGCCATTTGAGTTGATTTTTCCATTTTAGACTTCTATAATGCAACGTGAGTATAGACACTATGCTACCCTGCGGTGGCTATGCGGATTCATTTTATTTTATATGGATTATAAATTTTCCCCCTTACTTTATCCAAAAAATTTATTGAATATCCAGTTGGCAATCTGCCAATGTCTTCCAGCACTCCTTTGGTGATATATCTGATCTTCCAATTCCTATCAACTAAATTGTTCCTTAGTTCAGCAACAATTTGAGGATAATTTTTGCTATTCTCTTTAGTTATCCAATCACCGATTAACCAAATGGATTTATACCTTAAAACATCGTTTGGGTTAGTAAGGTAATTTGACAGGATATTTATTATCTCAGCATTGTAGTCTATCTTACTCCCTTCTACAAAAGATATTTCTTCAAGGCATTCCAAAATCTCAAATGGATTTTCTGATTTTTCTGCAGAGGCAAAGGCCCTTTCATATTCTTCTTTGAAAAATTGCCCCCACCTTTGGGGGGTTGTACTTAATGCCTCGTATATAACACTTATGCCTGAAAAATTTATTTGCTCAAAGGTCTGCCGAACATCCTTAATAAACTCATCTTCATCCTTTGAGGCGGCGTAATGTCGAATTTTCTCCAATAATGCATCCCTTTCGGAATCTTCCTCGATGTCCCAAAAGTTCGCAATTTTTTCTTTGATGTCTGAAAGATTTTTCATTTTATTATTTTAAATAATGTCAACGCCGACTTCCCGCAATTTGACTACAAATTTATAGGAAACATATTTTACCAGTCAAGCCTTCGGTTCAGATTTTGTCGGCATGCTCCTTTTATCCATCGCAAATTTTCTCAAAGATCGCCGTTTCCCTCCTGCTTTTAATACTGTTTCGCCATTTTTGCTTTATCCCGGCGCTTTTATGCAGTCATCATATCAGGTGGTACAGATTTTTACTATATATTTGGCATATTTAACCAGCCATGAACGAAGCACTTCCTTCCCGCAAATACTACCTCCACGATGGCGACCAGCAAACCGGGCCGTTTTCTTTGGAAGAATTGGCACAAATACCGCTGACTTCCACCACCATGATCTGGCACAAAGGACTGGATGACTGGCAGGAGGCCGCTACCATTGAAGAGTTATTGCCCATTATTAATCATACTTTACCGCCTGCACCCATAGAAGAACAAGTGGCTCCGCCCCCATTCAAAGGAGCCCAAAAGCCAGGTAAAGTCACAGCGGCAGCCGTCACGCCGCCCCATAGCCCACATCCTTTTCGTTCCGGTTTTTTCAAATTTATTGTAGTGGTCGCCTTGCTCATTATTAGTGGCACGGCTATACGCACCGTGCAACAGTATAGAATGGATCGTATTGCTATGGAGACGGATTCTACGGTGACCGAACCCACTTACGAAGAACAAATCCTTTCTATTGAAGATCAGGAGAAAGCGGCACCCAAAAAATTCTTAAAAGCGACCGGGGATTTAAAAAAAACGGTCTTTGGCGGAAATTTCAAGATTGATGGCACTATTACGAATAGTGCCACGGTGGCCAAATTCAAAAATGCCGTTATAGAAGTAAGTTTCTATACCGATAAGAATAAATACATTAGTGCTTCCCGTTTTACCATCGAAGATGCTTTCCCGGCGGGCAGTAACAAAGAATTCAAATTAAAAATAGACCCACCCAAAGGAGCCGATCATTGCAAATGGAAAGTGGTAAGCGCAGTGGCGTATTGAATCCTTTATTTGATCTGCGAATGAAGTAACAGGTTGATTTCAGGACGGGATAGTAGTGAAATTATACTTGGCGCGGGGCAGTGGTTGCGCTAATTTACTGATGCAAAAGTAAGGGAAATGCAAATCACTGCCTGATCACTTTGGTCACTACTTTTTCACCTTCATGCGTAATGGTCAAAAAGTAAACCCCCAGACTTGGAAAAGCAGATTTATCTAGTTGCAGGCTTTGATTTTGGGTGTTCATGTATTTCCGGTAGCATACTTTTCCCCCGGCATCGCATATATGCACCTCTACCTTATTCCAGTTTTCAGGAACTTCCACATGCAACGAACTATTGCCAACCGGATTTGGAAAAATCAGGACGCGCGTATCATTAACAACCTGCCGGGTCGGGACAAAAACGGCTTTTGCCATCTCCCAAATGTCCAGGTTCTCTATTTGGGCATCCCCTCCGACGGTAAATATTTCCAGGCCATGGCTGTTACTATCCGGAAAGATTTGATTGCTCAAAACGGTTTTGCCGCCATTGCCAAAAATCTCTATGGACGAATTATCCACCAGGATATGCAGCCGGATCCGGTCATTTTCAAGCGGGAGCGGCGCTTGCTGCAGTGCGGCGAAAGCCGCATTATCTGCCAGCCCTCCTGATTTACTCCGATCAAAAGTGAGCGTTTCGGATGGTATATCATAGGTGAGTACCGTCTCCTCGCCGTTGCTGCCTCGCTTGAATTTAAAGCCAATCTGGTCGGCGGTGCCTACTTCAATTGTCGTCAGGAGTTCAAAGGTTGAGTACTGTAAATTGTCGAAGGCCGGTTTTACAGCGCTGACTGCCACATTTTGAAAATGGGTAGGGTTGAGACGTAATACTTGCAGCTCTTCAACGGGTTGTCCAATATAGTTTTCGACGTTCCAATTATCCCATTGTAAGGTCTCCGTATTATTACCGGTGCTTTGGGCAATGGGCTGGTTATTGATTTTTAAACGAATAAAAGTGCCGTCAGGATGATGGCCGCCACCAATTAGAAAACTGATGTAGCTGCTGTCAATCGTAAATGAAGACGAAGTTAGTTTGCCTTGGGTACCGTCGCCATTTAGAAAAGAATTGACCAGTCTAGTGCCCAAATAGCCTGAAACGGTCTGTTGATTGGGCAAGGCACCCAGGGCAGGCGCGCTGCCAAAAGCATTGCCCAGCACCGTCCAGCCACTGTAATTCCCCGCTTCAAAGTCCTCCACCACTGCTCCATTAGGTGGCAATGCCTGCGTCATGGACACCTCCGTCTGGAAAATATGATCAATCAAAATATGGCCCCAGTCGCCCGTGCCATTGTCCACAATTTTTATCTGCGCATTTTGGCCGATAAAACTCTGCGTATTCCAACTTGCCCATTGCAGGTACTCGTCGTTTTGACCGGCAGTAGTGTATTTTGTCTGCTCATTGACGATCAACTGGATGTTTACCTGGCTGGAAACATTGCCGCCACCCATTTTGAAATTAATATACTTATTGGTAATCGTAAAAGCGGGCGAAGTAAGCGTACCGGTGGTTTGATTGCCCCCATGAAAAGAATTGACCAGCCCATCGCCCACATAACCGCTCACCGGAAGTTGATTCATCAAGGCGCCATCTACCGGCGCGTTGCCAAAAGCCGTTCCGGTAACGGTCCAATTCCCGTAACCGTTTTCAAAATCGGCCAGCAAAGTCCCGGCGGGTAAGAGATCGGCGGCCGGATATTTATCCGCCACGAATTGCTGGCCATCAAAATCACCCGTGAAATACTGCGCCAGGCCGGGGCCTATACCGACCTGTAGCACCCATTTGACGTTGGAGGCATCGCCATCTACGGGCAATGGAAACAGGCCAGGGCATTCCCAAACGCCGGTCTGATTGCCTGCCGGGCCGAAATCCTGCAAAAACTGCCAGTTCTTTAAGTCCGGCGACCGATAAAAACGCACCCGGTGTTTGGAGGACAGGGCCACCACCATGATCCACTGCTGGCTGGCGGCATGCCAAATAACTTTCGGATCCCGGAAATCGTCGTTGAACAAAGTCAATACCGGATTATTACTATAATTCGTCCAGCTGCGGCCACGATCATTGCTATAGGCCAGGTGCTGGCGCTGGGTATTGCTGTTGGCCGTATAAATAGCAACCATCGGAGGATTACCGCTTACGCCAAACCCGCTGCTGTTGTTCCAGTCCACAACGGCACTGCCCGAAAAAGCCATGATATTGCCCACCATCGGGATCGCCACCGGCAATTGGGTCCAGTTGACCAGGTCCGTGCTGACGGCATGCCCCCAGGTCATGTTGCCCCATTGTGCGCCAAAGGGATTATACTGGTAAAACAAATGGTACTCGCCGTCGAAATACACCAGCCCATTGGGTCGTTGAGCCAATTGGTCTTGGGTGTAAAATGGAATGCCGGGCAATATAGCTCGTGGTAGTTTTGGGCAGGAACCGTCCGGAGTTGAGCGAAGCAGATAAGAAGGACAAGCAGTTTTTTCATAAAAACTTAGCCAGCCTGAAAAACGATGTTTTTGTTATCAAAAACATTAATCAGGTTTTGGAATACGTTCATTGAATGTTTACGGAGGGTTGAAGTAAAAGCCTGGATACGGGCGTTGATGCCTAAGTTTTTACATCCTTTCTTCTATTGTCCAGTTGTGCCTGTCTGCCTCCATAAAAGCAGTATTTAATCCTTCATCAGCCTGAGCAAAATCAGGTATAATGTTCAGTTCTGTGGAGTGTTTGATGAAATATGTCCATCGGTCAATCGGCGTGATTACTTCATGTAAATCCAGATTGAACTTAGGCAATTGAATAAATGCGAACTGGATGTCTTTCAACAGATGTTCATAGGTCTCTTTTTCCAAGATCAAATGGTGCGTATTATACTTGTCGCCTTCACCAAATGGGAAATCCAGTATGCCGATGAAATAAGCAGGATTTAGTATAGGGTAGTCATCTCCTGTGTCAATCTGCATGGAATAGTCACGGGCAATATAATGCTGCACTCGTTTATCAAATCCCTTTTATGTGCCACTTGCATTTCCACGACGAACTTACGACCAGACTGGTCGGTCGCCCGCACATCAGGAATCTAATCAACCTTTTTGATAGAAAATCTATCGTTATTTTTTAAAGAACCTCCTCACCCCGGTCTTCTCGTTTTGGTAAACTTCCAAAAAATACACCCCGGCCGCCAACCCAGACACGTTCACTGAATCTTCCGGGTTGAGCATGGTTTTTTGCAAAATCTTATGCCCATTCGCATCGAAAATTTTCAACTCAAAAGGTTTTGTGGTTCCCTCATTTATTACGCTAAATTTCAACACATCCCCCACAGGATTGGGAAATATTTTCAACAGTATTTCATTTTTTTTAAAACCTTCCACAACAGCCGACGGGACACCCCAGATGGAATTTAGCTTCCATGCTTCCACATGCAGCACTTCCACGCTGCCGTTTTCCGAAAACAAAGAAATATCATGTGCAGCAGCATCAGTGAAGGCGAGCGAGGTGATGTTGGTCCTGTAATCTTCCGCATGTATTTCAACCGAAGACTGGTCCACGAAAATATGCAGGTCCAGAATGCTGTCGCCGGACAGGTAAACCGGGGTTTTGGTTACCCATTTCGCAGCAAAACTGAACGGGGTGGCCATGCGGTCAATGGAGATGTTGGAAGTTTTGGCGTCGTAGCTGACGACAAATTTCTGCCCGTTGCCCTCGGCGAGATGCAGCCCGAAAACCTGGTTCTCGTTTTCGACTTTAAACGAAATTTTTATCTCATACACATTCCAGCCGGGGTCGAATTCGAGCTGATGGCCGGTACCCTCCACCGTGAAATTGCTTTTTTCAAAATCGCCGTAGCGAATGCTCTGAAGCTCTTCAATCGGTTTTTGCAGCAGTTCGTAGCCATTGCCCTGGTCAATCAGTTTCAATTCCTTTGGCAAGGACTCACATCCTTTCCAGGGTGTGGTCGGGACGCTCTGCGCATAGGCCCAATTGCCCATCCACGCCAAGCCGATAGTGCGTTCGTCGTCCCCGTCGTAGTTGCGGAAAGTTTTATGGGCATAAAAATCGAAGCCCCAATCCATCCAGTTGGCGTTTTCCACCCGGCTATCGTACTGTACGTCCGAGAACACGATGTGGTCAACGATGATATGCCCCCAGCCTGCGGTAGCGTTGTCAAAGATTTCTATGTGGGCTGTCTTACCCAAGTGTTGGCTCACATCAATACCACGCCACTGCATGCGTTCAGCGTTGGAGGTGCTTTTGACGGTTTCGACGACCTGATTATCCACCACGATGTTGAATCCCACATCGGCCAGCGAACCGCCGCCGATTTGGAAGTTGATGAAACGTTTTTCAATGATGAACTCAGGTGAAGTCATTTTTCCGGTAGTGACATCGCCACCGTTATAGGAGTTGAGGTAGCCGAAACCCGTGAACCCATCCACTTGCTGCTGGTTGGGGAGTGGGCCGGAGGCAGGTGCATTGCCGAAGGCAGTTCCCTCTACCGTCCAGCCGTCGAAGTCATTTTCAAAACCGGCAAAAATCTCCCCTCGGACGTGATTGCCGGTCAGTAGATTGTCGTTGGCATCAAGCGTGAAAGTGGAACCATCGAAATCACCAACCCAGTACTGCATCCGGTTGGGGCCCATTCCACAGGTCATTATCCATTTCATGTTGTTGGGGTCGCCGTTCATTGGCAATTGGAATAGGTCCGGCACTTCCCAGACCTCCCGTTTGGCGCCCCGGTCGTTGAAAATACTTTTCAGCGTCCAATCCTTCAGGTTGGAAGAGGAATAAATCTCAATGGCCCGGTCTATCGGTTTGGTGACGACCATGACCCAACGCCCGGTCTGTTCGTGCCAGAAAACCTGCGGGTCACGGAAGTCGGGGCCATTATACGGGATGACCGGATTGTTCTGATAGTATTGAAAACTCACATGGTTCAGGCTGACCGAAATCGCCTGCTGCTGGATGCTCGTCGAGTTTTGATTTAAGGTATAAACGGCAATCATGGCGGTGTCTGCTACCGTGTTAAAACCTGCGGTATTCTGCTCGTCAACCACCACAGAGCCACTCCAGTTTCCGTAGCCGCCGGGAGTGCCGTTGAGTGCATTGGTATTGAGTTGCGTCCAATGCACGAGGTCGTCAGAAGTGAAATGCCCCCAGTAAAACAAGTGATATTTTCCGTCGTATTTTATAGGTCCATTGGGGTCGCCCATGAAGCCAAATTGGGGCGAAACGTGGAATTGCGGGCGGTAGGGCTCGGTATAGCTCTGCGCTTTCGCCGGCTCACAAAAAATAAATGACAGAAACAGCAGGGCGGCTGTTTTAGGCAATAACTCAAATCGGATACATTCCAATGATGTCATAATCAAGAATTAATGAAAAAAAGAAAATCAGAGAAAATGACCGGGTGGCTGAGGGCCACCCGGTTACTGATGTTCTACTTCGCCAGTTCATTCAGCGCATTTCTTGTCAAAATCTTGTGGTTGCTGTTATTCTGCACCGCAGTGCCGGTATACCAGTCGTAGGTGCCGCCGAGGATAGCGAAAACCCGCCCTTTGGTACCAGTGGCCGGCCATTCCACGTACTGCGGTTCATTTTGTCCGCAGTTTTCCATGTGGTTGGTGCCGCCAGTTTTGGTTTTCCAGGCTGCCACGCGTTCGGCAAGCGGGTCAGTGTCACCGTTTGGCGCCCAGGGGCCAAAGTTCAGGTTGTACTGGTTCGAGCGGTTTTTCTTCTCCGTTCCGTTATCCAGAAGAATAAAAAACGGAGCGAGGCAGTTGGGGTCAGTAGCGGTTACAATACCATTGAACAACGGGCTTGAAGCGTCGCCTGACCAGCGTACGCCCCAGGCATCCTGTGTGCAGCAAGTCTCAATTCCCAAACCTCCGAAAGAATTGTTCGGTGCAAAGTCAGGCGAGGAAACCACGCCCAATTCATCTACAATGGAGCCTGCGTAGTTGCCCAGTAAAAGATTGCCCCCAGCTTCGTAATAAGCTTTTACTTTATTGGAAAAATCGGTCGCCAATTGAGCACATGGCGTATCGAACCCGATACCAATCGACCTGATGATGCAGTGGTTCGCATTGTTCGGAAACTGCGCCACTTCGCCGCCCCACCAGCCGCCGTCAAACTGAATCCAGATGGCGTCGTATTGGCTGATATCAGCTCCGGTGGCTACTTGCTCAATGGAGAGATAATCCCCCTCAGAAGTCGTTCCATTGTTGATGTTGGCTTCAAACCAAGCGGCGGCTGTCTGGTCGTCGTTCAGGTCATAGTCGGAGCCGTCGAGTGCATCCCAGGCGGCGGCAGTGTTTTCAGCAGCCACACCGATAAAGGCGAATTTTTTCAATTGTACCTGGGTCATGGTCACCGTGTAGGCGTTGGATACCTGCCCGGTCTTATCTGTCACGGTGTAAGTAACCGGGTTGGTAAAATCCTTTACCACACCGGAAGCGGGCGATATCGTGGCGCCAGCCGACAGGGTTATGGTCGGTGTCACTTTGGTAACGTCGGCAGCAGGCGGCAGCTCAAGGCTGATCGTTTTGGCAGATTCGTTGATTGTTCCGTTCACTCCTTCTGCGGTGAAAGAAATGATGGAAGTGCCGCCCGGCGCAGGCTTGGGTTCTTCTTCCTTATTACAAGCGGCTATAAAGAAGACAACGGCAAGCGCAAAAAGCAGAACGCTTAGATTAGTGAAATTGATTTTTTTCATTTTTAAAATTTTTGCTTTGAAATTAATTATGAGGAAATGGTCAAAGTTGTTTGAAGTGTCAATCCAAGGCAGTCAAACAACTCATTCCGAATCAGTTATATCCAGGGTTTTGCACATACTTCCCGCCGCTCAGGTTAATCTGCTGCTGCGGAATGGGCAGATACTCGTGTTTGCCGGATTGGAACTGGGCATTGTTCAGGTAGTCCCGTTTTGTTTTTTCTATGGAGAAATAGCTGTCCAGCGTCTGCGCAGCAATCCCCCAGCGGACGAGATCAAAAAAGCGGTGACCTTCCATGGCAAACTCCAGCCGCCGCTCGTACCGCAGGGCTTTTCTGGCGTATTCCTGTGTCCAAGCGGCACCTGAGTATGGTTCTATTTTGAAGTTGGAAACCGGGCTTCCGTCGGCAAACTTGAGCCGGGCAGTGCTGTTCTGCGCCCGGAGTCGGATGTCGTTGATGATAGGCAAAGCCTCGTTGTGCCGTCCCAGCTCAATCAATGCCTCCGCCTTCCATAGCAGCACGTCGGCATAGCGGATGAGGATGGTGTTTTTCGAGCTGGCCATGAATGGTGGCAACTGCTCGAAGCAGTCACAATTGGGCGACACGTTTTCCTTCAGGGAAGAAAACGGTCCGTAAATGCCCGGCTGCCTTGCCCACTCTTCCGTGTAAATCAGTGAGGTCTCGTACTTCCAGGGTTTGCCGGGCTGTGCCACGGTGTGGTCGAGCCGGGGGTCAACGGTGTTGACCGATGTATTGAGGTCGCTGTTGTTGAAATTATCAAAATCCGGCAGGCCGTTCGCAGTGGTTTTAAACGAGTTGAACAGATTTTGGCTCGGAAGGTGAAACCCGCAGCATCCAAACTCCGGGCTCATCGGCGCATTCAGCATGGCGGAGAAATCAATCATGCCGGTTGCAGTGCCGTCGTCGTGTGAGCGCTGGATTGCCCACACGGATTCCGGGCCATTTTCATGCTCCCACAAAAACGGGTTGGCGAAATCGGGTTCCAGCGCGTATCTGCCGGAGGCGATAACCTCATCCACTGCGCCCACTACTTCTTCCAGCTTCTGCTGGTTAATGTTGTTAACCTGATGGTTGTCGTTCTGTTCGTAGGCAGCGTAGAGCAGCGCCTTGGAAAGGCAAACCTTCGCAGTGAATTTTGTGGGCCTGCCCTTTTCGCTTTGTGTAGCGGGCAGGTTGTCGGCAGCGAACCGGAACTCGGCAATGATATTTTCCCAAAGCTGGGCATCAGACAGGTCTTTGTTGCCCAATTGCTCAATGTCGAGCGGCGAATCGTTTTCCGACACCCAGGGCATGTGTTTATACAATATTTTTAAATCGAAATAAAACTGCCCCCGTAGAAAGCGCATCTCAGCGATGCGTGTGTTTTTGAGCGGATACTCACTTTCCGGGATCTCGTTCAGGCGGCGCAGCGCATTGTTAGCCCTCGAAACGGACGTGTAAAGCCGTGTCCATTTTTTATCGTTCAAATCGCCCAGGGCCGCCGGAGCGTAGGCGCTCATATCGGGTTGCAGGGTGGAGAAAACCTCCATGGCGTGGTAGTTGGCGATATCGGCCGGACCGTCGCCACCTTTGTAGGCATCCCCGGCCCGGAGGTCGCCCCAGGGCCAAAGTTGATTGGGCACGGAATAGTGGTCGTTTCCGAGCATGGCGTAGGCAGCGATGACGAGTCCTTCGATGTTGTCCGGTGTGTTCAGCGCATCGTCCGAGATGACGCCCTGAGGCTTCACGTCGAGGAAGTCTTTGCCGCAGGAGGGGCTCAGGAGGAGGATGGCTGACAGAAATGTGATGGTTGCTATATTTTTCATGTTTTGATTACATTTTAGAATTCAAGATTCACGCCCAGCGTGTAAGTGGCCGGTATTGGAAATGCATAGTTCGGGTTCTCGGGATCGGGGGCAGTGAACTTGCTGCTTTTCACTGTCCAGAGGTTTTGCCCCTGCAGGTAGATCTTGCCTTTGCGCATCCTGATTTTTTTCATGACACCAGCCGGCAATTGATAGCCCAATTGCAGGTTGCGCATTTTTAGATAGGAAGCATTTTCGATGAAATAAGTGCTTACCCGTCCCTCGTTGTTGTTGTCCAAGATGGTAAGGCGGGGGATGGTTGAATTTGAATTTTCAGGTGTCCACGCATCCAGCGTCCTTGTGCCCCAATTGGTGCCGGGCCAGAGCGAAGCAAAATCGGTGTAGGTTTTGTACGAGTTGTAGTATTCGATGCCTGAAACACCCTGGAAGAATACCGTCAGGTTGAACTGCTTATAGCCCAGGTTAATGTTCAAACCGTAGGACAATGACGGGTCGGCGGTACCGATAAAAGTCTGGTCATTGTTGTCAACCTTGCCGTCGCCGTTAAGGTCTTTGAAACGGATGCGACCGATGCCCTTGCCCGATTGAGTAGCGTGTTGGTCAACTTCCGCCTGGTTTTGGAACAAACCATCCGCAACATAGCCGTAAAAGCTGTTCACCGAAAGCCCGATAAGCTGTTGTCCGGGAAGTTCGGTCTTGGCATCATTGGGTACCTCGCCACTGAGGGGCATTCGCACGAACAAGTCTTCCGGCATGCTCACCACCTCGTTTTTCAACGTAGCAATGTTTCCGGTGATATCGAAGGAGAAATTGCCAAGCTTGTCGCTGTAGTTGATCAGTGCCTCGATACCCTTATTCCGGATGGTACCGCCATTGACGAATTGGCCGTTCGCCTCGCCCACTGTCGCCAACAAGGTGCGGAAATAGAGAATGTCGCTCGTTTCCTTTATGTAGTAATCCAGGGAGCCGGAGAATTTGCCCACTTCATAGTCCAGTCCGAAGTTAGTTTGCGTCGTTGTTTCCCATTTTAAATCATTACTGGCCTGCTGGCTGTTAATGAAACCGGAGAGCAATTGCCCCATGTCATTCCCCGCGATGTCATAAGCCGTGCCGAGGCTGGGGTTGAAAACAGGTGGACTTGGGTTGTCCCAAATAGCGTCTTCTTTGGCATATACGGCCCGGTAAATGTTGTACACTGCCAGCGGGTCAATCTCCTGGTTGCCGTTTTGTCCCCAGCTTGCACGCAGTTTGAAATAAACCGGTTTTTCAAAAAGATTTTTAAAAAACTGTTCCTCGCTGAATCGCCAGCCGATGGAGGCCGCCGGGAAATTGCCGTAGCGGTTGTTTTTACCAAAACGGGACGAGCCGTCACGCCGCACCGTAAAGGAGGCGAGATAGCGGTCGTTGAGGGCGTAATTGATTTTACCGAAATAGGAAAGCAAAGCCCATTTTTGCCCGCCGCCGCTGTTCAGCTGGTTGGCAGCACCGGCGCTCAGGTAAGCATAGTCGGTACTCTCGCTGATGAAACCCTCCCGGGAAGCGCTAAAAAATTCCTGCGAAAACCTGATTTGCTCCTGTCCGAGCAGGAAATTGAAGCGGTGGCGGGGCGTATTGTAGTCGTAAGTTGCAGTGTTGGTCCAAATCCAGTTGCCGGACAAGCTGGTATTATTGGTCACCCGGTTGTCGGGTTCGTTGAGGAAGCCTGAAACGTACCGCTTCTGGATATTACGGGCATAGAACATGCTGTAATCCACCCCGAAACTCGATTTCAACTGGAGGTTTTTCAGCGGGTTCACTTCTACGAACACGTTGCCGAACGGGCGCACAAACCGGTACTGGTTCTGCTTATTATCCTCGATGAGGCGCACGGGGTTTTGCCGGTCGGTCATTCCTGAGACAGGACCGCCCCAGCCGCCATCCTCGGTATGGACGGGCACTATCGGATGTTGTACCAGCGAAGTGAATAGAATATCTCCTGTGGGAATTTGCCTTTCCCGCTGGAAGGTCATCTGGAAATTTTCCCCCACCGACACCAGCCCGCCAAACAAGTTGTAGCGTGTGTTGAGCCGGAAGTTGATGCGGTTGAAATTGGTTTCCCGGATAATGCCGTTGTGATCGTAGTAACCCATAGAGAAAACGACATTGCCATTTTCCGAGCCTTTTGAAATACCCAGGTTGTAAGATTGCAACAGCGAGGCTTGCGACACTTCATCGAACCAGCGCGTGTCGGCAGGGCGCATGGTTTTCTTGTTGTCGATGTACTCGTTGTAAGTGATGTCACCAAGAATGGGACTGTTTAAGTCTCCATTCCATTGATAACTGTAAATGGGGCTGGAGGGATTTAGTTTGGCGTTGACGGATGCCTGCCAGAATGCCAGTCCCCGTTCATTCGTGTTAAGCGGTTCCAATTTGGAGGTGTATTGCTGCTGCGACCAGTTGGCGTCAAATTGAACCCTGAGCTGGTCTTTTTTGGCATTTTTGGTCGTGATGACGATGACGCCGTTACCCGCCCTTGAACCGTAGATGCTCGCGGAGGCCGCATCTTTCAGAACCTGAACAGACTCGATGTCGGCCGCGTTGATTTCGTGCATACCTGCTTTGGTGGGTACGCCGTCAATGACATATAGAGGGTCATTATTGTTAAGCGTGCCGTTGCCCCGAATACGCACGGTGGCGGCGGAACCCGGCGAGCCATCTGTGGTGATGTTGACACCGGGCACCCTGCCCTGAATATTTTTCATGACGTTGCCTGCCGGGAGTTCCTTCACGTCATCCATCTTCACGATGGAAACTGCCCCTGTGAGGTCCTTTTTGCGCTCGGCGGTGTAGCCCACTACGACGATTTCGTTCAGCATCGCTCCGGATGAAAGCAGGATGTTCAGGACGCCGGGCTGCACGTCTGTGATGATTTTCGATTCGTAGCCCGTGTAGGTAACCTTGATGGAGACGTTGCCTTCCGGTAATACGAGTTCATAATTTCCGTCGAAGTTCACGATAGCGCCGGTGTTCGTGCCGGCGATGACGATGGTGGCGCCAACGAGCGGCACCTTCGTCTCCGTGTCCAGCACCTTGCCGGTGAGCATTTGCTGCGCCTGTGCAAACTGCACCGACAGCAGGAGTGCTAAAAGCGAGAGTAATTTGAATTTCATAATTTTAATTTTAGAATTACGTGCAGGTGTATTGCGAAAAACAAACTCCGGGATTTTGATTAGTGCCAAATACTTTTCAACGACCATGCTTCCCCGCTCAACAGTTTCACCTTTCCGTTTTCAGAATAAATTTTCACCTGTGAAAAGTCCTCGCCGGGAAAGAAAATATCCGTCATCACGGTAGCGCCTCCATCGGCGAACAACTCTGCCGAAGCAGCGTCGAAGAAGAGGTGAAAGCGGATGTTTTTATCTTGGGAAATGCGGGGAGCCGTGTGAACTTTTGTCCCAAATTTTTTAGAAAAAGCAAGATTACCCGAATGGGTGCGGTCGCTGTAAAACTGCTTGGTAGCGGCGTTGTAGCCGACGCGGTAGCGTTCGCCTTTGGCATTGGATAGTTCGACGCCGCAGTCGGCACCTGCCGCCGGGTCCAATTCCAGCACCAGTTCCATTTGGGCCGGAGAAAAGCCCAGTTGCGGCGTCAGGTCCAATGTGCCGGTGATGGTGGTGCTTTTGAGCGGATGGGCAGCAGCCCGGATGGCCTTTAATTCCGCGACGGGTTGGGCAAAAATGCGGTAGCCCAGGTCCGTTTTTTTCAGTACCAAAGTCCGCGGCAGGGTGGCGGCACTGCGCCAGGCCTGGGTGGGCACAACGTTCGCGTAATCCCAGTTGCTCATCCAGCCCAGAAACAGGCGGCGGCCATCGGCTTTAGGCACATCCGACCAGGTGACCCCGGCGTAGTTGTCCCGCCCGTAATCGAGCCAGACCGCTTTTTCGCCGGTGACGTCAGCGGCGTAGGAGGCATCCAGGATGAATTCTTTTCCGTCAAAATTGCCGACAAAGTATTGCGTCGCCGAACCACCGTTGGGCCCGCCCGGGTTAATACTGACCAGCAAGACCCACTTGGTTTCGCTGGAGCCTTCCACGGACAGGGGAAACAAATCCGGGCATTCCCAGACACCGCTGTGGACACCTAATGCCTGCCCGAAATCGCTGAGATGCTGCCATCTTTTCAAGTCTTGGGAAGCCCAGAGCTGGACCCGGTCCTGCGCGGCAAAAACCATGATCCATTGCCGGGAGGCCTCGTCCCAGATCACCTTGGGATCGCGGAAATCCCGGATATTTCCGGGATTGGGCACGATGGGGTTTTGGGCATACTTGGTCCAGCTGCGGCCCTTGTCGTTGCTGTAGGCCATGCCCTGGTACTGGAAATCTTGACGTCCGGCTTTTTCGCCCGCCATGTTGTGGTAGGTAAAAATGGCGATCAAAGGCAGTTGACCGTTTTGGCCGAGCCCGCTGGTATTTTTCCAGTCCACCACCGCGCTGCCGGAAAAGATATAGCCCAGCGAATCGGGGTACAAAGCGATGGGCAGGTGGTCCCAGTGCACCAGGTCCGTGCTTACCGCATGGCCCCAGTGCATAGGACCCCACACATTGGAATCCGGGTAATGCTGGTAAAACAGGTGGTATTCCCCGGCGTAGAAAAACATACCGTTCGGGTCGTTCATCCAGTTTTCTTTGGGGGAAAAATGAAATTGCGGACGATGTTGCTCCCGGAATTGCAGTGCTGTTCCAGGCTTTTTCTCGTGGGGCTGTTGCAGTCCGGTGATTGCCTCGTTGCAGGCATACAGCAGGCCGCCAATGGCCAGCAGGGATAGCGCAATAATTAGCTTGTTCATGTTGTAAAAACTTGTTTATCAAATGTTTGCGATAGCGGATGGCGACATCAACGCCTGTATTTCCGGCAGAGTGACTTCGGGGGTACCGCCGGTTTTGGTGGCCACCAACGCCCCCACTGCCCCGGCGAAAGCCAGGCAATCGCGGGTGTTTTCTCCGTGCAGGTATTTGCTCAGAAAAGCCGCTAAAAAAGAATCGCCGCTGCCGATGGTGTCCTGCACCTGCACGGGAATGCCCGGCTGTTGGAAGCAACCCGATTCGTCCAGGCATACGGCGCCGTCCTTGCCTTTGGTCAGGATGATCACGCCGATGCCGAACTTGTCCTGCAGAAAATCCAGCTGGGCTTTTTCGTCCCCGGCGATCTCCTGCCAGGCTGCGATGATGGCGAGCTCGTCATCGTTTACTTTCAGGATGTCGGCTTTGGGCAACAATTCCTCCACCAAAGACTGCGAATAGTAGGGTGTCCGCAGATTGACATCGAAGACCCGGATGGGAGCCAGTTCGAGGTACTCGAGCAGCGTTTTTTTGTTGCTGTCCATCCGGCAGGCCAGGCTGCCAAAGATCAGCGCATCGGCCGTTTTGACGTAGTCCCTGGCCCGGTCGTCCGAACGGATATAGTCCCAGGCAACGGGGCTGACGATCTCATAGGTCGGGGCGGCGCCGTCTTCCAGGGTCACGTTGACGATGCCTGTCGGAAAGGTGTCATCAGTCTGGACCAATTCCGTGGACACGCCCATATTTTCCAAAAACCCCCGGAGTTCCTTGCCCAGATCGTCGTTGCCAACTTTACTGATCATTTTGGATCGCATGCCGAGCTGGTTGGCATGAAAAGCGACGTTCATGGGCGCTCCGCCAGCCATCCGTCCGGTCGGCAGCAAATCCCAAAGGACTTCTCCAAAGCATATAATGGTAGGATTGGACATTTCTATGAATTATGAATTATGAGTTATGACTAGAAAGCCGTTTCTCCATATCCTCCAGAGCTACGCCTTTGGTTTCCGGCATCATACGCCATACGAATACCAACTGTAGCACCATCATAAAGGCGAAAATGGCAAAGACCGGCGCTGCCCCAATCCGGGTGAAGAGGACGGGTACCAAGGAAGGGATAGCCGCCGCCAGCACCCAATGCACGGAGCTGCCGAAGGATTGGCCACTGGCCCGCAGATGGGTCGGGAAGATTTCGGAAATGAAGACCCAGATGACGGCGCCCTGCCCCACGGCATGAGCGGCAATAAACAGGAACAGGAAAACTGGCACCGCCATGCCCTTGATGCCCAGGGCGAAGGCCGCGGCTACCAGCGACAGCGAGATGATGTAGCCCACCGAACCGATGTACATGAGCTGTCGGCGGCCAAAACGATCAATCAACGACAGGCCGAGCAGGGTAAAGATCAGGTTGGTCACACCGATGCCCACGCTGCTCAACAGGGCCGCACTTTTTTCCAGTCCGGCTATTTCAAAAATGCGGGGCGCGTAGTACAGAAAGGCATTGATGCCTGAAAACTGGTTGAAAAAAGCGACCAGAAAGGCCAGCATCAACGGAAAACGGTACTTCTGACTGAATATGGTTTCGGTCTTGTCGGCCACGGCATGCTCGGAGAGGAGGCGTTGCATTTCCGCCTCGGTGTCCGTGTCGGGATCAATGAGGCGCAGCGTTTTGGCAGCGGCGGCCCGGTCGTTTTTCTTCACCAACAGCCAACGCGGGCTTTCCGGTACGGTGAGCACCAATAATGTATAGAGAAAGGCGGGCAGGGCCTGCACCCCGATCATCCAGCGCCAAGCATTTTCACCGATACCGCTCAGCAGGTAGTTTGAGAGAAAGGCGATTAGAATGCCGAAAACGATGTTGAATTGGTACAGGGCCACCAGTTTGCCCCGGTTGCTGGCCGGCGCGATCTCAGAGATGTAGGCGGGGGCAGCGATGGTGGAAGCCCCAATGGCCAAACCACCCAGCAACCGGAAAAAGGCGAACATCCAGGGGCCGGTGGCCAGCGCGGAACCAAGGGCCGAAGCCAGGTAAAGTACGCCAATCCAGAGCAGTGTCTTTTTGCGGCCCAGCCGATCGGTGGGTATGCCGCCGAAGATGGCCCCGATGACCGTGCCCCACAGCGCGGAGGCCATCACTACAAACCCGTGAAAAACCTCTCCCCGGGGCCATAAGGCCTGTAAGGATAAGTCGGCCCCGGAAATAACCACGGTATCAAAGCCGAAGAGGAATCCGGCCAGTGCAACCGTAATTGACCAAAAGAAAATTTTGCGGTGGTTCATGTATCCCTTTTTTTGTACCGCAATATTCCTTTGGCCGGGCTGGGCCGGACTTAACAATTATACCAAAGTTGCTTTAAATTTGTCGCAGACGAAAAGCAGTTTTAACTAATTAATAATCAACCATTTAATCTTATTGTAAAAATAACAATATGGGCGGGCATACCGGGTTTTGTCGCGCCCAACCCGGAATTTGTAGCATCATAAATCCTGGTTTTTCTCCGAATTATTTCGGCGGAACTGCGAAGGGGTGACATTATATTTCGATTTGAACACCGTAGAAAAATAATCCGGCGACGAATACCCCACCTGATAGGCCGTTTCGGCAACAGACAGCTTGCCAGCCAGCAACAATTCCTCGGCTTTTTGCAGGCGGGTGTTTTCGATGTAGTCTCCGATGCTTTCCCCCAGCAGGGCCGTGACCTTCCGGTACAACTGCGACCTCGAAAGGTTCAGTTCCTGGCAAAGATCATGTACCTGAAAATCCTGCCGGGCATAGTGCTGCCCGACATAGGCCATGAACTTTTGAATAAAATCGCGGTCGAGTGGCGAAGTGCTGGCCGGTAGATCCAATTTAGGGACTTCCATAGCATGGCTGACCAGGCCTTTGCCATAATTTTCCTTCAGCACCTGCCGGTTGAGCAGCAGCGACCGGATGTTGGCCATTAAAAACTGGACGTTGAACGGCTTGGTGACGTAGGAGTCGGCGCCGGTTTGTGTCCCTTCAATTTGCTGTTCGACGCTGCTGCGGGCCGAAAGGAGCAGGATGGGGATATGGGAAGTCCGCAGGTCCGATTTTAAACTGCGGGTAATGGTTAACCCATCCATGCCCGGCAGCATAATGTCGCAAACAATGAGATCGGGTGTGAAGTCATAAGCTTTTTGCAGACCTTCTTCCCCGTTCGTCGCGTGCAGGAGCTGATAAGTAGTACTCAGTTTCTTTTTCAGGAAAAATTGCAGGTCTTCATTGTCTTCGATGATCAGGATTTGCTGGTTGGCGACGGTATTTTCTCCCCCTGCTTCCACTCCGGCCGGCTCGAGGTCCAAAGACAGTAAAAACTGCTCATCCAGCATATATTGCGGCTGCTCCGGCACGAGCTGTTCATGTAGCAGGTGTTCCTTGCCCAGCGGTAGCGCCACGGTGAAGCGACTTCCCTTGCCTGAGGCGCTTTTAACGGAAATATGGCCCCCATGGAGTTCCACCAGCGATTTGGTGAGGGATAAGCCCAGTCCGGTACCCTGCGCTCCGCCATGCGCCTGTCCCGGGGGGGCCTGGTAAAACGGCTCGAAAATGTGCCCCAGTTCTTCTTCCAACATTCCTTGACCGCTATCCTCTACGGAGAGTTTTGCCCAGTTCTCAAAATTGTCCACCGTAATGTGGAGATGGATTTTTCCGCCATCGGGGGTGAATTTGAAGGCATTGGAGAGCAGGTTGAACAGCACTTTGTCCATGATGCCCGCATCGAACCAAAGCGGCAACTGCTCGTGGCGAGTGAGCAATTGCAAGTCAATGCCGCGTTTTTGGGCAGTTTTACCGTAAGATTCCACGAGGTTCCGCACGAATCCGACCAAGTCATTTTCGCTGACCCGGAGTTGCATACGCTTGCTTTCCGTTTTTTGAAAATCCATGAGTTGATTGACCAAACGCAACAGCCGGAAAGCGTTTTGCCGGATATGACCAATGCTCTGCTGCTCGTCTTTGCTTAGTTTTTGGGAAGGCAGCAGGTCTTCGGCGAAGCCCAGGACCAGCGTAAGTGGCGTACGGAACTCGTGACTGATGTTGGTGAAAAAATCCACCTTGGCTTGGGTAGCCCGGCGTACTTCATCCGACATTTCGACGAGTTGCCGCTCATGCTCCAGTATTTCCTGGTTCTTGGCCTCTAGACTGCGAAAGGCGGCTTGTTTCGTGCGCAGGGATCGCCATAAGAATACGCCCAGCACCAACGCCAGCAGCAGGCTGGAGAGCAGCACCGCAATATAGACCCGCTGGCTGCGATAAATAGTTTGCAGTGCTTCTAGTGTCTTCGTTTGTTCATCAATGCTCTTCTGCAGGCTGTTTACCTTTTTCATCTGGTTGTGCAGGATGCGGGCATTGCTCCGGTCAATGACGATGGTTTCGAGCTCGTTTTCTTTTTCGTAGGGCAGGTTGTTCAGCACCGACACAGCGAGCCGTATCGCCTCGGTGCCCCCCGTCGGATAAAGCATAGATGCATCAAGAATGCCGTCCTCCACCGCCTGAATGCCCCGTCCGGTGCCGGGTATGCCGTCAATGCCGACGAAGCGCATCTGCCCGGCCCGGCCGTGCTCCTGTACTATTTTGTAGGCGGTTTCGGCCAGTAGATCGGTATGGCCAAAAAGGACATTGGCTTCCGGGTGCTGACGCAAAAGGTCGGGTAGAAGGTGGTCAATGTCCTCCAGGCCTTGTCTGGTTTCCAGGGCCGCCACAACCTGCACGTCTGGGGTGGGCGCGATGCCATCCCGAAAGCCCCGGTTGCGCTCGGCACCAGGCGAAATGGTCAGGGGCAACAGGATTTCAATGACCTTGCCCTGCCGATTTATTTGATTGGCGATATAAACGCCTGCCGTTTTGCCGATTTCATAGTTGTCAGCACCTATATAAGCGGTGTACAATTGGGATTCCGTTTTCCGGTCAATCAAAATTACCGGCATGCCCGCTTTGTACGCTTCCTCGATCACGGGGGTGAGCGGTTTGGACTCGTTGGGCGAAACGAGCAGAATATCAATCCCTGACGACAGCAGTGCCCTGATCTGTTCGATCTGCTTTTTGCTGTCGTTGTCCGATACCCGTATGTCAAAGTCAAGTTCCGGGTGGATGGCCAGTTCCCGCAACATCTCCGCGTTCATTACCTCTCGCCAGGGGTCGTTGCAACACTGGGAAAAACCAATCCGGTATTTTTTCGGTGGCGTTTCCTGTCGGCAGCTCAGGGTCATGGCTAAAAGGGCGATCGTGATCAGGACTAATACGGTATATCTACAGATGTTCATTACCGGTTGGATTAAGTCCTGCAAGGTAAGCAGTTGCAGCCGATGACGCTACCCTGAAAAGCGTTGCTACATCGGTCCATGTAGCCGCTGCTTTCACTCTTTTGACGTACCTTACAATTCCACCAATTGTGACACCAAGTCACTTCGACTTTTGGCAAGCAAAATGCGGCGGCATTTTACAAAAATTTTAAAACAACATCACCACCAGCAATTAACTGCTTTGATTTTCAATAAATTGTAGCGCAAGCGCTGGGAGTTCGAATCTGGCTTTTGGCAGGAAAAGCAAAGCAACATCGGCTATCAAAATCTTCCCTACCGCCATCCCTACCCTGCCCACCCCTCCCGATCCAAACTCCGGTAGTGAATCGCCTCCGCCAAATCCTCGATGCGAATATCCGGGCTGCCACCCAGATCAGCGGCGGTGCGCGCCACTTTCAGGATGCGATCATAAGCGCGGGCACTGAGTTGCAGGCGTTCCATCGCGGTTTTGAGCAGCGTGAGGCCGGCGGGTGTGAGTTGGCAGACTTCGCGCACCATCCGGCTGGGCATTTGAGCGTTGCAGTACACTTCTTTCAAATCCTTGAAACGCTCGTCCTGTACCTCGCGGGCCCGCAGCACCCGCGCCCGAATTTCCGCGCTGGCCAGTTTGGGCTTTTCGGTCGTGGTAAGTTCATCATAGCTTACCGGCGTCACTTCCACGTGCAGATCAATGCGGTCGAGTAGCGGGCCGGATATTTTGGAGACGTAGCGTTTTACCACGCCGGGGCCGCACACGCAATCTTTTTCCGGGTGGTTGTAATAGCCACAGGGACAAGGGTTCATGCTGGCGATCAGCATAAAACTGGCGGGATATTCCACGCTCACTTTGGCCCGGCTGATGGTGACCCGCCGCTCTTCCATCGGTTGGCGCATCACTTCCAGAGCCGTGCGTTTGAACTCCGGCAATTCATCGAGAAACAGTACGCCATTATGCGCCAGGCTGATCTCGCCGGGCATGGGATTGGAGCCGCCGCCCACCAGGGCCACATCGCTGATAGTATGGTGAGGAGCACGAAAGGGCCGTTGCGTCACCAGGGAAGCATTATCTGGCAACACTCCGGCCACCGAGTGGATTTTGGTCGTGTCTAATGCCTCATGGAGCGTCAGCGGCGGCAGAATAGTTGGCAGGCGGCGGGCCAACATGGTTTTGCCTGCGCCCGGCGGCCCGATCAGGATCACGTTGTGGCCTCCGGCGGCGGCCAGTTCGAGGGCGCGTTTGATGTTTTCCTGGCCGCGTACATCCTCGAAATCCACATCATAGTGATCCATATTATTGGCAAATTCCTCGCGGGTATTCACCACAATGGGTTTGATCTCGGAATCGCCAGCCAGCACATCAATCGCTTCGCGCAAAGTCTCGACACCGTAAATGTCCAGATCGTTGACAATGGCGGCTTCGCGGGCATTGGCCTTCGGCAAAATAAAACCTTTGAATTTTTCCCTGCGCGCCTGAATGGCAATAGAAAGTGCCCCCTTGATGGGTCGCAAACTGCCATCGAGCGAGAGTTCGCCCATGATGAAATAACGGTCGAGATTGTCTTCCGGGATGACGCCCGAAGCGGCCAGCATGCCGATGGCCATAGGCAGATCGAAGGCCGAACCCTCTTTGCGCATATCGGCGGGCGCGAAGTTGATGATGGTCTTCAGGCGGGGCAGCCGGATATTGGAGTTCTTAAACGCTGCTTCCAGGCGCGATTGGCCTTCACTCACCGATTTATCAGGCAGGCCGACGATGAAAACACCGGGTTTGTCAGTGTTGCCTACCGCGCCGCCGGTATTCACTTCGATGGTAATGGTCTGGGCATCCACGCCTTGGACTGCCCCGGCGTATGTTTTAACGAGCATATTTCAATAAGGGAATAGGAAAAAATGAACAGGCCGACCATGAGTGTTCATGGCCGGTAATTGATCAGACATATCAGTTTTTCCTGCCGGCAAGGTAGGAGAAATTTAGATGGCTGTTTGCTGCTGGTTTGTTTTTTCTAATCTTCTCATTGTTTTCTCTAATCGTTTTGAGTTTGCTTTCAAAATGGAAATGATTTTATAAAACTCCATTTATAAGACAAATAACAGTATTTTTGCCCACATTATTTCCATATAATGGAAAATAAATTAGTGCAGTAGTGAACTAAAAAGTACCGGGCATGGGAGCCGACAGACCGCAGATAAAGAAGAAAAATGCTAAAACGCAAACTGCCCTGCTCTTACTCCTCATTGGGGTATTCGTGCTGCTGGTCATTGCGGCATTGCTCACGTATAAACAAGAGGATGAAACGCCTGCGCTCCAGCCGAAAGAAAAGGTCAGGTTGGAAAAGCGGCTGAGAGAAATTGATGATGGGCAGCAGTATGCTTTGATTGCAGACGAAGATGGTTGGTATCCCTGCAACCACCCGGGGCGGGTTGCTTTTTACCTCTTGCCGGGCCAAGTTTGGAAATATGGCACCACCACGAAGGGACAGTTTGGCAGGTACAGCGTCAAGTATTTGGAAGAGATGAAGGTATCTTATGTCATTCAATTTCAGGGGACTATTGGAGAATGCCTCAAGGAGGAGCAGCGCAAGTTATTCAACTATCCCTACCTCCCCGAAAATCTGGCTCGGCCCAAGAAAGACCGTCTGCCCAGGCCACCTTTCAACAGTAAAATGCAGTAAACTTGTGGTATTTTTAGATCATCTGTATATTTGTAAAAAATTGCACCATGCGAGTAGTCAAAATCGTGGAGGAGGATGTTTCCAATAAGGTGGACACCTCATATATACTGAATCACTTCCGGCATCTCGACCGGGTGGGTATCACCTTTATATGTACGAAAGATGAGCAGGAGGAGGACGACTGGGTTGATGAGACAGGCCGCCATATCATCATTTGCTTGCCCTACAAAGAAGTAAAACAATTGGCAGATGCCCGGCCGCTCATGCTGGCGAGAGCAAAAGAACGGTTAGGATTGGCAGCATAAAATCACTGGCTCTCACAACACCTCCGCCACCACAAAAATACTTCCGATCACCACCACCAGATCGTCTGGTGCAGCAGCGCGGCGAGCGGCCCGCAGCGCACCACGCACCGACGTGTAAGCGCGGCCATGCAACTGAAAAGTCGCCGCTTTTTCGCGCAGCAGTTCCGCTTCCAGGCCACGTGGAATATCGGCTTTGGCAAAATAATAACGGGCATCGGCAGGAAATAAGCCCAGCACCTGCTCCACGGATTTGTCGTTCACAAAGCCGGTCACGACATGTAATTGACGGAAAGATAAAGTCCTTATTTTTTCAAAAGCCAGCCGCAGGCCCGCCTCATTATGGGCACTGTCGCAGAGAACCGTGGGGTGTTGGCCGATCACCTGCCAGCGGCCCTGAAAGCGCGTCAAGGTGCGCAAATTCGCAAAACCCTGTTGCAATAAGGAGTGCGGAATACGGAATACGGAATTTTGCGACACATCCCCCACATTCCGCATTCCCTCAATGGCTTGCAGCGCGGTGGCCACGTTTTTGGCCTGGTACGGCCCGGCGGCATCTACGACAAGATTTTCGAGGTATAAATTTCCATCTTTAAAAACGTCATAAGTGGTAGATTGCCAATTGGTTGTGCTTTTTTCTACCAGTCTGAAATGCTGGTCAGCGAATAGCAGTGGAGCATTCATCGCAGCGGCCCGCGCCTGAAAGACCGGCGCGGATTCCGGTTGATATTCTCCGATCACCACGGGAATGCCGGGTTTGATGATGCCCGCCTTTTCGCCGGCAATCAGCGGCAGCGTATCGCCCAGCAAATGCTGGTGGTCGTAACTAATATTCGTGATGACACTCAGCAGCGGTGTGATGACGTTGGTGCTGTCCAGCCGTCCGCCCAGGCCCACTTCGATGATGGCAATATCCACGCGTTCGCGGGCAAAATGATCGAAAGCCATCGCCACACAGAGCTCGAAAAACGACGGCTGGACGCGCTCAATAATCGGGCGATGCCGGGCGATAAAATCCACAACATGCCGTCGGGCAATATATTGACCGTTTATTTTGATGCGTTCCCGAAAGTCCTTATAATGTGGGCTGATATAGAGCCCGGTTTTCCAGCCAGCCGCCTGACAGGCCGCAGCCAACAGATGACTGACGGAGCCCTTGCCATTGGTACCTGCCACGTGTATAGTCGGAAATTTGTCCTGCGGATTGCCCAAATAGTCGCATAGCGCAATCGTGTTGGACAGGTCATTTTTGTAGGCCGCCGCACCAATGCGGTGGAACATCGGCAAGTGTTGGTACAGGTAGTCGAGGGTCTCGCGGTACGACATTTGCATAGAGAAGTGTTTGAGTGCCCGTAGTGGGCCCTGTTTCGTGCATTGGAACAGCAAATGTGAGAATTTTATCGTTTGCCTTTGAATAGGGGCCGGGATTTACCACTTTTGTACCGTCTGATTTTTGACCTTTACCGCTATTGATGAATGAAAATCCTATTGGTTTGCCATAGTCAAATCCCGATCAGCACTTATGAAGACGCAGAGCGGGTGGCGTGGTGGTTGGGCAAAGAATTGGCCGGACGTGGACATGAGGTAACTTTTTTAGCCAAAAAAGGCTCGGAATGTCCTTTTGCGAAAGTGGTGCATCTGGATGACAAAAAGGAGTTGGATGCGCAAATACCGCCCGGCACCGATCTGGTGCATTTTCATTCTCCCCCCAAAGCAATGCCTTCGACCCCCTACCTGATTACCTGCTACGAAAATAGTACGGTGCCCTGTACTTTTGATCGAAACGCCGTTTTTCTTTCAGCCAAACACGCCCATCTGCATGGCGGTGCGGTGTATGTACAGCCGGGCATAGATTTCGATGAGTATGGGCATCCTAATTTGAATGGCAAACGACCCTATTTTCACTTTCTCGGCAATGCGACCTGGAGCGGCAAAAACGTGCGCGGGGCCATAGACCTGGCCACGCGGGTGGATGGCCGGTTGCATGTGATCGGTGGGACGCGGGTCAATTTCCGCAAGGGTCTGCGGATTACGTTGAGTCCCAGCGTCCGGTTTCACGGGGTGCTGAGCGGGCCGGGGCGCAATACGCTGCTGGCATCGTCGCAGGGGCTTATTTTTCCGGTAATATGGCACGAACCTTCCTGCCTGGCCGTGGCAGAGAGTCTGTATTTTGGTTGCCCGGTGTTTGGTACGCCTTATGGCGCGTTGCCGGAGGCATTGGGGCAACAAGTAAAGGGTCGAAAATCCGCCAGTAATGGCACTTTGGAGGCGTTTTACTCCGATTTTGGCTGTTTATCGGTAAAAAAATCGGAATTGGTGGAAGCACTCAAAAATGCCGGGTCGTACGATCATGCTAAATGCCACGAATGGGCGGTGTCGCATTTTTCCTCCAGCCGCATGGCCGATGACTATCTCCGATTGTACGAAAAAGTGCTGGCCGGAAAGCCGTTGCACGCGCAACCACCCACTTTGGCCGAGGCACCGGATGATAAGCCTTTGCCCATTCGGGAGTAGTTACTGGTTATTAGTCTATTGGTTATTGGGTTGGGAACCAGTGTTTTACCTTAATTTTAGATTAAACTAATGGAGTCGAGTTATGTAGTTTTGTTGAATGTTTTAGTAGATTCATTCAACAAATTTAGAATTTCTGGTGTTTCGTAGTTCAGAAAAGGTGCTTTAGACAACGCCTATTTTTCACGCTCTTAATAAACACATAAATGGCACCCTGGCTGCTTTATACACTGATTACGCTGGCCGCTTATGGCGGTATGGAATTTATGGCCTGGTTCACCCACAAGTACGTGATGCACGGGCCGCTCTGGGACTGGCATGAAGACCATCACCGGCCAAAACACCTGAAAGACGGCTTTTTTGAGAAAAATGACCGTTTTTTTCTGGTGTATGCTATACCGTCCATGTTCTGTTACATGTATGGCAGCCTGTCGCCGCATTTTTGGGTCACCTTCATTGGGGTGGGCATTTCGCTGTACGGCCTGACTTATTTTCTGATCCATGATGTGTATATTCATCGGCGCTTTTCGTGGTTCAAGCGGCTGGATGGCAAATACTCACGGGCTATACTGCGGGCACACGGAGCGCACCACGCCAAGACAGGCAAAGAAGATGGCGAATCATTTGGCCTGCTGGTGGTGGACGGCAAATTTTTCAAAAAACGTCCTCGCCATGAGGAGGAGCAATTGATAAAAAATAACGACCACTGAAGGAAAGGGCAAATGGCAATATGCAAATCCTGGTCAGCATCGTCCTGAATTTTTCTGTTAGAATGCGGTTAATAATCAATGGCTTATGCCAAAATTTTCAGGTAAAATATTTCCATTTATCACTTAAATAAAACCTGATGGTAGGTTTTTTCTGGGAACATAGTATCTTTGCCCCGCGCCGGGCGACCAGCTCCTGCAAAACCTCCCCAGGGCAGAAATGCAGCAAGGATATGTGGTCGTAGCGGTGTGTCTGGCGCTTTTTTAAAAATGTGGTCAAGGTGGTTGTATGCAGCGTATGTGGTTTTTTAATCACAACCTCGTCCTCCTCCCTGACCACATTTGTTTTTTCTACATTCCCCGATATTATTCACGCTCTACAATCAAACGATTATGAAATTTTTCATTGATACGGCCAATCTCGATCAAATCCGGGAAGCGGCAGAAATGGGTATTCTGGATGGCGTAACAACCAACCCCTCCCTCATGGCCAAAGAAGGCATTACCGGGGATAAAGAGGTATTTAAGCACTATAGCACCATCTGCGAAATAGTGGGGGCGGACAAGGATGTGAGCGCAGAAGTCATCTCCACGGACTATGCGGGTATCATTGCCGAAGGCAAAATACTGGCTGAACTGCACGAAAATATCGTAGTGAAAGTGCCGATGATCCGCGACGGCATCCGGGCCATTTCCTACTTCACGGAGCAGGGTATTCGCACGAACTGCACGCTGGTTTTTTCAGCCGGACAAGCCATTCTGGCCGCCAAAGCCGGTGCTACTTACCTGTCGCCTTTCGTGGGTCGGGTGGACGATATTTCCTGGGATGGCATCGGGCTGATCAAAGAGATTTTTGAAATTTTCACCATTACAGGTTACGAAACGGCTATTCTCGCCGCTAGTATCCGCAGTCCGTTGCACATTGTGCAGGCCGCCAAAGCCGGGGCCGATGTGGTGACTTGCCCGTTGAGCGCTATGCTCGGTTTGCTAAGCCATCCATTGACGGATATTGGCCTGGCGAAGTTTTTGGCCGATCATAAGGGATAGGGGAACCTTTTTAACGAGCGAGGGGCCGGAATTTTTTTTTCAAAAAATTCCGGCCCCTCGCTCGTTAAAAAGATTTACAATTGGGGCTTGAGAGGTAGGGGGAAATTGGAGTGAGCCTTATTCTTATTAAGAATCCAGGCATTTGACTAAATAAGCGTTTGAATGCCAAGGATTTAGGTTTACTCGGGCATCCGCGAAAGGCCTTGCCCTAGCGAATGGTTTTTACGAGAGAGGGGTAGTAAAAGTTTTGAAAAAAACTTTTACTACCCCTCTCTCGTAAAAACCATTTACAGTTTACTTCTTCATCTTCCACTCGGCAATAGACTTCTCGTTCATCCGAACGTAGTCGTTATTACCTTCTGATTTAGCCAGTTCCATGCTGCGTTCAGCAGTGGTAATGGCCTCTTTGTACTTGCCGGAATCAGCCAGAATATTGGCTTTCAGGCGAAGCACCCAGAATTTTTCGCCGTTCAGTTCCAGGGCTTTATTGATCCACGTGAGGGCCTGACCCAGGTCTTTTTTCTCGTCGTAGTAGTAGCGGGCAGCAGCGTAGTACGTGTCGCCGGAAGGACCAGCCATCTGGTTTTTGATGTCGGCCATGACTTTCGTATCCACATCCATGGTGACTGGAATGGTCACTTTGGTCATTTCCCAGCTGATATCAATGTCGGCGGCGTTGTTGCGCAGGTTGCTGATACCGATAGTGAAAGTCTCCACCATATCGCGCAGCGGCATGACGGGTACGTTGAATTTAGCGGCTACGTCCGTTTCGGTGTAATCTTTGCCGGGAACGCCACCGAACTTGGTGTTTTTGTAAAAAACAATGCTCCACTCTTTGGCGCCAGGTGTGGTGTACAGCGCATAGGTACCTTTGGCCAGGGCTACGCCGCCGACTTTCACATCGTCGCTGAAAGTGACTTTGGTCGAAGCATTCGCGCCGGTGCGCCAGAGTTCGTTGAACGGGACGAGTTCGCCAAAGATTTTACGGCCTTTGGCACTGGGACGGGAATAGACGATTTCTACCGAACCGAGGCCCACTTCCTGTTTGAGGGTGGCAGTGGGGCTGGCCTGAGGTGTTTTGATCTGAGCGTAGGCCGGAATGGAAAAAGCAGCCCAACAAAGGAGGGCAAGTAAGGAAAGTTGCTTGTGCATGGTAGTTGAAATGTTTAGCGCCGAAACACTGTTAACAAAGAAAAGTTGGCAAAGGTAGCCATTCTGCCAAAGTCAGCATGTCCCGGAGTGGCATTTTCTGTATCAATAAAAATGGCCTGGCAGGCGGTGAAAAGCGATATTTGCGCCCGCCTTGCTGTTTTTTTGAAATAAAGGCTTTGCCTTATTTGTTAGTCATTTATCCATAACATGCTCACTTTCACTTGCTTACCTTTCGACCAACTGACTACAACGGAATTATATGCTATTCTGGCTTTGCGCCAGGAAGTGTTCATTGTGGAACAAAACTGTCCCTACCTCGACTGCGACGGGAAAGATCAGGCATCCTGGCATTTGCAGGGGCGTAATGCGGATGGTCAGTTGGTGTGTTATACGCGTCTGTTGCCGCGTGGCGTGGCCTACGCTGACTATCCGTCCATCGGGCGGGTGGTGAGTTCGCCTTTGGCGCGTGGTACAGGAGCGGGTAAGGAACTGATGACCAAAAGTATCGAGCAATGCCGCCATCTGTTTGGCAATCAACCTATTAAAATCGGTGCTCAGCGTTATTTGTTGAAATTTTACGAGACTTTTGGCTTCCGATCCACCGGCGAAGAATACATGGAAGATGGTATTCCGCATACGAAAATGATCCTGGAAGAGTAGAGTCAAATGGGGCGTAGCGACATCCCGATTTTTTATCGGGAAAGCCAAAGCAATCTTAAATCTGTCCTATTTTTGCCGCCCGAGTCAACCAGGCTGTTGCTCCGCTGCATTTGCAATTTTTATTTACTATGGCTAAAAAATACACCTCGCGTCCTGTTGCTCCGGCAAAATCACCCAAACCGGCTAAATCTGCTTCCGCCGAAGCGGCTACCGACGTATCGCCCGACCAATGGATGCCGTGGGTAGCAGCAGGGGTGGCTTTCGTGCTTTTTTTGACGGGAATTGGCAATAAAATGATCAATATGGGCGACCATACGGCCACTTTCAACAACCCGGCGGTCACGGATTTCAATCCTTTTATTAGTTCCAACCTGGGCATGTTCGCTCCCGTCACCTGGATCGGTTATGCTCTGGCTTATGCGATGAAAGGCAAAGAGGCCGCTACCCTCTTTCACCTGTTCAGTGCCATCGTTCATGCCGTGAATGCCCTGCTAGTGTTTCGGGTTTTTCGTCGTTTGGGCAGCAGTGCGGCGGTTGCTTTCGTGGTCAGCCTGTTCTTTGCCATTCACCCGTTGCAGGTAGAAGCCGTATCCTGGATCACCGCGTTCAGTACGCCCTTGTTCGCCCTGTTTTCCCTGCTGGCCATGCACCATTATCTACGGTATGCGCAGGCGACCGGAAAACGGCTGCATTACTGGCTGGCTATAGTCATGTTTATCGTGGCTTGTCTGGCCAAGTCGGCGGCGGTCACCTTGCCACTGACGCTGCTGGTATTGGACTGGTGGCTGAAACGACCGTTGAATCAGCGCAATTTGCTCGAAAAGGCCCCGTTTTTTGCCATTTCGCTGGGTTTTGGCATACTGACTATTATTACCCGCACCAAATCGGGTTTTGGAGATACGCCCGGCGATTTTACGATCCTCGACCGGGTGCTGATGATCTGCCATACCTTGGTTTTTTACTGGACTAAACTGCTGCTGCCGTTCGGATTGAGCATTTGGTATCCTTTCGTTAAAACCTCAGCGGGCTGGTCGTGGACCTATTACGTGGCCCCGGTGGTGTTGGTGGCGGGACTTTGGTTGGGCTGGCGCAGTCGCGTTCGATGGCCCTTCGTGTGGTTCGGCATTTTGTTTTATCTGTCCAATATTGTGGTTTCGTTGCCCTATGCCTCGTTCAGCACGTTTGAGTTACGTTCGGATCGCTACAATTACCTGGCAGGTTTGGGTTTTTTCTTTATTCTGGCCAATTTGCCCGATCTGTTTCGGGTAAAACGTCCCAATTGGGTCGGCCCCAGCTGGGGGGTTATTACGGTGCTGGGATTGTTGTGGACTTTATTGGCCAGCCTGCGGATCAATGACTGGAAAGATACGCCCACGCTGATGGACAAGGCCATAGAGACTTCGGGCGACAATTTTGGCTACGCCTATTTGTGGCGCGGTATATACTACAGCGAGAATGACCGGGGCCGCGATGCTCTTAGCGACCTGAATCGTGCTATTAGTATTAATCAAAATATTACGGAAGCCTATAAGTATCGCGGCAGCATGCTCGGCTTTGCCAGACAGTATGAAAGTTCAGTCGCCGATCTTACGACTTATCTGAACAAGAACCCGGAAGATGCGGAACAATATTACAATCGCGGCCTCTCGCTCATCAATCTGAAAGAGGTAAAGCTGGCCATCAATGATTTTAATAAAACGATCCAACTCCAGCCCGATTTTGCCCGGGCATATCGGGCGCGCGGCAATGCCTACCTGATGCAGGGAGATTCCATAAAAGGCAAGGCGGACCTGGCCGAATGGGAAAAAATAAAACCGATTGAGGTAAAAAGATTTGGCAAACAAAGAGACCTGCCACAGTAGCGCGTCTTGCAGGAAACTGTATTTTTGGGAGGATTTGAGTATTTGATCAATTACCTGATAATCAGTAATTTGATCAAATACTCCTATCCTCAAATACGCGCATCCTCAATAAATCATTTCTATTCCTTCCAAAATAACTGCACAGGCAAATTCTATTTCCGCTGCTCCAATGGTGAGGGGCGGCGCAATACGCAGGCTTTGGTCATTGAATAAAAACCAGTCGGTGATGACGCCCCGGCTGATGCAGTGCGCAATGACGCGTTGTACGTGTGCAAAACTGCCCAGATCCACCGCCAGCCAAAGGCCGATGCTGCGCACTTCCCGGATGGCTGGATGCACGAGCAATTGCCGGAAAAGGGCCAGTTTAGCGGGAATTTGCGCCAGCAAATCCGTTTCCAGTAATATTTTCAGGGTTTCCAGCCCTGCCGCTGCACTCACCGGGTGGCCGCCAAAAGTGGTAATATGTCCCAACACCGGATCGTGGGTGAGTGCCTGCATCACTTCCCGGCGGGCAATGAACGCGCCCAGCGGAAATCCACCGCCGAACGCCTTGGCGAGCAGCAAAATATCGGGCACAATGCCATACTGTTCAAAAGCAAACAGGGTACCCGTGCGCCCGAAACCCGCCTGTATTTCATCCAGAATCAATAATGTCCCAACTTCGTCGCAGCGTTGGCGCAGCGCAGTCAGCCAGGCCGGATCGGGCAGTCGCAGTCCGGCTTCGCCCTGCACGGTCTCCACGATGACAGCCGCCGTGTGGCGGTCTATTTTTTGCAAATCCGCGACACTATTAAATTCTACATGATGAATGCCGGGCAGCAGCGGCTGGAAGGCCAGCGTGAAATCCGTGGGCGACATCAGGCTGGCCGCGCCCTGCGTGCTCCCATGATACGCTTGGCGACAGGCCACAAAGTGGGGTCGCCCGGTGTAGCGTTTGGCGAGTTTCATAGCCCCTTCGGTGGCTTCTGCGCCGGAATTGGTGAAATACACCGCATCCAGGCCGGGCAAATGCGCCGCCAATAGCGTGGCAAATTCCACCTGCGGCGATAGCACAAACTCGCCAAAAACCAGCGTGTGCCAGTAGCGGTCCAGTTGGTTTTGCACGGCAGCCTGCACCCGCGGCGGACGGTGGCCCAACAGACTTGGCCCGATTCCTGCGATTAAATCGAGATATGATTGGCCCGCGCGGTCGTAGAGATACAGACCCTCGGCGCGTTCAATATCGAGGCTCAACGGTGCAGGGGAGGTCTGGGCCACATGCCGCAGGAATAATTCGCGTTGACTGATGGCGGTTTTTGTCGTTTGCATGGCAGCCAGGTGACTGATTTTCAATTTTTTAGCCTTTAACAAAATAAAGGGGCGATTTGGAAAAGTTTTTTTGGGAAAGCAATTTTTTACACGAATATTTGTGCCATTCCGTCCCCTTGTACGTCTAAGTAGTAGTGCCTTTGGCGGAGACAAAATCGAGTGCTGATTAGTGTGTCATCAGAAGATGAAAATGATTCCTCAACTATGATGGTTGAAAAGCGTTTTATCAAGTACAGGATAGCGTGGAACGATTTTAGTCTAATTTATTGACAGACAAGCCCCAAAGGCTTTAATCGTCGCAAAGGTCTGATTTTCGGACCAGACCGGCACATTAATGAACTATCCTGTTCTATTAGCGCCCATGACTGCAAGAACTTTAATTGCTCAAGATATACCTGCCCTGCGGGTGGAACAAACCGGCCGGGATGCCTTTCACCTGCTCAACGACTACCACGTCAAACATTTGCCGGTGGTAGAAAACAACCGCCTCGTTGGTCTGCTTTCGGAAGAGGATATTTTCAATCATAAACTGTACGAATCCATCAGCGAATACGACTTTTCGATGCACCGCCGCTACGCGGTACACGAGCAGGAGCATTTGTTTGAGGTGATGCGGCTCATGGGCGACCATCGTCTCACGGTGGTGCCCGTGGTGGATGATGAAGGGAATTACCTCGGCCTGATCTCCCAGAATGACCTGTTAAGGTATTTTGCCAACACCGCCGCTTTCACGGAACATGGTGCGGTGCTGGTGCTCGAAATGAGCCGCCGCGACTATTCACTGGCCACTATTTCCCGGATCATTGAAGAAGAACGGGTCAATATTTTGAGTGTGTTCGTCACCTCGGTACCCGACCCGGAAAGCATCGAATTGACCATCAAAGTCAATCGTAATGATCTGGCCCGCACCATTGCTTCTCTGGAACGCCACGACTATGTGGTGAAAGAGACTTTTGGCGAATTAGAGAATACGGAGGGCATGCGGGATCGGTATGATTCTTTGATGCACTATTTGAATGTGTAGAACCCTCAAAACCCCCGAATATACACCTCCAACTCCACATCCTCTCCCAAGCCCAGCCGGTGTCTTAGCCGATTGCGGGTCTTCTTCACACTTTCCGGTGAAATGCCCAGAATGGTAGCAGCTTCTTTGCGGGTCAGATTGAGTTTGATAAAAAGAAAAAGCCGCTTCTCCGCATCCGTCAGCGCAGGGAATGCCGTACGCAGACGCTGCAAATAGCCTGGATAAGCCCGATCAAAGTAGGTTCGGAAGGCTGCCCAGTCGGCATCGGTGAGAATGCGCTGCTCATGAAGATTTCTCTCAAAGCCCTCTGGTTGGGGCGATTGCTGAGCGATCTGCTCTTCCAGTTCCGTCAGTAACTCATTCTTTTCCAGCAAAATACGAGTCAGTTGCGTTAGGTTTTCCTGATTTTGGGCAATCTCGTGTTTCGCCCGGCGAGATTGCAAACGCCAACGCCATACTCCAAAACCGGCCAACAATCCCACCACGAATAAAAGTATTATACCGCGCTCCAAAGAGAGCCGCGCCATGGTGAGTTCAGCCTGGCTTTTTTGCAATTCCAGTTCTTTTTGCTGGACGTGGTACTGGGTTTCCAGATTGGCAATTTTCTCTTGCGTGGTGGCACCGATCAACGAATCCTGTAAAATGTGGTATTTTTTAAAAAAGTCAAGTGCCTCCCGGTATTGCCCGGTGCGCTCGAAGACGCCAGAAACGCCCGCATAGTTGTAAATCAGATTTTCCTGCCAATTATTTTTTTGACTGAGCAGGATGCACTGCTGATACATTTTCAGTGCCTGATCGTACTGCTGAAGTTCGCAATATGCCCCGGCTAAATTGTTGCGGAAGATCGTAGCCTGCCGTTGATTATCCTCCTTTTCCAGCACGGTCAGGGCTTTTTCAAAATAAGGGATTGCTTCTGCGGGGCGTTTCTGAATGGTAAGCAGATTAGCAAAATTATGCAACAGAGAAGATAACCGGGCGTTCGTGCCATAGCGGGTGATCAGCGGCAAGGCGGATTCAAAATACTGATGCGCCTGGGCATAATCGCCGATTTGACCATACATGGAACTGAGTTGCCCGAGGCTTTCACCCACACACATGCTGTCACCGGCAGCCGCACAGAGCCTGGCTGCAGTTTCGTAGTAGGTAATCGCCTGCTTATAATTTTTCAAACGAAGATTTAAAACCCCTCTTCGAAAAGCCACAAAACCCTGCCAATCGGGATTGCGGGTATCCATGCCCAGGCGCGGCGGCTGGGCATCAGTTTTTAAGCCAAAAGTGATCAGTTTGTGCTAAAAGCGGAACACCACGCTCGACGGAAAACTCTCCACTTTTTAATGGTTGCGCTCATGGGGAAGAGGACATCCACTCATTTTCCCATTTGTTAATAATTTGTTAATAACTTGTTAATAACTTGCTTTTTATAGATTGATATTATTAAATTTGTATAACTAAATTTGAAATTTTTATTCATCCAAAGAGTATTCCAAAAAAATACTCATAAAAAATTTTAAACATGAAACAATATCTTGAAATTGCACCATCGCTACTTCTTTCCATGCTATTATTTTTAACAAATTGCTCAAAGCAAGAAAAAGCGGAAGAAGTATCTCCTGACAATATCAAAACCGAAATCTCTGAACGGGATGATGATAACACTGATGATGATTATACTATTAAGTATTACTACGATGAAGTAGAAACTACAAATTCCGCAACTGTAGATGCTGCTCAATATTCAATTGTTGAATTTTCATCTGATGCTTCATCCACAAAAGAAATTCTTAATTTTAAGGGATTTTCTACGAAACAGAAATATATTGATTATGGGAACAATCATAACATTCCTATAGCAAAGGAAATCTATTTTTCAGAAAGAATGTCTTTCCTTGCTGATAGTGCTAGACTTAGTGAAGAGAACCCGATTCCTGAATGGTACACAAATTATCAAAATCAATTAATAAAGTCTCTGTTACCACCATCAAATGCTCCATCTAGTTTAGTTTTTGGATTAACTTTCTACGATTTTAAGAATTTTGATTACCCTTTAGTTTTTAATGTTGGCCCCGTTAAAGCAATGCCAGTAATGTTTTATCCAGCAGCGTTTCCATATGCTTGGGGGAATCGTGTAAGTAGGTTTAAAGGACTTTCTTTTCAACAAACAAGTGTGACATTACACGATAATACTTTTTTCGGTGGGGCTCAAATAACCATAGTTAGATCTTTCCCTAATTCTTCACAAGAAGTTAAATTATCAAGTTCTTGGAATAATAAGGCGAGTTCATTCGCTTATTTTCTTTTCTAAACAAGTTAAATAAAGGCATGTTGCTTAAAAACGCAACATGCCTTTATTTAACTTTAATGTATAAATACATGAAAATTCAATATTTTTTGTTTTTTTTATCCGTCAGCTTTAGCAGCAACGCACAATCTTATTTCATTTCAAAATTAACCCCACCGTCGCAAAATCAATATTTTCGTGGCGAACGAATTACCTTGCAAGGCGACGCGATAGTGGCATACATGGCCAACGATTCCGCTTATATAGACCCAAGTGGTGAAGAATGGGAAAATACCAATGCCGAAGTGATGAAATACGACGCACAAGGGCAGTTGCAGTGGCGTAAAAAACTGTTGCCGAATGGCTATTTCCTACCACAGATAAACCCTAACGGACTCATAACTACCGAAAGCGACATTTACGTTGGTTATTCTTATGTGCCCAGTGCGTTTGTGCAACCGCTCAGAATTACCCAATTAAGTAGTGAGGGGTCCGTGTTCCATGAATTCACGTCCGGCCTCAACGGAAGAAACGAAGTGTTTGGCGATCTTTATTGGTACAACAACCGGCTCTTATCCCTAAGTAGCCGAAATATCACCAATACAACATCGGGCGTTTATTTGAGGCAGTTTTCACCCGACCTTACGCTGCTCGAACGCGATTCTTTCAACGTTGTATCTTCGTCCCAAAATACAACTAACTCGTTCAATTCCACGCTGTTGCCCAACGGAAAATTATTGTATTTTGCCGATAGATATAACCCCAATTCACTTGAGTTCAAAACAACCGTGGGCAGTTATGATTTAACCACCTCCACCGACGAAATTCATTCCACCACCACCCTGAACAACCCTGGGCCGCACCTTTTGTTAAGCCAACAGCCCAATGCCGATTCGTCGTTGTCCATTCGCAGCACCATTACATCCAATTTAACAACTCAACTTTGCCGGGAAATATTTGACGAACAGGGTAACGGCGTTGCATTAGGCTGCGATAACCTGCCGCAATTGACCTTTTTCGGGGATGGCCTGTACACCAACGATGGTTCTTATTATTTGGTGGGGCAGGTAATTACCGACGAAAATCCAACTCCGTTATCACCGCGCAAAGGGTTGATTGTTAAATTTAACGCCAAGAATGAAGACCTATGGCGTCGCTTCATCGTGGATACCACGTATCAGTCCGCTCTGCCCGCTTCGGTGACCCTTAATTCGTGCGTTTTTGATACGGTTCACCAGCGGTTGTTTTTTATCGGGACCAGCGTTGACCCAACCAGCACCACCGAACAAACCAGCATGATTTTAGGTAATATTTCCCCCGATGGCTGTTTGGGCGCAAACTGTAACGATACACTCTACATCGGTAATTTCCTCAGCAGTACCAGCGCACCCGGTACCGCAGTCGCGGGTCTGAAAATAGTACCCAATCCGAGCACTGGTTTCATTAATATTGTGCCGCAAAACACCGAAACGTTTGTTACCAACCGGGTCGAAATTCGGAACGTACAAGGGCATGTTGTTTTTTATAAATCTGGTCACAATATCGCTTCGTTGGATGTATCACATTTACCCAACAATGCCTATATCATACGTGTAACGGGCGAAAACGGGCAGGTTATTGTTTCTAAATTTATAAAAATAGGAGGTTAGAGGATCAGAACTATTGCTAAATTGCAGCGGCGCGGCGTTGAAAGGCCACGAAATCAAAGCCAGGCATCTAATGGACTATCCTTTCTGCCCTGCATGGTGTTCGCCCGCCCTTTATAAATTTTACTGCCTCCGCAGGTGTTCTTACTTTCCCAACGCACCCTCGCCCTACGCCGCGGCAGTGTCTTTTTCGACCTGCCGCAAACGTACAGCAGGATATTTTTCGTGCTCCTCAATACAGGCTATCCACTACGATGCAGCCACTAAAAGACAACATTTAACAGTACGAAACATGCCATTGTACCTTGGCGGCAGGTCGAAAAAGACACTGCCGCAGCGCTGGGGTTGAGTGGGTTAGTGAGCGGGGAGCAAAATATGTTTTTGGTTTAGAATTGACCAGTGAGTGGAGAAGGCGGGCAAAGCCCGGATGATAGACACGCGGGGCAGAGCCCCGGCGCGAGCGGGGTCTATTCGTTATTTGATGTTGTTGTATCGCCATTGTTTGATTTCGCTTATTTGGATAACGGGTTGAATGTTGGTGTATTTTTTTATATCACTGATAATGGCATCTCTGTTTTGTGCTATCGCTTTATTATACTCCGCAACATCATAACAATAAAAATAGCCTATCGCCACAAAAGGCACTTTATCACCTGGTGTTCTGCCGGATATGCCTTTGTCAATTTCATAAAATTTTAAATTTTTGCCCAACAATCCGGCGACCATAGGCATGTGTGTTTTTTCATAATAGTCCATGTCGAAGGTTTTTTCTTCTCCATTCGGATAAAGTATTTCAATCTTAAACAACCCAATTTCCGGGATGGCTGCGTATTTAAGTTGACTGGATTTGCAACTTACCAAACCTATGCAGGCGAAGAGGAGGGTAAAGAATTTGATTTTAATCATTATGTGGGTTCGTTTTAAATAGTTTTGATTGATTGATAGGCGTATTTACCGTCAACATTACCCCTCACTGGGCGCAAAATTCTGCCTTTTGCCGCTATATTTTGCTTTATTTTTAGCGAATAGACTCGGCTATGCACTAAAAATAAATCTTCATCTTTAACCGCCGTAGCCTTCCTGCCCGCCAAGGCTTGGCAGGCGGGGGGCGAAGGAGGCTATCGCCAAAATTTCGGCCTTTTCGCTCCGTTCAAGGTTTTAAAACAGCCTCTAAAATAATTTCACAATTCGTTATCATTACTCTTCCCGGTATCCTCTAATGCTAACTGTTTTTCAAATTTATTATGAATAACGAGCATCAAAAGTCCAAATAAAATAGCAAAAACAATTAATACAGTATTAATAATCCCGCTCACGGAAAAGGATATTCTAATTAAAATTGTTGAAATAATAAAACCTGAGTTTCGAATGACTTTATGGAACTCGTCTGTATGAAAAAAAGAAAACAACAACAATACTACATCGGCAATTATCAGAATATTAAAAAACTGTTCAAAGAAAATATTATTGATGTTCTTGAAAGAAAGAGCATTGGTTTCATCAGGTTGAAGGATACCGGCAATCCAGTTTAAGAAGGAATATATTGCAATTATAAATAGTATAGGCACTAAAGCAGTAGCCATCCATTTTTTAGCGTTTATAAATTTTGAAATACTTAAAGAATGGACTTTTCTTTTATCAACAGTTCTATATACTTTGGTTCGTTGAACATGAAATATATAAATCAAATAGAATAATATGACCGATGCGACCAGGTCATAAGTAAACTGTAAATCATTGTTAATGTTAAACCAATCAGTCGAAAGTGATAAATCTGAAAGGTCTTTGAATAAGCGTCTGATAATGATGAGTGCAATAATTTCATATTGCTTGGATATATAAATAGAGGTTGATTTTGGGAGGTAATATACTAACAGATATACCTCGTAAACCAGTATAAACGAAAAGGGGGTATAAATAGCCGCAATAGGATTATTTAGTAAATTTGACGGCTCATTGACGGAAATAATATTAAAATTCACCAACCCAATAATTAATAGGTGAACAATGAAACTTGCTAAAGCAATCCACAAGATAGCCTGTTCACTGCTTTCTTTAGTTTTTTCCGAAAGAAATTTTTGATAAAGTTTTTCAGAGAGTTGATATAATTTCATTTTGAATGTATTTTGTCACACCAATGTGGTGTGAATAGTTAGTTTCAGATTGAATGACCGCTAACGGTTTCGGGCTTGGCGAAGGTGGCGATTTTCACCACAAATGATGATGCGGAGAACCAATGTTTGGTTAACCACAAAACTGTCTGCGGAGCACTGAACCGCCACTTTTGCCAAACCCGTGTTAGCGGTTCGTTGTTTTTATTTCGTCTTTCGTTTCTTTGCAGATTTAGAGATTTTGTTAAAGTCAAGGCATAAATTTACAAAATATTCAAAGTCTTTTTTGTCCTTAAACCCGACTGGGTTTATGTAACAATAACCTTTATATTCTTTGCCTTTCATTAACATTGTCTCGTAACCGTTTTTCTCTGAGAGTTCTTCTTGCAGTTTTGGGTCGAAACGTAACATTAAATTTTCACCACTTACACAAATACAAGTTTTACCGTTTACCATAAAGTTTAGAACATTGAACATTTCTTTCTCTTCAATTTCTATGTTTGGTATTTCAGCAAGGTATTCTCTCACTTTGTCCACAAGATTTATGTCGTAAGCCATAATTTAATTTCTTGAATGAAGTCCAATTGTGTTGCCTTCGCTATCAATAAATATGGATACAAAGCCAAAATCGCCAATTGACATTTTAGGTCTTACAATTTTTCCGCCTGCTTCTTCAATTCTTTTTTCTTCCGTTATACAGTCTTCCGTTTCAAAATAGACGACTGTGTTGATTCCGTTTGGTGTAAAGTCAGGATTTTCGACTAATGCACCTGAAATGTTTGGGCTTTCGTGGTCAAAAGGGAAAAGTGATTGTTTACCCCATTCAATCGGCAAGTCGGTCAATTGCATATTGAATACAGTTTCATAGAATTTTTTTGCTCGGTCTAAGTTTGATACGTGAATGTCGAACCAGCCTACTGGATTTGAATTTGTCATTTCTTTTTAAATTTAATGTTTTTTTGCAAAATTGCATTGCAAAATTACGAGGTGCTGATATGACAAAATTGTAAAAATGGGACAATGCTAATCTTCACGGTCAAAAATCAATGACATTTTAAGGTCATCGCCATAGAATTCTTTAGGTGTCAGTCCTGTAAATTCTTTGAAATCTTTTATAAAATGTGCCTGGTCAAAATATTCGTTTTCATAAGCCAAATCCGTCAGACTTGTAACATTTCTATTCAGCAATGATTTTAGTGTCGCTTGAATTCTTATAGTTTTAGAAAGTTGCTTTGGACTTAAACCAATAGTTGACGAAAATTTACGAGTTAATTGTCTCCGGTTTATGTTATTAAATTTTGAGAATTCGTTTACGGAAAATTGTCCGTTTGCATTTAAAATTGTGTCAACTGTTGATTTTACAATATCGTCGATGACTTGTCTATCAGCCAATTGGTTTAATAAAAAAGTCTCAATTAATTCTATTCTTTCAGAAGTAGTGTTGGCGTTTAAAATTTTTTCTCCAATTTTTTCTCCGTTTGTTCCAAACAATTTATCCAATGGTACAGCCGTGTTTTCCATCTCTTTAATTGGTATTGTTGCAAATGGTAAAAATCCATTTGGTTGAAATCGAACAACAAAACTTCCTGTTATTCCAAGAGGTTCTACTACATACGGTTTTGTCAATTGTCCAATTAAAAAGCATTTTGGTAAAATTATACTTTCTCCTTTTTTGGGGTGGTGCTTGTAAGTGTCACCGTAATGAAAAATCAATTTCATAGTTCCATCAGGAACAATGGTGTTTTTTACAGGTGTATTCTCCTTTTCGCTTTCCAATGTCCAATAACATTTTACAAATTCAGTCAATTCGCTGTTTGGTTCAAATATTTTTGGTTTCATTGGTCTGTCATTTTTTGCAGGGTGTCGTTTTACAATGACCGCTAACGGCTGCTTCCCTGCCAAACAGCCGCGTTTAGCGAGCGGTTGGCAGGGAAGTTATAGTTCTTGCCTTTTATACGATTTAACAAATCATGATGGGTGACTTGTTGCACTATAAAAATGGGGACAAATCGCTTCTGCACCCGTTCTTGTTTGAATTTTTTATTTATGGATTACATTCACTGGCAACCAAACTTTCACAAGTCCTCCCGTTTGACTGGCATCGGCATAAGGAACGACTATTAATTCTTGCGTTGTTTTATTCTTTTCTTTACCCATGATATTGATAGAATAGGCTTGTTTTCCAATCCATTGTTTTGGTAAAACGGCGGTGTTGGTTGTGATTCCCGGCATTTCAACCAATAGATTTTGATTCGATTCTTCCAAGGTTAATGCCGTGTTCAATGTATTATCAAAAGCCAAAACCTGGGGACCTCTTTGAAACGCAATTTGGTCAGGATAGCTCTTGCCGCCCGATATGGTTTGAATCGGCATTTTGAACGAAATTTTTATTTTGTTGCCTGATTTCCATTTTCGTTTTATGGTCAAATATTGATTCGTCGTGCCTTTGTATTCTTCATTGCCAACCGTAGCAATAAAGGATTCGCACCAAGCCGGCACGTGCAAGGCTATTGGAAAATCAGCCGTTTTAGAAGTAGTAACTGTTATGACAGCCTCGCCATTTTCAGGGAAATTACTTTCTATTTGCAGCGATAGGTTAATGTTCTTTTTGTCCGAAGTTGTAATAGTTTCTTTATACAAGGCAGGCTCATACAACATCACGGTTGGCACGTTATTGATATTGCCAAACGTGAAATACGGTATCATGCCGATACCCCGTGGCACGCTTGAAGTGCAACAAGTAATCCAACAGGAATATGGTTTTTTGTCCATCAACGGCGTGTAATAACTGACGCAACCATCAACGGGATTTTCTGCTCCCAATAAATGATTGTAAATGGATTTTTCGATTTGGTCATAATATTTCAATTCGCCTGTGATGGCGAAAAGATTGTGGTTCAATTGAATCCAAGTCGTCGTCACACAGCCTTCGCCAATATGGTCTTTATCGGCGGCGGGCAGGTGTTCATCTTCTTGAAAAAATTCAAAAGAGCTGGTTGAGCCTGTGATGTACAATTTTTTGTCAACGACATCTTGCCATGCTATTAACACGGGCTTCAAAAAAGATTCATCGCCTGTAAGACGGTATAATTTAACTAAACCGACCAAATTGGACAGCATTTCGTATGCTTTGCCGTTCGCTACTTTATTGACTTTTCCTGTTGCCAATAAAGAACTGATGATTTTTGAGCCGTTTTTTTGCTCCCACGCATTGAGGATGTAATAACAGAAATCGAGGTATTTTTTATCGCCGGTGTATCTGTACAACTCAATCATGGGGTCTAAAACACTTGTTGCAGCCATGCCAACATGCTCTCCTGCCAAGACAATATCCCGTTGACCTGATTTATTCCCGAAAGTTGTACAAAGCAAATCGCCCATTTTTTTGCACGTTTCTAAGGCAGGTTGATAACCTGTTGTTTTGTAATAAGCCAGTAAACCGTACAAATTATATTTGTGCGACCAGACATCCCAACTTGTCCAATATTTATCGGGGGTGTAAGTGCCCAAATAGCCATCATCTAATTGGGCACTTATCAACTCATACATCATTCTGTCCATTTGTGTTTTAAGGGCTGGATTATGCGTGTTTTTCCAAACATTGCTAGCCGTTTCCAAATATTTGCCAACGTGCTCGCCCACCCACGGGTGATTGCCCGGTCTTTGCAAATAGCCACCCATCATACCGTTTTCATCCACTTTCAAAAGGCGTTCTTCCAAATTCTGCGTCAATCGTTTGCCCAAATAGCCTGTCAATTCTTGATTTCGAAAGGGAATGGACGTGAAAACATCTTTGATTTTATTTTCTATTACCGGGCTTGGTTCTTGTGCAACTTTGATTTCTATTTTTCTATTGGCAAAATACAATTGCTCGCTTTTTACGGTAGCCGGGCTGTTATTTTCTGAAATCAGATAGCCTACTTTAAAAATCTGTTCGTCGGTCGGCTGATAGTTTGAGAGCGTTACCACCGTTTCAAAACCTTTTTCAGGTGCAACTTGAACAGATTTTGTTTCTGTAAAAACCCCCTTTCCTGTTTTATTGGTTATCCAATATTCTACTGTTCCTTCAAATGCTACATCGCTCTGATTGGTGAACTTGATTTTAGTTGTAAAACCATTATTATCGGTTTCTTCAATCGTCTGTTCCATTGAAATGAAATCTGACCATTGAATCGGAGCGTAATTATATTTTCCCTCGTACATACCGATTCCGACAATATCAGCGCTAAAAACACGTACGGCAACCACATTTTCCTTATCCCACAAGACTTCATTTTCAGGGATGACATAGTTCCTGTCCACATCCCATTTGGTAATATATTGAGGAGGCAAAGAACCCGTCTGCCCAATGAGTTTTCCATTGAAATAAGTAAAGTCAACATCATCAATCTTGCCCAAATTGATTTTTATGCCGTGCCCTTTTTCGGCCGCCGCTTTCATGCTTGATGGTATTACGATTTTGACCCGATACCATGCAAAGACATTCTCTTTGGTGTTGGTCGCCTTCCAATTTGTGCCCGAAAGTTTGGTGTCCCAATCGGTATCATTGAAGGTTGGGCTTGCCCAAGCCATGTCATCCCCTTGTTTGAATTTCCACTCGTTTGGTAACGGAACCGTTTGTGCGGATGTGGATTCAGACAGGATGATGGGAAAAATAAAAACGATAAAGCAGGTTTGAAAAAAATTGGATTTCATCTTGCAGTTGTTTGATTTGATTAAAATTTTCATTTCATTTTTTCGACAAAATAATCATCGCCAACCCCACTACATACAACAGCAACATTAGGTTGAGCAAAGGTTTTGTGCCTGTCGGGGCTTTATCAAATTCTTTCCAAATATAGATGCCCCACAAAGCTGCCACAACGGTTGCGCCCTGCCCCAATCCATAAGAAACGGCAGGTCCCGCTATGCCCGATGCAATTATGCTCAAAGACATACCGACGCACCAAATCACACCGCCCAAAATACCGATGAAATGGTCTTTGGCGATGCCTTTAAAATAGTCTGAAAAGGAAACAGGCATACCGATGAAAGGGCGTCTCATTTGTATGGTATTAAAAACAAAGCTACTCAACACAATGCCGATTGCAAAAAACACCAAGGCCGTATAAGGCGTAAGTTTCCCCATTTCAGGCGCATTGAAATCTGATACCATCGAGCCCGCCACATATTTGTAAAACAAACCCATCAAACAACCACTGACAACAGAGAGAATCAAACCTTTTTGGGACACTTTGCCTGCCAAATTGGTTTGCAATTTTTGATAGGCTTTCGCATTGAGGAGGATGGCTATGGCAATCAGCGCAACGCCGCCAAAAATCAACAACGGATTGCCTTGCGGATTGGCGATATAATTAACGACTACCCCCAAAACCAAAGCGATACCGATGCCAACTGGAAAAGCAACGGACATGCCCGCAATAGCAATGGCGGCAACCAAAAGGATATTCGCCAAATTGAAAATAACGCCGCCTGCAAATGCGGAACATAAACTTTCATTATCCGCTTGATGGAAGTCTGCCATAAAAGCCCTGCCTTCGCTGCCATTGCTGCCCAATGTAAAGGCTAAAAGCAAGGTCGTCAGGAGTATGCCAATGCCATAATCCCAATAAAAGAGTTCAAAACGCCAATCTTTGGACGTGAGTTTGGTGGTGTTTGCCCACGAGCCCCAGCAAAACATAGTTACCACACAAAGGATAATTGCTAAACTGTAATTGGCTACGATGAACATAGTGGTTGTATTTTTAAAGATGAATAAAGTGGCTTTTAAATTTCGTTCCTATAAGGTACGGAAGCCTGTGCGCCCAATCTCGTTACAGAAATAGAGGCTGCCCGGCAAGCAAATCGAACAGCATTCTCCCAATCCATATTTTCAGCTATGGCGACCGCTATGGCGCCACTGAAAGTATCGCCCGCAGCAGTTGTATCAACGGCTTTTACTGATGGGGTCGGCACAAGAATTTTTAAATCACTAGTTTGGAGATAAGCCCCTTGTTTTCCCAAAGTAATGATAACATTTTGAACGCCTTTACTTTGTAAAAAATCAGCGGCTTGCGAAGCGGTTGTTTTATCATGGACATTTATACCCGTTAATAAGGCGGCTTCTGTTTCATTGGGCGTTATCAGAAATAAGCCACTTAATAATTCATCTGCTAAAGGCTGTGCAGGGGCAGGATTTAGAATCACTTTTTGAGCGTTTGCGTTTGCTTTTTTAACGGCAATCTCAATTGTTTCCATCGGAATTTCTAATTGCACCAATATTATCTCTGCTTCATTCATGGTCGTTACAGCTTCCAAATCTTTCGGCAATAAATTGGCATTGGCTCCGGGCGCAACCACAATGCAGTTTTCGCCTTCATGATTGACCGTTATTAGCGCAGTACCCGAAGGGGCTTTTTTATCCTTAAAAACATACTGCGTATCAATGCCTTCTTTTTTTAAGCCAATGATGGTTTGCTTGCCAAAAATATCGTTGCCTACTTTGGCAACAAAGGTTACATCGCCACCCAATCTTGCAGCAGCTACGGCTTGATTTGCACCTTTGCCTCCTGCATTCATAAAAAATACGCCGCCTATAACGGTCTCTCCCGGTAACGGTAGTTTGTCTGTTTTGACAACCATATCGGTATTGGCACTGCCGATGACTATTATTTTCTTCATTTTTTAAAAAATTAGTTACAATGGTTCGTGAGGTTTCATGTTTTCCCCGCACGAATCTTTTTTCGTCCAAGTTTTACACTTTCAGCCATGTCAATATCGAAATCAAGTATTGTTTTTTTATTTTTCAGTTGGCATATAACTATGCTTTCCCGTCACCTCTCCCTATAGCCCCACTTGCGTGAAAACCCGCTTTGTACATACCCCATCGGGCAAGCCCTCACTGCCGCTCATCGCAAGCGCATAGCGTGCTATAGACCGCAGTGCGCCGACGGGCGAAGTTCCGTTTTTCCTAACACAAAAACTCCAGCAGCCGCTTTTTTTTGACAGAAAATCCAACCCTGCATATCCGTCCCCTCGTTTTTGCATTTTTCCGCTCGAACCCCCTACTTTTGCCCTTTCTTTTTCAAAAACACAATGGTGGCTGTCGCTGCCAAAGGCTAACGGCCAAAGACCAAAGACTCAAAAGACCAATCTTACACCTAAACACGAAGACATGAAAATGCACAATTTTTCCGCCGGGCCAGCTATTTTGCCCGCCTCGGTGATCAAAGAAGCCGCCAAAGGCGCCGCCAACTATGCCGGTAGCGGCCTGAGTATCATGGAGTTGAGCCACCGCGGACCGGAATTTACGGCCATCATCGAAGAGGCCAATGCGCTGATGCAGGAGTTGCTCGATCTGCCCGCAGGCTACAAGACGCTGTGGCTTTCAGGCGGAGCCAGCACCCAGTTTTTTATGGCTCCCATGAATCTGCTGAACGAAAACGAGACCGCCGCTTATACCGACACCGGCGTTTGGGCCAACAAAGCCATCAAGGAAGCCAAAGGTTTCGGTCAGATTCAGGTGCTCGCCTCTTCCAAAGCGGACAATTACACGCACATTCCGAAGGGTTACAAAATCCCCAAAGACGTCAAATACCTGCATTTGACCAGTAATAACACCATTTATGGCACCCAATTGCACCGTTTCCCGAAGTCGCCGGTGCCGCTGGTTTGTGATATGTCCTCCGATTTTCTGAGCCGCCCGATAGATGTGTCGGCCTTTGGTCTGATCTACGCCGGGGCGCAAAAAAACCTCGGTCCGGCTGGTACCACGGTGGTCATCGTGCGCGAGGATATACTCGGCACGGTGCAGCGTTACGTGCCCGCCATGCTGGATTACCGCACGTTTATCCAGGAAAATTCCCTGTACAACACGCCGCCGGTGTTCCCGATCTACGTGAGCATGCTGACGCTGCGCTGGCTGAAAAAGAATGGCGGCCTGAAAGCCATGCAACGTCGCAACAAGATCAAAGCCGCCGTCCTGTACGACGAAGTGGACCGCAATCCGCTGTTCAAAGGCACGGTGGCCAAAGAAGACCGCTCGCTGATGAATGCCTGCTTTGTGATGGAAGAAAAATACGCCGCGCTGGAAAAGGAATTTCTGAAAGAAACCGAGGCTAACGGGATGGTCGGTCTGAAAGGCCACCGCTCGGTGGGTGGTTTCCGGGCCAGCATATACAACGCGATGCCCAAGAGCAGCGTGCAGGCCCTGGCCGATCTGATGGCCGATTTTGCACAGCGGAAAGGGTAAAGGAAAAAGGCAAATTTGCAAAGAGCAAAAAAGCAACCAGATTATACAGCCGCCATTCCTACCTGGAATGGCGGCTTTTTTGTACCCAGGTAAACCTTTTACAACTCCTTTACACTGTTTTACACGCATTTCCGCGCCCGCCAGCGTCCGCCCCATACTTTTGGCGCATCATTCATTTTTAAAACCAATACACATGACCCAATTAATTCGCTTCGCGCTTTTCCTGTTTTGCTGCGCGACTTTTAATGCGGCTTTCGGCCAAAAATCTTTCGCGAACTGTACCGCCGCTTTCCTGAATAACAAAATCGTGGTGGACGAATATTCGCCGCAGGGCAAGTGTGTACTGGCTGCTGATGCGACTGGCCTGCTCACGGTATGTACTGCCGACCTGTCGCCCAACTCCAGCGTGGCGGTGGATAAAATCACTTTCAAAGTGGCCATCCGCGACCAAAATACGAAGACGCTGGTGATGTATTCCAACGAGGATTTTCAGCAGGTAGAGGTGCAAAAGTTGCTGGCCAAATGCCGCAAAGGCGACCACATTGTGCTGCTCACACTGAACGAACAATACGCGCTGCCGCACAACGAGATTCTGGTGCTTTGATGCCCCGATTTGTTCTAATTTATTCACTTTCAAAGTTTTACTCATGAAATTCCCACTGCTATTTTCCGGCTTATTGCTCCTTGTTTTTCTGCCAAATTTTGCCTTCGCCCAATTCAGCATCGTAGAAACCTGGCACCGGGCGGCTTCTATTATGCTGGACAATGAAATAAACCCAAATGAAAAGCGCGCAACCAGCGATTTTGCCTGGAATCCCTTGATAGTGAATGATAAAACCCTGGATTACACCCTGTTTGGGATTCATAGCAGTGGTGTGCTCGCGGTCGTAAAGGGGAATCCGTCTTTGCCCAATGCCGAAAAAATCCCTTTCCGGGTCTATCTGCGGCGCGATGGGATGATCGTCAATAATCCGCAGTGCAACAGCAGCCAGCAAGTGTACAGCATTAAACTGTCGGATGTATTGAAGGAGGCCAAGATCGGCGATCACCTGATTATCGAGCCCGTCCGGGGGAGCGACCGCCCGGCAAAGCGCATTATAAAAGTGGTAGAAGGAGGATACGGTTGTTAAACAGGAAACCTTGTTCATTATTTAAAATCACGACCATGATCAAATTACTTCGCTGGACATCTCGCTTTCCATTCTCTTGCTGGGCGATTGCCTGTTTACTCTTTGCCATACCCCAAATTGTTTCTGCACAATCCAGCCTCATAGAGCGGTGGTGGGCCGATTCCATTATACTGGATAATGAACTCGGCCCGAACGCTGGCGAGCAAACTGGCAATTACAATCCGCTGATATTAAACGACAAACCCCTGAATTATACGAGATTCAACATTTTTAGCAAGGGTATAATGGCGGTGATAAAAGACCACTCAATATTCACAAAGGCGGAGAAGGTTCCCTTCCTGATTTACCTGCGGCGCGACGGTGAACTGATTAATCAGGGTGCATCAAGCAGCGTCCGGCAAGTTTTCAGCGTCGAAATATCAGATGTGCTGAAACTTTCCCAACCGGGTGACCATCTGATCATAGAGCCTGCCCGGAAAGCCGACCAAAAGGCCAAGCGGATTCTTAAAATAGTCGTCGTGATCGGCGGCGACGGTTGTTAAATATGGCGCATCGGGACTGGAAGATTATCTTTGCGGACATGACTCGTTCGGTAATTAAAAAATTGACCGTCGCCACCGCATTGTTGTCAGTAGGTTTGCTGTTCACCCGGTTTGTCTGGTTGACGCCGACTACTATTGATACTCCGCATTTTGATGAAAAAGTCAATCTCGCGCTCCGCCGTACGGCGCACCATTTGCTGGCGGAAAGCGGTGATTCAACTTCTAATATTCCGCCCGTAGAACGGCCGGACGCGAATACTTTTCTATTACGTCTGCAACATTCATTCAATTATGACCGATTGCCTGCGCTGTTGCAGGAATCTTTCCAGGTGCATGATATTCAAAAAGACTACGATGTTGCCGTATTGAGCTGCATTAGCGACGATTTGTTACTGGGCTACAATGTTAAGGACGTAGAAGTGGGTGTAGCGTGTGGTGGCCGCGCTCAAAATAGTGATTGCTACAATTTGAAAGTCACTTTTGCCTCCCCGCAGTCGTCGCCGCTGGCCTCGGCGGGCTGGTGGATTCTGGTGGGCGGCTTCTTGCTGGGCGGTATTTCTTATGCTGCATGGCAATGGGCTACCCGTCGCAACAACCTGCCGACCCTCCCGCCGATAGAGGCGGAAACAGCAGAAAGTGTGCGTTTACATTTTGGGGCTTCCAGTCTGGATGTGGCCAACCAAACGCTGCTGGTCGGCACTGTGCGCTATGAATTGACTTACCGGGAGACGAAATTGTTGCACCTCTTTGTCAATCACCTGGGTCAATTGCTGGAACGTGATTTTATCCTGCAATCCGTTTGGAACGATGAGGGCATTATCGTCGGGCGCAGCGTGGATGTATTTGTGTCGCGCCTGCGCAAAATGCTGCGCGACGACGCCACGATACGCATCGCCACGGTGCATGGCGTGGGGTATCGGCTGGAAATGCAGGGGGAATAGAAGGGGCTTCTACAGCATCTTCCCCTCTATCAGCACGACTTTCTCCACTGATTGATCTTTCAAATGCAAAAACTGCTGCCGCGACGGATCTTGCGCAAACCGCTCGAAATCGGACCGGCTCTCAAAAGACACCAGGTGGATTTCGTAGGGCCGGTCAAAATTAATTTCGACAAAATCGGCTTCCTGCGGACGAACGCGCATCAGTAATTGGCCATTATATTGAGCGATTAAAGGCAGAGCCACGTTTTCAAATTGATCGAAGATGGCTTCGCCGCCGGGGCGGAGGTAAATGAGTTGGGTGAAGTAGATCATAGATTTTTCCTTATTTTTTCAATGCCTGCGCTTTGCAGGCCAGGGCGTATTCATTTTCCGGTTGTTGGGCCAGTACTTCTTCCAGCCAGACGATGCCTTCTTTTGGCAGCCCGCATTCGACGAGGGTGCAACCAATTTTCAGTGCGGTAGTCACTTTCAAAGCCGTGTGCGCGAAGGCCAGATCGAAATCTTTTTCTGCTTCGGCGGTTTGGCCCAACACCTGTTTCGATACGCCGCGATATAAATAGGCGTCCGCAGATTCGGGATTGCTCTGCACAATTTTATCAAAATCGGCGATGGCCTCGCGGTGCTTTTTCATTGCCTGATAAGATAAACCACGGTCCATATAACTCTCAAATTTTTTTGGGTCCAATGCTTCCAAACGATTGAAATCGGCGACGGCTTCCGCAAAATGACCCAACTGCCGCTGCACCGAAGCCCGCAAATCCAGCGAATAATAATGGTTAGGATCAATTTGTAATGCTTTGCTCAAAGCGGCCAGCGATTTTTCATTTTCTCCCAAACCATACTGAATATTGCCCTGCAAAAAATACGCTTCCGCAAAATCCGGCTTCAATTGCGCCGCTTTATCCAAATCTTTGAGCGCGGCTTCTTTTTCCTCACCCATTTTTATGCAAGCCCGCCCAAAATAAGCCTCCGCATTTTTACTATCAATACGAATCGCGCGATTGTAATCCGCCAACGCCAGGGAATCGCGGTGCAAATATGCGTACGCATCTCCGCGCCCTACCCAGGCCAGAGCATTTTTAGGCCGCATTTGAAGATAAATGTCATAGTCGGCTATGGCTTCGCGATAATTGCTCCGCATTTCCTGCGCGCCAGCGATTTCCGCTTTGCGTTTGGCCCGCTCCAGGTAAGCGTCGGCATAATCGCCTTTCAGTTCAATGGCCTGATCGAGCAATTCGATGGCTTTGGCGGCATCTTTTTCGGCTACCGCCTGATTGTACAATTTTTTTTCTTCGGAATCGCCTGCTGCTGAGCCTTGCGTGTTCGCACCACTGTCGGAGAGTTCTTCGGCTTGTTTCCAGCCGACGGCCAGGGCTTCGAGCCGGGCGCGTTTGGGCGGGTGCGTCTTAGAGTCGGTAGTCAATGAAAATGTGTTGATGCCTGCCTGCGCCTCTTCCAGCGTGGCCCCCAGCCGGAACAAAATGCCGCCCGCGAATTTGTCGGCTTCCAGTTCGTAGCGTTTACGGATGGCAGGGTTGGTTTCTTCCAGATCGTGGTTGCTGAGGTGGTGCCCGATCTCATGGGCGAGCACGCAATAGGCGGCCCACTTGGTGTTGGCCTCTTTTTTAAAATTTTCCAGAAAAGCCGTGCTGTATAAAATGAACCGCTGCTTGCCAATCGTGGTAGCCAGGGCGTTGTTGCAATCTGCTGATTTGATGATGAAATTCTGCGGCAGCACGTTCACCTGCATGATGCGCTCCACGATGTCTTTGGCCTCTTTGGAAGCCGCGTACGTATAGACTTCGGCCAGCGAATCATCCGCCGCGAAATTGCAACTATGGGCAATATGCATGGCTTCCTGCCCGGAAACGGCGGAAAAATGCAGGCAGCAAAGTGCGAGAAATAGGAGGAATTTCATCATAATTGTGGTGTAGGGGCACCCCTTGCGGGTGCCCTTCGTGTATGTTTTGGGCACCCGCGAGGGGCGCCCCTACAGTTTTTCAATATATCCAATCGTCGTCATCGTCATCCGGTTCAGGTCGCGTTGCAGGGCCTCGGGCGGCAGCAGATTCAGGTCGCGTTGATTGCGCCATTCGGCATATTGCCCCTGGATGATGACCACGCCGTCCACATCGGTTTTTACCTGACTGCGCAGGTAGTCCAGCGTAGGGCCGAGACCATCGTCAGCAATCAACAGATCGAAAGCCTCTTTTTGGGCAACGCTGCCCGTACGTTGGGCAAATTCGGCCTTTTTAGCCACATACTGCTGCATAATGGCGGCATTCGGGCGAAAAAGCGGCCCTTTCCGAAAATACAGCAGCGCAAAAACCAACAGTAAAATGACTTGAAACGGCACCAGCCAGGTATAGGATTTGGCCAGATATTCGGCAATACTCCAGTTCGCCATGGCCATTGGCAGGGCCAAAAGCGTCAGGGCCACCAGCAGCAAATAAGCCAGTGCGCCCAGATAAATAGCCAGAAAAGTGGTGCGCAACAGCACCTTCGAGGGATTTTTATTCCATAAAACTGCGGCGAACAACAGTGCCAGCACCGGCAGCAAATGCGCAAAAATCCAGGTCCAGGCCTGCGCCTCAATATCTTCCAATTTGCCGGTCAAGGTCTGCACGAACACCAGCAAAATGAGTGCGGCGGTGAAACCCAGCCACAGCCACAGCAGTCTTTTTCGGGTATCGGCAAGGAGGAGGAGCATATTAATAATGAGGATTTGAAAGACGAGGATTTGAGTATTTGAAATTAGCACCACCACTTATTACCTTGCCGATCCGATAAAAACCAGGATGTTGGTGTACCGCGCTTGCTTATTGCCATTTGCAAATTTGCTTATTTCTTCAAAGCCCCAATCCGCTGCCCAGCCCCGACTTCATCAGATGCGTCCGGGCATCGAAACGCGGCGAAGGGCAGGTCTGCACCGGCTTGCGATTACTTTCCGGCACTTCAAATTCATAGACCAAAGTAGTAATGTCGAAATCGGCGGTGAGCGGAACAGCGGCGATAGTGCGGGGCAATTTATTAAAACCCTGACTGAGCCAGGCCGTCGCCTGGGCCTTCGATACGCGCGTAGTATTGCCGCCAAAAGATCGGTTGGTGACCACAAAAACGAAGAGCCGGAAATGACCCCTTTGCGGCATTACCAGTGCCTTGAGGTAGTCCATCACGCCCGCAAAATTATCCTGGGCCGGGTAGTCGAGCCAGCGCGTGCGGTCGTTGCGCAGCGTACCGTCCGTATTGTATTGTTCCAATTGCGTGACCAGCGCAAAGCCATTGGGCACCGAAAAATAACTGCGTTGCGCGTAGCCTTTGGCGTCGAGGGCCATGCGAATTTTGAGTTCGGCATCGCCGAGAGTAGGCAGGCCCGACAGAAAAGTGGGCGGCAATTCAAAACGCGCATTGCAGGCGGGTGGCGGCCAGGGGAAAGCGGACAAAGTCAGTGCCTCGAGTTTCGGATCGTCCTCAAAAGGCAGGCTGTTGAGCTGCATGGCGCGCCCGGCTTTGGCGAAGCCGACTACTACTGCCTGGCGGCGTTCCGACCAGGAGACCCCATAAGACGAGGGCATTTTTTTCAAAAACGCTTCCATTTCCGCGAGCGGAAAACCTTTTTTGGAAAGTACGTAACTCATGAATTGGTCGGCCTCCAGTTCTTCCACTTTTCGACGTATTTCATTGAAAGTGTGCGCGTTAGCATGATGGCCAATTTCGTGCGCCAGCGCACCGAGCACTTCGAGTTCGCTGTTTTTCTGCACAAAATTGAGGCTGTACAGCAGGTAACGTTTTTCGCCGTCGAGCACCGCCGTTACGTTTTCCACGTTGGTTTGCACCACCTCAAAATTCATATCTGCATCGCCCAGCCCGACGATTTCCCTGACCCAGGCATTCACCCGGCCATCTTCGGGAAAGCGGTACAACTCCTCGTCCATTTGGTGGCCGGAATAGATACAGCGTTGTTGCACCTTCCATTCCAGTAATTCCTGCGCCTGGAGGCCTGAAAAAGGAAAAAGAAACAGGCTGAAAAACGGAAAATACTGCATACGGAGGGGACGTTTCATGGCTTTGCGTTGATGCAACCATTGGACAAAGATGCAAATTCAAGTCAAATATACTGGTATGCCCTATCTTTCGAGTTCTTTGAGGCTGTTTTAATACCCCTCATCGGGCATAAAGTCCTGCCTTTTGCCACTATATTTTGCTTTATTTTTAGCGAATAGTCCCCGCTATGCACCAAAAATAAACCTTCATCTATTGTCAAAATTCAGACCTTTCTGCTCCGTTCCCGGTTTTAAAACAGCCTCTTATCAAATAAATATCCTGATGCTTACTCTTCGTTTTGTCCCGACCCTGCTTCTGGTGGTCGCATTTTTCGCCTGCTGCCAAGCCCAGCCAGGCACCATTATTCCTTTTCCCTACCAAATCCAGAAAGAAGCCACCGGCGATAGCGGCATCGTCGTATCAGCGCATCCGCTGGCCACCAAGGTGGGCGTGGACATATTGCGTCAGGGCGGTAATGCCATAGATGCGGCGGTGGCGGTGCAGTTTGCACTGGCCGTGGTGTATCCCCAGGCGGGCAACATCGGCGGCGGCGGTTTTTTGATCTATCGCAACGAAAACAACCATGTGCTGGCCCTCGACTACCGTGAGAAAGCCCCGGGAGCCGCCACCGAAACCATGTACCTGGACTCCACCGGCAGGGTGATAGCTGGCAAAAGTCGGCTGGGCGTTTTTGCCTGTGGTGTACCCGGCACCGTAGATGGCATGTGGGAAGCCCATCATAAATATGGCCGTATGCGCTGGGATTCGCTGATCAATCCTGCTATTGCACTGGCCGAAAAAGGTTTTCAGGTGACCGCTCAGGAGGCCCAAAATCTCAATAAAGAACGGATCAATTTCCTGCGGAACAGCTCGATGGTACCGGCGTTTGTCAAGATCACCCAGGAGTGGGTCGCTGGCGACTGGCTCATTCAAAAGGAGCTAGCCGTTACGCTGCGTACGCTGGTCAGCGGTGGACGCGATGGTTTTTATAAAGGCCACGTGGCTCGTATGATAGTCCACGAAATAAAGCAGAATAATGGCCTGATCACTGAAAAGGACCTGGCGGACTATCACAGCGTATGGCGAACGGCTTTAGAGTTCAATTATCATGATCTGCATATCATTACTATGCCGCCGCCGAGCAGCGGAGGCATTATTTTGCGCCAGTTGCTGGCGATGGTAGGCGCGTATCCGTTGAAGAAATACGGGTTTCACTCGGCGGCGGCGGTTCACCTGATGGCCGAGGCGGAGCGCCGAGCCTATGCCGACCGCGCCGAATATATGGGCGACCCGGATTTCTGGAAAGTACCGCTCAAAACCCTCATGGACTCGGTGTATATCAAAGGCCGGATGACCGATTTCCGGCTGGACAGTGCCACCGCCAGTGAAAAAGTAACCGCCGGGCTAATCAAGGAAAGTACGGAAACGACCCATTTTTCTATCGTAGATGCCGAAGGGGCGGCCGTATCCGTGACGACGACTTTAAATGATTCTTACGGCAGCCGCACCGTTGTGGCTGGCGCAGGTTTTATTTTAAATAACGAAATGGACGATTTTAGTGTAAAACCAGGGGTACCCAATCTCTACGGTGCTATTGGCGGCAAAGCCAATGCCATCGCACCCAATAAGCGCCCATTGAGCAGTATGACGCCCATCATCGTGACGCGCGGTGGCAAAAACTGGCTCGTCGCCGGGACGCCGGGCGGGACGACCATTCCCACAAGCGTTTTTCAGATTTTGGTCAATGTGGGCGATTTCGACATGACCCTGCCCGACGCGGTCCGGGCCAAACGCTTTCACCATCAATGGCTGCCCGATAAAATTTTTATAGAAGCAGAAGGGCTGCCTGAAACGGTCATCTCGGAACTCGAAGCCATGCGTCACACGATAGAGCCCCGTGGCCCGATCGGGCGGGTGGAGGCCATTATCCGGCTGCCCGATGCTCGTTGGCAGGGAGTGGCGGATGATCGAGGAGATGATGCGGCAGGCGGTTTTTAAATGATTAATAGGTTAATGATGAATTCCCAAACTTACACACAATAGTGCAGTCACCAATTCCGAATAATAAATAATTTAATGATGAATATTGCTAACCCTTCAAATCTTTGGTAATGCAAACAGATGCGAAGTATGCTGGAAAAGCTGATCCTTTGCGGGAGAAGTCTTTTCACCTGGCAGTTCGGATAGTCAAACTTTGCCAATATCTCGTGGCAGTGAAAAAAGAATTTATTCTGAGCAAACAACTGCTTAAATCTGGTACAAATCCTGGTGCGATGGCGATAGAAGCCGCCAATGCAGAAAGCGGACTTGATTTCATCCATAAACTTGGTATAGCCCAAAAAGAAACTGGCGAAACCATGTATTGGCTCGAATTGCTGTATGCTACTGACTACCTCACCGACACGGAATTTCAATCTATGCATACAGATGCCGTGGAGGTAATGAAACTCATTCGCAGCTCTATTCGCACTAAAAAGAAAAATTTGAGCATCAAAGTCACCACCCTCCTCCTTTTCATCATGACCACCATTTACCTTTTTCCATAATTAATCATTCATCATTAGTAATTCATCATTAAACGTTCATCATTAATAATTCATCATTAAATATTATTATTGTTGGTGCTGGCCGCGTAGCCACTCATTTGGGCAAACACTTGAAAGACAGTGGTTTGTCCATCGTGCAGGTACTAAACCGCACTGCTCAGCCAGCCCGCGAACTGGCCGCTGCGCTCGACGCTGACTGGTCGGATCGCTGGTCGGATGTCCGGCCCGATGCCGACTGGCTGCTGCTGGCCGTGCGCGACGACGCGATTGGGGAAGTAGCTGCTGCGCTCGCGCCTTACGTACCGCAGGCCCTGGCCACCCATACTTCCGGCGCGACGCCGGGCACGGTGCTGGCCCCGCATTTCCAGCGGTTTGGCGTGTTTTATCCCCTGCAATCTTTTTCGCGGGAGCGGGCACCCGATTGGTCGGCCATCCCTCTTTGTGTGGACGCGGCTACGCCCGCTGACCTGCTTTTTTTGCAGGAAATGGCCGACAAACTGGGGATACGGGCCTGGCCGGTCAACGACGAACAACGGGCCGCACTGCATGTAGCCGCCGTTTTTGCCAATAATTTTGTCAATCATTGCTACACCATAGCCGAGCAGTTGCTAGCCGAAAAAGGGCTGCCTTTCGAGTTGCTGCATCCGCTGATGCGCGAGACGTTGGCCAAGGCCCTCGCCTATTCTCCCGCTCAAATGCAGACCGGCCCGGCCCGGCGCGGGGATCAGGCCACGGTAGAACGGCATTTGGCTTTACTTACCCAACATGCGGACTGGCACGCTCTTTATGCTGCTTTGTCGGAAAGTATTCGCAATGCGGGACTCCTTGGCGGAAAATAATCTTATTTTTTTCATTGGGTTTGGTATTTTTGGCGCATCCTACCAACGACTTTTGTTAAATTAATTCATTGTATGTGACCATCGCGTATCGGGTGTCTTATCGCTCCTTTTTTGCGGAACGTCATTTCCTTCACCAGCATTGTGGTCTGTTCCACCGTGCGTAACTTATTGATTATGACGAACGCTCGCCTCAGTGCCATTGGAATGGCTGTGCCTGAAAAAGTGATTAAGAACGAGTATTTTGAATCGTTGATTGAGACGACAGATGAATGGATTGTATCGCGCACTGGCATCCAGACACGTTACTATACCGGCCCGGAAGAGTTCACCAGCGACCTCTGTGTGCGCGCTGTGGAAGATATGGTGGCGCATCACGGGGTTTCCCTCGACGATGTGGACATGATTATTGTTTCCACCGTCACGCCCGATCAACCGATGCCGAGCATGGCTTGCCGGGTGCAATACCGCTTGAAAATGACCCGCGCCGGGGCTTTTGATATTTATGCCGCCTGTGCGGGATTTTCTTATGGCGTAGTGCTGGCCAAAGGGCTTATCGCGGCGGGCACCCATCGCAAAGTGCTGGTCATCGGCGCGGAAACGTTGTCGAAAGTGACCGATTTTGAGGATCGCACTTCCTGCTTTTTGTTCGGCGACGGAGCCGGGGCGGTGCTGGTCGAAGCGGACGAAGTAGGCAATATCGGGGCTTGCGTCACCGGGGCCAACGGCGAAGGCGGCAGCGATCTGTATATGTCCGGCCTGGCGGAAACGCTGGATGGCCAGCCGATCAAACGCAACCGGACGATTGTCCAAAACGGGCGCAAGGTGTTCAAGTGGGCGGTGAATACGGTGAGCGCGCAGGTCAAAGTGCTGCTCGAAAAGAACAACCTGACGCTGGATGAAATAGACTGGATGATCCCGCATAGTGCCAATCTGCGCATCCTCGAAGCCATTTGTAACGAGACGGGCTTTCCGATGTCGAAAGTGCTGGAAAGTATTGTGGACTATGGGAATACGTCCTCTGCGACCATTCCGATTGCGCTCTGCAATGGCATTCGCTCTGGTAAGGTGAAACGCGGCGACCGGATTTTATTTATTGGTTTTGGTGGCGGGCTGGTGTTTGCGGGGACGGTTATTCAATGGTGAAAATTGTGGAGGGGTGGAGAAGTAGAGATTGTTGAGAATTGCACCCAGTATCTTACAACAAGTAATTCCTTTCATTACCAATATTGCAACAAGTTTAATCTCCTGACTATACGTGGATTTGAAACACAAAAGAACACAAAAGAAAAATTAGTCCATTAACTTAGATTTCCTTTTGTGTTGAAAAAATAAAACCTCTACCTATTTTCTAAACAATCTCAACAATTTTCCGACAATGTCAAAAATCAAAGTAGGCGTAGTGGGTACCGGTTTTATTGGCCCTGCCCACATCGAAGCATTACGCAGGCTCCCGAATGTAGAAGTTACTGCATTGTGTGAAGTAAATCTGGAATTAGCCACTAGTAAAGCGGCCCAATTGGGCATCGAGCGGCCCTGCACTTTCGAGCAATTATTGGCGATGGATGATATTGTTTGCGTACATGTGTGTACGCCTAATTTTCTGCATTATTCGCAGTCCAAAGCCGCTTTGCAGGCGGGCAAACACGTCGTTTGTGAAAAACCGCTCTCCAAAGATTTGCACGAAGCCGAAGAACTGGTGGCTTTGGCCAAAGAAACGGGTCTGGTCAATGCCGTGCATTTTAATTTACGCTATTATCCATTAGTTCGCCAGATGAAAACCATGCGCGAGAAGGGTGATCTGGGTGATGTTTATTCTATAATAGGTTCTTATTTGCAAGACTGGTTATTCTATGAAACGGACTATAACTGGCGGCTGGAACCCGATAAATCCGGCGATTCCCGCGCTATTGCCGATATTGGTTCGCACTTAATGGATGTACTGGAATATATTACGGGATTAAAGACGTTGGAAGTAATGGCCGATTTTAATACCATCCACAAAACCCGTAAAAAACCACTGAAACCAGTAGAAACTTATTCGGGTAAAATGCTGCAACCCGAAGACTACGCGGACGTGCCCATTACCACCGAAGACCACGCCAATGTGCTGCTGCGTTTTGATAATGGCAATCGCGGTTCGGTTACTGTTTCGCAGGTGTCGGCAGGCCGTAAAAATCAATTAAAACTGGAAATATCTGGTTCCAAACAAACTTTTGCCTGGAATTCGGAAGCCCCCAATGAACTATGGATCGGCAACCGCGACCGTAGTAATGAACTGCTCATGCGCGACCCATCTCTGGCGTATCCCGCCGCCCGCGACATCATGAGTTTCCCCGGCGGCCACAACGAAGGTTTCCCGGATACTTCCAAACAGTTATTCAAAGAAGTATATGCCGCCGTGGCTGCTGGAAAACAGCCGGAACATCCCACGTTCCCCACGTTCGCGGATGGTTATCGGGAGTTGTTGATCTGTGAAAAAATACTGGAAAGCAGCCGGAAAGGGGCGTGGGTGACGGTGTAGGGAAGATGCTGATTTACTAGCAACAGAGGCTGTCTCACAAGTAGTTTTTATCCTGTCAAATTTTCAACTTGTGAGACAGCCCTTATATCCTATCAATTTATAATTCCAGTGCCACTTTTCTCCACACTTCCAGTAACACCTTTTCATCTTCCGCCCAGTTCCAAACCTTCCGCGCCTGCATACAATTATTCTGCAAACGTGCATACAAGCCCTCCTCTTCGCGCAACCGCCGAATAGCGTCCGCCATCGTAGCCGGCGATAATTCATCCAGTAAAATGGCCACCTCATACTGCGCATTCAAGGCCCGGTATTCCGGGAAATTCATGGTCACTGTGGGCACCTCTGCCTGTACATAATCGAAGAATTTATTTGCCAGCGAGTAGTAATACGACAGCCCTCGATTTTCTAGTAAGTTCAGTCCTACCCAGGCCTGCGCGGTGCGCATTTTCAAATCGTCCGGCGGCACAAAACCCAGAAAATGTACTTTGTCCTGCACTCCCAACTCCACGGCCAGTCGGCGCAATTCAGCGGACAAATCACCCTCTCCCACCAACCAAAGTTCCACATTATCAATCAGTTGCATGGCCGCAATGGCCGCTTCGAGACCGCGCCCGGTGTTGAGGGCACCCTGGTATAACACAACCTCCTCTGACTTCCCCTTTACGGGTAGGCTAGGGGAGGCTGGTGTATTTCTCACCACCGCAAACTCCAGTTTATACTGTGCCCCCATTTTCTCCGCCAAACCCGGCCCTACCGTATAAGCATATTTATAAAATGGCAAACACGCCCTGGCCACCAAATTCCAAAAAGCCCTTACCGAACGGCGATGCACCACCTCCGGCACCTCCGTAAAATACTCATGCGCATCGAACACCCGCTTTTTACGGCGCAGCAGTGTGGCCAGGCAACCGGCAGCCAGCGTATCCAGATCAATGGAACACACCGCATCGTAACGGGCAAATAGTAAATAGGTGAAAAGACGGAGGTTGTATTCTGCATAAAAAGCAAAACCCTGCTGAAACCAGCAGTGCAGGCGTTTTTGCCCAAAAGGCTGACTAATTAAAGGCACCGAGGCTGGTAATTGGCGACCCACCAACTCCACCGTATAGCCATGCGTGGCCAGCGACGTACAAATGCGCTGCATTCGCTGGTCGTAGATCAGGTCGTTGGTGACGGTGCAAATGATGTGCATAATGAAAAATGGAGTATTTGAAGATTTGAGTATCTGAGTATTTGATTTCGCAGTACGATACCTTTTCAAATACCACATCTTCATATCCTCGAATCCTCAAATTTCGCCAATTCGCGATAGACCAAATCCACCGGCAGGCCCATCACGTTCTGGAAAGTACCTTCGATGCGGGTGATTTTACAGTGGCCAATCCAGTCCTGCGCCCCATACGAACCGGCCTTGTCGAAAGGTTGGCAGCTCCGAATGTAGTAGTCTATTTCGGCGTCAGTAAGATCAGCGAACCACACTTTCGTCACGCCGGCAAAAGTCTGTTCGCGTTCTTTGGCCAGCAGGCATACGCCGGTGATGACCGTATGTTGCCGCCCTGAAAGCAGCCGGATCATACGGAAAGCATCGTCGTAATCGGCTGGTTTATTGTAGATTACATCATCCAAAATCACCACCGAATCGGCAGCCAGAATGATTTCCTGATCCAGAATAAGATGCGCGGCGGCCTGCGCTTTTTGTTCCGCCAGCCAGGGCGCTACGTGTTCCACGGGCATTGTATCCGAAAAACTTTCATCCACATCAAAAGCCTGGACGGTGAATTCAAAACCGGCTTCGCGTAGTAGTTGGCTGCGGCGGGGGCTTTTGGAAGCGAGGATCAGTGGGCGCATTGTTGATTGAAAGTATGAAAAAATGAAGATACGAGGATTTGAGGATTTGATTAAACAATAGATGGTCAGGCAACTTGAGAACAATCAAATCCTCGCATCCTCAAATATTCAAATCCTCCCCTTCATTCCGCCCCCACCATCTGCCACCAATCCACACCTTCTATGGCCTTGATCGGATCTTCCGGCCAGCAACGCAGCAGCAGGAACAGGCCGGTGAGCATGATGATTTTTGTCCAGGCACTGGCCCGGCTGAATCCGCGTTTGGTTTTGGCGGTATAAATGGTGAAAGTCGTGAACAGGGCCGGGAGTAGCATCAGGACTGCTCCAGCGGCGATTTGCCAGGTGGGCGCGCCGGTTTGTTGCCAGAAAAACAGCAAAAAACAGATCAGAATACTCGCCGTGAGCCCGGTAAATGCAGCCGGTTTTTTGGCAAAACGCGGCCCTTTCACCACCGCCAAAGTGGCACATCCGCAGGCGGCATCGCCCTGAAAATCTTCCAAATCCTTTACTTGTTCGCGCAGCAGATTGGTCACAAAACCGAACAAAGCGTACAACCACACCAACCCCACGGCCTGGTCAATGGCCTCGGGCTGCTGAAAAGAACTCAGCCAAATCGGCCTTTCTTCGGGAAATAACAGGATGATCGGCACGATGCCGCAGAGCACCGACACCAGCATATTGCCGATGATGGCCGTGCATTTGAGTTGCCAGGCGTACAAAAACAGCATAAACGAAACGCCGGGATACACCCACAGCGGCCAATGGTTGGCGGGTCGCAACTCAATATCAATCACAAAAGCCAGATAATGTACAACGGCCACCAGACCCGCATAAAACAGCAGTGCCATCCAACTGGGCAAGTAGCGACCCCAAATGACCCGTTTGGGCTTATTCAACGCATCTATATCACGATCATAATAGTCATTCAGCAAGTAGCCAGCCAGTGTAGTCAGCACCGTTGCGGCAGTGATGTAGCCAAAAGTCCGCTCCGTCAGCACCGGAATGCCGCCCGCCCGCAGAATAGCCGGACGCAGTGCGAACCAGTACGGTACGAACTGCGTGAGGAAGACGATGACCAGATTGGGCAATCGTAACAGCCGGATAAAGGCCAGGAACAGGTGCACAGGCGAATAAAAACTGTAAGATTGGAAGAAAAATCGGCTTGAAAGTAGGGAGTAAAATTAAGAATGACCGGAAAATATAAAGTGAAATCTTTACCCCCTTTCCCTCTACACCGCTTCCTCCACTATCTCCGGCTGTATTTGCGCCTCTTCTTCCGGCGTATCAATAATATCCAGTTCGATGCGTAGGTTTTCGATGATGAAATCCTGGCGTTCCGGCGTGTTTTTGCCCATGTAATAACTCAGCACGTGGTCCAGATTGGTGTCTTCTGGCAGAATAACCGGGTCCAAACGGATATTCTCGCCAATAAAGTCAGCGAATTCATTGGGACTGATTTCCCCCAAACCTTTGAAGCGGGTGATCTCCGGTTTGCCGCGTAGTTTCTTGATCGCTCTTTGCCTTTCGGGATCGGAGTAGCAATAAAAGGTCTGTTGTTTGTCGCGCACCCGGAAGAGCGGCGTATCGAGGATGTACAGGTGGCCGTTACGCACCAGATCGGGGAAGAACTGCAGGAAAAAGGTGAGCAGCAGCAGGCGAATGTGCATGCCATCCACGTCGGCATCGGTGGCAATCACGACGCGGTTGTAGCGCAGATCGTCGAGCGAATCTTCGATGTTGAGGGCGTGTTGCAGCAGGTTGAATTCCTCGTTTTGATAGACCACTTTTTTGGTCATACCGAAGCAGTTGAGCGGCTTACCACGCAGACTGAACACCGCCTGGCTATCCACCAGACGCGCTTTGGTGATGGAACCGCTGGCTGAATCGCCCTCGGTGATGAAAATCGTGCTGGCCAGCCGCGCCTCTTCCGGGGCCTTTTCGTTGAGGTGATACCGGCAGTCGCGCAATTTTTTGTTGTGGATATTGGCCGCTTTGGCGCGCTGATTAGCGATCTTTTTGACGTCGGCGATTTCCTTGCGTTCGCGCTCCGACTGCTGGATGCGCTTGAGCATTTCTTTGGCTACCTCCGGGTTCTTATGCAAAAAGTCGTCGAGGGCTTTGGACAGAAAATCATTCATAAACGTGCGCACCGCCGGGCCATCGGGGGCCATCCGCTCGGAACCGAGGCGGGTTTTAGTCTGGCTTTCAAACACGGGTTCTTCCACGCGCACCGCCACGGCAGCGATGATGCTTTCGCGGATGTCCTTGGCGTCGAACTGCTTCTTGAAATGCTCCCGCGTCACCTTGACCAGCGCTTCGCGAAAGGCGTTGAGGTGGGTGCCGCCCTGCGTGGTATTCTGGCCGTTCACAAAGGAGTAATACTGTTCGCCGTAATGGTCACCGTGGGTCATGGCGATTTCCACGTCCTCGCCGCGCAGGTGGATGATGGGGTAGCGCACGTGCTCGGCGCCGGTCTTTTTTTCCAGCAGATCGAGCAGGCCGTTCTTGGAAACAAAGGTCTTGCCGTTGAAATTGATGCGCAGCCCGGCGTTCAGATAGGCGTAGTTCCAGAGCTGCTGTTCCACGTACTCGAACACCCAGCGGAAGTTGCGGAACATACCGTTGTCCGGCTTGAAGTGGATGATCGTGCCGTTCTCTTCCTTGGTCGGCTCGATCTTGCCGTCTTTCTGGAGGTTGCCGAACTGAAAATCCGCCGTTTTAGACTGCCCGTCGCGCACGGCGGTGACCCGGAACGATTCCGACAGCGCGTTTACGGCCTTGGTGCCCACGCCGTTGAGGCCAACGGTCTTTTTGAAAGCCTTGGAATCATACTTGGCGCCGGTGTTGATCTTGCTCACCACGTCGACGACCTTGCCGAGCGGAATGCCGCGGCCGTAGTCGCGCACCGTCACGCCCTGCTCGTTGATGCTCACGTCGATGGCCTTGCCGTGGCCCATTGTGTACTCGTCGATGGAGTTGTCGAGCACTTCTTTCAGCAGCACATAGATGCCGTCATCGGGGCTGGCGCCATCGCCGAGTTTGCCAATGTACATGCCCGGGCGCAGGCGGATGTGCTCGCGCCAGTCGAGGGATTTAATTTCGTCTTCGGTATACCTTACCTCTGTCATGGGCGGCGTGTCTTTAGTCTTGGCCGGTTGGTCTTTTTTACCCGCCGGCGCCTCTTTCAAGCGAAGGTGGCTCGGCTGGCTGGCCTTCGCACCGTTCTTTACGGCGGCCAAGTTCCCCTTTTTTGCGGTATTTTTCAGTTCACCCATGGTCTTCAACCGATTTTGTTTTATAAACGTCTTTTCTAACGAAGCAACGGGCGAAGATAAAACAATTTGCGTTGAAATGGCCAAAGCCAGGTGGCGAAAAATTGAAAAAATGCTATGGTTTTCCCGCTGAAAATTATTTTTCACGAGGTACTAAAATCGTACAGGAAAACACCAGGTTGAAGTCCCCCGCCCTTTCGGGGCTAACGATTACCCACAAAACCGACTTAAAAGCTTGTCCGGTGATCTGGTCCGAAGACATCTATAATCTTGTAACCCCCGAACTTTAGTCGGGGGCCAAGACAAAACAGGAAAGACATCTAACTTCTTTGCGAAACATCGACATCGAGCGCAAAAGATGGGATGTTTTGCAAAGAAGATAGATATAAACGTGGTGAGGCGTGATCCGCCGATTAAAAGTCGGCGGTTACAAGATGGTAGATGCGTTTTGTGGTGCTTTCAGCCTACTGGTTATGGTCATGCGCATAAAATCAACTAAATCTGGCGGTTTTGTGGGTAATTGTTAGCCCTCACGGGGAGGGGTTAGGGGTGGGGCCATGCTCTACGGCGCGTTGACACCCGCATTCGCACCTCACCGGCCACTCAGATTTCAACCTTCCTCAGCCAAGATCCTGCGCACTTCCTTCCACCAATCCACCTGCGGCAATGGCGCCTCGATCAGCAGCGGCTCCAGCTTCACCGGATGCACCAGTCCGATGCTGCGGCTATGCAGCGCGATGGAGGCATCCAGTAATGGCGTCGGGGCGCCGTACTTCAGGTCGCCGAGGATCGGGCAGCCCATGGCCGCGAGTTGCACCCGGATCTGGTGGGCCCGGCCGGTCAATGGCTCCACCTGCAGCAGGAAAAGCCGGCCCACCGGTTCGAGGAGCTCGTAGCGGGTCACGCTTTCTTTAGCGCCGGGCACCGGCTTGGCCAGCGCCTGTACGACGTTGCGTTGTTCATCCTTGAGCAAAAAATGCCGCAGCTCGCCGGCGGACCGGTCGGGTTCCTGCAGTACCAGCGCCAGGTAGGTCTTTTGTACGCCGCGGTCGCGGAACAGGACGGTGAGGCGGGTCAGCGCCTTATCGGTGCGGGCAAACAGGATGGCGCCGCTCACCGGACGGTCGAGCCGGTGCGCCGGCGTGAGGAATACCGCACCGGGCTTGGCGTACTTTTCCTTCAAATAATTTTTCCCCCAATCAATGAGCGTTGGGTCGCCGGTGCGGTCCCCCTGAACCAGCCAGCCCGCCGGTTTGTTAATGGCCAATAAGTGGTTGTCTTCGTAAATGATCGTCGGCTCCATCCCCCAAAGGTCCGTTAATTAAGAATGGTTGATGAAGGTTGATAAAAGTTTATAAAGGTTGATTTTCCACCGTCCAAAGGTTAATGATCGACTTTTCGATCGCCACCGGCTACTTGTGAAACGCACATGGTGAATGTATTCATCATTCATCATTCATCATTCTTTGTCATGCAAATCTCCCTCGGGTTTTCCCCCTGTCCCAACGATACCTTCATCTTTGATGCCCTGCTGCACGGTAAGGTCGACACGGAGGGGCTGTCGTTTCTGCCGGTCATGGAAGACGTGGAAGCGCTCAACCAGCGCGCTTTCGCCGGGGAAATCGCCGTGACCAAACTCAGCTACCACGCCTTTGCCCACCTCACCGAGCGCTACGCGCTGCTGGATGCCGGCAGCGCGCTGGGTAATCAATGCGGCCCCCTGCTGATCGCCAGAACGCCCCTGGACGCTCCAGCCATCAACGCCGCCCGGATCGCCATACCCGGCCGGATGACTACGGCCAATTTCCTGCTGAGCCTGGCCTACCCGGCCGCCCGCGACAAGCAACCCATGCTTTTTTCGGACATTGAAAGCGCCGTGCTCCAGCACCGGGCTGACGCCGGCCTGATCATTCACGAAAACCGCTTCACGTACGCGGACCTGGGCCTGGTCAAAATAATCGACCTGGGGGAGTACTGGGAGACGACGACCGGACTGCCCATTCCGCTGGGAGGTATTGTGGTGCACCGGGACTTGTCGGCGGAGGTGCAGCAGCGGGTGAACCGCGTACTGCGCCGCAGCGTGGCCCATGCATTCGCGCATCCGGCGGATGCCATGCCCTTCGTGCGTGCCCATGCCCAGGCCATGGAAGACGCGGTGATGCAGGCCCATATTGACCTGTACGTATCGCAGTACACGCTGGATTTGGGCGAAACCGGTCGCGCTGCCGTGCGCCAGATGTTCCGCCTCGGCCGGGAACTGGGTGCTATTCCGGCGTACCGGGAAGATTTTTTCTTGAATTAAAAAAAGACTTCATTTCTGGCACGATTTTCGGATTACACTGCTACGTGTGTAAGTATTGTTTTTAGAATTGAAAAAAATTCGGAAGCGCGGGTAAAGACCCGCGCTTTTTTTATGCCAATTCGGCTGGTCGGGTGGTGGCCGGTTTTGCAAAAGGCCCTTTTTTGAAAACGGCTTTTTCTACCTTTGCCCGCTTTTTTGACAAAATTTCTAACCAGTAAAATTCAAACCGACATGATCATTGGCGTACCAAAAGAAATCAAAAGCAGCGAAAACCGGGTGGCGCTGACCCCGGCGGGGGCGTTGGAATTTACCCGGCGCGGCCACCAGGTGTACGTGCAAAGCACAGCCGGCATTGGCAGCGGCTTCCCCGATGCAGAGTATACCGACAATGGCGCCATCATGCTGGACACCGCCGATGAGGTATGGGCCAAGGGCGACATGATCATGAAGGTCAAGGAGCCCATTGCGGAAGAATACCCACGCTGCCGCGCCAACCAACTGATTTTCACGTACTTCCACTTTGCTTCCAGCCAGGCGCTCACCACAGCCATGCTTGATAGCGGAGCCATCTGCCTGGCTTACGAAACCGTGGAAACCAAAGACCGGCAGCTACCCCTGCTCATTCCCATGTCGGAAGTTGCCGGCCGGATGGCGGTGCAGGAAGGTGCGAAATACCTGGAAAAACCCGCCGGTGGCCGGGGCGTCCTGCTGGGCGGCGTACCGGGCGTGGCGCCGGGCAAGGTACTGGTGATCGGTGGCGGCATCGTGGGCACGCAGGCCGCGAAAATGGCAGCCGGTCTTGGCGCCCAGGTGACGCTGCTCGACGTGAGCCTGCCCCGCCTGCGCTACCTCAGCGACATCATGCCGGCCAACGTGATCACCATGTACTCCAATGAATACAATATCCGCAAACTGATCCAGACCCACGACCTGATCATCGGTGCGGTGCTGATCCCCGGCGCCAAGGCGCCCAACCTGATCACCCGCGACATGCTCCAGCTGATGCGTCCCGGAACAGTCATTGTGGACGTAGCGGTGGACCAGGGCGGTTGCATCGAAACGACCCGGCCAACGACGCACGAGAACCCCACGTTTGTGATCGACGAGGTGGTGCACTACTGTGTG
>JANPIV010000067.1:0-93944 GCA_031425155.1 Saprospirales bacterium | reverse complement strand
TTCGGTATCCGTCGTTTGGGTGCCGGTACTGGCTTCCCGAACAACTCTCCGGGTGTAAACTTCACCTGTGCCGACGTCGGTACGCAGGAGGTTGAAATCTGGGCAATTGATCTGGCCGGTAATGCGGACTACTGCATCGCTCAGGTTAATATACAGGACAACAACGGCAACTGCCCGACGAACCTGGCCACCATTGCTGGGGCGTTGCGCACCGAGACCGAAGTAGGCCTGGAAGAGGGTACGGTGGAACTCTCCGCCGCGCACCCGACCGTGCCGCCGATCACGCTGTTTGATTTGACGGACGAGCAGGGAGCCTACGGTTTCCCCAATGCCGTGTCGCTGGGGTCGGACCTGACGGTGACGCCAACCAAGGATGACAACCCGCTGAACGGGGTGACAACTTATGACCTGGCTTTGATCTCGAAGCACATCTTGGGCCTGGAGCCGCTGGGCAGCCCGTACAAGATGATCGCGGCCGATGCCAACAAATCGGGCTCGATCACGGCACTGGACATCATCGAGTTGCGCAAACTGATCCTGGGGATTTATGAAGAACTGCCGAACAACACCTCGTGGCGCTTCGTGGATAAAGCCTTCGTCTTCCCTGTCCCGGCCAACCCATTCTCGACGGCGTTCCCGGAGAACATCACCCGCGCCGACCTGCAGGCCAGCGAAATACAGGATGACTTCGTGGCGGTGAAGATCGGCGATGTGAACCAGACGGCGATTGCCAATGTCAATCAGGCGGCAGAAGCGCGCACGACGAGCACGTTGCTGCTCGATGTGGAAGATCGCAAGGTGAAAGCGGGCGAAGTATTCGACGTGGTGTTCCAGACCGCCGAGGCGGCGCAGGGCTTCCAGTTTACGCTGAACCTGAACGGATTAAAGGTGAAGGAGATCATCGAAAGTGACAGAGTGAATGCTAACAACTTCGGAGTGTTTTCAAATACGCTGACAGTCTCAATTGATGATGCGCCTGGCTTCATGGTACGATTCCGCGCTGCGAAAGCGGGCAGAATTAGCGAGATGTTGCAGCTATCGGGCCGCATTACGAAAGCCGAAGGTTACAACACGAAGGGCGAACGCCAGGAAGTGGCTCTGCGTTTCCACGAAAATGGCACGAGCGTGATCTCCGGGGTTGGCTTCGAGTTATACCAGAATGCGCCCAATCCGTTCGAGCGGTTCACGTCCATTGGTTTCCATTTGCCAGCGGCCACCACGGCTACGCTGACGGTGTACGACGAGAGTGGGCGGATGATTTTCACGCAGAAGGGTGACTTCGCCAAAGGCTATAACTCGATCCAGGTGGAGCGTTCAGTGCTGAACAATTCGGGTCTGTTGTACTACAAACTGGAAACGGCGACGGATGTGGCCACGAAGAAAATGATTCAGAGTAAATAGAATGAAAAAAAGATTGGGATTAAAGAACACTACGGTCACCCTTGCAGAAGGGTGGCCGTTGGTGTTTGTTACTCTATCCTTTACGATTAAATCGTTTTTTTACGATAAATTTTCGGCCCCATCTTTCTTTCTTAAATAATTATCGTATTTTTGCGATGGATATAATTTTCCACAGCATTATGCGGCGACTGTTTTCGATACTCCTTGCGTGTACGCTTCTGACTTGCGGCCTTGTTTCGCTGCGGGGGCTGCGGTGCATGGAAACAAGTGGTAGAAATGGTGGTCGCACAGAGTGTGTCGCGAAAAAAGAATGCTCTGCTGCGCAAAAGGGCTGTGCTGCCGCTCGTCCTTCCACAGGCGATTGCAACGCGCCGCAGCCCAATAATTCGGCATCTTGCTGCTTCATCTGCTCCCCGAATTGTTGCTATTATCTGCTGCCCACGATGGATTTTCAACTTCGATCGTTTTCGGAGGCCACCATCGAAAAGCCGTATGGTTTGCAACATCGGTATGCGCAGTCATTTTATAGTTCCGTGTGGCACCCGCCCGCAGTAAAAGTTTAAGTAACTCCTTTTCCCGGACGACCATTTTTTTCTACTTAAACTTTTCAATTTTTACAACATGAAAAATAAAATGCTGGTGCTTGGTGCCTCTGTTCTGCTTCTCTCGGGTGTAGCTTTTGGCTTTGCTCAATCTACTGATGGCACTTGCTGCAAAGTAGAGGCTTCTACCTGCTGTCCGGACTCGGATCACTGTCCGATCCCTTGCTGCGAATCTGGTAGCAGCACGGAGTGCAAGAAGTAATACTGGAATAAATATTAGTATCAACGGGTCATTCGGGTTATGCCGAATGACCCGTGTTTTTTAATTATTTTTGTTTTAGCCACTGCTCTTTACCATAATATTCATCCCCTCTTCTAGATGTGGAAATATATTCTTCGCTTAAAAAGTGATTGAAAAGGGCCTTATTGATGGAGCAATCTTCATCATCCAGATATCTTACCTGTAATCCTTTGATGATCGTTTGTCCAAATCCAAAAGGTATTATTTTATGATTCGGGTATTTTTCTTTAATTTTTTGTTCCACTAACTCAAAGGCAGTGGCGAACTCCGCAAAAGGCGAGGTTGTAACTACATTGACCGCCGAAAATGCTTTACCTTCTTTCGGATCCAGAATAATTGTGGTGTCTAATCCATAAATCTGGTAGAAATTTCCAATCAGGCTTACTGCAAAATGAAGTTCTTTACGGTGGATACAATTTTCAATTTTGTTTTTCTGAATGATGACAAAAGAACTAAAACTTGGTGCTTGACCATAAGTAGTGCCTTCTATTTCTTTCCCAATTGTGTCTCCGATCTGCTTGGTAAAATTTACCCATCTGTCATGGAAATTTAACTGATTATGGGTGTTTTCCTCAACAATTTTTTCCAATTCTTTAATGCCGTCATATTCAAAATAAATTCCTTTGCCTTCTCCCCGATAAACTCCAATGGGATAATATTTCTTTATAGTTTCATAAATGCTCCAAAAATCGTAGAGTGCCGACCTAAAGGAAAATTTGTGTTGCATTTTTATGGGTTTTTATTTTGCGTGGTTATAGATGGCTTGATTCTAACTTTCGGAAAGTAAAAAAACTTTCCGAAAGGCTCATTTCTTCCCTTAGGCGTTAGTAATCATAGGTTTTCTCAACCCCTCAACCTTTGCCCGCCGAAGCCTTTTTCAGGCGAAGGAGGGTTCTAAACATTTTTCCTCCACCTATTCAAACCGCACCTTCACCGTCACGCCCTCCCAGCTATCCGTCCGAAAAGGGCTGGCTGGAAAACCCTCTTTGTTGAACAAATTGGCGTCTTCCGGCGCGTTGGCCCAGGCATAGCGCACCGACGTGGGCAGTAGTCCTTTGGGATGCCGCACCACGACCTGATCGCCCTTGATTTCGGCTTTGGCGTAATAGAAAACGTGGTCGTCGGCAGCGATCTCGAAGCCTTTCAGGTAACCAAATTTATCTTTGGCCATCAGGCCGCTGCCGGTGAATTTAAACGACAAAACGGCTTCGTCTTTTTTGAACTGTACCGACTCGAACATCGGACCGGAAGGCAACACATCCTGCTGATAAGTATATTTTAAAGCACTGGCGGCCAGGCGTTTACCGACATCCTGTTTGTTGGTCGGGTGTATATCATGCGGATTGCCGATGTCGGTGGTGACGGCCATGCCGGTGTTGGGCAAGCGCAAAGTCAGGGTCTGTGCTTCGCGTAATTCGGCCCAGTCGCTGCCCTGATTGCTGTTTTGGAGGGCTCCAAAAGAGGACAATTGCACGAAATAAAACGGAAAATCTTCTTTCCAGCGCGACCGCCAATCCTGGATCATCAGCGGGAATGTGCTGCGGTATTGGTAGGCGCGTCCGGCGTTGGATTCGCCCTGATACCACAGGGCACCGCGCAGGGCGTAGGGGACGAGCGGCGCGATCATGGCGTTGTAAATCGCGGTGCCGACATTATTACTGGAATGCGCAAAAAAGTGCGGTTCAGCAAAAGACGGCATGAGTTTCCAGTCGCTGTCATTCAGGGGAATGCGCTGCGTTTCGGTGCTGACAAACAGATCATTGGCCGAACCCATCAGGCCCAGTCCGAACCATTCCGGCTCAATGGCGCGGTCCATTTTAATCATTAATTTATTCGGCCCCGGCAGCCAGGTATGCGGCGCAATCAGAATACGGCGCGGGCCTTTCAAAATACCCGCATTTACTAGTTGGCCATTAATATATACTTCATTATAACTATAATTTTCGGCCAACCCCAGGGTGGTGATCTGCTCCACCATTTCGGCGGGAATGTCCACTATTTTACCCATAAAACCATTGCCGCGCCAGGCCCAGACGCCCTTCCAGTCCCATTGCCACATCGGATCGGCGGTGAGCCATTTGGAAAAGTCATAATCGGCCTGCCAGTAGGCTTTTTCATCGGTCAAAGTAGGGCTGGCGTCGGCACTTCCCAATAGTTTCTTCTTAATCGTTTTTTCCAGTCTTAAATCGGCTTCCTGCCAATTTAGCGGCAGATTTTGTGCGTAATCATGCAGTACATCCGACGAAAGCATGGCGTCTTTACTGATCCAGCTTTCGACCTGCGAACCGCCCCACGAAGAATGCAGCAGACCAATCGGTACGCCGGTTTTTTGAAAGACTTCGCGGGCGAAAAAAAAACCCACGGCTGTAAAATCACCGAACTTTTGGGGTGTACACACTTCCCAATTGCCAGATGCCAGGTCATTTTCCGGTTCCAGACTTACTAAATGATCTACTCGAAAATGGCGTATTTTCGGGAAATTGGCGTTTTTACTTTCCTCCGCATAATTGTTCGACTGCGCCACGGTCCACTCCATATTTGATTGGCCGGAACATAACCACACATCGCCGATGAGAATATCCACAAGTTCTATTTGGCCAGAGGGCGTACTGGCCTGCAATTTATGCGGCCCGCCCGCTTCCAGTGCCGTAAAAGTGCATTGCCATTTACCAGCAGTGTCGGCTTGTACTTGTTGGCTCTGGTCGGCCAATGTAACGCTGACCCGTTCGTTCGGATTCGCCCATCCCCATACTGGAATCGGCTTTTGGCGTTGCAGTACGGCATGGTCGGAGAAAAGGCGGGCAAATCGCACCTGAGCGATAGTTTGGGCGGTTAAAAGGAGGGAAAAGAGGCAGAGGAGGACGGGTTTTTTCATGCAAACGGTGTGCGAAAAGTATTAATTTTTATTAGGACGAGTACAACCCCATCCCTAACCCTTCCCCCGAAAGGGAAGGGGACTTGATCGTGATGTTTTCTTATTCATTATTAGTACCTTGGAGAAAAAACAATATTTCGTCAAGGTACTGTAAATCAATGGCTTGAAACTCAATTTGGTCCCCCTCCCTTTCAGGGGAGGGGCTAGGGGTGGGGTGGGAGGCTTTTATTCCATTACCAGAATAGTATCTACTTTATCCAGTACTTTCGGTAATTCAATTACTGTCCCAAAAGCATCCTGTTTGAATTTAAGTTTAGTTGTTGTGCCAAACACGGTAACACTGGTCACTTTATTGGTATAACCCGACAATAACAAATTGGGGTCTTCGGCGTGCATGACGTGTAAAAAGATTTGTTTGCCTTTTTGGGTACTCACGCCCCAGGTTTTGGCGGAAATAGGGCCGCCGCGACTGCCATAAATGGTCTCGCCATATTTAGTCATCCATTGGCCCAGCACTTTTAGCGTATCCTGAAATTCCGGCTGTATTTTCCCATTCGGCATCGGGCCGACGTTGAGCAGAAAGTTGGCATTATTGCCCGCTGCTTTAACCATATATTGGATCAATTCCTTACTGGATTTATAGTTTTTATCTTGTAAATTAAAACCCCAGGAGCCGTTCATCGTCTCGCAAGTTTCCAGCGGTAGGGTGCCGATCACGGATTCGCCGCTAAAACCAGTGGTATTCTTACCGGGCAGGTCTTTCTCGAACATCTGAAAATCCTCGCCGTTTTTGGGTGCCTGGTGATGGTTGCTGCCCACCATACATTTCGGTTGCAAGCGGTGGATCAGGCTGTACGTTTTTTCCAGTCGCCATTCCGCGTCTTTTTTGTCCCACATACCATCGAACCAAATGCCGCCGATCTCCCCGTAATTGGTTAATAACTCGGTTAATTGGCTATCCATAAAATCCAGGTATTTATTAAAATCCCCTTTCTCTGGTCGTCCGGTAGTTAGTCCCGTAAAACCACGCGGGTAATAGTTTTCCTGGTACCAATCCAGTTGTGAATGATAAAAAAACAATTTTATGCCTTGTTTATGGCATTCCTCGGCCAGCATTTTAAGCGGGTCTTTTTTATAGGGCGTTCGGTCCACAATATCCCAATCCGTCTGTTTGGAATCGAACATCGCAAAACCGTCATGGTGTTTACTGGTAATTACTATATACTTCATACCAGTCGCCTTGGCCATCGCTACCCATTCCTGGGCATCAAAGCCGGTCGGATTAAATAAATCTGGTAGTTTTTGGTAATTGGCTTTATCTATTTTATGGGTGTTCATGACCCATTCGCCGTCAGCCAGCGTACTATATACACCCCAATGCACGAACAGGCCAAATTTGGCATCCTGAAACCAGTTTCGGGCTTGCAGGTTTTCGGGCGTGGGCGTGTAGGTTTGGGACCGGACGGTGTTCGTGAAACACACTAGTAAAACAACAGAAGTCAGGAGGATTTTCATGTGTTGTGTTTTATGCAATGATTGTATTTAGACCAATAACCAGTACACCAATAACCAGTTACTATTTAATTTCCCTGATTTTAATATTTTTAAAAGAAACGGTATTCCCATGATCTTGCAGCAAGATGGGGCCTTCGTCATTCAGCCCAAAACCTGTCCAGTCTTTGTACTTACTGCGTGCGACTAATGCGGCGAAGATATTGCTCTTTCGTTCGTATTCCATTACCAGAAAACCATTGAGCCAGTGCTGGACGATATTATTGGGCTTTACTATAATTCGGCCTGATTGCCAGTCGGTGATTTTGCGTTGAAAGCGTTTTTCCAGTTTATAAGACGGAATAAGATCGTACAGACTGGCCAACGTGCGGTTGCCCGCAGCACCGAGTTTAGCATCGGGATGTTTCTCGTCGTCCAGTAATTGATACTCCAGACCAATAGCGGAACCACCGGCGGCATCCAGTTTTTCATCCACAAAATACTTGATACCTGAATTAGCCCCTTCGGTCAGGCGAAAATCGAAGGTCAGTTCAAAAAAGCGGAAATTTTCAGTGGTGACTAAATCTCCGTAAGACCTTGATTCCGAGCCATTTGAACCGGCAATAGTGAGAATGCCATCAGCAACCCCCCAGCCAGTCGTCGGTGGCATCGTTTTAAAAGCAGAACGCCAGCCAGTCAGGTCTTTACCATTGAATAACAATCGCCAGCCCTGTGTTCTTTCGGCAGCGGTCAAGTCATTTAAATTTAAATTTATAATCGGGCAATCATTAGGCGGACTTGGGCGCAGGGTAGTGCCGCTTTGAATACGAATTTTGCGCCAGTGAATCCGCTTACCCACATCGTCGCCGCCTGCGCGCGGGGCATGGACTTGCAGGGCAATAAAGCCTGTTTCCTGTAAAGAATCTATTAAATGGGCGACGGGAATGTTATTGATCCAGGTGCGAATTTCTTTGCCGATGGCTTCCACGCGGTATTTATTCCATGAACCGGGGTGAAAAGCCTGTTTACCAACGGGATTTATAATGGGAATGTAGAGCCACTCCCGCCGCCCTTCATCGTAAATGCCACCCGACCAGGCGCGCGCAGAAGGGTCCACTTCGATCTGTGGGCCGTGAACTTGTCCGTTTCTATAATCGGGTTTGCTGTTACTGCGAATTTGCAGGCCGGAATTTAAAGTGCCTTCCACTAGTAATTCTACTTCCAAAATGAAATCGCCGTACATTTTATCAGTACATAAAAATGTATTGGGCGACTGATCCACGCAATGGCCGATGATCTCACCGTTTTTGATTTCATAGGTGGCTGTACCGCCTTTTTTGTTCCAGCCGTTCAGCGTTTTACCATCGAAAAGGGTAGTCCATTTTTCCGTTTGGGCGGAGGCGGAGAGATGGAGAAGAAGTAGTAGTAAAAAAGGTACTTGTTTGTGCATGGTAAACTTGTAGTGACTATTGCAAAATGAATTTTTTGACACGGTACACGTTTCGTTTGTCATTCCCGACAGGATGACAAACGAGATGTCCACAAAAACGACGTACGCCGCGACACGGACGGTTCTCGTCAAGATGACAAGGACAATCTTCTAGTATTTCGGCAATTTCCAGCCATTGTGGTATTCCGGTTTCATTAAATCATTGGCATTATTGGCAGTAAATTTATTTTTAGTCGCATCCCAATACACACGTTCGCCGGTGCGGTAAGCGATATTACCCATTTGGGCAACTAAGGCGACATTACGACCAATTTCTATACTGGCATGTAGTTTTTCCGGTGTTTTGTTTTTAATGCAATCTAATAAATTACGGACGTGCAGGTCTAAACCCACTTCATTATCGCCTTTTTTATAAGACACGGCTTCCATTTTTTGTTTTTCCGGTAATACTTCCCAGCCGTTGCGATCCAGCACCAGCGTGCCATTTTCGCCAATAAAGGAAATGCCGTGCGGACGACCATAAAAGCCGCGACCAATACCGATGGTTTGTTCCCATTGCATGGTAAAATTGCCAAAATCGTACATGGTGTGCAGCGTATCGGGCGTGACCATATCGTCGTCGGGGAAGGCCATTTTGCCGCCCATCGCCATGACGGATTTGGGCACACTGGCCTTCATGCCGTACAAAACATAGTCAATCAAATGTACGCCCCAATCGGTCATCACACCGCCGCCGTACTCCCAATACCAACGCCAGGAAGCGTGGAAACGGTTCTTATTGAACGGTCGCGTGGGAGCCGGGCCGAGCCACCTGGTATAATCCACGCCAGCGGGAACAGGCGCATCGGGAACTTTGGGGATGGCACCCTTCCAATCCACGTACGACCAGGTTTTGGTGGTGCGGATGTGGCCAAGTTTGCCGGATTGCACGAACGCAATAGCATCCACAAAGTGCGGTTGACTGCGCTGCCATTGACCCACCTGCACCAAACGGTTGTGCTTCTGGACGGCATTGGCCATGATGTCTATCTCCTGAATGGTATTGCCGATTGGTTTTTCTACATAAGCGTCCTTACCCGCTTCCAGGGTGTGTACCAACATCAGGCAGTGCCAATGATCGGGTGTGCCGATAATGACTACGTCTATGTCTTTGTCTTCCAGCATTTTACGGTAATCCTGATAGAAAGCGGGTTTTTTAAAACCGGCTTTCACCAACTCACCCGCCCGACGATTATAGACGTTTTCGTCCACATCCGCGATGGCGACGCACTCTGCTTCGCTGTTGAGCAGAAACGAGGTCAGGTTCGTAAAACCCTGGTTGTTCGCGCCGATCAGGCCGACCTGGATTTTGTCGTTGGGAGAAATAGTGCGGCGCATGGCCTTGATGGTTTCCAGGGGCAGGCTGGCTCCAAGCGCAATGATGGAGGCACTTTTTACAAAATTCCGACGGCTGTATGGCATGGGTTGAGTATTTGAATATGCGAGTATTTGAGTATTTGAATATGCGAGGATGCAAGTATTTGATTAAAGCACTTGATAATCATGTAATTGATCAAATACTCAAATCTTCAATACTCAATTTTTTAAGTTTGCTCCGCAAACATCTGTAATTGCCGCATAAAATTATTTTTTTTTCGGAGGGGGAAGGGGATTGTTTCGCCGCTTTAAGCAAAATAGAATATTTGTCGCCTTTCACCACAGTGGCGCGACCCGCCCAAATACCCGAAATCCGGCCCAAAAAAACGGGTGCGATTCAGTCGGGGCACTATTGACGAGATTGATACAAGCCTTTTGTAAGGCCACATCTTTGGGCTGGCCACGGCGCAGGTTTTGGTAGTAATTCACCATCAGGCTGGCCGTACTTTGATCGTTAGTGTACCAGAGCGGAGCCACAATACTGCGGGCACCGGCGAAAGTGAAAGCACGGACCAGCCCAATAATGCCCTCCCCCCGGAGCAGTTCGCCACCGCCCGCTTCACAGGAGGAAAGAGCGACCATTTCAGCCGACAATGACAGCAGGTATAAGTTCTTGGCAATCAATGGCTCCCCTGTATTGGAAGTAGCAATGTAGGAGTAATGGCCGGAACGGTCGTCGGCGCGGCTATGGGTGGCTAAATGCAGGATACGGTATTGGGCGGCCTCTTTTTCAAAACGGCCTGGTCGGGCGGCTGCACCCAGCCAGGTTTCGCCATGCAGCAAACCCGCGATGGTCGTCACCTCTTTGCCGGAGAAAGGCAGCAACGCAAATTTTTCCTGCCGGGAAGTGAGCCCATCGGCCTGACTGAACGCCTGATTATTATGGAATGGTGCCACACCCAGCCAGGTTTTTTTGAATTTCAAGGGCGGCGGCGAAGCAGTTTCCACCAGATATTCCGTAGAAAGGGCATAACTAATGGCTTTTTCACGAATCCAAAAAGGGTAGGTGCGGAAGTTGCCGGTTTCGGTGGGTGCGCCGGTGAGCAGGGCTTCAAAAGGCAGGTAGCACAATGCGCCCTCCGGGATCACCACCACCCGGCCAGACAGCCACGGAGCCACCGGTAATACCAGTTTCCGATACAGTGACTGGGCGGCTGCGATATACGACTCGATACCTTGGTCGTACAGGGCATCGTCCGGTTCGCTGGCCGCAAAATATTCGGTGAGACTTTTTCGCAAAATATCCACTTCGCCATGAAGCGCAGCATCGAGGGGAAGCGTAACCGTAAGGAAAGTATCGCGGGTGAGTACAAATATATAGACATGGAAATCCGTCAGGCTGTACATCAGCAGAGACTGATCGGGGGCCAACCATTTTTGGCGCAGTTCAATGGTCGGAATATCGTGACGCAATTGCCGCAGGCGAAAATAATTCGGGTAATTCGTTTCTATCCGGCGGAGCAACGCATCGTATTGGCTGCGCCACCCGGACATGTCGCGGCTGAGCAGCAGGGTCGTGCTGTCCAGGTGGGCGGCGGGGAAATTGGAGACGGCATCCAGTTTTTTTTCGGCAGCCGATATATGTTCGCGCAGGCTCCATTCGGTCTGCAAAATGCTGTCGGGCACCCCGGCGTAGCGGAGCGCACCGTTTTGGCGCATGGCCTCGGCGAGCAGAAAGGCTTTGCTGCTGCCCGCGATCTGAAAAGCGGTTTCGGCGTGTTCCGGCTTGGCCGTGGTTTTGAAAAGCATCATGCTGGCATCGAGCCAATCATCCAGCACCAGATGATCATGGTCATATAAGATTTCCCGCGAACTATTGACCGTGACTTCCGCCATTTCGAGATGCAGTGTTTCGGCAGCGAGGGCCAAAAAGTGTTCGGCTTTTACTAATGCTGTGCGGTCTCCCGTCTGCTGAAATTGTTGCGTTAATGCAGCGGCGTAACGTTGGCAGAGTTCCCGGAAAAAATCGCGCGGAAGCACTTTTTCAGGCTGTGCAGGGTCGAAATGAATGACCGAAAAAGCGGTGTCGCAGAGCAACAGACTACCGGCAAAATCGCCTTGTGCCAACCTTACTGCGGCTAAGTCACTGTAAAAGAGGCTGGTCGGTTTTTGATCATATCTTGGTAAACTGACTTCGATCTGTAGTCCACGGCGGTTGCAGGCTTCGGCCTGGATAAATTGACCACTATACATATATGCTTCGCCCAGCAATCGAAGAGTAGGGTAGAGGTAGTAGCTTTGGGTGCCAAAAAGTTTTTCTTTGGCCGTCAGACAGGCTTCAAACTGCTCAATAGCTGCCGGATACTGTTTTTCAACCAAATAAAACCGTCCTAAAGTCTGTAAAAAACCGATATAGCGGACATCATCTAGCCCTAATTCCAGGTATGCTGCCCGAGCAGCCATTAAATAGTGCAATCCGAGCTTAGATGCGCCTGTTTTCTGGCAGCACAGCCCGATCTGAACCAGTAAATCGGCAAAGTAAGAATGAGACGGAATCAGCCCGGGTTTTAAATGAGCCCATGCCGTCAGATAGTTTTCTTTGGCCCGGACAAAATCATGCAGTCCAAAATAGGCCTCACCCAGATGGTAGCTGGTCAATCCCAAAGCATACGCGTTTTTATTCAGGGTATGTACAGCTTTGGCTTCTTCCAACAACGGTATGGCAGCGAAGTAATTTTTCTGCTCATCGTAGATGTAAGCGAGGGTGATTTTGAAATTGGCCAAAAGAGAAGCGTTTCTCGTGCTGTCGCCGCGTATGAGGGCGATGGCCGTTTGAATATGTTGCAAGGCATCCGCTAACTTGCTCTGGTTACGTCGGCAGGAACAGATCAGGTTATGGCACAAAGCCATGCGGATGGTATCATGAGCGGCTTCAAATACGCGGAGGCTGTGTTGGAAAATAATAACTGCCTCCTCGTCCCGGCGGAAATTGCGGATTCCGCGAGCCACGTACATAGCCGCTATGGCAGTTTGTACATGCTCTTCACCATACAGATCAGTATAGATGACCAGGGCTTGCCGGGCTTTCTCCAGTGCCGCCTCATTGTGATCATCCGTAGTCAGTTGTTTGGATTCTTTGATCAGTTGCTGGGCCAGTAACGTATCAGCCCAGCTCCGTGGGGATGTCTGGGGGGCGATTACATTTTGGGAAAATAGCCAGTTGACCCATAACAATGGGAGTGCCAGAAAGACAAATAGTCGGAAAGTTTTCATAAGAACAGGGAAATAGGAAAGTAAGGCGGCCAGGGGCAATGATTGATACACTTTACACTTACCTACGGAAGCCTGGCAATCATTCTTTCAGCGTTTGGCGCAGGGCTTTGGCCTGTTCAAAATACGGATGCTGCGGTTGGGCGAGCAGGTCGTTCAATTGTTGTCTGAATTCTTTTTCGCGCCGTGGCCGATCGGCCAATCGGCACATCAGCAGCCCCCATTCACTGGGAAAGCGGAATTGCCGACTGTTGCGGGCGATCAGTTGCTCAAATTGTGCGGTGGCCAGATCGAAGCGCCGCAGCTGGAACAAGGCGTGTGCCGACAAATACGTGGCGGATTGCTGGCGGGTAGAATCGGTTTTGGCCAGCAGGTCGAGGGTTTGCTGGTAATTGCCCGCAGCATACGCGCGTTGCGCTTGTTGAAAAATGCTCAGCGTACTGTCTTTGGCAGGCTGGCGAAGGTTGGCCGACAGCGGATTTTGGATCTGTTGCCTGGCCATTGCCCAATAATTTTCAGGTGGTTTCTTAGCCGGTGCTGTCGCCCGGGGTAGTTGGAGAGTCGGGAGAGTATCCGGAACGGGTTGCCCGGCAGCGGGGGAGGGGAGGGGCGAAGGGGTAGCGTTCGGCGAAGATGGAGATTGGTGACGAAAAAGAAGGATTAAAAGAACGACAAACAGAGCAGTAGCGAGGAGCAACATCCAGGACGGACGGTTGATACCCAAAGTTTCTGGCGGCTTTTCTGTCCGCCATTGCTGTAGTAACTGACGGGTATCAGCGGCGATGAGCAGCTCGGCGGAAGCCATTTCAGCGCGCAAAAGGGCCATTCTTGTTACGAACTCCGGCTCATCGCGGAGCATTCTCTCCAACTCTTTCTTTTTTGACGGAGGCAGTTTGCCAAGCAGATAAGCCCGTATCTGGAGATCCCACATATCCTTTTCCATAGTTACTTTTTTAGTATCAAATCGCTCCAAATCTCCGGGCGCGTCTTTAGTAAGGCTTGAAAACGCTTTCGGCAGAGAAAAGCCTCTTTTTTGGACACTCCACTGTTGGCATAGCCCATAGCCTGAGCGATTTCATCCATGGAGTAATTTAACTGATACATTTTCAACAAGTTACGGCATTTATCGGTCAGTTGGGACAGTAGTTGCTCCAGTTGTTCGCGCCGCTCGGTAATGAGATATTCCAATTCCGGGTCGCCCTCTGCGGGCGGCTCCGGGCCATTGCCACCGAGCAGTACCTCTCTGTGCCGCTGGCACTCATTGAACCAGTGCCAGCGAACAATTCCCATAAAGTAGGCCTCCAAAGTGCTTTTTCCATTAAAAGCCCCCTGCCTGATTCTGCGGTCGAACAGGATAATGGCTTCCTGAAAGACATCTTCGCCGTCCTGCTGATTGCCACTGTGCTTACAGACATACGCAATGGCGGTTTTGCGGAGTTGGGGGCGTTCAAAAAGATGTTTTAAAGCCTGTATTCGCCCGTCTGCATCCTGACCGGCGAGTGCTTCGATGATCGCGGAGGAAATCCATTCTTCGTTTGCCATATATTGTTTAAAGAACCGCCCTTAAGTTACCACTTGGCAAAGGAAATCTTTTTTTGACAGAAAGCAGCGATAAGCGGTAACCTATTTCCTTACGGGTCAACAATATATTACAAGAGCAATTTCTGGGACATTCAGCACTTTTAGCGCAAGGCTGCCCAGACCCAGTGACGAACGAGACACGGTGATCCACGACTAATTGATCCCTATAGCTATCAACTTTCATTATTTTTAATGAGTAACCAAATGAATGCTGCGCGGGAGCCTTGTCGGTCACAGCCGACAAGGCCTTTTGTCAAAAACTGCTGCATTATCACCTTTTTAACCAGGAACAACTTTCTCCAACCATGAAAAATTATCTACAGAACAAAGCCCTGACCACTCTGGCACTGGTGATTTTGCTAGAATTGTTTTTTGCAACCGGGGCAGCAGCCCAAGTGGGGGGCTGTAACGACATTAGTTATACTGTCGAAAATTACCAACCTTGCTGTTACCGGGTTCGTATAAGTAATTCTTCTGATTGCTACTCCCAGTTCCGGCTGCGGCTTAATGAAGGTTTCTTTGTCAACCCGCAGGTCGATGCCGCGAATGGCTGGACCGACACGATCATGGACCCTACGGAAATCATCGTATCGCATAGCAGTGGCATTATACCCATAGGGGCCAGCGTACCTATTACCTTTTGCCTGCCACTGGGTGTCAATCCATCGCTTACAATTCTCTATGACAACAATTGTTCGGGTGGGGTGAATTGCCAGGCGGTATTCCCCTTGTCAGGTTGTTCCGCCGCTGCTGATGCAAGTATCAGTGGTGTAAAATATCAGGAATGTGGCTCTGCTAATTACACTAATCAGCCGCTGCTATCGGGTTGGACGATTAGCCTCCGCGATGCTCAGGGAAATCTTATTGGGGAACAAGTGACCGGCAGCGATGGCAGTTATGCTTTTAATGACCTGCCCGTCGGCAACTATGTGATAAGAGAGGCAGCGCAGGATGGCTGGACGGCCAGTGTCCCCGCTAGTGGGCAGGCAAGCATAGACCTGAGTCCTTCCGAACAAGCCATCCAAAATTTCGGGAATTGTCGGGTCTGTTCTTTCGACTCGCTTTATACAGATGTCGTGCCTGTCACTGCGCAGTTAGATTCGTGTGGATATTTATTAGTCGTGCAAAATAGTGGGGCGAATTGTTTTGAGCGGATTGAAATAAGTGTTGATTCCGGCAAAATTGCTTCCTGGGTCATCACGCAGCCTGGATGGACCGCCGTCCAGCTGGATTCCCAACGGGTACGCCTCAATCCGCCCGGAGGCTTCATACCAATCGGGCCTGCCTACCCTTTGCGGTTTGTGGCGCTCGGCAATGATGATTATGAAATTAAGGTCAGCAGTTTCATGAACAATGGCAATGGTATTCTGGAACTCAGTAAGCTGTTCAACTATGCCTGCCGCACAACCATCACCTTCCTGGGCTGTTGTCCCGCCGGTACGTCGCAGGGGCCGGAATTGACCACCAACGGGAATTTTGAACAGGGGGATATTGGTTTCTTTTCCGGTTTTCCTTCTTTCTTACTCGGATCGGGGACACTTGGTAAACACTCGGTGTTACAAAGCAACCAGATTTTTACGGCTAATTCACAGTGGGCAGCCACCAACCACACTTTCACTTCTCCCCTCGGAAAAGTGCTGATTGTGGACGGTAATAATCAAACCAGCAATATTGCCTGGCGCAACACCGTGACCGTGCAACTTGGTCAGCAATACAGTTTTTGTGCGTATGTCAATAATCTGGTCATCCCGTCGAAAAATTATGCCGATCCGGTGGTGCAACTCTGGATCAACAATTTGCAGGTGGCCACAGTGACCTTGCCTGAAATCCCGGATGTGTGGGTGAGTCTGGCTGCCGTCTGGACAGCCAACCTGAGCGGGTCAATACCCATTGAAATCAGGCTCGGTGCATCTGCCATCGTCGGGAATGATTTTGCCGTGGATGATATATCTTTTCGTGCTTGTTCTGCCCCTGTACCCACGCCCTGCGTCTGTCCGGCTGGAAGTGCCCCGAGTACTAATCTGGTCACCAATGGTAATTTTTCGACAAGTGGGGGATTTAGCAGTAATTATGTGCTCAACACGACTGCGCCACTGCTGGCCGGCCAGTATGCTATCGGCTCCAATCCGCAGGTTTTCAACCAGGCATTTGAGCCCTGCCCCGGTCATGCTGCGGGTACGGGCAATATGCTGGTCGTGAATGGCGCGGCCAATATCAGCACCACCGTCTGGTGCCAGACATTAACCGTCACGCCCAATACGACCTATTTGTTCGGAGCCTGGGTCACTTCACTGACAGGAGTATCACCGGCGCAGTTGCAACTCTATATCAATAATGTCTCCCTGGGTGTTGGTTTTCAGGCCCCCAGTACCTGCACCTGGAAGCAATACTGCGAAACCTGGTTTAGTGGCACCAACACCAGCGTAACCATTTGTCTGGTAAATCTGAATACTACGGTTAATGGCAATGATTTCGGTCTGGACGACATTTCTTTCCGGGGATGCACCAATGCTCCCAACCCCTGTAAGGCTTCTTTCACAGCCACCGCGCTGGATAACTGTGGGCATTATCAGGTGACCAGCACCAGCACCGGCGTACAGCCTATCACCTATCAATGGTGCGATGGGCAGACTTCTGCTAATCTCGACGTACAACTTGGTTGCGGCCCACACATTTTTTGCGTGACGGCCACCTGCGCGGACGGTACTACTTCTACCGCTGCCGATACAGTGACCGTAGCGGATAGTATAAAACCAGTGATCACAAATTGCCCGATCAGCAACATGATTAGCACCAATCCTGGGCAATGTTTTTACTCGGGTAGTCCATATTCCCTGTTGGCTACTGATAATTGCGACACCCTTCCGATCATCACTTGCACGGTGACGAATGGGCAAGGAACAGCCATCATCACACCACAAACTCAGTTTCCGAAGGGATCATCTACTATAAAATGTGAGGCTACTGATAGATGCGGCAACAAAAGTCTGCCCTGTTCTTTTTCCCTGGTAATAGTGGACTCCTGGCCACCGACGATCACCTGCCCGGCGAGTGTGTCCGTGCCTGGCACGGTGAATCCGGCGGGCATCTGCTCGGCGGTTGTCAATGGTTTTGCCCCTACGGCCTCCGACAACTGCCCGATGCTGGCAGTCTCGTACGTCATTACCGGCGCAACGACCGGTTCCGGCAATACAAGTGCCAGTGGTACCACCTTTCAGAATGGTGCTTCGACCGTCACTTATACCGCCACCGATATGGCCGGAAATACTACAAGGTGCAGTTTTGTGATAACGGTGGTTTGCCCCGTTGTACCCGTACCCTGTGTATGCCCGGCTGGAAGTACACCCGGCACTAATCTGGTCACCAATGGAGATTTTTCAACATTTGGAGGATTTAGCACTAATTATGTGTTCAACTCTGTTACTCCTCTCCTTACCGGCCAATATGCCATTGGCTCCAACCCCCATGTTTTCAGCCAGGCCTTCGAGCCTTGCCCTGGTCATGCTGCGGGCACGGGCAACATGATGGTCGTGAACGGCGCAGCCAATACCAGCACCAATGTCTGGTGTCAAACCTTGACGGTCACGCCCAATACCACCTATCTGTTCGGAGCCTGGGTCACTTCGCTGACGGGAACATCACCGGCACAGTTGCAACTCTATATCAATAATGTCCCGGTGGGCGTTGGTTTTCAGGCACCTGCTACCTGCATCTGGCAGCAATACTGCGAAACCTGGTCTAGTGGCACCAATACCAGCGTGACCGTTTGTTTGGTAAATATGAATGCCACGGTTAATGGCAATGATTTTGGGCTGGATGATATTTCTTTCCGCACCTGCTTCAGTACGGCAAATCCATGCAAAGCTTCCTTCACAGTCACCGCGCTGGATAGCTGCGGGCATTATCAATTAACTAATACCAGCACTGGCGTTCAGCCCATCACCTACCAATGGTGCGATGGCCAGACTTCTACCAATCCAAATGTACAAGTTGGTTGCGGCACGTACACTTTCTGCGTGACCGCCACCTGCGCCGATGGCAGCACTTCCACTGCTTCGCAAACGGTGACAGTAGCCAATCATCCACCAGTAATTAATTGTCCGCCCAACATTTCTGTTGCCTGCGGTACTCCGACTACTCCGGCTGTCACCGGAGTGGCTACCGCGACGGACGATTGCTCTGTCCCTACAGTCACCTTCTCGGATATTGTTGTCGGCTTTGTTCCCTGTGACAGAATGATCATACGTACCTGGATGGCAACCAAGGCACTGGATAATGGTTGTGATAATGATACTATTTGTAAACAGAGTATTACCATGGTGGATAACTTGCCACCTTCCATTGTCTGTCCGCCTAATGCGACTGTAGTTGCCAACCCAGGGCTCTGCTATTATACGGGCACACTGCTGCAACCGACCGGTACGGATAATTGCGACCAGTCGCTAACCTTTGTCTGTTCAGTAGGTACACCGCCGGCCGCTTTGGTACCCATTACGCCACAAACACAATTCCCGAAAGGGGCGAATACCATTACTTGTTATGCCGTGGACGATTGCGGGAACCGCAGTCAGAACTGCACTTTTACCCTGACTGTAACAGATACCCAAAAACCTGTGCTCACTAATTGCCCGCCCGCCATCACCATCAATGCGGCTGCGGGTGCAAACGGTGCAACAGCGACCTGGACATCCCCTGTGGTAACGGATAATTGCCCGATGACTACGCTCACTTGCAGTCATCAACCGGGTGATTTCTTCCCTTGCGGGCAAACGACGGTTACCTGCCAGGGAACTGATATGGCGGGTAATTCGACCAGCAATCCATCGCCCTGCATCTTTATAGTAACCGTGAACTGCTCGTCCGATTCCTGCAACTGCCCGAACGGTGGGACACCAGGGACAAACCTGGTCACCAATGGTGACTTTTCCGGTGGTAATGTGGGCTTCACCAACGACCATACCTATGTTGCTCCGCTCGGTGCGGTGCTGTATGATAATTACTCGGTGCTAACCAGCACCCAGGTCACCGCTGCCAATACAGACTGGGCCTGCGTTGGGCATACAGTGCCCGGCCCAACGGATCGGTTTTTGGCCGTGAATGGCTCTGGTACACCCGTTAATGCTGTCGGGTGGCGTCAGACAAAAACCGTAACGGTAGGGGCGGGATACAAGCTGTGTTTTTATGCCAACAACCTATGGGCTTCCCCCCTGAATCTGGTTGATCCGCAGTTACAGGTCTGGATCAATGGTTCGCCGGTCTCTACCGCGGTGACCCTGCCAGAACTTCCCGATACCTGGGTGCTCATTACAGCCAGTTGGACGGCAACCAGTGCTTCGGCACTCATTGAAATTCGTAATCTTACCCCTGGTCCCGATGCCAACGATTATGCCCTTGATGATATTAGTTTCCGGCAATGCTCCATTGCGCCTGCCTGCGTATGTACACCAGGCATTATTACCCTGAACAGCGGTGGTTTTAGCAACGTAATCGGCTGTAATCATACCTTTCTGCCAGCACTTCCCTGTACTCCCGACTCGGTAGTCATCACCGGCAATTTCGGTTGCGTGGATGCCAACGGACAGGACTGTGCGGAGGTCAATTGGCAGCTGCATGGGCCAGGTGGTGTGATCAGTAGTGGATTCTCTAGTTCGAACATTAATCTGTATTTTCCACCAGCTCTGGTGAGTGCGCCTGGCAGTTACACCATAACACTCTCCACGCTCTGCCCCGGTGCGGCGGACTCCTGCTTCTGCTCAGGCACGTGGATCAAAGAAACCTGCGACACGCTCTGCACCTGCGGCGCGTTTGACCTGTCGCTCACCTATAATACACGCGTTGGTCAAACAGTACACTGTGGTGATGTGATTCCTTTGCAAAGCAGTAATTTTATACTTACCAGCAGCTTCCAGTGCCAGGGCCCGGCCTCCTGTAATCCCGCCCGGGTGGACTGGCAATTAACAGGCCCAAATCTGCTACTTGGCGGTTCATTACTGGCTACTCCCAACTTTGTTATTCCTGGATTGGTAACAAACAATTTTATTACGCCGGGAAACTACATTTTATCTCTGCAGGGCTATTGCGGGACCGATACCTGCCGTTGTGTGGTGACTTTCTGTATTCCGCCAATTGCTCCGGTCGTGCCCGACACGGCTGTATGCCGGACGAGTACTTCTACCTATATTCCTATTGTCAGTTGCCCCGATAGCTGCGGCATCACGCAGGTGCGCTGGTTCGTAAAAACCTGCTCCGCCACTCTCTGGCCGTCTACTCCATATCAAATTAGTGCCGGCCCTGACTGCGCCGATCTGTTATTGCTGCCTTATCAATACACCGGCGAAACCTGTGTGCAGGTCTATGCGGAAATTACCCTGGATGGCCGCTGCTGCAGCACAACGAAGTTGGTTTCCAATGCGGCTACTATTACTCTATGTGATCCAGTCAATTGTTTGATTATCAATACTAATCCTGCTTTCTGCCAGACGGGCAGTCCGGTGGCTTTGCAGGTCTCTTTTCCCTCTACCACCCTCTGTAACTACACCATGCAATGGTATCATCAGGGGCAAATCATCACCGGAGCGACCGGACTTTCTTATCAGCCGCCAACCTTGACTTTCCCGTCCAATCTGCCTACTTCGGTCTGTTATTACGACCATGAGTATTCCGTCATACTGACCGGCCCTTGCGGGCCAAGCACCTGCACGACGACCATTCGGGTATATAACGACAATGCGGACAAAGGCCAGATAGATATGATTCCTTTCGAGGACCAGCCTTTCTGTCCGGGAGAAGATGCTACGCTGGTCTATACCGATGCTTGCGCCGGAGAGCCGCCGATGTGGCACTGGTTCACCAGTACGACATCCGGCACAGGAGGCTTCACACCTAGACCCGAATGGGGTACGATGAATCCGGTCATCAATACCAACCGGCTGTACCAGACCACCTGGTACAAAGTAGAAAAGCAAAATGGCGTATGTCCTAAAGATGAAGTGGTCTTTAAAATAGAAGTAAAAGACGCTCTGGCCATTACCAGCTTTACCGCGGTCCCTGACCCTTGTGCGGACACCCAGGTGGCACTCTCGGTGAGTTTTACGCCAAGCCCTATTGCAGGTCCTAACTGCTCGTATGTGGTGGATTGGTATAAGGATGGGGTGCTGATCCATACCAGTATTGTCAGTGCCTCCTCGGTATCCTATACCTATTCGAGCCTTACGCCTGGCCAGGGCAGTGTAGCGGGCATTTATTACGCGGTGGTGAAGGATGACTGTTGCCGGGGATCGGTGCAAGCCGGGCCTGTTGTCATCGAGCCCACTTGTGTACCAGTCATCGCCGGGCCTTGCTACCGTTGCGACAATGATCCGGTGACTTTGCAGGGCGACATGGTACTGCCGCCGCAAGACCCTTGCCCGAATACCAGTGGCTGTAGCTACCAATGGTATAAACTCGATAATTCGACCGGCCCGTGGGTATGGATATTGGTTCCCGGCGCGACCAGCCTCATTTATTCGCCAAATGCTGCCGGTCATTTCAAACTGGAATCCAACTGCAACGGCTGCGTACGTTTTGCACTGCACGATGTAGCGCAATGTGTGGGTTGTATGTTCGTCTCTTCGCCAGAAGTGGTCTCGCCGGATATTAAGGTTCAGCTATTTCCCAATCCGACTACAGGCATAATGACCGTGCAGATTGCGCCTGTATCGCTTAAGTATGGCCGCATACAGGTGGTAGATGTAGCCGGCCGTGTGCTGGTCTCGGAAGATATACCGGCTAACCACGATACACATACCATGTCGCTGGCGCAATTACCGACGGGTCTGTATTTCGTGCGGATTTTTGAAAACGATGTGCTGGTGTGGACAGACAAAATCGTGCGGGGTGAATGATCTTTTCGCACTCTGGCTTTGTCGGCTGTCCACCTTCCTCTTTTTAAAAACTAAAAAATTTCAAACGATGCGTACCAACATATATATCCGCCAAATGAATCTTTCTAAAGGGCTGCTGTTCCTGGCTTTACTCTTTGGACAGTTGCTTTTCGGGCAAAATAATGCACTCCATTTTGATGGGGACAACGATTTTATTACGCGAAATTCCGTTGTCGGCTTGGTTCCAACCGGGGATTTTACCGTGCAAATGTGGTTTCTCTCCACTGCTACCACCGGGAATGGCAGCTGTTTCGGCGACTTCCGGCGATTATTCTCTATGGGAGCCGCTGGCCCCAATCGGTTTGAAGTGGGAGAATGCAATGGTATTTTGTCAGTCAATCTTTCAGGACCAGGGATTATACAATCGAGCATCAACGTTCGTGACAATCAATGGCACTGTATTTCAGTAGTTCGCGTGGGGGGTGTTATAAATATTTATCTGGACGGAACGCTGGTCCCGCCCCTGTCGGCCCTGCCCGGCGGCTCGTTGGTAGTGACTAACTTCATCGTAGGACATTGGCCGGGTGGCTTTACACCGGGTCAGGATTGGAGGGGCTATATAGATGAAGTGAAGTTGTGGAATATCGCCCTCGCTTCTGCTCAACTTACTACCTGCAACCCTTGCGTAATGACCGGTGCCGAACCCGGCCTGATCGTTTACTGGCGTTTCGACGAAGGGATACCCGGCGGTAATAATACTACACTTACCACAGTGGTAGATGCTTCTTTATCTGGCAGCAATCCAGGCACTTTCTCCGTCCGAACGGCTTCTATCCCGCCGGGTTTTGACCTGGGTTTCACGACTGCCAGTGCTAACTTCAGCAATTTCGTCAACTCCACTGCTCCCCTGGTTTATCCGCAATATACCAATCACACTATAGGACTCTCGGATCCCCTGCAAACCATCAACCTGATTTCAATTTGCAGCGGCGACCCGGTGCATTTTTCTATCCTCGATCCTAGTGGAAATCCGACGCAGGCGGGCGCAGGCACTTCGGTAGCCTGGGAATACAGCGACGACTGCCTCAACTGGACTCCAATGCAAATTACGGCTACGCCAACTCCGTCAGCCGTATTCAGTGGATTCACCTTTGTCTCGCCACCTAATCATCCATCTACCAGCGTCAATTGTAGCAGCAACCCAAATGGTTTTGTAGATCGCTGCTACCGCGCCATTATCACTGTAACGAACACATCGGGGACATGTAAGTATACTGCCCAGTCTATTCCGCTCCGCATTTGCTGCCCGGTTTCTGCTACCTTGAGCATCAATCCCCCGGGGCCGCTTTGTGCCGGAGATATAGTCGCCTTTACCGCTACCGTGACCACCAACCTGCCCGCACCCAGCAGCACCAATAACGTACATATCAACTGGTGTGTGATCATTAACGGGGTGACGACCACTTTGACCGGGCTGCTTTATGATGATCAGGTTACGATTAATTACCCGACTTTCACGGTTAGTGCCGGTCAGGTTTGTTTCAAAGCCGTGGTCAGCAACTGTGCCTGTGCGCCGGTGACGGTGCAAAAATGTGTCACAGTAGATCCCAAGCCGGTCTGTGGTACTATTACCGGCGCGACCCTGGCACCTACCCTTTATCCTGACCCGGACGGCAACCCCGACCACTACGTGATTTGTCCCTTCGATGATGCGGCAGTGAAGATTGTTACTCCTAACCTTTTTGCTAATTGTATCCCGAACTGGCAGTATATGTTTCCGTCAGTAGGGATATGGAAAGATTTAGGTAGCAGCAACAGCAGCCAGAATACGAATGTGTTACCCCATTTGAAACCGGCTGGTTCGCCTTATCTCTGGCCTGCCGGAGAGACTTGTATTGTGTATCGGATTGAATGTGTTCCGCCCACCAATCCCTCTGGCTGCCCGCCCTGTTATAGCAATGAAGTCAGGGTATGCCTGAAATCGGTGCCGGTCACGCCGGTCATCACCGCTAATCCCAATCCTATTTGTAAAGGCAGTTTTTCTTTGTTGAGCGTACAGAATCCGCTGCCCTCCACGGTGGTTACCTACGATTGGTATTGCAATGGCCTGTATGTGGGCAGCGGCCCCACCTATAATGCTTCGAAGAAAGCCTGCTACTGGGTGACGGCCACCGATGTACCGGCCTGCCAGACTTCTATCTCGAACCAGGTATGCCTGGAGGTTTGCGAAACCGTGGCGATCATCAGTTGTCCGCTGCCCGTTTGCCCCTGCGTAGGAGATCCTATTACGCTCACCGCCATCTATTCCTATTCTACCTGTGGCGGTCCATTGACTTACGTATGGTCCTGGATTGATGGGAATGGTGTGCCTCAAACGGCCTCGACCGCCTCCATCACCGATATTCCTGCGGCTGCGGGTACTACTTACACAGTGACGGTGACAGATGCAAATGGATGTACGGATACAGTATCCACTACAATAGTGCCTTGTGACAATAATTAATAAAAACGCACTATTCGCAATTACTATCTGACGTTACGCGCGGAATACATTTATGAAACCTTTGAAGGTTTTACAAACGCCACACTGTCAACACGTTTGCAAAATTTTTAAGATATTCGTAAACGTTCTTATGAAGACCGTGCGTAATATCAATTGCTAATTGCTTTGTTCCTGTTATGGAGCTGCCTGCTTTACAAGATGGAATAGTTGAGTGGTGACATGGGTTTTCACCGGATTTTTCCTGCCGCGCTTGGTTGTTTTCACCAAGCGCGGCAATAACATGATGCTGCCGAGGTGGCTTTGGCCGCACTCCTACCTGCCTTTTGCTAAATTGGCCTTCGGTCAAAACTGCGGCTGTTGTTCAAAATAAATGATAAACATCATTTTATGCCCTGCCAAGAGTAACAAAAATGGAGGACTGTGGATATACGGATGTTGTTCCGAGTATTTCAAACCACCTCAACGTGATTTCAAAACCAAATTTTCATTTTCCTAAATCAATTCACTACACAAATATGAAAACCACCGTTTCTCCCCACTGGCTGCTGTTAGCGGCCCTCTTCCTTTTTTGCTCCTCCTCCATTTCTGCCCAAAACGGCCACTCCAAACTACTCTCATTATTCAAGAAAAAGGCCCATCCCGCACTTGATTGCAACAATGATGTGACTGCCCCGGATTTGCATTGCCCGATGGGTAATTGCCTGCCGGGTGCGCGAGCGGCTTACCTGATTACCTATGACGGTGAACCCTGGGGGCTAAACGATAATCTCACAGCGATGGACGCCGTTTTCGGTTCCGGCAACTGGGATCACCTATATCTGGAAGAGGCGGATCCGGCCAGTCTGCTTTCTCCCGCCTACAAGGTCATTTTCCTGGAAGGCAGTGCCACCGATGCCGGATATGTCCTGCAGAGTTTCCTGAACGCTAATTCATCCGCCCTCGAAAATTGGGTGGCTGCCGGTGGCGCACTGTATATCCACATTATATCCAACAGCCCGTCGTCTATGAACTTTGGATTTGATGGCGTAATGTTCCAAAATGATGTGTGGGGCTATCAAGGCATTGTGCAGACCCCTGCGCATCCCATTTTTAATGGTCCGTTTACGCCCGCGAACGGCGATTTTTACGGCAATTATATCCATTACGGGGCTATAGTGGGCAATGCCGGGCTTGGCTTGCTGCTGAATGAGAACGGGGCCGTTATCTTGTCGGAAAAGACCTGGGGCGTTGGTAAGGTTATTTTTAGTACCCTTTATCCCCCTTACTGGGTCGGCCCAAGCCCCAATAGTCAAAATATGTGGTCAAACATCCTGGCCAACTTGAACGCCGTTTGCGAGACGGGTAAAGTAGTGCCTGCCGATGCGGGAACTTGTGTCGCTACTATCGCCGACCAAACCCTGGATGCCACGGCGACGGATGACTGTGCGGTCGTCTCGCTGACCCATGATTTTGCCGCTGCCCCTTCCAACACGACCTTGAATGGTGCCGTTTTTCCGGCGGGTTCTACTTTGGTTCGCTGGACCGCCACCGACGCGGCTAACAATGTCAGCACCTGCGAATTTATGGTCATCGTGCGGGAACCAGAGGCGGCGGTGATTACCTGCCCCGGTAATATGCTTATGCCTGCCGATGTCAATGCCTGTGGGGTTTCGGCGGTCAATTTCACGGTTACTGCGACCGACAATTGTACACCTGAACCGACCATTGTCACTGTGCCCGCTGCTGGTAGTGCTTTCCCGAATGGCACTACCACGGTCACGGCTGTTGCCACCGATGTTTCGGGCAATACCAGCACATGCTCTTTTGTAGTAACAGTCGTTGCAAATCCGGAAATTTGTAATGGTATTGATGACGACTGTAATGGCCAGATAGACGATGGCGCGCCTGCCGATAATACTTTTTACGCCGATCTGGACGGCGACGGCTATGGAAATCTGAATAGTCCTATCGCGGCCTGCCTCCAACCATCAGGTTATGTTGCAAATTCATTGGACTGCGACGACACCAATTATTATATCCAGCCCGGTATGTCCGAATACTGTGATGGCATAGACAACAACTGCGATGGCAGTATTGACGAGGGCGTGAAGCCTATCTGGTACGCAGACGCGGACGGCGACGGCTATGGCGACCTGAACGTGACGAAACTTGATTGTAACCAACCTACTGGATATACCTCCAATAGTATTGACTGCGACGATACCAACGCATACATCCATCCCGACGCACAGGAAGATTGTACCAACTTTACGGATGAAAACTGTGATGGCATTCTGGGCAGCAATGCATTTGCTATTACGGCCACCCATACCGATGTATTTTGCGGCAGCACCCCCGATGGCACGATCAGCATCACTATGTCTCCGGCGCAAAACTATACGACCATCCTGTGGAGCAATGGCGTCTGTTGCACTACCACCCAGAGCAATCTTCAGGCGGGCACTTATAAAGTGACGGTAAGTAATGAATGCGGTACCACCAAAACCGAAACTATCGCCATTCTGCCTTCGCCGACGCCAACCCTGGAGGTCACGATGACCGGCACTAATGTGCTGTGCTACGGCGATGGTAATGCCACGGTCACGGCTACGCCCAAAAACGGTTGCGGAGGCTATACGTATGCCTGGAACAACAGCAGCACCGACGCTAACTTGTCGGGACTTTCGGGCGGCACTTACTCCGTGGTCGTGACAGATAACTGTGGCTGTACGCAGACGGGTACCTTCACCGTCCAGGAAGCGGTTGCCCCCCTCGAGCTTTATTCCGGCTCCATTATCGCGCTGCTGGACGGAAATTACTGGGTACAAGTGTTGCCCTACTCCGGCACTTCGCCTTATAAATTCAGGCGCAGCATTCCGGCAGGTGGATTCACTGCATGGAGCAACAGCAATGGATTTTCCGATGTAGCACCGGGTACCTATACGTTTGAAGTAGAAGACGCCAATGGCTGTACCGCGCAACTAACCCTGGAACTTTCGCCCTTTACGCCGCCGCCAGCCAATATTTCCGGAGAAAATACGACCGACCAGACGGTGCCAAGCGAAAAGGAATCGGCAGATTTACCAGTGGCAGATCGCCAGTCTGAAATTTCAGCAGAAAAAGCATTGGCTGCTCTGGTTTTCCCTAATCCTACGGACGGGGAATTGAACATCGAGTGGAGTGGTTTTGGCGGAAAATCGGCTTCCATCCAGATTGTTAGCCAGATGGGCCAGGTGCTGCATACGCTGACTGTGCCGGACAATGCGATGCGCGTTATGACGAATGTGTCGGACTTGCCAGGCGGGATTTATTTTGTAAAAATCCTGGCTGCCGATCAGCAGGTAAAGACCGTGCGGTTTGTAAAATCGTAATAAATCTTCTGGAAAACTACCTTTCCGTTCATCGGGCCGCCTTGAGACAGTAGTTTCAGGGCGGCCTGTTTAATAGATTATAATAAAAGTTGAGAGGTTTAGAATATTGGCATGGTTTTCACCGGATTTTTATATAAAAATCCGGTGAAAACCCATGCCGCCATTAACTTGCGATCTATTTTCTTTGTCTCTTTATTTTACGGCCCCACCTTCTTGGTCGCCGCTTTCACCACTGGTTTATTCAATTTGAAATCAGCAGTTAATTCGCCGATCATGGCCTTAAAATCGCCCGGTTCGGTCACCCATTTATTATCAATACCCACAAAAGCCAAATCCTGCGCAGTAATTTTAAAAGTAACCGTCTGTGTTTCGCCTGCTTTCAGACTGATTTTCTGGAAACCGCGCAGCCGCCGCACCGAAGGCGCAATACTGGCAAACAGATCACTGACATAGAGTTGCACTGCTTCCTGACCCGTACGGCCACCCGTATTCGTGACTTGTACCGATACTTCGAGGCTTTCATTTTTATTAAAAGCGGGTTTACTGACCGTTAAATTCTTGTACTCGAAATTGGTATAACTCAGTCCATGACCAAACGGATACTGCGGATCATAAAACTTGTTCTTGCCCCCCGGATAACCCGTCGCAGGATCGAGTCCTTCCAGAAACTTATAGTCATACGGCACAATGCCATTGGCATAACGCGGATAAGTCAGCGGCAATTTACCGCTCGGATTCACGTCGCCGAACAGCACATCGGCAATAGCCGTACCGCCTTCCATACCCGGGAAAAAGGAGATCAACACGGCTTTCATCTCCGCTTCAAAGGCCTCTATCAAACGCGGGCGACCTTCGGCCAGGACGAGTATGACTGGTTTGCCGGTTTTTGCCATGGCGTGGGCCAGTTCGATCTGCTGCGCGTCCAGCGTCAGATCATTAATAGTGCCGGGCACTTCGGTATAACTTTGTTCTCCCAGGCATAACACAATCGCATCGGCATTTGCGGCAGCGGTAACGGCCTCATTTACAGTGGTTAAAGCATCGAAATTGGCCCCTTCTACATAACTGACTTTATCCGCTCCAATAGCGGCCTGTATGGCTTCCAGAATGGTGTTTTTATCGGCATAGACTTCGTTGGATTGTTCGCCCTGCCAGGTGTTGGTCCAGCCGCCATTGAGGGCGCGAATAGAAGTCGCCGTCGGGCCAACCACCAGTACTTTGGAAGTTTTAGACAAGGGCAAAGCCTTATTCTCATTTTTAGCCAAAATCAACGCCTCGCGGGCCGCTTCCAGCGAAGTTTGCCGGAATTCTTCGCCGCCAAATTTTGGGTAGTTGCTGAGTGGATCGTGGGTTTTTTCAAACAGGCCGAGCATTATTTTTACCCGTAAAATCCGCCGCACCGCGTCATTAATACGGCTCATCGGAATGCTGCCTTCTTTAATAGATTCTATTAGTAATTGGGTGAATTCCAGATCATTTGCCACCATTGCCATATCAATCCCGGCGTTGACCGCCATTTGCACCGCTTCTTTATACGTCGCGGCTACTTTATGGCGGGTGGTCAGGTATTTAACGTCTTCCCAGTCCGATACCGCCAGTCCTTTAAAACCCCATTCGTTTTTTAGAATTCCGGTTAATAGTGCTTTATTTGCATGGGCCGGAATGCCATTAAACCCCGCCGAATTAATCATGACGGTCATGGCCCCATTCTTAATAGCGGCTTCATACTGCGGCAAATAATATTCGCGCAATTCACGGTCGGGAATCCAGGCATACGTGCGGTCTTTTCCACTCACCGCCGCGCCGTAGCCGGTAAAGTGCTTCATACAGGCCGCGATGTGGAAAGCATCGCCCATGTTAGTCCCCTGATACCCTTTTATCATGGCCAAACCAAAGGTCTTATTCATCAGCAAATCTTCGCCGAAACTCTCCCAGGTACGCGACCACACTGGGTAGCGGCACAAGTCCATCGCTGGACTAAACGTCCATGGAATCCCGGAAGCGCGGCATTCGTAGGCCGTAATAGTGCCCAGACGCTCCGCCAACGCCGGATTCCAGGTAGCGGCCACGCCCAGTGGCTGTGGATACAAAGTCGTGCCCAGCGTATAATTCACGCCATGAATAGCATCAATGCCATAGAGCACCGGAATTTTTAAACGCGATTTGGACGCTTCGTTCTGGATTGTACTAATAATTTCCTGCCAACGGGCTGCCGTATGCGCCGACGTGCCGACATTCAGAATAGACCCCACGTGGTAGTCCTGAATGACCTGTTTCAACTTGGCCGGGTCAATGGTGTTCGGCACGGTAAGGTTGTATGAACTGCCCACGCAGATCATATCGAGACTGAGTTGGGTCATTTCGCCCGCTTTTTCCTCAGTGGTCATTTTGGCGAGCAGCGCATCTATTCTTTTCTCGATGGCGGGGTTTAGTTTTTGGGCGGGTAATAAAAACGAAAGGGCCATACCGACTGCGAGCAGAGCGGGTTTCAGGCAAATTTTAGTGGTCATATAGATTTTTAAAATTTGAAACACAAAAGGCACAAAAAGGATACAAAGAGCAGGCTATTTACTTTTGTGTTCTTTTCTTATCTTTTGTGCCTTTTGTGTTGAAAAAGTATTTTGTCGCGGCAGGATGACAACGAGGCGTGTTCCAAGATGTACTACACCGCATCATACACAATCACCTTCGTCCACAGGTGGGCACAGGTTTCAATGAATTTCAAGTGCGTCGGATGGCTTTGATAGATAGCTTCCTGTTCCGGCTTATCGAACATGGCTAACCAGGAAAAACTATAAGACCGCTCGATCACCGGGCGATCCGTATTTGCCGGTGTGCCAATATGCCATTGTTTAATAACGTCAATCGTCGTGAGGCTGTGAATGCCCTCTTTTAATTGTGTGCGGTCGCTATCGGTCGCATCGGGCGACATCCAGAAGAAAACGTGGTGTACAAACATTGATTCTTAATGATGAATTATGAATTATTGGTGCTGCACTTGGTGATTTTATCATAGCCGTCAGTCCAAAATCGTGAAGAACAGAGCTTCGATAATAAACGGAATGCATTTATTCTATTATAACAACTTATTTAAGAAATCAATCTAAACTATTCGCCGTGCAACTACGAAAACCTCAACTCCATCAGAAATTCATAATTCATAATTCATAATTCATAATTCATAATTACCCCCTACTGTTTTACGACCAATTTCCAAACCCCATCCACCCCAATTCTATAATTGCCAGCGGGCAAATTCTTGATGTCCACAGTAATTTCACGGTCGGCGGTTTGTTTAGACCACACGATTTTACCTTGACTGTCCAATAGTCGTATGGTATGCAGCCGTGTATCTGGCAAACGTACAAAGAAAGTATCACCCGTAGGGTTAGGGAAAATGTCAAAATTAAATGCAGTAGCCAACGGCTGCCCCGGTTCGGTGGTCGGCACCAGGCTGCCGGTGCTGAAATGCGATAGCAACAGCACGTAAGCAGCATTATAGTAAATGGCTGGTTCACTGATTTCCCAGGAACTTTCCGGCCAGCCATCATTGAACTGCAAATACGACTTCTGCGGCGGCTGATTGGCGGGCGGCGAGAGTTGCGGATAGGAATAATCCTTGTTCGGACCGCCGGTCAGGTAGCCGGGCGCAGGGCCTTTGGGCGAGGTGAGAGCGTTGTCGTAGGGCGTGTTATTGCCCATCCAGGTATGGTAGATCTCGTTCACGCAAGCATCGCCGCCGTAGGCATACATATTGGACAACATACTCATGCCCAAGGGATTAGTGCCATGTAGCCAATGCACATATTGTTCCGCTACTTCGCGATACTGTGCCGCCTGACCGGGATTGATGCCGAAGGTAATGTAGTCCATATTCAATGTGCCGCAGTTGGAACGCACCAGATTGCTGCCCCAATGGTGCGCCCAGTCGTCCATTTGAGCGCGGTACAGGTCGGTTTCGGCATCGTAGGAATCAATGGAAAAGGCGTAATCCATGCCCGCTTTTTGGTTGCGGATGGCCTGTGCGACGGCGGGTTTGGCATTGGGCAGACCGGAATAACGCAGTAGCGCGTACTGCACCGATGACTGATACGGCCCCCACCAGGTATTGGAAATGGGCTGCACCTGATTGTATTTCGTTTCGATAAAATTCTGATACACCGTGCTGCCTGTGGCTTCGTACAGGTAGGCCGCTGCAACCACCGCACTTTCCAGTTGCCCGGCAGCCTCCCGGTCAGCATCGCCGGATTTGATGTCGCCGTCGTCGCAGGCGGATTGGAATTGCGTGAAATTGGAAGTCGTTACCACGGCCCGTTGCCAGGCCAGTTCGGCACGGGCGAGGAGGTCGGCTCCATAGGTTTGAAGCGTGGCGTTGGTACTACTGCTAAACACGATGCCCGCCTGCGCAAACATCGCACAGCCCGCCAGCGTCGCCGAGGTGCATTCGGGTAAATAGAATTTCGGGCGCGTGTCGGCACTGATCGGCGACACTTCGTTGTAGTTATCCACGCCAATTTTGAGCAGAAAACCGTTGGTGCCAGTCGCGTCCTGCATTCGTTTTAGAAAATCCAGTTCCCAACGCAGTTCATCTAATAAATCGGGAATACCATTACCGCTTTCGGGAATATTAAAATCATCCGTAAAAGCGGTTGGATTACGCCGATAGGCCTCTAATAATTGCAGCACCGCACCTTCGGCAAAAGTGGTGTATTTATTGATGTCGCCCGCATCCATCCAGCCGCCGTGCAGATCGCGGGCGGTGCTAGGGTCGGTTTTTGCCCAGCGACTCCGCGCCCCGCGATCTTGATTGGGGCCTTCGTAATTGATGGCGTCGGCCCATTTCGGGTCGGTGTAGGGCGGCTCTTTGGCGGCGTTGAGGCGTTGGTAGTAATACATACGCACGGCCTGTTGCAGCACGACCCGATACACGTCGGGCTTGATGTCGAAATGGTAAGACGACACATTACGGACGACATCGTGCAAATAATATTCGCCGGGCGTGGTCACCGCAGAAAAATCGAACCACCAGCCCCGGTCGCCGGATTGCGCATGAACGTCTCCGTTCTTCCAAGCCACGGGCGCACCGGAAAACACGCTTTGATGGTCGGACGCGCGGCGCACTTCGTACACATTGCCCGGCGTGAAAGCCTGTGCGGCATCGAAACCCACTACCGGGTCCCCGATGACGGCGACTTTTGTGCTGGCGGGCAAATAACCGAATTGGTCGAGGCGAATGAAGGAGGAACCGCTGGATTGGGCGGAGAGGGAAGTATATCCGAAGAGCAGTAGAAAGAGAATTGGTTTCATAGTCTGTTTTGTGGATAAGGTGTACGCTGCTTTTGTCATTCCCGATAAACCGGGAATGACAAAAAGTGCTTTTTACGCCGCATGCAACGGATTCCACCAATTGCGTTTCAAGAAAACAACACAAGGGATTAGAATCACAATTACTATTCCCACCGCCATCCAATTATAGAGAATGACGTAAATTGGGAGGACGGTCATGGAAATTTGCGCCACAATGCCCACCGCGACATTGAGCATATCTTTGCCGAAATTAGTATTGCGCTGAAAATTGGGGGTTTCTGCCTCAACAGCGGCATGAACAGGTTCCCAGAAACCCCAGGGCCGTACATTTCGGTAGAAGCCTTTTAACGTCTCCATTTCAGTCGGAGGAGCGGAGTAAGTGCCTGCCAAACAACCAATCAAAGACACAGCCAACAAGAGCGGGAAGTAGAAAATGGGCAGTTTTTGGGTAAATATTTCTGGAAAAGCCGCCATTAAAGATGGCATAAATAAAGCCGCAATAATACCCGCCGCCATACCCCAGAAAAAGCCGGTCGCATTAAATCGCCACCAGTACCATTTGAATACATTGGCCGCTACATAACCACCATATAATCCACCGACGATCCATTGCAGAATGCGCTCCACACTACCCGCATAAAAACCCAGCACAAAACTAATGAACACGACCACCAGACCGGAACCATAATTCATGGCCAGCACTCTTTTGTGCCCGGCCTGGGGGTTAATGTGCTTCAGGTAAATATCGTTCACTATATAGGATTGGGCCGCGTTGAGCGTACCCGAAAAAGTACCCATGAAAGCGGCAATTAGGCCAGTTAATACTAAGCCCAGTAAGCCCGTTGGAATAAAATCATTGATCGCCGCCGGTAAAATGCGCTCAAAATCTATATAGGTTTTACCAGAGGCATCTACTGCACTCAAATCCATCTGGTTATAGAATAGTAAAGCCAGCACCGCAAACCCGGCCACCATCGAATAACGCACGGGTAACAAGACGACCGAGACAAAACCAGACATTTTGGAAGCTTCCTGCGGCGACCGCGTGGACAGGATTTTCTGCATATCGTAGTTCGGTGCCGGACCCGCCAAACTTGCTAGTACGCCCTTGAAAATCATCATCATAAAGAGTAAACCGAATAGAGAATACCCATCTTCCGCTACTTTCTGATTCACTTCCGGGATGATGCTTGACCAGTCCATATTCAAGTTCCAGCCAAAACTGAGATCATGCCAGGCCGCCGGTACAGGCAGGGTTTGTCCGTGTAAATGATACATTGCAATACCACCCACACAAAAAGCCGCTACGGTCATAATCGCATACATCACCACGTCGCCAATAACGATGCCTTTCATACCGCCCAGAATAGAATAGAATACGGCAAATAAAGTAAAGACAATGCCGTAAAAATGGGGTACCCAGCGCGGAGCCACATCGAAGGGCATATATGCACCCACTACCTCCCAGGGCAGGAATATTTCCACAAATTTACCCAGTCCAATAAAACCATACGCCAGAAAACCCAGGCAACCAATCAGCGCAAAAGCCACGACCACCGAGTGTGATTGGGCCACTCCCCGGCCATAACCAAACCGCGAATGTATCCATTCCGCCCCGGTCGCCGCATTAGAACGCCGTAACCAGGCCGATAAGAAAACCATTAAGAATATCTGGTTAAATGACGGCCACAGCCAGGGTAGCCACACCGATTTTAAACCATAGACAAATAGAAGCGTCACCATCCACATCGTGCCCGAAATATCGAACATATCGTGCGCATTCGAGAGCCCCAACATATACCAGGGCAGACTTTTGCCCCCCATCAGGTAGTCGTCCTTACTCTTGACCGCCTGCCGCCTCATGCGCAGGCCGATATAGAGAATAACCAGTAGATAGACGCCGATGATGGCAAAATCGAGGAAGGTGAGTTTCATAATTTATTTAGTAGTGGGTTTGGGAAGGGATTTAGCAGGAAATGGGTTTGTTTCACAATGACCGTCAATAAACGTAGTACTTTTGAATGATCATAATAAAAAAAATTTGATTGATGATATAAGATTGATGAATGTTGATTTTTGATGTAAAAGCGCACGTCGTGTACCATCAAATATCAACATTCATCAATCCGCATTCATCAATCAAAAAATGTTGCACTTTGTATGACCAAATATCAACGAGGTACAATATAGCAAGTCCAATAGTTAGGCAATAAAAACCTTTCCACTTGCTTACTCCGTCTTAAGCACTTCCACCGGCCCCACGGCACTTTGGCGCACTTTCTCTACTTTATTCTTTGGTTTTTTATAAAGTTTTGGCAATCTGTCCTGAAACAACACCCGCTGATCGCGACTGAATTGAATAAAATCCTTACAACTAATCTGGCCGGGGTAGGGGACGTAATAGTGGTTACTTTTGGAGCCGTGATAAGCATTTCGCCAGAGCATCACATAAGCCAGTTTAGCATCTCTTATTTGGGCCAGGAATTTCTTGGTCCACCAGTTTTCTTCGGGGATGGCCTCAAAGCCGGTTTCCGTAAAAGCGGCGACTTTATAGTGTTGTTCTGCTAAATGCGTCATAATTGCCAGTTTTTGCGGCAGATCGGTAACGATGGTTTCCACATTTTCCGGGCGGTAATAATAGTCCAATCCAAACACGTCCACATAGTCGTCGCCGGGATAATTCAGCATATACTGCGCTTCATCGCGAAAGAAATCCGGCGAGTAAGCATAGAGCACATTATGCACCCTTTTTTTGCGTAAATAATCCACCGTAAAACGCCACAATGTCTTGTATTCTTCCGGGGTGCAACTTTTAGTGCCCCACCAGAACCAACTGCCGGTATGCTCGTGCCAAGGACGGAAAATAATCGGAATCGTTTTCGGAAATATCCCGCCCGTTCGCAAACTTTTTAAGAAATCGGCTAATTGATCCAGTTGTGCCACCAGTTTTTCGTGGTCTTTGCCGCCCGGCAGAATATGCCGCACCGAAGTAGTCGTGTCCCAGGCACTGCCACCACTGGTAAGGTTATCGAGGTGCCAACTAATCGTGTTCGCACTGCCTAATTTATAGGCAAATTGAATCATACCGCGCATCTTCGCAAAATTCACGGAATCAATGTTGTACGCTTGGTTTCTGCCGAATTGCTTGCCCAGGTCCCAACCAAACAGCGCGGGATAATTCCCACAACTTTCCTGCACATCAGAGCGACGCGCTTCACTTCGCCAAAAAACGCCGTAAGCCAGATCATCCTGGTGACCAAACATAATGTGGTTGGCGGCTACATTACGTAAGTTCTCGAACAGGGCGCGGGTGCGTTTCGTGGCTTTTGGGTCGGATGCCTGCGCCAGCAAAGACGAAGAGAGCAGGCACAAGGCAAACAGGCATAAAAGCCGGTGTGCTTTTATGAGGAGCATAGACAAATAATATTTTTAAGTAAAAACTATTAGTTGACTGTATGGGGTGTACGTCACTTTTTATTTTTCCGCAAGGAACTCTACGTTTGTCATCCTGTCGGGAACCGTCCAGGTTGTAAGCGCACGTTAAACGTAGCCCGCGACGTGGACGGTTCCCGACAGGATGACAAAAAACGTAGCGTGGACAGATCAATAAAATCCGCGTTTATCCGCGCAATCCGCGTTACTTACTCATGCTCAAACCGCACATTATCAAACAGTACATTCACCTGCGAAGTACCGTTATTGAAAGCAACGCCGAAATCTTCGCTAATGGTGGATAAATCAGCAATTTGCGTAGTACCCGCATAGAATCCATCCAATGGAATAGTGACCGTGATCCAGCCCGGTGTGGTATAAGAACCAGTGGTTTCCCAGGGCTTCCAGTAGTACCAGAAGTCGCCGGAAGAGCCTTTCAAACGCCAGGCAAACTCGCCGCCGGTGATGGGTTCCAGTACATTAATATCAAATTTAAGGTTATAATCGCTCACGTTGGTACTGATGGTAGCGCCGGGGAAACCATTGCCGCCATTGCGCCAGAAAAAGCCCGTCCAGCCATTGCAGGCTTTATTGACATGCAGATAATTCGTGCCATTTAAACTAAGCGCAGGTTCATTTTCCAGTACACCGGCATCGTTCCACCAGAAACCTAGATCATCGAAATTAAAGAACACTAATGCGGGATCTACGACCGGGTCCACACCCTGAATATTGATTTCCGGCGTTTCCGTGACTTCACCCAAAGTAGTAATTAACTTGATGCGACCAATGCCGGTTTGGACACCCATTGGAATAATGACTTGAATAAGGGTGGCGTTTTTAATACCAAACATCGTCGCCGAAACCCCCACCGGGAAAATTACTTCGGTAATTTCATCCAGATTAACGCCTTCAATATTAATCATTTCACCGGGTTTTGCCGAAGTAGGCATAGCAGTCACGGTCGCCGAAGTAGAAGCCAGAATAGTGATGGATTGACTGGAGGTTATTTGTTCACCATTAGCCGTCACTAGTATAAATGCACCGGAGGCTGTCCCAACTGGCACGGTTACTTTCAATTCTGTATCAGTCGCACTGGTGGGAGCAGCCTCTTTGTCCCCGCCGAATTTTACATTGGTTACTAAATCCAGATTAGTACCGGTAATAGTAATTTCAGTATTGACCTGAATATCCGTGGGCGTGACGGCACTAATTACTGGTTTCACTAAGGCCAGGGCATCCGAAGAAACGGATTTGTCGGCGGCGGTACCAAAAGCCACTGCGCCTTCTGTGGCGTCAATAGGCACCTGGACCGTGATTTCTGTGCTGCTGCCGCCCGCTTGGATAGCACCAAGTTTGCCACCACCAAACGTGGCCTTGGTAATCAAATCTAAATCAGTGCCTTGTACCGTAATGGTCTGGCCGTTTTTCGCCGGATTGGGCGCTACCGAACTAATAGCCGGTACTTTCAGGACTATTTGTTGGTTTGTGGTTACTTGTACCAACGAGGCTACGGTCAATTTGATCGCGCCATCTTTGGCATTGGCCGGTACGTCCACGACAATTTGCGTTGGCGAAACACTGGTAAAAGTCGTGACCTTCGTGCCACCACCAAACGCAATTTCCTTTACTAAATCAAGATCAGTACCATCAATAGTCAGTGCCGTCCCCGCCTTGACCGGGGTAGGGGAGAGGGCCGTCACAGCGGGCAGCGTTACTAATAGAGAATCTTTGGATTCGACCAGAATTGGATCGGCCAAACCATTGGAAATCACCACGGCACCCGTCTGCGCATCTTCCGGTACACGGACTTCAATTTTAGTGCGTGTTTGACTTAAAAAAGCGGTGTCGCCCACGGCTTTTTTATTATTAAAAATAACCTCTTTAATTAAATTCAAATAAGTGCCTTCCAGCGTCACTACTTCTCCGGGACGCGCCTGATGCGGAGTCACCGAAGTAAGCGTAATTGGCTCGGAAATTTTCAGGATAGTTTTAGTCTGAATGTCGCCCTGTGGTGTTTTCAGGGTTACTTTGCCATCCACTGTTGCTTCCGGTACGTCAATGACGATCAGGTCGGCGTTTTTGGTTTTAAAAGTAGTTACTTCTACATTATCGGATAAAATAATAGCGGTTACTTTATCCAGGTTGTGGCCAATGAACCGGAGTTCACCTCCGCGCAGCACGGGCGATGGGCCGAAACTTAATAGTTGAATCTGGGTGCTATCCGTATCGTCGTCCTTTTTGCAGGCATACACGAGGAGACAAATGGAAGCCAGCAGGATCAACAGCGGCTTTGTTTTGAATATGTGGGACATGATGTTATTGGCTGGTTGAATGAATATAAGATGGTGTTTTTTGAGGATGCGAGGGTTTGGAAGGTTGAGGATTCGAGTATTTGATCAATTACACGATTCGTGGTTTTTTAATCAAATACTCGCATACTCAAATCCTCAAATCCTCCCTTATTTCGGTACTACCCGCACATTATCAATCGCAATGCTCACCGGATTCGGGCCAGCGGCCGGGCCAAAAAGCATCATGGTGATATTGGTGAGGGAAGACAGGTTTTCAATTTTCTTGTTGCCCAAATCGTCCGGGTCGTCCTTGCCGTATTTGAACTCGGTCAATGGAATGGTGATGGTGACCCAGCCGTCGGTTTTATACGGGCCGGTCTTCCACGGCTGCCAGCGGGCAAACACCGTACTCGGCAGGTCGCGGCCATGATCTTCAGCGAAGGGCGCGAAGAAAATTTCCATACGTACGTCTCTCCATTCGATAGGCACGTTTGCTTCAAATTTGAGCACCAGATCGTTGATATCGCCAGTCCCGACGGGTACATTGCCACGGCCACGAGGGGCCCAATATTGCATCGTCAGGCCATTATCCCACATCCAGGCACCGTCTGCGGGGTTTTTGAAATGGGCGTAACCACCAGAGCAGCCCACAGGGTCATCGCTTGCGATGGGTGCGGTCCAGGTTTCGTGCAGTTTGGTATCGTAATCCAGAATCACGTTGCGGTCGTCGCGGAAGTGGAATCTTGATTTGGCGGTACCGAAATTGGTCTTGACCGAAATTGGCCCGGAACCGGCTCCTTCGGGTACCTGTACTTGTATTTCGGTCTTGGTAAGCGATATTACCGTGCCTTGTACATCACCCGTGAAGATCACTTTCGGCTCAAAAAAGAAATCGCCAACTAGTATGATCGTGCCGCCATCGGGTACAAATTCGCTCTTGATGCCAGTAATTTGGGGTGCAGGTACATTGACCGAAAAATCGTACAATAACTCGCTGCCGTCGCTGAAAACCAGCCGCATTTTATTGGTCACAACGCTCGGTACGTTGCTCGGCACATTGACCAGAATGCTTTTGTCGGTGATGTAGGTGGGGTTCAACGTAGCGGCCTGGTCATTGAACCACACTTCGCGGGTGTCGCCCAAATTGTCACCAACGACGGCCACCAAACTGCCCATGAACGTGCCGTTCAGCAGCGAATCGGACAGGGCCGGGTCCGTGGAACGGATATAATAGACGACCGGCTCGCCATTGTTGGGCTTCACTTCCTCTTTTTTACAAGAAGCAATGACTCCCATGACCATCGCGCAGGCCATTAGAAAAGTGGAGAATTTTATGATTGGTTGCATGATTTTTAATTGAATGGTTGAAAAATGGTTTAGGAGGATTTAGAAAAAAGGTTTAGAAGGGTTTAGGGAGGGGTTTATATATTTCTGATTATAAAGTCTAATTTTTTTGATTGATGAATGCAGATTACATGATTGTTGATTTTTGATGTACTAGGCTTTAAATAGATGAAGGTTATTTCTGCATTTTTAGCAAATTCAAACATCTATTTGTTCTATTTTTATCGAAACGGGTTTTTAACATCAAAAATCAACATTCATCAATCTGCATTCATCAATCAATTTTTATTAGTTAAAATCATACTCTTCCGCTGGCTGACCACTCCCCAATTTAGGATTGGCGACTACTTCCGCCGCCGGAATAGGCAGGGCCATCCGCGCCGCCGTCACCGAAATAGGGCTGGCGGGTGGTTGCAGAATATAGCCTTCCACCGTGTTTTCATCAGCCGCCGTGGGCGAGTTATCGCGGTAATACGTGAACTCGCGTTGTTGGGCATTCAGCATGGCCAAAGTAGCGGCAGGATCGCGATAATAAGCGCGTTTCACATCAAACCAGTACATGCTTTCCATACCAAATTCCATGCGGCGTTCTTGTAGAATATCATTGAACGTCACGTCCGTTTTAGTCGCCAAACCAGCACGTTCCCGAATGTTATTAAAATACTGCAAGGCTTTGGCATCATTGGTAGAACTGGACGCACCCAATACGGCTTCGGTATAAATCAAATACACATCTGCCAGACGCAGCATATACTGATTGATCGCCGTGGCCTGGCCAGTGGAGACTTTTCCGCCCGTATCGTCGGCACTGCCCACGATGTATTTCTTGACATTATTCAACACAGGCGCGGCTCCTTCTAGTGTAATGTTCGGATCGGCAGGGTCGCGGCTGACGATCTCGTACGTATAGCCACCACTGGATTTTTTAATCTCCGGATAGTGGTCGCCGGGGGCCATGTAGATGGCTGGCTGGCGTTTGTCGCCCGCTTCCGTGTGTTGCACCAGGTCGTAAGTAGCACATTTACCACCGCCCCAGCACTCGCTGTTGCCGGTCAGTTGGCTGCTCCGGGCCCAGTTAGCCTGGCGGCTGTTGCCAAAAGCGTAACCGCCTTCCATCCATTGCAGTGCAAAAAGCGACTCGGAATTGTTGTTATTTTCAATTTTAAACAAGTCCGCGTAGTTGGCCATTAATGCCAAACCGCTTCTTTCAATCACGTCGGTGGCATATTCTTTCGCTTTATTGAAATTTTCACCGGATTTGCCGTCATTCAGGTGCTGGGCCATCGTGAGGTGCAGTTTGGCCAACATGCCTTTGGCGGCCCATTGGGTGATGCGGCCCGGATTGTCGGCAGCGGGCAGTTTTTCAGCGGCGAAAGCCAGATCGCGACGGGCAAATTCATACAAATTGGCCTGGGTGTTTTTTGGCAAAAATAGGTCGTTATTGACCACCAATTCCGTTGAATTTTCCACGATGGGCGCCTCGCCCCAGTATTCAGCCAGCACATAATAGCAGTAACCGCGTACAAAACGCGCTTCGCCTACGCCCCGGTCAATCACCTCCTGCGATACCTTGCCCGCTGCCGCGCGTGGCATATCATTGATGATAGAATTGGCATAAGATACTACGCGATACAGCCCTTTCCAACCCGTCGACAAGTGGGCATTTCCTTCGGTAAACGAAAAGTAGAAAAACTGCCCTTCCTGATCGTAGGTGTAGTACATATTGCCCGACATACAGTCGCCGACCAGCCAGAACATCTTATCGTTGAAATCGAACCACGGAAAACCATACAGCGAGGCCGTGGAAGCCCGTATTTCGGTTTCGTTACGATAAAAGTTATCAATGGTCAATTTATCCTGGGGTTCTATTTCCAGGAACTCTTTGCTGCACGAACTCAGGAAGAGCACGACGAGCAGCGATATGAGGTGTTTTATGTTATTTTTCATGGAAGAAATTCTTTTTTAATGAATGAAATGCAACCCCACCCCTAACCCCTCCCCTGCGGGGGAGGGGCCGATCAATTCTGCTAAAATGCTGTCATTCAGAGGCGTAGCCGAAGAATCCGAGGCTTGAAAAGCATCATTTTTGCTTTTTTTGTTCAAAATCAGATTCATCGCTACGCTCTGAATGACACGTTTTTTAGAATTAATCGGCCCTGCCCTTTCGGGGGTGGGGTCAGGGGGTGGGGTGGGTGGGGGCATTAAAAATCCACATCCAACCCAAACGTGATCACCCTCGGCGTCGGATACCGGCCCATATCCACATTTTGCAGCAGTGGGTCCTGGTTGAAAGCACCGATTTCTGGATCATAACCCTTGTATTTGGTGAAAGTCTTCACGTTTTGCGCATTCACATACACGCGCAGTCTTTCGATTTTCACCCGTTTCGTTAGTTCCTGTGGCAACATATAGCCGAGGCGGATATTTTGCAGACGGATATAAGAACCGTCCTCAATAAAGCGATCCGACATCCGGTTGTTGCGGTTGTTATCCGTTGTGGTGGGGCGCGGAATGTCGGTGCCGGGATTGGCCAGGAACACGTTGGCTGGGTCGAGATCGGAGCCGTTCGGGTCGTTCAGGCCATACTGAGCGCGATTGAACACCGATTCGGCTTGGTTGGCGAACACGTTGGACATGCCTTCGATCTGGACCCGCGAGTAGTTGAGAATCTCCGCGCCGTAAGAGCCGGTGAAATACACCAACAGGTCAAAAGGCCCCACCGAGAAGGAGTTGTTAATACCAAAAGTGAAATCCGGATTCGGGTTGCCGATGATGGTCTGGTCTTCGGTGTTGATGACGCCATCGCCGTTCAGGTCCTTAAATTTCACGTCGCCGATCCAGACGCCTGTGCGTTTGTCCACCTTGTTTTTAGTTTTGTCTCCATCATCAGGCACTTGTACCGCGTGGCCCAGAATGTCCGCTTGATTGGCAAAAATACCTTCCGTCTGGTAGCCGTAGAACAGGCCGAGCGGTTGGCCCACGCTGGTCTTGGTTGCCGTCTGGAACTCGCTGTACCAGTAGAGATTACGCCAATACACGCTGTTCACGCCATCCAGTTCCAGCACTTTGTTGCGGTTGCGGGAGAAGGTCAGATCAGTGCCCCAGCGGAAGCCTTTCGTTTCGATGTTGTGGGTGCGCAGCGAGAGGTCGAAACCCTTGTTTTCCATGCGACCTACGTTGGCGTAGGGGGCGCGAATGTCCTGCCAGCCGGTGCCACCGAGATAACTCGGCACGGACAATTGCAGCAGCATATCCGTGGTCTGTTTATTATAAACGTCAATCGAAAAGTCCACGCGGCCTTTGATAAGGCCTAGGTCGAGACCAACATTAAATTGCTTGGTGGCCTCCCATTTCAGTTTCGGATTGGAGATTTTTTCCAGGCGGTAAGCCGTTCCGAAAGGCGAATTGATGGCCAGCAGCGACGCGCCGTACAAGTAATTGGCGATGGCCTGATTGCCCACTTCGCCGTAACCAACGCGCAGTTTGAGGTCGGTATTCAGCGATTTCATGAATGATTCATTGCCTAAACGCCAGGCAAAAGCGGCGGAGGGAAAATAGCCCCAGCGATTTTCAGGCCCGAACTTGGAAGAACCGTCGGCGCGCATGGTGACCGTGAACAAATAGCGTTCGAAGAGGCCATAATTGACGCGGCCAAAGTAGGAAGCAATCGAAGCGGCATCTTTCCAGCCGGTGGTGCGGGAAGTCACGTCTTCGCCCTCGCTCAGCACGGGAATGTCATTGGAAGCGAAGTTTTTCTTCGTCACCTGCGAGCCCTGCCAACTGGATTTTTGGGCTTCCTGACCCAACAGCACGGTCAGTTTGTGGCGGTCATTTTCAAAAGCATTGTACGTCAGGTAGTTTTTCCAAACCCAGAACAAACTGCTTTCCTCGCGCTGGCGCAGTTGGTTTTCAGTATTCACGATCACGCCCCATTTGTAAGTGGGCTGAAAGGCCTGATTCAGGCCATGATTGTCATCAAAACCCAGTTCCGAGCGGAAAGTCAGCCCTTTAAACAGGGTCACATCGCCAAAAACACTGCCCATCAGCCGCTGGCGGTCGAAGGTGTTGTGGCGTTGCAGCGCAGCGGCTACCGGGTTGTAGCTGGCGGCAGTGAAAAAAGCGTCGGGACCAGCATAACTGCCGTTGAGTTCCTTCACCGCAATATCGGGCTGGCTCAGCAGGGCCTGCATAATGACCCCGTCGCCGCCGTCGTTGAGCGTAATGGTTTCGCCGGTTCGGGCGTAGGCCAGCGATCCGCCGAGTTTGAACCAACTTTTCACCTGATTATCCAGGCTGATCCGGCCCGTGTAGCGTTTGAAATCCGAACCGATCACAATACCATCTTGCTGGAAAAATCCGCCGGAAACGGAGTAAGTCGTTTTGTCATTGCCGCCGCTCACCGAAAGTTGGTGGCTGTTCATACCGGCCGGGCGAAATATTTCATCCTGCCAATCCGTGCCGCTGCCCAGCAAACTAGGATCCAGATAACGTTGGTTCGGCTGTAAACCCAAATCTTTCGAAATCTGTAACTGATAGTCTGCATATTGTTGCAAGTCCATCATATCCAGTTTTTTAGCCAGAGACTGGGTGGCATAATAACCGTTATACGAGATTTTACTTTCGCCTTTTTTGCCGCGTTTGGTCGTAATCAGCACCACACCATTGGCCGCCCGCGAACCATAAATAGCCGAAGCAGACGCGTCTTTCAGTACCTCAATGCTCACAATATCGTTCGGGTTGATGGTCGAAAGCGGATTCACCCGGTTCTGACCGTTCGCGCCGCCTGCCCAGTCGAAACCGGCCACCGTCACGCCATCGCCCTGGAAAGGAATACCGTCAATCACGTACAGCGGTTCGCTCGAACCCGTGATGGAGTTCGCACCCCGAATGCGGATAGAGGCCGCGCCGCCCGGTTGCCCGGTATTTTGGGTCACCTGAACCCCGGCCACACGGCCTTGCAGCGCCTGGTCAATATTGGTCACCACGGAACTTCTCAGTTGTTCCTCCGTCACCGAAGAAACTGCGCCGGTCAGGTCGCTGCGATTCTGTGTGCCATAGCCGACCACGACCACCTCATTTAAGATGGCGTTCGCTTGCATTTTGATGTCCACCCGCGAGCCATCGGCGGGCACCGTAGTGGTGAAGTCGTCGTGCCCGGTGTAGGCAAACGAAAGGCGTTCGCCGGGGGCCGCCTGGATGCTATAAGCCCCGTAAGCGTCGGTGGCCGTGCCTCTGGGAGTGTTCAGCACACGCACCGTGACACCCACCAGCGGCTCTCCCTCGGGGCTGGTCACGATGCCACGAATGTCGAGCATTTGGGCGGACAACGCAGTGGTCAGGCAGAGCAACACCACGCTCGCCACCCACCGGAGTCCGGTTCGGAAGGTAAAAATTTGCATCATAAGATTAGGTTGTTTAAATGATCTGTCCCCTCATGGCGACGGCCCAAAGGTGAATTTCGGAAACCCAATATCCGGGGGGTAAACTGCCCAAAGAGGGGGGATAAATTTTGCAATAGCCCTTTTTGCGCAATATTTTTTTGGAAATGATGAAAAAGGCCCCGCAATTTGGACAAAAAACCCCCTCTTGCCGGTTTTGTATTTCCGTTCTTTGTGGAAATCAAGGCGGGCAGCAGGCAGCGTTTCCCGCATATTATTTCGTTTTGGAAAAGCCAACTTTTAGTTGGCGGTTACGATAGCCAACTAAAAGTTGGCGTTACCTGAGCTTCATACTAGAATGGGTTTTATACGGGAGGCGGTAGCAAATACCGCCCCCGATTTTTTTGTACTGCGAAACTTCGGTTTCGCTGGCCGCCGTGACCGGAACTGGGGTTTCAGTTTACAGCAAGCAAAAGCCTGTGAAGTAGGCATGAAAAAACCGGCTGCCCGCACGTAAGTGTGGAAGCCGGTTTTTGTACAGCGAAACCCCCGTTTCGCTAATCGCCATTTCCGAAACCAGGGTGTCGGTGTACCATTAATATACCCTTACCACTTTCCCCGCCGCCAACGCCTGCCCATTCGTCGCATTCAGCCGGAACGTATATAATCCCGGTGGTAAATCGCTCATCGGCAGTTCAAAAATATTATGGTCAAAATCAAGCGTACGTATCAGACGGCCTCGTGCATCAAAAAGGCGCAGCGTACCAGCCGTAGATTGTACCGTTTTTAGGGAAAAAGTAGCCGTCGTACTAGTCGGGTTGGGAAAAACATCCAGTTCCAGACCCGGCTGAAACACGACGTTGGAAACATTCAGGAACGCACTGCCGAGGGTATGCCAGGTGCGGTTGGTAATGACCGGCGCATTAAAATCAAAGAATATGGCCGCTTCGTTTTCGATCACGGTGCCGTCTGGTTTATCGGCTTTCGGCGAAATAGCAAACTGGAAATATCCATGCGAGGCCGCTTCATTGACGTTGCTATCGGGCAATAAAATATTAGCAAAAACAAACTGAATAATGCCCTCACTCACCACATGGAAATCATAAGGGTGACTGCTGCTGCCAGCGCGTAAAGTGCTCAAATCCAGCGTGTTCGGTAGCGTGTCCAGCACGATGACATTGAAAGCCGTATCGGTGCCAGTATTCTGAAAACGAATCATATATTCGATTTCTGTGCCCTGCGGAATGTAGTGCGGTGCCCCCACGCCACGCGGAAAACCCTGCTTGTCATTCGGATCGAAGGAACTGACATTCACCTGGCAGTCTTCGTCTTCAAAAAAGCCAGCGTCGTTCGTCGGGAACAAAGGAATGATCCCGAAACTCGCCGAGCCTTGCCCGTTCGCCCCGCAGCCTTCCACGCTGGCGCTGGTCAGTTCGTTGCCCGGATGGTGCGGCACCTGATCTACTTCCAGTCGCCAGGTGGAGCCATTGGAGGGTACGGTGATGGTCTCGCTTTCGCCATGATCGAGTTGGATAGAGCCGCCGACCATCTGGATCATAATATCTTCGATGACCACGTAACCCACCGGCTCGGTCATGTCTGTGCCGAGGTTGGTTACGGTGAATACAATCTCCCCGCCCTGACATTCTCCAGTCACCCGAAGATCGCCGCCGCCCCACAGCGAATCAATCGGTCCGCACAGGCTATCCGGAAAAATATGGGCCGTGGAACAGTGCGTCTGACCCGGCGTAGCATCGCAACTCACATTTACCGTCACCCGGAAACTCCCGGAAGTGCCCCAGGGCACATCGCCGACTGGAAATGTATAGGTCTGGCCATTCACGGCCGTCCAGGGAATGGTACTGCCTTCCACTTCCAGGAAAGGATCGAAAGTGATGTCCACCGTGGCATCTTCGGCAGTAGTGGTGCCATTATTGGTGTAAAAAACATTGTATTGACTAGCAAAACACCGGCGCAGAAATGGCGCGGATAAATCCACTTCCAATGCCGGACATTCGACCACTGGCTGCGCCACAAAGTCCTCTGTATTCACTAAGCCATTCACCACAAACACATTAAAAATCGTGTCTGTACAAGCCTCCCACAGCGCATTGGGCGGCGAAAGAAACACGTCGTAATTTCCGGTGCTGCCGATGGGGAAATAAATGAAATATTGGCCGAATTGATTGGTCGAACCATGATAGGTGCCGCCAGAGCCTTGCGCCGTCACCAGCCAATTATCGAGCAGCGGTTCGTTGCCTTCCGCCAGACAGTTAAGGTTGGTATCGGCACGTATGGAGCCGATCACGCCCAAATAGTGGTTCAGCCCTCCGCTGTTGCTGCCGGAGACAATCGCATTCTCATTCAGGTCGCCGATTTTTACACCGATGAAATTGATATTCAACGCATTAGCGGCAAGGCTGCTAAAAGTCACCACCTCCGGGAAGGGCGGCGAAAAAGGGTCCAAAGGATCAGGAAATATATAGTCGGCGCGGACAAAACGCCAGGAAGTATTATTCGCAAACAACGTATCAATACCGAGGAGCACTTTGCGCAGATCTATGACGTCCAGCGTGTCTATTGTGCCGGAGCGATTGACATCGGCGGCGATAAGCTGGTATGGCGAAGTGAGGGTGTCTATGCCCTTATAGTGGCGGACGACAATCACCTCATCATAAGTAGAGACGCCATTGAGCGGCGAGGCCTCTTTTAGGGGCCGTACTGTGATATTGGTACTGCCGTTGGGCACATTCAGAGCGTAGTTGCCATCATTATCCGTCAGGGTGACATAATTGAAAGGCGATTGTCCCGGCGCTTCACCGATTGCTTGCACAGTGACGGAACCGATCCCATAACCAGCCGGGGTGACACAGCGTCCGGCGATAATAACGTTTTGCGCAGCCAGCCAGCCCGCACTTCCCAGCAGCAGGATAAATGCACTCAAGCAACTGATAATCAGTGATTTGTTATAACGATTCATGAACAGGAGATTTAGTTTGGATGAATTGATTTCTTGCACAGTACAAAAGTGCGGCGAGCCAACTGGGCAGACAAAGACAAATTCATTGATTTGTAACAAAATTATTTTTAATAAATTTATCTAAAATGTTGTTATTTAATAAATTATAAAATTGTTTTGTAACAAAAAATACATGTATGGAAAAAAGCCGCCTGCTCCATCTGCTCCGCACTTTTTCGCCCGCTGAACTGCGTGGCCTGAAAAAATTCGCACAATCCGGCCTGACCAACCCGCGACCCGAAGTGGCGACCCTGCTGGAAGTGCTCACCAAATCGCTGCGTAATGGTCGCCCCGCGCCCGATAAAGAGACGGCTTTCCGGCAGATTTTTCAGCAAAAAGAGTATGACGATCAGCGGGTGCGGCTGGCCATGAGCGGCTTGTATCAATTGGCCCATCAATACCTCGCCGTGCAGGACTTTTTGACTGACACGGCTGCGGGCCAACTCCGTCTGGCGCAGGTGCTGCGGCATCGCCCATTGCCCGCCCGCCTTCGCGAAGCAGCCCCTCGTGCCGCCTTCGCCGAAGCCGCCGAGGCCGTGGCCCGTCAGCCCTGGCGCAACGCCGATTTTCAGGAAGCGCACTATCGCCTGTCGCTCGAGCGGCACCGCTTTGAACTGGACAATCCTACGCCCGAACATCTTGATTTACAGGCCCTTTCCCACGATCTGGATCAGGCATTCCTGGCCCGTAAATTCTGGCAATCCTGCTTTATGCTGGCCCACCAGACTGCCTCCAATGCTGCCTACGATTTCGGCCTGCTCGAGGCGGCCCTGGCCCACGCGGAGGCTTCCGGGGCCTTGGCTACCCCGGCCGTGGCGGTTTATTTTTACTGTTATCGCGCCCTGACCAACCCGACGGAAACGGCTTTTTTTCAGCAATTTAAGGCCGAATTACTGGCGCATAGTGCTCTTTTTCCGCCCGAAGAACGCCGTGATCTATTCGTGCTGGCCATCAATTTTTGCATTCGCCAGTACAATGCCGGCAACCCGATTTATCTGGCCGAGCAGTTCGACTTTTACCGTGAAGGACTGGACAAAAAATACTTCCTCACCGATGGCACTTTGTCGCGCTACACCTACCTGAACGCGGCGACCAGTGGCCTGGCCATGCACGAACTGGATTGGGTGGAGCACTTCATCCAGGAGTACCGCGATCTGCTGCCCGAACCACACCGCGAAAGCCTGTTCAGTTTCAATCTGGCGCGATTGGAGTACCAACGCCGCGCACTCGGCCCCGCGTTGCAATTGTTGCAAAAAGCCGATTATAAAGACCTGCTGCTCAGTCTGGCGGCCAAGATGCTGCAATTGAAAATCTTCTATGAATTAATGGAATTTGATTTGCTGGAATCGCATTTGCAGGCTTTTGGGACTTTTATTCGGCGTAAAAAAGCCCTGGGTTATCACCGCGAAAACTACCAGAACACGCTGTATTTCACCCAAAAACTGTTGGAAACCAACCGCTCCGACAAGGTGGCGCGGGCAGCACTGCGCACGGAGATGGAAGCGACCAAAGCCCTGGCGGAGCGGGAGTGGTTGTTGGGACAGGTGTAAAATAACGTTCACTCAACCATAGGTCAGGTTCGCCCTTCCCCGTGTCGCATTCAGAAAGTTGGCAGGATGTATTTCCGTGCAGATCATTTCCTTAGGTGCAGAAAGCCAGATGCGCTTTATTTTCTACCAAACTAAAACTTTCTGATGATGCACAAAAATCTACTGTTCGCGGTGCTGCTGCTCCGCATTACTTCCCTTTCTGCCCAGGTCTGCGACAATCCAAGTTCGCAAATTGATCTGCATGGCAACAATATCCAGGCCCGTATCCTGAATGCCGGCGACCTGTTCTGGGACCTGACCGATGGCAAATTCATCCCCAATCCGGATGCCAATGGAAATGGTGCAAGTACTATTTACGCAGCAGGACTTTGGCTGGGCGGCGTGGATGCTGGTGGCAATCTGCAACTCGCCGCCGCGACCTACCGCAATACTGGTGCGACCGACTTTTTCACGGGGCCGCTTTCTGTGGATGGCACGACGAATAATGAGAATTGTAGCAATTGGGATCGTCATTTCCGGGTTCGGGGCGAACGCATTGTCACGTTTCTGGATTCGTTGCCTTTCTTTGGAAATAGCTCGGCACTGGCAGAAACGCAGTTCCCGGACATCATGGGCTGGCCAGGAAACGGGAATCCTTTTTTCGTAAATGTTTGGGGTTTTGAGTTGCCATCCAATGCCTACATCCTGGCACCTTTTTATGACTTCGATCAGGATGGCATTTATAATCCCCTGCAAGGTGACTATCCGGTAGTTTCGCTGCGCAATCATGCACCATTTGTCCCCACGGAAATGGTGTGGTGCGTTTTCAATGACCAGGGCGCAGGGGCTATACACGCAGCTACGGGCGGCAAACCTTTGCAGGTAGAAGTTCAACTGACGGCCTGGGCTTTTGACAATACCGAAGAGCAGGCATTGAGCAATACCGTTTTTACCTCCCATAAACTGATTTTCCGCAATACGGGAATAATTGACTCCTGTTACGTGGGCATCTGGGCGGATTTTGACATTGGTTGTTCCGGGGATGACTATGTCGGCACTGCACCGGATTTGAATAGTATGTATGCTTATAATCAGGATGCAGTAGATGGTGTTGATGGCAATACTTGTGTCGGGACCCTTACTTTCAGTGGTACGCCTCCCGTGCAATCGGTTACATTTCTCAATCATTCGCTGGATAAATCCATCGCCACTACCCTGAATGTACCCAGCGGAACGAATACGCCGGTTGGTTATTATAATTTTCTAACGGGACACTGGCCAGACGGTACACCACTCACCTATGATGGCAATGGTTACCAAAGTGGAGGCCCGGCAACGGACTATATTTTCCCCAGTGACCCGGCCGATCCCGCTGGCTGGTCTATGTGTACGGCTAATCTCGTGGCGGGTGATCCCCGCATGATCGGCAGTCATCAATTCGGTCAGATACTTCCCGGTCAGGTGGAGGAACTCAATGTCGCCTGGACCGTGCATCCGAATCCTGATCTGCCGTGTGGCCTCGGCACTACTTTTAGCGATATTACGGCTATTCAGGATTTATACAATGATAATTTTAATGGTGGATTAATAGTCGGAACCAGTACGCCACTATTGGACGCGCCCGTTACGCTCTTACCCAATCCGGCAAATAATGCTGTTACTATTCAATACGGCAACTTGTTGGTCCAGGAAATACGCTGTTTTGATGCAGCGGGCCATCTGGTACGCACCCTGCAAAATCTGCCCGGTCGTCAGTATGCGCTGGATTTGGCGGGCTGGCCCAATGGTAGTTATGCGCTGCAATTAGTGACTGCGCAGGGGAGCGTGGCGCGGCGGCTGGTGGTGCTGCGGTAGTTTTTCTATTAAAAAATTTTGCTCGCGCGAAGGCTTTGCCTCGCGTGGATATCTGCTGGGCTTTGCCCATTAGTATTTGGCAGAGCCAAATGGATAATACACGCGAGGCGGAGCGTCGGCGCGAGCGAGTAATAGCAAATGTCCCTGTTTCGACTTCCGAAACAGGGACATTTGTCATATTTGACATGAAGAGCCGCCTTGCAAAACCGAGAAATTTTGCGACAACCTCTATCTTCGCCTTTTAACCAAAAGCGCATGACTCCTTCCCCGTCCGCCCTGAAAACCCTCCTCGCCAAAGGCCAACTCGAAACCGCCCTCGCGCACCTCGTACGCCTCACCGCGCATACCGACGACCGCGACCTGCGCCAGCGTGTCTTGAATCTCTCCGGCCAGTTTGCCACGCTGAAAAATCAACACCTCACCGGCATACTGCCAGATGAAGCTTATCGCCTGCAATGGAACCGTATTGCGGCAGCCGTAACGGATATTGTTGATAGTGAGGCGATTACTAGCAGTCCTCTTCTCCCTCCATCTTCGTTTAATTGGAAAAAATGGACCGCCATCGCAGTGACGACCATCGGCGTTTTGGCGGGTATCGCCGAATTGTCAGGATGGAGTTTGCGGGACTTATGGCGGAAGCCGGAGCCTGCGCCCGTGGAAAAGCCGGTAGTGGAGCCGGTTAAAAAAGACACGATGGTAGTGGCTAATCCAGCCGTGCGACAGCCAGCGGTACAACCCGCCACTGGCAAAAATAATGTCCATATTGAAGTGAAAGACAAAGCCAAAGTCGGGACTATTATCACTAGCGATTCTAATAAAATTGAGGTGAAGCAGGATTTTTAATTTTGTCCGCATTCTTATCATCGCATTATGTAGAGGTGTAGCCGAATTATCTAAAGTTTGAATTGCTTAAATGAAATGAGCAGACCATTATTCTTTCCGATGATGTCATTCAGAACGAAGTGAAGAATCTGCCCAGGGGCGAAGGTGAATGCTCACTTTTTCTCGTGGCCGGATTCCTCCTTACGTCGGAATGACACGTTTCCGGGGTAAATATTACTGAGTGCATTTTACCAGATACATACTGCCCTGTCCTGCATCAAATAACCTAAACATTTGATTATCAAGATTCCAGCACCATGAAAAAACTCTGCTTTGCCTTTGCCTTTCTCTCCACGGTTTTCCTCTCCGCTCAGGTCACCATAAAAGACGACGCCAAAGTCGGCCTCCTCGTCACCGGCACGGGCAATACTATCAACACCACCCAAATCTTCGGCAAAAGCCCCGAATACGCCGAACTCAAAAAACGCCTTGATGGCCTGCAAGCCGCCATTACCCAAAAAGCCGAGGAGTGCGGACAGATGGAAAAAGATGCCCTCCCCGCCAAATACCGCGACAACTGCCGCACCGCTCTCATCGCCCTGAACGCCGAGCGCGACTCGGTACAAAAGATCGAAGCCCGCTTCCGCGAGGATGTGCTTCGACTGGCAGAGACCTTTGCCAATATTCCACTCAATAGTGAGCGGCTGCGACTGGCCAAGCAGTTGTTTGAAGAAGGAAAAATACGAGAGGCGGATAATATATTGAATGCCAAAGAAATGCAGCAGGAAGGCGATGCGCTGCTGGCCAAAAAAGAACGCGCCCAGCAGACGTTGCAAATGACCGACAGCCTGCTACGTATCAAGGCCGACGAGTTTGCGCTGAAAGCGTGGCTGAAGGCCACGGATTATGGGGATTCACTGCGTTATGATTCTGCGGTGATTTATTTTGAGCAGTCGCGGCGGTATGCGGAGACGGTGGAGAATTTGTGGGAATTTGCCGAATTACTGTATTATCAAAACCAAAGCCAAAGAGGGATAGGTTATCTGGAAAGAGCCTTACAATTGACGCAATCTGAAAGTGAGGAAGCAAAATTAGCAATGAGGCTGGGTATTTTTTACCAACTTGTTCAAAAGATGGAGGCATCAAAAAAGATGCATCTGCGCTCTCTGGAGATATATGATCGTTTGGCGAAATCGAACCCAGCAAAGTTTGAAGCAGATTTAGCGAGAACAACGATGAATCTAGGCAGTTTTTACTATCTAAATCAAGAACTGGGGGAATCAGAAAAGATGTACCTGCGCTCACTGGAAATATATGATCGTTTGGCGAAGTCGAATCCTGCGCAGTTTGAAGCGGATTTGGCGATGACGACGATGAACTTAGGCACTCTTTATAAAACTATTCAAAATGTGAGGGAATCGGAAAGACTTTATCTGCGTTCGCTGGAGATATATGATCGTTTGGCACAGTCAGACCCTGTAGAATTTGAAACAGATTTGGCGACAACGGCGATGAACCTAGGTGTTTTTTATGCTGATATTCAAAAAATGGAAGAATCAGAAAGGCTTTATCTGCGTTCGCTGGAGATATATGATCGTTTGGCACAGTCAGACCCTGTGGAATTTGAAGCAGATTTGGCGAGTACGGCGATGAATCTGGGCCGTTTTTATGCTGATATTCAAAAGATGGAAGAATCAGAAAAGATGTACCTGCGCTCGTTGGAAATTTATAAGCGTTTGGCGAGGTCGAATCCGGCGCAGTTTGAAGCGGATTTGGCGAAAACAGAGATGAATCTGGGCAATTTCTACTCCACTGTTGAAAATATGTCAGAGTCGGAAAAGATGTACCAGCGCTCGCTGGAGATATATGAGCGGTTGGCGAAGTCGAACCCGGCGCAGTTTGAAGCGCATTTGGCGAGAACGGTGATGAATTTGGGTATTTTTTATCGAGCCATCCAAAAATTGGAGGAGTCAGAAAAGATGTACCTGCGCTCACTGGAAATATGCGAACGGTTAGTACAGTCCAATCCTGCGCAGTTTGAGCCAGATTTGACAATTACTCTTAATAATTTGGGCTATTTTTACCAAACTAATCAGCAATTTGAAAAAGCAGAAGAGATGTATATTAAGAGCATTATACTACAGAAAAGAGCAGTTGCTGAAGGATTTATTCACTTATGGCCTGACTTGGATCTGGTTTATAATAATATGGCTAGTTTACGTGATTCTTTTATAAATTATAAAGACTATACCTCTGCGCTATCTATCCAGCGCGAACGCGCAGAATGTATGTATCAATTGCGAGAACTCAATATAGATTGGGCCTCTCAGGCAGCAGATGACTATAATGAATTAACATGGTATTATCTGCTCGCCAAGCAATACAAAGAAGCCGAATCTAATGCCCGAAAAGTAATCGAAATGTATCCCAATAGAGAATGGTATCAAAATAATCTCGCTCATGCCCTATTGCTTCAAGGGAAATACCCAGAAGCGGAAAGTATTTATTTAAAAATAGCAGCAGAAGGGATAACAGCACGGCTGCCATTGGTGCAAGAGTTGGACAAATTGGAAAAAGTACTCGGTCCAATGCCGGAACTAGCCAATGCAAGGGCCTGGCTAAAAGACTAAATCAGGATAAACAGGATTTGATAAAGATGACCACGATGCCAGGCAGCCTAATATCCTACCAATCCTTGTCACATCAAGCCAATCCCGGTTCAACCACCTCCCCCCGCAAAAAATTGGGCCACTTTTTGCAATCCCTTTCCATCTTTACGCTCTCATCCTGACCGATATTTATGCTCCGTTCCCTTTTCACGTTCTTCCTCTTTTGCTGCCTGCCCCTCGCCGCCATTTTTGCCCAAAACTGCCCGCCTCCGGTGGTCGTGCAGGAAATCTACCTGTTCCCTACCGAAGCCAATTACGCGTTTACGCTGTCCGGGGCGACCGGCGGGCTGGCGGAATTGGTCAGAGAGGGCCAGCCGTTTGATAGCGCGATGACGATGGCGATCTTTGATAACAAGGTGTATTTTCAGTTTTTAACCCCCAATACGACTTATTACTGGCGCGCCCAGGCTTACTGCACCAGCGGCGGACTCAGCGACTGGACGCCGGTGTACTCCTTCACCACGCCTGCGCTGCTCTGTCCGCCGACGGTGGCTATGCCGTTTAATACAGAAATTACCCTCACGTTCCCGACGGCCATCAATCCAAATATTGGCTATTCCAATTGCGGATCACCGACTGGCGGTACCGGCTATGTGTATAGCTATGTGGCCCCTTTCACGGGCGACTATGTCCTTTCGGTAGAGGATGCGAGTGGTGGTAATGTGCGCATGGGAGTGTCATACCAGGAAACGAACTTTTGCCGGGGTTCGACCAATTGCCTGAGCCCCACCGGCGAGGCGGGTCTTGATGCTTATTTGCCGGCCATCAACGCGGGTGATCGCCTCACTTTTGTGTTCTCCGCTGCGCAGGGCGTACCGGCGACGCGCAAAGTCAGGCTCCGTTATGGCCCCTGTTATCCGCCGCAACTAATGATTGATACGATCAAACCGGATTCTGCGCGGGTGTACAGCACGGCCTTCCACGTGGATCTGGAGTTGGTGGCTGAAACAGATACTTTCACCGGCATACCGGATTATACCGATGTTTCGGGTTTTCTGACCTTCCAAAACCTGACGCCGGGCACCAGTTATCGCTGGCGCGGACGCACTAATTGTGGCGGCAACGTCAGTACCTGGGTGAACGGGCCGGGCTTCACCACGCCTTATAACTGCGACAGTATTCCCTGGCTGAAATGTGATTCGGTGTATGGCGGCTTCGCGGCAGGCTTAGGCCGGCAGAAAATGCTGCGCTATCGCCCGGAGCGTTCCCACGATTTCCTTTTTATTTCCAATCTCCCGGAGGACCCTTCCAACACAATGACCGTGGCCCTACGTGATTCGGCACTGGGCGATTGTTTTAGCCGGGCTTGGCAAGTAACTTCCTGGCCGACTTATCTCTGTTGCCGGTCTGGTATGATGGATACGCTGTACCTGGGTTATGTGGAAGCGGGCAAAACCTATTATCTCTACGCCAATAAAGCCGACACAAGTGCGCTCACTGGGACGCTGCGCTGGGTCTGTCCTTCCGTCTGTCCCGCGCCGGGCAACCTGCATTCGACGGTGGTGGCGGCTGATGCAGCTACTTTGTATTGGGAAAATAATGGCGCGACCGAAACTTGGGAAATGGAAGTGCAGCTGGCGGGTGTGCCCTTCACCGGAACGCCGCAGTATAGTGGCACCGGCGACTCTTTCACGGTGACGCAACTGCTGCTCGATACGCTTTATAACTGGCGCGTACGCAGCATTTGTGCGGGCGAAGGCACGGGCGAATGGTCGAACATCTATAATTTTCACACGCCGATGGACTGCGCCAATGCGGTGGAAGTGACTTGTGCGTACGCAGTCGGCGCAATGACGTTTCCCAGTTTTAGCCAACTCAATACTTGTCCCGGTTCGAGCGAAGGCACCGAGCGCTTCTTCCGTTTTACGCCGCCTTACTCTGGTGACTATTTATTCCAATCTTTTCAAACTCAATATGTTGGATTTTCTTTTAAAGCACTGACCGGCGATTGTGCGTCCAACACCGGCTGGACCTGTCTGGGGCAGGGCTCGAACACCTGGCCGATGGGCCAACTGACCGGCGGGCAGCCATATCTGATCGCCGTGGACTTTCCCAGTGCGGTCGTCTTCCCGAACTTGCAGGCTTATTTTAGCATTGTTTGTCCCATTGCCTGCCTGGGCCCGACCGATCTGTTCAATAGTAATCTGACCGCTACTTCGGTGCAACTGAACTGGACGGCGCAGCCCAATCAGGTCAGTTGGGAGATCGAGATTCAGCCCCTTGGTGCCGCTTTTACCGGCGTGGCGAATTATTTCAGTAATCAAAATAATCTGGTGATATCCAATCTGTTGGCCACCACTGCCTATCACTGGCGTGTGCAGGGCAACTGCGGGACGCTGGGCCAAAGTAGTTGGTCGGAGACAAAAAACTTTTTCACGCTGCCGGATTGTACTGCTTATCCGCTACTGACCTGTGAAGACGAAATTAAGTTGTATTTCCCGGAGGGCGAAGGCTACTGGATGGATTTGCCCGATTGCTCACAACATATAACGGGTCGGGAACAAATTGTACAATTCACGGCCAGCACCATGACGCAATATATTTTCCTGCCGGGGCTGGGCGCCTATTCGGGCTTTTATCTGAAAAATGCGGCCAGCGGCCCTTGCGCGGAAACGACGGGCTGGCAATGCGTCGGCAGCAGCGATTCGGTGTTGATTACCCTGCCTAACCTGACGCCCGGCACGACCTATTATTTACTTTGCAAAAGGCGGGAAACTTACGGTGTGGATTCTTTGCGCTTAAGTCTGCACTGCACGCCCTGTGTGGCCCCCCGCGATCCACAAACGGAGATCCTCTACAATGGCACCTGGGTGGTGCCAAAATGGGACGGTGGCAACGGCCCGTGGACCTATCAGGTCGCGCTGCGTTATCCGGATGGCAGCGAACAACTGCACTCAGGGGTATCCTGGGTGTATGGCGGCGGTTACAATCTGCGGGAATGGTTTACCATTAATAGCAGTGATATTCATGCCTGGCGCGTACGTGCTATTTGCAACAATGGCGACACGAGTGCCTGGACACCTTATTCGCGCTTCCGGCTGCCGCTTTGTGGGGGTTCTGAAATACTGCCCTGCCACGATACTTTGGTCAGTTCGGTCGGTGCGCCCGATCAGTATTTTTACTATAATGTTTGTAATGGCAAGACAGAATTTGGGCAACAACGCATCTTCCGTTTGGTAGCGCAGCCGGGCGGCGATTTTCAACTGCGGCTGGATTTGACTAATAATAGCACTGTGCATTATGCTTTAAGCGGAAATCTTGGGTCTAATTGTGCGGCTGCCGACTGGACCACCTGCGGCACCTTTACTGGCGATACACTGCTGCAATTAAATAATTTAGGCTATGGTAATTTTTTGCTACAATTTAATACGCAGAGTAGTGTGCCGCTGGCGCCCATTATTGAAACGTTTTGTCCCTGTATTGCCCCGCAGGCAGGAAAAGGCTTTTTGTATAATAATGGCCAGGCAGTATTGAGTTGGACGGAAACTTACACTGCCGATCAGGTAGATATAGAGGTCGTGCCGGTTGGTACGGCATTTAGCGGATTGCCTAATTATTATTCTGATACAAACAGCATCGTAATAGATGGATTAGACCCCACCTTGACCTATCAATTCCGGGTCAGAAACCAGTGTGGCGACACGCAGGACAGTGGTTGGTCGCCTGCTTTTTCAGTAACTTTACTAGTAGATTGTGCCAATATGCCCACGCTGGCTTGTGGGGCTAACTTGTCGCTGGAAGTGACTCCAAATGTTGGTTCTTTTAATTTTCAACCTTGTGGCTCGTTTACTTTTGGCGATGAGGCTTTTTTTAAAATTACTCCTGAATTTACGAATACATACGTGCTGCAAATTACCAGTACGCCGCATATAAGTTCGGTTATTCATCTTGGTTTTCTGGATAATTGTGACAGTCCCACCAGTACAATTACCTGTATTGGCTCCGGCGGAGAAGGCGAATATAACCTGGGTTATTTAGAGGCCGGGCAAACGTATTATATCGTGGCCGACCAGTCGAGTTTTATAGAAGGTACTTATCAAATGAGACTGAATTGCCAGGCAGGTAATGATAATCCCACTATACTTTTGGGCAACCCAAACCCGGCTTATGTTATTGCCGTCGGCGACACTTGCCGCGTGTTTTCCAATCAAAACGCGACCGCCAACAACGATCCTGACCCTTCGCAGCCGCCCGGCAACTGGTACGATGCCACGGAGCACAGCGTCTGGTTTGCGTTCGTCGCGCCACCCGGTGGTACGGTGCAGATTACGGCGGCCAGCCATACCAGTCAGCCCTTCGATCCGCAAGTGGCCTTACTGGTTTTTGATACGCTGTCGGGTGGTTCGTTTACTCCGTTTGCGCTGCTGGCCACGGGCGAAGACAACGTCGGCCCCAATCCGGCGGATGCCGTGCTGATCTACACCGGACTAATACCGGGGCAGACCTACTATATACTGGTGGATGGCGTGAATGGCTCGAGCGGACGGTTTTGCCTGACGATTCGTGATGAACCGGATGTGTGGCTGACGACCGGCGTTTGCCAGACTTTTCCGCAGCCTGCGGCCAGTTTCGAGACGACGGGTGCCTGGCGCAACCTGTACACCAATGACGGCAGCCACGCCACGGGAGCCTTGCTCGGGGCCATCCGCACAGTGGATGATCTGGGTGCTATTGCGGTTTCGAGCGAGATTTTGTCGGAAACGCCCGTTTTACCCGGCGGACAGAAACTATTGCCGCGTTATTTCAATTTTGAAACGGAATTCGCGCCACAAAGTCCGGTCACGCTTCGCCTGTTTTTTACGGCTGCCGATCTTGCGGCCTTCAATCTCGCGCCGCCCGCCTCGTCCACAACGCCCGTACAACTGGGCCTGACGCACTACGATGGCGCGCAGGAAGACTGCGACCCGACCAATAACACTCTGACTGGCGGATTAGCGGTGAATACTGCGCAGGCCATTCTGGTGGGGGAGAACGGGCTGTTTTACCTGGAAGCAGTGTTTGATAATTTCTCCGAATTCGGGGCGGCTTTAAAACCAACAGTGGGTACCTCGCCGGAGCCAAACGAACGTTTTGCTGTGTCGGCATTTCCCAATCCTTTTGATAAAATACTGCAATTGCAGGTCCATAGTCCGACGGCTGCGAATTTGGATTTCCAGTTGTTTGATGTGCTGGCCAGTCCGGTACAACGTGGTCAATTCGCGGTGCAAACGGGTGAAAATGCAGTAAAATTGAATCTGCCGGGCTTGACGCCGGGGATATATCAGTTGGTTTTGTATCGTGCCGGGGGAGTGGTGGGCCGGATGCGGGTGGTGAAAATTTGATAAGGGGATAGTGATTGGGTTTTATATTTCCTGTCCAAAAGTAAATTTTAACAAAACAGTGTTGGAAATCTGTTTTCACGCCTATCTTGTTGCCGAAAGTAGGACCTGGATAGGCGTATTTATATTTTAAAGCGAACCCAACCATGACCCGGAAAAAATTAAATGAACTGATCGTTGAGCTTAAGTATGACGAGTTATTTGCGCAGTTGCGTCAGTTGGATTCCACTGACAGCGATTGGCGAAATATGATGATTGCCGCACAGAGCCAGTACCAGATACTCAAACGTGACCGGCAAGACGGGATTCTGTCCCATGCAGAGAGTGTTCAACGGGAAAATATATTGCGTAAAAGTCTGGTTGATCTGGTGCAGGAAGCATTGAATCTTGCGCTTATTAGCGATACTGAAACAAAGAGCGTGGTGCCTCCACTATCCTTACCAGGCGGCCGCTCATCCAGGCGACTTATCTGGATTGGGGTTGGCATTGCATTGGTAGCTTTATGCAGTGTTATTTATTTTTTATCAACGCCCAATAAGCTACCGGAAAATAGTGCCAGCAAAACAGCGGTAAAAAAAGATTCAGTGGCCCATATACCGGTTCCAACCCCATCTACTACCACTAAAACGATTCCTGCTAACAATACTGGTTCCAACTCCACTATACGCAATACAGCGTCTGCATCAGCTGCTGTATTGCCTAACGTTTTACAGGTAACGACGACCGCCAATCAATATGCCGACTTATTTACGGCCCAGGCCAGTGAAATGCTGCGCGACCTGCACATTGCCCATCAGCAGGGCGGCACGAACTATGAAAATCGCATAGAATGTGATTTTGAAGTAAAAAAAGATAAGAGCCAATCGGGCGTACGCGAGGCTTTTAAATATAAAATCAACTTACAGATAAAGGTGTACGGCAGAAACAAAGAAACTTGTTTTTCTGGTCTTTATACCTCTTCCACTACCCGAATTGGCTATCCGGAGGATAGCGACGGGGACATACAAAGCAAAATTATCGAACCTGGTTTGGCCGAAATAAAAACCGCTTTACAGCATCGGCCACCCACAATGTGTAATAAGTAACAACTAATTTATTTTTATCACTAAAACAATTTTTACCAATGAAACAGCTCTTTACAATCATCTTCCTGTTCCTCGCCGCCTACTGCGCACAGGCACAAATCCAGAAACAAAAACTCGGTTTTATTCCCTATTCTGATCCGTCTGCCGACAAATACGGCTACCGGCAAATGGCTTATGAAAACCTCTATGAGGCGGCTACGCGTATTTTTATTAATACGCAGCGGTTCGATGTACTGGATCGTAGTAAATTCAACATTTTAAAGATCGAAAAGAGTTTTACCAAAGGCGACGATTTTATTAATAGTGAGATCGTGGCACAAGGAAAATCGCTGGCTGCTGACGTGCTGGCCGTGGCCAAGGTAACTGCTCTTTCCGTTACCCAGTCTGCCGACCAGAAAGGTTGGTCGGCCTTCTTCACCGTAGAGTTTAAGCAGATAGACGTAGAAACTTCCAAGGCTGTCAATGCAGTGCAGCTCAAAGGAGAGTATCAGGATGATACCGGTGTTTCGGTATCAGGGCAAACGGTTATTAGTCCCAACCGCGCCAGATCGCCGGAACAGGCCATCAGCAAAGTCGTGACCAAAATGGAGGAGGCACTGAACAAATGGATTCGTGATAATTTTCCCATTAAGATGAAAGTGCTGGATGTAAATGACACCGGGAAAATACTGTACGCACGTGGCGGCAAAGACCTGGGTCTTACTGTACGCAGTAAAATGTGTATTCGCAGGGTCCACAAACTGTCGTCTGGCGACGTCGTAGCCGAAACCATTGCTGACTTAAAGTTTACCAAGGAGGATGGCGTGGGCGATAGCACCACTAAGTTTGAGCCAAAGATCAAAAAAGACTGGCCTAAAATTGTGCAGGCACTTAAAGATTACCCCGCCGAAGTCTTTATTATGGAAGATGCTACTCAGCCGGCCAGTATTTTTAATCGCCTCTAACCATGCGATTTCTACTAGTATTCCTGTTAATGGGCTGCATACATCTGCTGAGCGCCCAATCCCAACCAGTGGATCGCTCCTTTCTGAGTATTGTGGTCATTCCCTACACTGGGCCGGAAGAAAGTGTCCGTACAACCATCGAAAAAAGTGAGGTGTGCCGGGCGGTGCTCGGCCAGGTCAATCACATCTTTCAGCAGCGCGGCTATCGCATTAAAGACTACATGGCGATTCTGCGTTTGCCGGATATAGTGCCCAGCACTGCCGATCTGGAACGGAGCGAAATAAAAGAGGCTATTAAAAATGCCAAGGTAGATATAGTGATCTATGTGGAAATCAAGTTGCATGAACTGTCTGAAGGTGACCGAAAATTAGAACTGCGTTTAAAAGCGATAGATCAGTATTCAGCCGAGAACTATGCCGACGACATTTCTATTGAATCCACGCGCCGCCGCTATCCCGATTTTGTGCAAGCAGTCAAAGAGGCGCAGCTGGTTAATCGCCTGCGGGGTTTTGCGGATCAACTGGACCTGAAATTTGTGGATATTCTCCAAAATGGACGCACTGTCACCGTAAAGATTGGCGTAAAGGCCAGTAGTAAAGTAACGTTGGGCACACCAGTGGATAATAGCGATCTGGATTTGATCGGGACCATTGAGCAATGGCTGAGAAGTCACACGACCAAAGTCTATCCTTCCAGCGGGGATGATACTTCCTGGGAAGCAGAATGTAAACTTTCTGTATTAGATACGAATCAGCGGACGGTCACGCCTTTTAGCTTCAGGACGGATCTGAAAGTATATATGCAACAGCTCCGTTTTTCAAAGCTGCCTCTGCAATTAAAAGATGTAACTGTGAATTCCGTTATTGAAATAATAGTGGAATAATGGGGGTGTAAATAACCTTATTTTTACCTGGCTTTACAGTTGTACACTACATTCGTAACCCGAAAATTGCCATAACACAGATCGCCCTCCGGGTAATTATAAATGGTTTCGGCATAGCCTGGTAGGCGGTGTCCCGCTAATGATTTATACTCTTTCAACGGCGTGGACCAGGGAATTTTCTGCATCGTATTCTGGTCGGATGTAGCATAGCGATCATTGGAAACGAAATTGAGCAGTTCCCCTTCGTCGTTGAAATATAACCAGGCTGAAATAGTGATATTATTATTGGTAAATTCTGCTTTCACCTGATTACCTTTTACTTCCAGCCATCGTATGCTGGGATCAATCAAGGTGGCCGGGGCCATGCAGCACATATCGTTGAAAAAAGTGACGGTTTCGGCTACACCCATCTCCGGGCCGCTCTGGTATTGGACCTGGAATAAAGAGAACAAGCGAATATCCATAAAGGCATCCCCATTCTTAAAGCGGTGATAACCGGCGACTGGCAGGTGTTTCATGGTGGCTTTCATAAAAAACAGCCGCGTGGGCACATCCATAAAATTATACTGCTCGGAAGTAAAAGGCATCCATTCCGATTGCTCATTTTTCCTGATCTGCCCTACAAATTCTACTTTGAAATTATGGACTTTCGGTTGATTCACTGCGCCGGTGTAATAAAGATATTTCTTCACCGGCACTGGTAAAGACTCCATGTCGGCTTCTGTCAGTAAAGATTCGGTCGCGGAGGAAGACATTCTCAAGCCCAGTTGTACATCTTTTTCATACCTGTTGCTGAAATGCCAGGTTCCGTAACCAGCGATGGCCGCCAGCAGGATGAACACATTGGCGATTGTGCCAAACTTCGCATCCTGCCAACTAGTGAAAATCAGGTATTGGGACAAAACCACGGCGATTATAGCCGGTATCCACCACATACTTTTATTTAATAAAAATAATATGGCAGTGACTACAAATAGTACAGTAGTCATTAACCAAAGCACACCATTGGCCTTGGAAATACTTTGGGTCAATTGATTGACGGCAGCGAAATTAAATGCCTTAACAAAACCCAGCAGGTGAATAAGTCCGTGCAGTGCGATCAACGTTATAAAAAAGCCCTTTAGCATATTATATTTGTTTAGACAAATATCACCATGACAACAGCACTCCGGCAATGATTCCGGTCACCCCTCAGGTTGAGAATGGTTGAATATTAATCTATATTCCTGGTTTTATACAAGTATCTTACCAGACCGATAAAGGCAGAAGTGATCAAAACGGTAAACACAAAATGGACGAGCACACCCGACCATAACCAATCCTCTCCCAGCACAGCATTGTTAGGGTTGCTTTTCTCGAAAGTGACGTGCAGGGTATCGCCTACCTTATATTTGGGCTTGACAAAGAAGCGGTTGGTGGCTACGTACTGATTGGAATCATAATAAAACGCTACGTCGTAGGTGGTCTTTTGATGATAAGTGTTGTACTGCATGTCTTTCAGGACACCCATCGTTTTTTCTCCCTTGAAATAAATGAGGGCGATGGACCGGGCATCGGTGAGAAATAATAGGAGGTTGCCCAGCGTAACAATAAAAAACAATATTATTCCAGGCGTGAGGATATGCTTCATTCGTGTAGCAAGTGGTGGACAGGATAATTTTGCAGCATTTTAGAACAGAATGACTGAACGCGAGGGCAAAGTCCGAAAAAAAAACTTGTCCTGCTTTGGTCATGCCGATATATTTCATCCTGCAGGCCGTTGGAAGGTAAGCGGCGGTATTTACATTGGCAGGAAGCAGTCCTGAAAAGGATTGGAACCAAAGATTACAGCCCCGTGCCGTAATACTTACAAAACCGGGCATCCCCGTCATGTCCTTCCCGGCTACAATTGGGGCAGGCCTGGGTATTATCGCCTTTATGCCGCGCGGCCAGGGCCATTTCGGTGGTCACAATCCCCGTTGGCACCGCGATGATGGCATAGCCCAGCAGCATCACCAGCGAGGCCACGAACCGGCCCAGCGGTGTGACGGGAGAAATATCGCCATATCCGACGGTGGTAATAGTCACAATCGCCCAGTAAATACTTTCGGGAATGTTGGAAAAGCCGTGTTCGCCTGCTTCCACCAGGTACATCACCGACCCCAGAATAATGGCCAGCGTGAGTACCGTAAACATAAAAATGCTGATTTTGCGCAAACTCCCTCGTAGCGCAGTCGTCAGGAAGCGCATTTCCGTCACGAAATGTGCCAGTTTGAAGATGCGGAAGACCCGCAACAGCCGCAGTGCGCGAAAGGCCAGCAACGACGAGGCACCCGGAAATGCAAAACTCAGATAAGACGGGATCAGGGCCAGCAAATCAATAATCCCCAACGGACTGAGTACATAGCGCATCGGTCTTTTGATACTGATGAGCCGCAGCACATATTCAATAGTAAATAAAGCAGAAAACACTAGTTCCAGGGTGAGAAACGTCTGGCCGTATTTTGCTCTGTACGCATCCACGCTGTCGAGCATGACCACGGCAATACTCGCGATGATCACGATTAACAGGCCGATGTCAAAGGTCCTGCCGGCAGAGGTATTGGATTCATAGATGACCTCGTGCAGACGAGTTCGCCAGTCTTTAGCTTCGGATGTGGTAGGAGGCTGTTGCATAGTGGGCCAAATTTAGGTATTTGCGCAGGGATTCTGCAAAAACACCTTCAAGCCCAACGTGAAAAAGCGAACCAGGTAATAACTTTTTTACTGTAGAAACAACAAAGCACCGCAGCCCCATGACCACGATGCTTTATCGAAAAACGTCTGCAAATCAAATTTTAAGCCACCGCCCGGCGACTTTCCTGACGCACCAGCGTCGCTTTGGGCGCAGTTTTGCTGTTTTTCAGGATCGTTTTTATCGGGCACCAACCCGTCAGACCACGCAGAAAAAGCGGCAAGGCCAACAGAGCAACGATCCAGTAGCCACTGAATCCGGCACCAACAATAACGGCCATCATCAATAAATAACTGACGATGATCTCGCTAACCGACAAATTGAATTCGAATTTCATAAGAACAAAATTTGATGTGATTAATGTCACAAAGGTGGGGCGGTGCGCGCAGACCGTGACATAATCGGCATCAGGGCCGAGTATGATTTTTATCATAACCCCGCAGTAGGCCGTGCCAAAAACAGACCGGCAAAGGATCGGTGGTTCTGACAATTTCTCTGAACCTCTCCTGCCTAGCTCGTCTGACTTTCCTCCTGTCATAAATGGTCAGACCAACTGGAAGCAGCCACATTAATTCCGGTTTAACTGGTAAAAAGAGAGAATACTATTGCCCATGTATTCCCACTGTTTAATTTCGCGGGGTACCGTTTCACTTCCAGATAATCTGATTCCTGTGACTCACCTAATGGGGGAATATTCTTTAAAAACGCACGTAACCATTCTGTTTGTTTAAGATCATATCCATACCGATCACCTAATAACAAAAGTAAATTTTTTACTTCGGCTAACCGGACGTCTGGCATCACTAATTCGGTGCCTCCTCCTTCCCAGCCATAGTGTGTTATTTTAGTAAATCCCTTATTTAATTGCTGAACTTGCACCAGGAAACCTCCTTTGCCACAATGACTGTCATAAAATTCGGCAGGTTCCCCTATAGTAATAAACTCTGTACTTATATACTGATCAATTAATGCTACGCCTTTTGCACCCATATCATTTTCCCCTTCTTTTATTTTCCGAAAATCCATTTTAGGGACAGGCAAATTACTTAGAAAACCATCGAACGCAAATCCAGTCAGAGTATCATATTTTACTTTTATCCAATTTCCCGCAAAGCCTTCTATGGTTTGTGCGTATTTTGAGTCAAATTGAAAAGTATTTTCCACAACTACCTCATCTCCTAATTTCATAGTAATAATTGCTGGGCTGGACGGGCTGTTTTGTGTTCTCAATTTGAGACCATTTGCTGTAAAGACATGTAATGTGTCGCCTGCCTTGTAATTTCCTGACTGTGCCTGAGTTATCTGACAACACATTGCTGCACATAATAGTAATAGAATTTTTTTCATGTTTACGGTTAGGATTTGTGCTGCTCTCATGCGTTAATTTGGGGCATACCCCTTTATTTTAAGACTGCTCCTAATCTAGAAAACGGCGGTGCAAATCCAGCCGCTCACTTGACCTTTTTTCCCGTGGTGGCCGGTTTTCGGGCGGGCGATTTGCGCGTAGCAGGCTTGACAACCGCCTTTTTAGGCGGCAGTAATTCTGGCCGGTATTCAAAGTGCATCGTATCGTAATGGTACCACTTGCCGCCCCAGATGAAGCCGTGCCGCTCGAATATTTCCACAATGGCCAGCGGCACCGAATTCCGCCAGGGCAGGTTTTCTTCTACCGAATCAATCTGCCAGTCTTCGCGGTGATCCCATTTCCAGTACTCCGAATGGCTCGTATTAATATCTATGGCCATGCCAAAAGAATGCGGACTTTGGCGTGTGGTCCCCATAATATTACGCCAGTTGAAAGTGCCGCCGATGTCAGTCACGTAAGGCCGCAGCTCGGGTTTGGCGGCCAGTTCATTGGCCACGGCTTGCAGGTGTTTGTTTACGCCATTGACCGAAGTGACCCAGATGCGTTGGGTGCGGCCTGACTGCCGGGCGGGCCAGATCACCGGCACCAAATGACTCTTCACCTGGGCCTCACTGCTGCCGTACATTTTCCGAAAAAACGCCTGACAGCGAAATGTGCCGGGATCGCAGTTGTAAGTCGGTGTGTCGGTAGGTAGACCGGGCGTATAGAGCAGGCCATTCATCTGGTCTTCCAGATCGGTGGAGTCGAAAGTCTCATCTTCGGTTTTTAGCAGGCCGTCGTCGTAGAGCATTTTTGTGCCATCTTTCCAGATAATATAGTTGCCACTATAATTTTTTAAATAACGCGGGTAGGCCTGAATAAGGCGGAGCATACCGGGCGCAGGGGCAGGCTTGATGTCGGGCGGCTGCGTGTAGCCCATAAAAACATGCAGGGCCAGCAGAATGAAAAGCAAATATTTCATGATAGAAAACATTGGGCGAAGGTATGACGGCAGGTAACGAAAAAGTGGGGCCAAAACTTTTCCTGGCGTTCAATTTATTAATGCCCACCTCGAGGCAACCCATTTTCCAAACACCCCGTTTATTCCTGAAACAGCCCATTTATCTGTTCATGCAACGACGCGATTCTATTACTCCACCTGGCCTCGGGGCGGCCTGTGTGCTGGCTCCATCGCATATTTTTTCTTAACTTTTACCAACTTGATTTTCATGCGCACTCTATTTGTCACGGCCCTGCTCACGATGGGGCTGGTATCTTCCTGTACCACCACGGTGCAGCCCGATGCCGCTATCCCCACCGTCAGTTATCAGCAGGATATAGCCCCCATCATTGCCGCCAACTGCGCCCAATCGGGCTGTCATGGCGCGGAAAGAACCGAAAGTTTCAACCTGCTCTCTTACGCGGCACTGTCCCGATTGGTCGTGCCAGACAAGCCGCATAGCAGCCAACTCTACGAAGTGATCAGGCTGTACAGCGGCGAGAAGGCCATGCCACCCAGCCCTAACGAGCCGCTCACGGATACGCAGATCGGACAGATTTATGTCTGGATTTTGCAAGGCGCAACCGAGAATTAATTCATCACATCTTTTTGAATTTCAATATTCTATGAAAAAATTAATCTGGTTTTTGCCCGGTATAGTGCTGCTAACAGGCCTGCTGTTTTCCGGTGGCTGCTACTACGATAATTTGGAAGAACTGCACCCCGAAGTCCTGCTGAATACCAATTGCGATACCACAGTCACGATGAGTTATCAAACGCATATCAAACCAATTATGACCAATTCCTGCGGGGCCAACAACTCCTGCCACAGCGCGCAGGGAGCCGGGGGCGGCATCGTGTTGGCGGACTACGCGGGCGTCAAATCCGCCGTCAGCAGCGGCAAACTCGTGAGTTCGATCATCTGGGATGGTAATGCCAGCCAAATGCCGCAGAACAGCCCCAGCAAACTCAACGACTGCTCCATCGCCAAAATCCAGAAATGGGTGGACGCAGGTACTTTGAATAACTAATTTTTCAATATTTTATCATGACATTAAGACACCTGCCCTTCGCCCTGCTTTGGTTGCCCATCGGCCTTTTTGCGCAAACAGACGACCTGCTGGCCGGTTTGGAAACCGTGGATAACAGCCCCGTACTGGCCACTTTCAAAGGCACGCGGATCATCAATCTGCATAGCGTGGAGGTGCCGGGCCGCCGTACGCTGGATTTTCGCATTGCCCACCGTTTCGGGCCTTTCAATGGCGGCTGGTACGATTTCTACGGGCTGGATGGCGGCGCGAGCATCCGTATGGCCTTGGAATACAGTTATGACGGTCGCCTCGAAGTGGGTATTGGGCGCACTTCGGTGGAGAAAATGACCGATGGATTCCTGAAATATCGCCTCGTCCGGCAGCGGCCTCACGGTTGGCAACAAGTGAGCGTGACGCTGCTATCGTCGCTTTACTACACTATTCTGCACGACCCGGATCAGGCCACCAATGGTTTTGATAAATACGCCAACCGGAGCAGCCGGATGTCGTATGCGCACCAGGTCATTATCGGGCGGAAATTCTCCGAGCGTCTGTCGCTGGAAATCGTGCCGACCCTGATCCACATGAATCAGGTGGAGCATATTTCCGACCTGAACGACGCTATTGTGCTGGCGGGGGCGGCACGCTTCAAGATCACCAAACGCAGTGCGATCACCGTCGAATACGGCTGGCGGACTTTTGGCTACACGCGCACCCAATACTACGACACGTTCGGTATTGGCTGGGATATTGAGACCGGCGGCCACGTTTTCCAGATGTTTCTGACCAATTCGCAGGGCCTCACCGAACCACAATTTCTGCTGCGGACCAATAATAAATGGTCGGATGCCGGTATTCGGTTGGGCTTTAATATTTCCAGGGCGTTCAAGATTTGAAGTGCGTTCATCCAGTCTTTACTTGTTCAAAATCAACTTTTACATGAAAAAAATCCTGTTTGCTATAACCGTTTGTGCCGTTGTCGTCGGCTTTTTGCTACCCGCCTGCCGACACGAATTAGGGCCACTTCCGTTCAATCCGATTGATCCCGGCGATACTACGGTAGTCGTAATACCACCAGATGTGGTGGATACCAGTGGTGTCCCGTGCAGCCCTGATACGGTCTATTTTCAAAATCAGATATTACCCATGTTTATTTCCAATTGTGGTATGTCGGGTTGTCATAGCGTAGCCTCGCATGAAGAAGGCGTTATCACCACGGATTATGCGCACATTATGCAGAATATCAAGCCTTTTAATCCGAGCCAAAGCAAGAATTACAAAGTCATTATTACCACCAATTCCGGCGACCGAATGCCGCCGCCGCCCGCTTCCGCATTGAGTACGGAGCAGAAAAATCTATTGAAAAAATGGATTGAGCAAGGTGCGCTGAATAATGCCTGTAATGAAAGTTATGGACTATGCGACACCACCAATGTAACTTATACGGCTTATATCCAGCCATTGATGGTCAATTACTGCCAGGGCTGCCACGGCAACAGCAATCCGGGCGGCGGCATCAAACTGACGACTTATGCCGAAGTAAAAGCCAGTGCGCAGACCGGCAAGTTTTATGGTTCTATCGCCTGGTCGCCGGGGGTGATAGCCATGCCGCAAAGTGGCGCGAAACTTTCTGCCTGTCAGACGTCTAAAGTAAAAGCCTGGGTGGATACGGGTATGCCGCAGTAAACCCTGCTCCACCTTTTCTCTCCACAATTCTCCACCTCTCAACTTTAATAACAATGACTATTATCCAAAAATTGACTGCCCTGTTTTTATTGGCCACGCTGCCCTTTGGTCTTTCGGCCCAAAGATGGTTTACCCGCGATGCGAAAGTGTATTTCGACGCTACTTCGGCCAGTTCGCCGGAGCGCATTGAGGCTACTACCAAAAGCGGTACATTGGTGGTCGAGCAGACCACGGGCCGCCTGGAAACCTCTATCTTAATCAAAGGTTTTCAATTTGATAAAGCCCTGATGCAGGAACACTTCAACGAGAATTACCTGGAATCCGGCAAATTTCCAAAAGCGACTTTTAAAGGCAAAATTGACGATCTGAGCAAAGTCAAATTTGATCAGGATGGCAACTACACCGCCACCGTATCCGGCGATCTGACGCTGCATGGCGTGACCAAAGCCGTCAGCACCCCCGCTACGTTCACCGTGAAAAGCGGCAAGATCACCGTCGCGGCCAATTTCAAAACGGTACTGGCTGATTATGGCGTTTCCGTCCCTTCGCTGGTCGCCGATAAGTTGGCCAGGGAGGCAAAAATCACGATTGGCGGGACTTTAGAGAAGATGAAATAAAGAAAAGCGCAAATTTGCAACAGGCAACCAGCAAATAGAGAAGCGACATTGTGGCTCTTTGTTTTAATTGCTTTTTGCCCTTTGCCTTTTGTCTATTTTGCTTATTTGCCCTTTCATTTTCTGCCCCATTTCACGCCCAATTGCCCAATTCCCGTCGGGAAAGTGCGTTGTCCGGGACCAAAATCGAAGAGTCCGCTGGCCTCCACAAACAGCGTCCAGCGTGGATTTACCGAATATTCTACCCCTGCTTGCGTCAGGCCCATTTGCACCCGGTTGGGTACAGTGGGCCTGATTTCGTAGTGGTAGCTTTCGCCCGTACTATGTCGGTCAAATTCGTATTCGGCTGTGGAGGAAACCGTGAAACGGGCGGCATAACCAGCATCCACATACCAGGACCACTTTTGTTCGGGCCGAAAACGGTAACGGACAGCCAGCGAAGTCATCAGATGCGCCATATCCCCTTCGATGTAGCGAAATCCGTATTCAGGACCAGGTAATACAGGAGCATTTAACAGCAGACGGGGATCGAATCGGCGGTGCATTTTGTAACTGTGACCGGCGTAGGTCACGCCCGGCACTACGGCCCAATGTCGCCCCAGTAGCACTTCTGCATGAAGGGAAAGGCTCAAGGGATTGGCAACCTCCAAATCAATATCAGTAAGCGGCCCGGCGACGCCAATTCCTGCCTCGATGCGCCAACGCAAGGGTGTACGATGTCGCTTGATTATTGGTGCATTGCTCACAAGAGAATCGAAACGCAGCTCGGCGGAGGGTTTTTGGGTGAGCGAATCGGGGCTTTCAGCAGCAATGGCAGGCTGCTTTTGAAGCGTGTCAGCCGTGCTTTGGGTAAGCGAATCCGGCGAAGCATAGCTAATGGCGGGTATCAGATGATTGGCTGGATGACCAACCTCTTTTTGGGTATTAATGCCTTGACTTTCAATACTATTTACCAGTTTGGCACTTTGTTTTTCGGACTTGTTTGTAATTGTTTTTTCTTCCGCTCCCGTTTGTTTTGCGCTGGTTATATTTTTTTCGGCCTGATGTGACAGCGTCCCATTATTGGACAATGACTTGCGATCAGATTGCTTTTTTTCGTCCGATGACAGTCGCTCTTCCACCACCTGGCGTGTGATGACCACCGTGCGATAAACGGTGTCGTAAACAATCGTCGTCCGGTGTTCGGGCAGCCGCGTGGCAGAGGGCGTCGTGGTAGCAGGCGATGGTTGTACATCCGCCACTTCGCGATGCAGATTGCGCCATTGCAGGAGCATCCAGCCATTGCTCACGGCCAGTGCCGCCAACAAAAACCACGGCAGCAGCAAAGGCCAACGTCCTCTCCGCCTGCCGTCCAGCCGCGACGAGAGTGCAGACCACTCCTCGGGATCGGGTGCTGCATTTTGCCCCGCTGCTTTCAGGTCGCGGGCAAAAAGACGATCAAACTCATGGTCGTAATGGTCTTCCATATTTGCTGCTTTAAGAGGTATGGTATTGATGATCAACGAGTTCGCGTAGTTTCATACGTGCTTTCGACAGGTTGGATTTGGAGGCTCCCACCGAAATACCCAATTCTTCGGCTATTTCTTCATGGGTAAATTCCTCCACGACATATAAGTTGAACACCGTGCGATAAGCCGGTGGCAATTGTTGCACGAGCCGAAGTTTTTCTTCGGCATCCAGGCGGTCCATGATCTGATTTTCCGGCTGCGTCATCCCGTCCTGCGGCAAGGCTTCCTCGCCCATCGTGTGCGGTTGTTGCACCGCCACCCGGTAGCGATCCAGTGCCGTACGTCGGGCAATGGTGTAGAGCCAGCCTCCGAAATTACTGCTCGCTTTGAATTGATCGAGCCGGGTAAAAGCCTTGTAAAATGAATCGTTGGCCAGTTCTTTGGCCTCTTCCCGCGAGGCAGCGTAGCGCAGGCACACAGCAAATACAGCAGCGTAGAAGTGGTGGTACACTTCGCGCTGGCTCAGTCGTTCGCTTTTGCGGCAACCGTGTATCAGTACTTCGAGCCGCTCATCGGTCATGTTATGTCGCGTATGCTTGCAAACGGGGGATTGGGGAAAAGGGTTGCTTTGATTCAATCAACGCAGCAAAAATACCTATACTCGCATCCTCCACCTCTCGAGAATGCGATTATTGACGAATTGCATAATTATTAGCACCGCTTCATTGCCGCAACATCCGCACCGGCGCAGATATCCTGCTCCCATTGCTCACCGTCACCGCATAAATCCCCGTGGGCAGACCAGACAGCGACAGGGGGAGTTCGTTCCTATCCGGCACAGCAGTGGTAGTTTGCTCCAGCATCAGGCGGCCAGTGCTGTCCAGTACGCGCACAGTGACGGATTCTTCCTGGGTGGCCTGAAACCGGATCGTCACCTGATCCTTCGCTGGCGAGGGGAATATGCTGATAATGCCAAATTGAGCATCTGCACGAGTTACCAGAATAGCGTTGGAGCGGCTTTCCTTCCCGTCAAAATCCACCGAGCGCAGGCGGTAGTAAGCCCTTGCCAACGGGCTACGATCTTCGAGACTGGATTGCACAGCCACAGAAGAATTAGCGAGGCCATTTTTACGACCCACCTCCTGCCAACGAATGCCATCCGCCGAACGCTCCACCACGTGGAACTGTACATCTTTCTCGGTCTGAGTCTCCCAGCGCAGCACGTTTACACTGCCTTCCGCCTGGCCGGTGAAAGACGTGAGCGTCAGCGGCACGACAACCCCGCTGAGTTGCACTTGCCCGATCAGGATTGACGTGTCGGGAATACAATTGGAGAACCCAATAGAGATGCCGTCAATATCGCCGGAATTCAGGCCGGTGAAACTCGAAAAAGGAAAAGTATAGGTGCCCGGGCCATGCAGGGTCCTGGTAGCACTGCTATAATCAGCATCGCCCGGTCTGTTGAACCGAACACTCATTATACCGGTGCTGTAAGGCGCACTGACGAAGATCACGTCGATCTGGGTACGCGTGGAGGCATTGAGGTTCAGATCGGTACCGCCCAAAACGTCATTATTGCCCCAGCCGAGGTCGTAGTTACCCTGTAAGGCTGCCGGGAAAGAGCCATTATTGCTGGGCCGCACTTGCAGAAAACCCGTGGAGATATTCAGATTGACTAAGCCAAAGTTAGTATTGGCAATCTGCACGTCCCGCGTCCCCCCAATAGCCCCGGACGCAGATATATTGTTCTGCGAGCTGGGACCGTTTTGCGAGAATGCGCCGGTGTTACAGTTATCTATGATGATCTGCCCCGATGCTGGCAAGGCAATGGCGATAAGGAGCAGGAAAGTAAACAGTCTGCAAAAAGTATTCCGCGTAGCAGAAATGATGTTTTTCATGTCAAAGTAAATTTTAGTGGAACGACGTGCCCTTCCACCTTACCCGGTTGAGCGGATAAGTGGCAACGGTTAAAAAAATGGTTCTTTTAAAAAATGGCTTTTACTCAGCCCTGAAAGTGGAGAGCGGTGTAAACATAAATTGATGGCGAAGAAGCAGACAGCAGGTTCTTCCCAATATTCGCATCTGCTTTCCGTAAAAGCGGTCTGGCTCTCCGAATGTAAAATGAGTGAATCAGGCTTTTTACCCGTTGAGCTGGCTTTTCTCCCGGTTCAGTGCTCACCGTTTGTTTTGCCAGAACTATCTGCCGTTCTTTGTTGGATAGAAACCACACCAACTGACACTTATAATAAACCATCACCTGCATATTGACTACTGATTGGCTCTCTCTTTCGTATCAGTGGGCCTTCCTTATTACAGGACGGCCTTTTTTTGCAAATGCAGAATTATTCATTCATTAAAACCATCATATAGTGGCGATAAACAGAAATTCCTGGTTTGCAGTAGTGCTGACGACGACTATTTGTATGATTGTCGGTAGCAATTGTACCCACGAATACATAGAAGACATCAATGGCGTGTGCTTTGAACAAGAAGTATTGCCCATTTTTCAGGCCAATTGCACCTTCAGCGGTTGTCATAATGCAACTGACCGGGAGGAAGGTTATGATCTGACCAATTATGCCGGTGTTATTCAGGAAGGTGTAGTGGCGGGTGACTATAAAAGCAGCAAAATCTATAAAGCATTAGTAAAGCAAAGCGGCGAAGAAGCCATGCCGCCCAATCCTTACAGCCGCCTGTCGGACGACCAGATTACCACAATTGCCTTGTGGATAGAACAGGGTGCTAAAAATACCGCCGGTTGTGGTAACACCATTACCTGCGACACCACCAGCGTCACTTTTAGCGGCTCGGTGCAGCCGATTCTGCAAACTTATTGCACCGTTTGCCACGGTGGCAGTGCCCCGGAGGCCGGGGTTAATCTTTCTACTTACGCTGGCACTAAAGCGATGGCCACCGGAGGTACATTAGTGGGAGTCATTGAACATACCTCCGGCTACTCTCCCATGCCGAAAAATAGCAATAAACTGTCCGCCTGTAATATTGCTAAAATTAAAAAATGGGTGGATTTGGGTGCTAAGAATGATTGAGCACCCTTTTTAAACCCAACCATAAAACAATTATGAAAAATACCGTTTTTTTATTTGCATTACTGCTTATGGTGATTGTTATCTCCAATTTTATGGCCTGCCAACGCGAGCCCGTTTATATAGGCACATTCGACCCGGATATAGTAGATACTACTCAAAATGGCGGTGGTGGTGGCGGAACAATCATCGAACATCCCTGCTCGCCCGATACGGTGTATTTTGAGCAACAAGTGCTGCCCATTTTCAGATCGAACTGCGTGATGTCGGGTTGTCATGATGCTGCTTCACACCAGAAAGATATTATTCTGGATTCCTACACGAACATACGCAACACGGGTAAAATAAAACTCAGCGACCCTGCCGATAGTAAAATCTACGAAATGATTACGGAAACCGACCCGGATAAACGCATGCCGCCACCGCCCCGCACGCCGCTCAATACGGCACAGAAAGCCTTGATCCTGAAATGGATACAACAGGGGGCCAAAGACCTGCACTGCGATGCCGAATGTGATACGACGAATGTGCGATTTAGTACCGTGATACTGCCGCTGATTACGACTCGTTGCCAGGGTTGTCATAGTGGTACGGCCCCCAGCAGTGGTTTCCGGCTCACCAATTATGCCGAAATAAAAGCCAAAGTCACCGATCAGCGGCTATTGGGCGCGCTTAATCATACACCGGGTTTTACCCCGATGCCCTATCCGGCTGGTAGCCCGAAAATACCACCCTGTCAAATAGATCAAGTGCGTATCTGGATACAAGGCGGGGCGCCGAATAACTAGGTTGGTTTCATTATGACCATCAATAGATTGAATATTTTTTTTAGAAAAAATTTCGATTGATGATATAAGATGGAGGAATGTTGATTTTTGATGTAAAAGAATACGTCATGGGCCATCAAATATCAACATTCATCAAATTGCATTCATCAATCAAAAAACATAAACGACCATGAAATATAAGCAACTGCTAATCCTTACTATACTGCTATTACCAGCCGTACTAGTAAAGGCCCAGGAACCCAGTCTGCTGGATATACTGGGCGAAGGCGAAAAAACGACGGAATACACCACCAATGCTTTTAAAGGCAGCCGGGTAATCAATTCCCACAGTATGGAAATGCTGCATCCCGGCACGATGGACTTTCGCATTCTGCACCGTTTTGGCCGCATCAATCAGGGTGTCTATCAGTTATTTGGACTGGATCAGGCGAGTATGCGCATGGGTTTTGACTTTGGGCTGCAAAAAAACCTGGTCGTCGGGGTGGGCCGCAGTACTTCTAAAAAAGAACTGGATGGTTTTATAAAATATCGCCTGCTTTGGCAATCCAAAGGTGCGCGGGTGATGCCCGTTTCGGTGATCGCGGTGGCTGGGATGACCGTCAATGGCCTGAAAGACGTTACGGGTAATCCAGAAGTAGCCACCACTTTTTCCCGGCGATTAGGTTATTATTATTCGCTGATTGTAGGGCGCAAATTTAGTGACCGATTGACCATCCAACTGGCACCGACATTAGTGCATACTAATATTGTAGAGAATCGTTTAGTACCTAATAACTTGTACGCGCTGGGTTTTGGTGGGCGATTCAAATTTACCAAACGCATGGCCATTGTCTGGGACTACTCCTATGCCTTCAATCGTTTCCCGGAAAATGTTAACTATAATCCGCTGTCACTCGGTATAGATATTGAAACTGGCGGCCACGTCTTTCAACTGCATTTTTCCAATGCCGTGGGTATGAACGAACGCGCTTTTCTAAGCGACGACAATGGAAACTGGTTAAAAGGCGATATTCAGTTCGGATTCAATTTATCCAGGGTATTTCAGATTAAAAAACAAAAAGTACAACCATGATTCTAACCCGACCTTTTTTTAACCACTAAATACAACGACAATGACAAAGCAAATGTTTTTTTTAGCGGCTCTGATGGCCCTCGTGTTACCAGCTGCCGATGCCCAAAAGTTATTTACGCGCAGCGGTAAGGTCTTTTTTAATGCCACCGCACCTTCTTCTCCCGAGGTCATTGAGGCCAGCCAGACCAGCGGCACTTTTGTATTGGACCAATCCACCGGCAACCTGGAAATGGCCGTGCTCATCAAAGGTTTTTCTTTTGAAAGAGCCTTGATGCAGGAGCACTTCAATGAAAATTATATGGAAAGCAGCAAATTTCCAAAGGCGACTTTCAAAGGGAAACTGGATAAATTATCCGACGTGAATTTCACGAAAGACGGCACTTACACCACCAATGTGAGCGGCGACCTGACCATCCACGGCGTTATCCAGAAAGTGACTACGCCGGTGAATATTATCGTAAAAAGCGGCGCAGTGAGTGCCGCCACTAAATTTTCCCTGACTTTAAAAGACTACGGGATTGATATTCCATCGCTGGTCGCCGACAAAGTGGGCAAACAAGCCACCCTGACGGTGAATGTGGATTTGAAGCCCATGTAAACGCACACAACACTGGACTACCTGCCCTACTGCCCGCTTGCGGGTAGTAGGGCTTTTTCGTGCAAGCCGGTTATATTTGCATCCGCGAATTGTATGAAGATTTTTTCTAACCGGCCCTTCCTGGTCATTGTCTGGCTATTGCTGGCGGCCCGTGTGGCCTCGGCACAAAGTAGTCTGGTCAAATTTGAACAATTGCCGCCCGAATTAGACCTCGCGCAGGGTTCCGTCAATTGCATTTTGCAGGATCATCGGGGCATTCTTTGGCTGGGCACCTGGTCGGGTCTGGTGCGCTATGACGGCTACAAAATCCGGGTGTTCCAACAGGAATCCGGCAAAGCCGATGGCCTGCAAAGCGACCAGATCACCTCTTTGCTGGAAGATCATACCGGCCAGCTTTGGGTCGGCACTCTGAATGCCGGGCTGCAACGCTTCGACCGCGCCACAGAACGGTTTGTCAATTTCCGTTCCAATCCAAACAACCCTAACTCCTTGTCCGGCAACGATGTATGGGGGCTTTTTGAAGACAGCAAAGGCTATATTTGGGTCGGTACCAAGAAGGAATTGAACCGTTTTGACCCGGCCACCAACAGTTTTTTGCGCATCACCGAGCCACCCAACCTCCGCAAACGCCCGCCTACCGACTACATTTACTCCATCTGCGAAACGCCCGACGGCTCCATCTGGTCGGCCACCGCGCAGGGCCTGCACCGCATTCAGTTCAGGAACAAACAAGACTACGATCTGCGTTATTACAGCCTCGATCCGGCGGGTAAAGACGTGTCGCTGGACAATTTTATTTATCGGGTGCGCCCGGTGCGCAACGAAGCCAACACGCTCTGGCTCGGCACCAAAGCGGGCCTGAAAAAAGTGCGTTTCGACCCGGCTGACCCGGATTTTTTGCAAATAACCGCCACTTTTCGGCATAGTCCCGGCAACCCCACCAGCCTGAGCCACAACATCGTTGCTGACTTTTGGGAGGAATCCAATGGCGACCTGTGGGTGGCTACTTACCACGGACTGAACCGTTTGAATAAAAATACGGGTCGTTTCGAACAGTTTTTTGCCCAGGCCGACGACCCGTTCAGCCTGAGTACCAACTTCATCCGCTGTCTCTTTCAGGACCGAACGGGCATTCTCTGGATTGGCACCGAAAAGGGGGCCAACAAACTCAACCTGAATCGCAAACTGTTCGAGGGCATTCGTTTCAATCAGACCGGCACAGCGTCCAACAGCAACGTAACCGGCATTTGCCCGGCTGCTGCGCCCGGCAACCTGTGGGTGGCTACCAACGACGGGCTCAATCGCCTCGATTACAGTGCCAATCCGCACCGCACCAGCCAATACGTGCTGATGCCGCTGCATTTGCGCGATTTTGCCAATTTCATCACCGCCGTCTGGCGCGACCGCGAGGGCTGGCTGTGGTTCACCACGCAGGGAGCCGGTGTGCTGCGTATCCGCGAACAAAATCTTCCACCGACGGGCGGCACACTCACCGCGCTGGAACAATTTTCGCAGAGCGGCCCCGCACTTATTCATGATAATTACGTGATGAGTATGCTCGAATCGGGCAGTGAGGGCATGTGGTTTGGACTATGGGACGGCGGCCTCGAAATGTTTGATCGCCAGACCAATAGTATGCGTCATTTTCACACTGTCGGGACGGTCAATCTGCTGGCTTTTCCGAATGTCGCACTGCTGGAAACCAACGAGGCCGGTACACAAACACTCTACATCGGTACGCGGGGCAATGGCTTGCTGCAATGCGTTTACGATCCGGTGGCGCATGTGCTCCGCCTCGAGCATCACTATCATTTTATGGCCGGTCAGGCCGGATCGCTGAGCAATAATAAAGTCAATGCCATGTTCCGCGATAGTCGGGGGCGCATTTGGGTTTGCACCAGTCACGGGCTCCATTTGCTGGACGCCAGGCAACAGACCTTTCGCAGTTTTACGCAGGCCGACGGGCTACCCAACGATATTACGCAGTCCATTGTGGAAGACCGCCCGGATCACTTTTGGGTGAGTACGCAACATGGCATCGCTTCGCTGCACCTGCCGGATGGCGGGCGGGCGGAGTTCCGCTCTTACAATGTGCTGGATGGCTTGCAGGACAATTATTTTACCAATAATTCCGCTATTCGCCTGCCATCTGGGTTACTGGCCTTTGGCGGCGCCAGTGGTGTCACCATGTTCAGTCCCAATGATATTCATGCCGATACCATTGCGCCACTCACCCAACTGTCTGATTTTCTGCTGTTTAATCAGTCAGTGCCCGTGGGAATGACCGAAAACGGGCGCAGTATTTTACCCAAAAGCATTGCGGAAACCGCCGATATCACCCTCGATTACCGGGACAACGTGCTGTCTTTTGAGTTTGTCAGCCTGCATTTTGCGGAGCCTAAAAAGAACCTTTTTGCCTACCAACTCGAGGGTTTTGACCAAAACTGGGTCTATACCGATGCCGAAAAACGCTTTGCGCACTATACCAATTTGCCCTACCGGGAATTTACGTTTCGCGTAAAATCTGCCAATGGCGACGGCGTCTGGGGCGAGCCGGTGTCGGTGAAAGTGCGGGTACGACCTCCGTTTTGGCTGACCTGGTGGGCGTATTCCGCTTATGTTTTGCTGTTTGCCGGGCTGTTATATGCTGCCTGGCGCGTGGCCCATTTGCGGGCGGAGTACAATGCCAATCTCGCTCTGGAACGCATGGAACGCGATCAACTGGAACAGGTGAATCGCCTGAAATTGCAATTTTTTACCAATATCAGCCATGAATTGCGCACCCCGCTGACGCTGATTCTCACCCCGTTGGAACAATTAATTAAGGATTTTGGCGGCGACAAAAAACTGCATCAACTCTACACGATGATGCACCACAATGCCGCCCGGCTGCATACGATGATCAATCAATTGCTCGATCTGCGCAAAGGCGAGGAGGGCATGATGAAACTGCGGGTGACGGAAGATGACTTCGTGCCGTTCATCCACGAAATCACTTTATCTTTTAAAAGTTGGGCCGATCAACGGCATATTCAGCTCGATTTTAAGCCAACAGTGACGCAGTTGCTGCTGTGGTTTGATAAAGAGCAGATGGAAAAAGTGGTCCACAACCTGCTCGCCAATGCCATCAAATACACGCCTTCCGGGGGCAGCATCCAGGTGGGCGTAAACGCCGATGAACGCATGGGCACGCTGACGATTGCCGATACCGGCCCCGGCATTCCCGAGGCGGATACGCAGCGAGTTTTTGAGCGTTTTTACCAGTTGCAACAAACCCGCGACGCCACCGTCGAAGAAGGCGCGGGCATTGGGCTGGCCCTGGTCAAAATGCTGGTAGAGCAGCATCGGGGCACAGTAAATGTGCAAAGCCAGGCGGGGCAGGGGAGTGTGTTTACCGTTCATCTGCTGCTTGGCAAGGCGCATTTTAAACCGGAAGAACTGCTGACCCAGCAAGCCGCGATTATGCCGTCGGTTTATTATAATTTACCGCAAAATGATGATAACCAGTCTTTTAAGCCGGAAACCGCATCAGAAACTTCCACCAAAAAACAGCGCGAAAAACACCGCCTGCTGATCGTGGAAGACCACGCGGACATCGCGCATTATCTGTGTGACAATCTGGCGCAAGAGTTTACGGTCGAGACCGCCGCCAACGGCCTGGAAGGCCTCGATCTGGCCCTGGCCAATCCCCCTGATCTGGTGGTTAGCGACATTGCCATGCCCGAAATGGACGGCATAGAACTATGTCGGCGGCTGAAAACCAACCTGCTGACCAGCCATATTCCCGTAATCCTGCTCACCGCCCGCACCTCGCTGATCTTCAAAATAGAAGGCCTCGACACCGGCGCCGACGACTACATTACCAAACCCTTTAACCTGCAACTGCTGACCCTGCGCATTCGTAATTTGATCGCCCTACGGCAAAAACTGCGCGAAAAATTCAGCCGCAACATCGGCCTTCATCCCAGCGAAGTAGCCGTCAATTCCCGCGACGAAGAGTTCCTGCGCAACATCCTCATCAGTGTGGAACAACATCTGGACGAATCGGAATTTTCCGTGGACCAACTCGCCCATGACCTGCATATCAGCCGGATGCAACTGTACCGGAAAATCAAAGCCCTGACGGGAGATACGCCCAATGCCCTGGTGCGGACAGTACGCCTGAAAAAAGCCGCGCAACTGCTCCATACCCGGCAGTACAACGTATCAGAAGTGGCTTATAAAGTGGGCTTTACAGATTTAAAATATTTCCGGGAACGGTTCCGGGAGCAGTTCGGGGTGAATCCGGGGGAGTATCGGGGGTGAAGGAATGCGGAATGCGTTAATCGGAATTAATTCCGATTAACGAACGTGTAAAAAATAAGATATTAACTTGCTTCTCCAAAACACTGATAATCAATATTATCATATAGGAACTTCATAAGTTATCTTTACAAGTTTTAAGTCGGAATAAATTCCGATCTCCTATAAATTCACCACCTGTACCTTCTTTATGAAAATTGAATATCGCAGAAAATTACCCCATAAATTTTATCCCGGCTACACCTTTTTTATCACCTGGAACCTCAAAGGGGCTATTCCCAAAAAAGTGCTTGACCAAATGAAGCAGGAGCGGGAGGGATCTCTACGCGACATTAAATCGGCGAAAAACCTGAGTCCGGAGGAAAAATCTTCCGCAGAATATCTGGTGAAACGCAAATATTTTCTGGCCTTCAACGAACACCTCGACAACCCTCCCCCTGAAAGTCCCCTGTGGCTCAAAGTCCCGGAAGTAGCCGCAATAGTAGCCAAACGGTTACATGAGTTTGACCACAAACACTATCGTCTCCTTGCCTATTGCATTATGGCGAATCATGTGCATGCTATTTTTGATTATTCTGTGCAGATGCCCGAAGATGGAACCACCATCACCGATGATAATTACAAACAGGTGTATCAGGTAATGAAACTTATCAATGGCGCTACTGCCGTCCAAGCCAATCGTATTTTGGGTCGTTCGGGAAAATTCTGGGCCGATGTGTACTTTGATCGATATATTCGCGACGAAAAACACTTATATAACGCCATTAACTATACGCTTCGTAACCCGGTAAAGGCCGGTCTTTGTAAAGAGTGGGCAGATTATCCGTATTCTTACCTGGCAGAGGGTATTATATAACGGAGAGCGGAATTTATTCCGCCTTTATTCGGCGGAATAAATTCCACTCCCTCGCTGGCGCGAAGCGTTGCCTCGTGCCCTCCATCAGTCGGGTTCTACCCGACATATATGCCAGGCACAGCCCGAAAGATAACAGTCACAAGATGGAACCTCGCGCCAGCGTGAAAAGCAGATTTACCTCTCCAACTCCAGCACCAGCGCCGAATTCCTCCCCAGCACTAATTTCGACAAATCACCCACTTTTTTACCCGTCACTACCTCGTGCGCGCCGGTAAAGCCCTGCATCCGCTCGGCGAAGCGTTGGGTGGTCACGGTTCGCTCCTGATTGGCGGTATTCAGCACCACCATCACTGTCTTGGCCTCGTCGTAGCGGAAATAGGTATAGACGCCCTCTTCGGGCACGAATTGCATTAATTTGCCATTGTGCAGCGCAGGCGTAGTGCGGTGGTAACGAATGAGGGCGCGGGCATAATCGTAGGCTTCGTTTTCCTGGGCGGTACGGCCCTCGGCGGTGAATTTATTGGCCGGATCGCCCGCCCAGCCGCCGGGAAAATCCTTGCGAATATTGCCGTGCGAGGGGGACGCATTTCCCGTGCCGAGTATTTCAGTGGCGTAATAAATTTGTGGAATACCACGCATCGTCAACAGGAAAGCCATACCACTTTTGTACTTGTCAAAATTCTCGCCGACCGTAGTATAAAACCGCGTAAAATCATGATTATCAAGCATAATCAGATTTTTGAAAGGGTCTTTATAAAAATAATCCTGGGCCAGCGTGAGGTAAATGCGGGCGGCACCTTCGGTCCAGCCCTGCTCGCGGGTCAAGGCTTCCTGGATGGCAAAACAAAGTTGAAAATCCACCACGCCGGGCAGATTGGAGTCAAAATTCGCACGGCTCATGGGCTGATCGTTGGCAAAAAATCCCTGGATTGGTACCGCATTTTCCCATACTTCGCCAAACATGCCCAATTTGGGGTATTCTGCCAGCACTTCCCGGCACCAGCGGCTGCAAAACGCCTGATCGGAGTAGGTGTAAGTATCAATCCGAAAATCATCAAAACCGGCGTATTCGATCCACCAAATGGCCTGCTGAATTAAGTAATTGGCTACGTGCGGGTTACGCTGATTCAGATCGGGCATGCGTTTGTCGAACCAGCCATCCTGAAATTGCCGGAGATCGGCTGTGGAGGCGTAGGGGTCCACCAGCGTCGGGGCGCGATAAGTGGTGCGCGTGAAAGTCGGCCATTGATTCACCCAATCCCGGGTCGGCAAATCTTTCATCCAGTAGTGACCATCCCCAATATGATTCAACACTACGTCACGAATGACCTTAATATCGCGTTGGTGGCATTGTTTGATGAGATTGCGGAGTTCTTCATTGGTCCCGAAGCGCCGGTCCACTCGATAATGATCGGTCACCGCATAACCGTGATAGGAGGCCTGTGCCTGATCATTTTCAAGTTCCGGGTTGAGCCAAATGGCCGATATACCCAAATTAACGAGGTAATCCAGGTGGTCAGCAATGCCCTGCAAATCGCCGCCATGCCGCCCGGTCAGAGAGTCACGTTGCAGACCTTCCAACATACCCGGTATATTGTCGTTGGCTGGATTGCCGTTGGCAAAACGGTCGGGAAAAATCAAATAAACCACATCCTGGGTGCCCGTGCCTTGGGCTTTCGGCTGGTCATTGCGGGCGTACAGCGAAAAATCGTAGGTAAATGCGTTGGCGCCTTTCGTGAAGATCAACGGCACCCGTTGCGGTGGCGCTTTTGCCCCAATATCCAGCGTCACGAACAAATAGTTCGGGCTGTCGCCTTTTTCTATTTTCACCACTTTCACGCCTTTGGAAGGCCCCAACTTCAGTGTATAAGCGGCTACATCCGGGTAATGCACCAATATTTCTACCTGATGGTGTTGCATACCCACCCACCAGTTGCCGGGTTCCACGCGCAGTACATCGGTTGGATTTAACGCCGATACGGTGCGCGGCGTCATCACTTGAGAGTGGGGATTACCCAGATAGTTTTTGCAGGCCATCAGGTGACTGAACAGGAGCAGAAGAAAGAAAGCGCGCATCTTTTATTTGTTGATTAGTTGACTGGCTATCAGCCGTTCAATTTGCTTAAGGAACGTGTGGAAAATAATTTATGAGGTTTCCTGCCGTCTTGTTTGTCATGTCGCAGCGGAGTGAAGATATCCACACAAGCCAGGTAATCCAGAATTTCTTGATTAAGGGCCTTTCCAATAACCTGGCTTGTGTGGATGTCTTCGTTTCTCTACGACATGACAACTCAACATGAAGACGCAGGTGCTAACTAATTTTTCACACGTCCCTAAATGAAAAATCCGAATTTGAGTGGTGGCATGGGTTCCGCAAAGTTTTTCTTTGAAAAACTTTGCGGAACCCATGCCACCACTATCTACTATTCAGTGCCTATTGGTGACCGATTAACATATTGTAAAGCACCCGCATACTTCATAGTTCCCTTTCCTTTGGGCAAAAAAAAACTTTCCGAGGGCGAAAGCCCCCGGAAAGTTCAGACAAAAAAATCAATTCAGCGAATCGGCTTAGGTTGCCCGCCGCACCAGCCCAATCAGGAAGAGCAGGAGCAAGGCACCGATAACGGCGGTAATGATCGTACCGGCCAGACCACCGGCCAGGCCGATGCCCAGTACGCGAAACAGCCAGCCGCCAATGAATGCGCCGAGAATACCGACGACAATGTTGCCGAGCAAACCAAAACCATAGCCCTGGCGAATGACACCGGCGAGCCAGCCGCAGACGGCGCCGATGATGAGCGTGAAAATTAACGAGTTGGTATCCATTTTATAAAGATTTAGGTGAAAAAATGAAATTCGAATCATGCCATCGGCGGTTTGGAGCAATCTGCCACTACCAGGGCCCGACACAAAACCCGTTACCACTGCGTCAAAAAAGTATGCCACTCCACATCGGATTCCTCATAGTCCAGTCTGTTACAGCCAGCAAAAATTTTCTTTTCTCGTTTTTATAATGGCGTATTCAAGTTGGCGGCCTGCGGATTTACCACCAGATCATCTTTATCCTCCACAAAACGCACGGAAGCCGCTGCCAGCAGCAGGAAAACCCCGGCCATCAAAATCGCATAAATTGCATGATTGCCGAATAAATATTTTACAATCGGGCGATTGACCACTCCGCTTACGATCTGTGGAACGGTAATGAAGAAATTAAAAATGCCCATATAAATCCCCATTTTATGCGCTGGCAAAGCACCCGCCAACATTGCGTAAGGCATAGCCAGAATGCTGGCCCAGGCAATGCCGACGCCCACCATCGAAAAGATCAGGAAGACCGGCGAGGTGGCAAAGTAGATCGAGATCAACCCCAATCCTCCACATACTAGGGCGATGGCATGGGTACGCTTACGACCCAAACGACTGGCAATGGTGGGCAGCAGCAGGGCAAACACCATAGACACCGCATTGTATATTCCGAAAATAACGCCCGTCCAATTTTGCGCATCGCTGTACTGCTGTGACTTGGTGTCGTCTATTGCGCAGCCGTAGATGTGATTGGCGATGGCGGGCGTGGTAAACACCCACATGGAGAACAAACCGAACCAGGTGAAAAACTGCACCGCTCCCAACTGACGCATGGTCTTGGGCATAGCCACAAAATCCTTAAAAATCGCTCCCAGGCCTTCTTTCTGCACGCTATCGTTGCCGTTCGGTGGGTATTCCTTGGTGGTCATTAACGTCCGCACAATGGCCAAAAGCAGGATGGTCGCGCCGACGTAAAAGGCCCACTTGATATTTTCCGGCACCATTCCCTCGGGAGCCGTATCGGCAATGCCCACCACGTTGGCCAATATCCACGGCAACCAGGAGCCGATGACTGCCCCCAAACCGATCAATACCGTCTGCACCGAAAAGCCCAGGGTGTGCTGCGACGAAGGCAGTTTATCGGCTACCAGTGCCCGAAACGGTTCCATGGCCACATTGATGGAAGCATCCATGACCATCAGCATACCCGCGCCCACCAGCACCGCTGGCAGGGCCACCGCCAGCAATCCCGCATTCGGCATCAGGATCATGCCTAAAAAGGCCGCCAAGGCACCGGCCAGAAAGTAGGGTTTTCGCCGACCAAAGCGGCCCCAGGTGTGGTCGGAATAGTGTCCGATGATGGGTTGCACGATCATACCGATGATCGGAGCGACCAACCAGAAACTGGGCAGTTCATGTACGTCCGCTCCCAAGCGCTGCAAGATGCCACTGGCGTTACCGTTTTGCAAGGCAAATCCGGCCTGAATACCCAGGAAACCGAAACTCATGTTCCAGATTTGGCGGGTTTTGAGCAATGGTTTTTGGAAGCCGGTATTATTGGTTACAACATTTGTAGCCACACTCATGTCTGTGTTGGTTAGAATAGGTAGAAGATAAATTCGTGAATCAATTTTTGCAGGAAATAATATTCCCGATTGGCAAAGATGTTAAAAAAACGGAACTGCTGCATCGTTACCTAAAAAAAAGAACCCGGTACACGAAGTGCTAGGTTCTTTTGGCAAATGATATTTTGCCAGGAATAATAGAAACACGTGGAAAATAGCGGTCGTAGGGCCGTGAAAGGCTTACTGACCAATGAAAACAGCAACAGGCAACTGGCAAACCCGAAGTTTGCCAATTGCCTGTTGCCATTGTTTATTTTCTTTTAATTAATATTCCGTGTCGTCTGGAATGTCTTCGCCGTCTTCATCGCGGCGGCGGGTCACGATGATGTGGTCGTCTTCGTCGGAAGAACCGTCCGCCAGTTCATCGTCATCTTCGCCGTTGCCATCGAATTCGTCGTCCACTTCCACGTCGGCAAAATCCTCGCGGAGTTGGCCATCGTCGTCATAGTCCACGTCTTCTTTTACCAGGCGTTTGGCCTCCGTCACGGTCATGCGGATGAGGTAGTGGGCATCGTCCGCTTCAAATGGCAAAGCAGACACTTTCTTGCCATCCTTATCGGAATAGGTGACCAGATAGTCGGCGTAGCCACTATGGTATTTCATTTTTATCAATCGGACGATGTCCTCCGGGAGGGCATCGTAATCTTTGACAATGCGCTTTTTAGTCAAGGTGCAGGAGATAATTTGGTTTTAATAAATCAGCGCGCCAGCAGCAGATGATAGTCGGTTGCCGGAACGCTATGCTTCGTTGGCGGCAAATTTAAAAGAATGAGGTTTGAAACGGCAAAATTTTTTTAATCAGTTTTTTGCACGGATTTCGACAATCTCCACGCGACGCTCCCGTGCGGCATCTGGATGATACACAGAGTTGCGTTCATCGGTGATTTTATCACTAATACCATGCCGCGCCGTGGTCTCCCCAAAGCTGATCTGCGTCACTTTTAACTGGCCGGAACGCAGGTAAGGCACCAACGCACCATCCGCATAAGCGGCGAAATGATTGCGTACACTACTGATGCGGCGTTTACCCAGATTGAGGTTATAATCCGTTTCGGCACGCGGGCTGGTAAAGCCTTTGATCATTACTTCCAAGGTGCGGCCTTCCTGCAGGCGCGACAACAAAACGTCGCAGAGTTGGCCCAAACGGTCGTAACCCCGGCGTACTTCATTTTCAAAAAAATCGTCCACCAATGCTTCGGCCTGGTCTTGTTTGGAGCCGCTCAATCCGGTCGCAAAACGCTCGTCATACTCGCGCTGACGCTCCAGATAGTCCAGCACCGTCTCCTCGTAGGTCTTCTGTGTATTGGTCCGGCGGGTGCGTTTATCCGGCTCATCATTGTCAAAATAGAGCGGCAGCCCTTTGAAATCATCCAGTTCAGGCGGTTTGACCGTCAAAGGAGGAGCCGAGGGGGGAGTTTGCAGGGTCGTTTTGGCCGTCAGCACTTCGAGCGGATCCACCTCTGGTTGTTTCACCGCAGGCGGCTGCACGGGTTCCGGCAGATGAAAAGAGAAAATGTCGTTGCAGCAGGCTTTGTTTTTTTCGTCCAGATAAAAAGAACCGGACCGGTTGCTGCTCAAATAGCCGTTTTGTCCGTCATTTTTGAGGTAGAAATACACGTCATTATAACTGGTGTTCAAGCCCGGACCCGCATTTTCCGGCGGTGCTATTTCGTTACCCTTTTTCTGGGCTGAAAAAATATCGTAGCCACCCATGCCCGGCCAGCCTTCCGAACTGAAGTACAACTGCTGGGTCTTGGAATAAAAGAAAGGCGTACCGTCGTTTTCGGCAGTATTTAGTTGGTCGGCATTTTTAGGCGCATCGAATTTGGGCAGGTGAATGATCTTTTTGCCGGGCAGTGGCAGATTGCAGGGACAGAAAAAATTGGTATCCAGGGGCATGTACCACAGGTCGAGTTTACCCCGCCCACCGGGCCGGTCGCTGGAAAACCAGAGCACAGGCCCCTCAAACTTTTCGTCGTAGCCAATGGACGGCTGGGTGCTGGTATAACCCGGCATATTCACCGGTTCGGGCAGACGCACCGGAGGCAACCAGCGATTGCGCCGATCCAGTACGGTGAGCCAGAGTTCGCAACGTATATCGTTGGCGTTGATGTTTTTACAAACCGTAAAAAAGATATAGTGTCCGTCGGGCGAGAACGCCGTGTGCGCTATGTGGGCGGTGTCGGCCACCGGAAAACCGCGTCCGGGTTCGCGGGCCCGGCCCCCTTTGGAGGAGATCATCACCCGCGTGAGTTTTTGCTTTTCGCCTTTGCGACCGCCTTTCTGATCGAAGCGGTAGGAAGAGAAAAACAGGGTGTCGCCCACTACAATTGGGGCAAAATCGCTGTACGGGCTATTGACTTCTTTGCCTAAATGTTTGATCGTCACCGCGCCGGAAGCCGGAACCACGGCTTGGGCATACCGGCAATCATCCAGTTCTTTCTGGACTTTCTGCACCAGATTACCGGCAATCTGTGGCGGCTGTTGCAGGAATTTTTCAAAATAACCGGCAGCCGATTCATAGTCGCCCAAGCTCTTTTTTACCTCACCGAGCCGGTAGTCGACCATCGGAAATTCGTCGTGGGCCTTGGGAGAAACAACGATTTTGCTGTAGGCTTTCTCCGCCTCGGGATAGGCAGAATACAGCCGGGCGCTTTCCCCGTATTTCCACCAGACATCAAGATTCTTATCATCGCGCTCCAGCACGACGCTGTAATGCTGCACAGCGGCACCGTAATCTTTTTGTTGGAAAGCATCATCGCCCGCCCGCTCATACGTACGGAGATTTTGTGCCGACACAGCGGCCAGGGATAGCAGGAAGAAAAGTGTAACGTAAGGTTTGATTAGCATAGATCATGGGTTCTGGTTTTTCACATCTGGTTTTCCAGACAGATGAAACGCAAGCAACCCTTCTTTCAGTTTACAATTTTGGAACCAATGTTGAAAAATTCTGTCCTAACAGCGCAATTATTTTTTAAAATTAGTCGAAAACCGTAAAAAACTACCTTTTAGTCGAAAAAAAGACCGTTTCCTTTTGTAAGTCACTGTTTAGACAGAACTGGCAATGGTAAAAAAAATTCGCGGCCAGCGCAATTATTGTATTAAAATAAAGACAAATATCAAGGTTCCGCTTTAGAAAATCGGGCAGGATTTGAAGATTTTAACGGGCGGTACGGAGAGATGCCGATAGACCACCGCTATTTCGATGCCGCCCTGGTGTTGCGTCACTTGCTGAAAATCAGAAATATTCCAGTCATAACTCAGACCCACCGTCCAGCCGTTGCGTTCCAGTTGAATGGCCGGAATAATCGCATCCGCCAGCCGAACGGCGAGGCTGAATTGCAGGGCAGTCGCGTTGACCGGGCCAGTGACGAGTACCCGGCGCAGGCCCGCTCCGGCCACTATTTCGCGGGTTTTGGTCATCTGTTGCGCAGAGGCAAAACCGACCACGTCGAGGTGCTCATTGAGTTGCCAGGCACCGTTGAGCAGCAGGTTGAAACGCATCGGAAGTTTGGCATCGGCATCGTCGCGGAAACTGATGACCGGGCGATTAAGATGTGCCATCCCCACCCCCGCATCCAGATAACTACGGGTGTCGGCGGGGCCGTAATGCCAGAGTACACCCGCCGAAAGCGTGGGCACAAAACCGGAAGAAGCACCGAGGGTCTCGCCGCTTGGCAAGTTGGAGTCATATATATCGCCAGTCCACTGGTTTTTAAATTTCAATTTCCCAAAGTCCAAAGCCCGCTGTACAAAGGCCACACTCGCGCCCACCACCAGGGCCTGCTCCTCGTTCAATGCCCGCGCGACGCTTCCGGTCAGGCCCAGTTGCGTCCAGCTCAGGCCAGCATCGCCCGCTTGGTCGCGGGCCAGCAACAGTCCGCCATTGATGGAATAGTTGCCGCGTCGCACTACTTTTGTATCGAAAGCCACGGCAAAAGTCCGGTAATCCACTGGTACACTGGTCCATTGGCTGCGGTAAATGCCCGCCACCCGCCAGTCGCCCTGAAAAATGCCGGTCGCCGCCGGATTAGATTGCAGCGGAAGGTGATAAAATTGCGAAAAATGCAGGTCTTGTGCCTGCGTAGCAGTCAGCGCAAACAACAGCAGCGTAAAAACAAGTAAACGGGCAAACATAAGCGATTACTGGTTATTCATTAATTGGTGATTAGTCTTCCTGTTCGATGCCCGAAGATAAGGCGTTTGGTTGTTCATAGTTCATAGTTAATACTTCATCGTTTCAGGAAAATGCAATTCGAAATCTGTGTGACCAATCTGGCTTCCGTCATAGCCGCTCACCGCGCGGGGGCCAACCGCGTCGAACTCTGTGCCGCGCTGGATGTAGGCGGCGTGACACCGAGTATCGGTCTGGTGCGGGCGGTGGTGCGCGTGGGCATTCCGGTCTATGTGCTCATCCGGGTGCGGGAGGGCGATTTCTGCTACTCGGATGCGGAGGTGGGCATCATGCTCGACGACATCCGGGCCTGTCGCGAGGCGGGCGCGAAAGGCGTGGTGATCGGGGCGTTGCAGCGCGACGGGCAGCTGCATGTGCTGCAACTGCGGGCCATGCGTGAGGCCGCCGGGCCAATGGACGTGACCTGCCACCGTGCTTTCGATTCTACGCCCGATCCTTTGGTGGCGCTGGATCAACTGGCGGAACTGGGGATTCGCCGGGTGCTGAGTTCCGGGCAGGCGGAAACGGCGTATGCTGGTCGCGAGTTGCTGCAAAAACTGGTGGCCCACTCGGCCGGGCGGGTGACGGTGATGCCGGGCGCAGGCATTTCAGCGGCCAATATTCGGGAAATAGCCGAAGTGAGCGGCGCGACGAATTTTCATTTCACGGGTAAAAAGAAGGTGGTGCAGGCACTGGAAGGTGGCCTGCCGGGGTTGGAAACGGGATGGTGGGAAAGTGAAGAGGGGAAGATTCAGGAGGTGATGGGGGCTCTTATTCCCCGCTCGCACCAGGCTGCTTCCTGAAAAACATTCCCCCGTCCCAAACGCGGTCTGCTCGCGCGGAGGCTGTGCCCTTATCCTGTCCCATAATTTTGAGCGATTAAAAACCCGGTTCTAATGGCATTTATTTGCTGTATTGCTTGCCAGAGTAGTTTTTCGCCTGGATAGGGTTGCTTGGTTGAGGGGACGAAGCCTACCAGTTT
>JANPIV010000066.1:0-97176 GCA_031425155.1 Saprospirales bacterium | reverse complement strand
CCAAGGTTTTTCAAAGAAAAACCTTGGCCGAACCCATGCCACCACTCAAATCTGGATTTTCATTTAGAAAAAGTCTTCAAATTTCGCACCTGATTACCAGCATTTTGCATATTTAACCATTGTTCGCATTGGTTACCCTTTTCCAAAAACGCTGGCCAAACCGGAATGTTCCGATTTGGCCAGCCGCATTATTATTTAAACTAACTAACTTAAAACTTAAAGCCCAGCGTCAGCAGAATATCGTTACTGATATTGTCCGTGGTGGCCACGGGTGCACCAGCGTATGGTTGCACGGAGCCCTTGCCTTTACCAAAACGATATCCCAAATCGAGATAAAACGACTCGCCACGGACACCTGCTCCGGCGGTATAAGCCATATTATAGCCCGTCTGGCCCGCTTCGGGTTTGCCGAGCATATTGACGCCTGCGCGCAGCCGGAAATTATCGAGTGCCAATTCACCGCCAATACGGATGTTATTGGTCTGGCGATAGGCCCGCTGAATTTGGTTGTTTACATTGCGCTCATCCTCCTGGTTTTGCGCACTCGCTACATCGGCGGTGAAGTTATAGGCATTGGCACTGTAATCCACGAATTCATAGTCGGCACTCAGGAAACCGTATTTTTTGAACAACACCGCCGCGCTACCAATCGCCCGCCAGGGAGTGCGCAAGCGATAGTCCGAAATGCCATCGGGGGAGGTCAATGCTTCGCCCTGCACACTGCCGCCGCCGTCTTCGTAGTCGTAGGCGAACGTGTTACTATAGGTGTCGGTCAGGCCCAGGTAAGTGGGCGTATGAAAGGCCGCACCCAAACGCAGCATCTGGTTGACTTTATAGGTGACACCCATTTTCATATTAAAACCCACGCCTTCGGTTTTCAAAAATTCCGTGTAGGTCAAACCATCAAAATAAGGCACGTTACCATCCAGACCGCCGCCGGGATCGGTTTCTATGTATTCTCCTTCGAGGCGATAATTGACAAAAGGCACCCCGATAGTGGCACCGATCATCAGTTTTTCATCGTAGTTGCCGGCAAAAGAAAGCACCATTTCATTCATCCGACCCGAAGTAATGAGGGTTTGGGTACGGGTGAGCAGGGCAGTTTCATAACCGACAAAATCGGAAGTCAATACATCATCTTGGTAATAAATGGCATTAGCATCGAAGGCCAGCGAAGAGCCAAATGGATCAAAACTGGTCTCGTCACCGCCGCTGTTGACCACGCTTTGGGCATCGGCAAAAAAGCCGTTCATAATACTCCCATTGGCATCGCCCTGATAATAAATGGATTGGCTAAAATTATTCAGCCGGTTCAGACCAATACCGACATTAAAAGTCTTCCACTTGGCACTGCGTGGCGTGGTATTAAATATGAAACCGATGTTGTCAAAACCGAAATTGCTTTTCGTGTCCTGCTGGGAAGTACTGCCAGGCAACACCGCATTGGTCTTAGAAAATTTCAAAGAGGGCGTGACTACCAGTTCATTGGAACGGAACATAGCCAGACCCGCCGGGTTGTTGCTGAGCGAACTATATTCGGCACCCAAGGCACCAAAAGCACCGCCAGCACCGAGATAACGGGCCGTGCCGCCGGGTTGGAGGTAAGAATAGCGCAGCACATCGCTGGCTAACTGGGCAAAAACCGGCGCAGCGGCCAGCAGAAAAAACAGGGGCAAAAGGGAGCGTTTCATATAAATTGAGATATTTGAATCAGGAGGAAAAGCAATAAACAAAAGGCAAAGGGCAAAAAGCAAAAACGCAAGAGGCTGGGAGGTAAGTGACATTGTGTTTTCTTGCTTTTTTGCCTATTGCCCTTTTTGCTTATTGCCTTTTGTTTAAAAGCAAAGGGGTGGAAGAAGGTGCGAACCCCGGTTTCCACCCCTTTGACAAGTGTGTTGAAAGAAAGTTAAAAAAGCGATCCACTACTTAGCCACCACGACGGCCACGGCTGCCGGACGATGAGCCGCTGCTGTTGTCTCCACCGCTGCGCGTACTGTTGTCACGCGATTCAGTGCGTGGCGTTTCGCTGCGTTGTGGAGCAGAGCGGGTTTCCGTACGGGTCGGACGCTCTTCCGAGCGGGTCTCCGTGCGACGGCTTGGCTGTTCAGTACGGGTCGGACGCTCAGAAGTCTGTTCCTGACGACGGGCCGGGCGTGTTTCCTGGCTCTGACGACTTGGGCGCGATTCTTCCCGCTGACGTGGAGCCGTTTCCGTTTCTTCCCGCTGACGACGTGGAGCCGTTTCTTCCGTTTGTGGACGGCGGCTTGGCGTAGTTTCGCTGCGCGGTGTCGTCGTTGGACGCTCGGTTTGCGTGGGGGAAGTGCGGCCCGGGCGTTCGGTCGGTGTGGTATTCCGGCCCCGAACTTCTCCATTTGTGGCATCGGTTGGGCGACGGCTGGTATTTGGCGTAGCGCGTTCTACCTGAGTCGGTTCCTTACTGATCGTGGTGCGACCATTCGGACGGCTTTTCATCTCGATCACTGGCGCATTCTTGGTGGAAGTCGTCAGGCGACCATTGCCACCTTCGCTGATGCGGGCATAACCGGGATTGACCGAAGTACCATTGCGACGCACACCGGTGTAGGTTTGTGGCCGATAATCACCACTGCCGCCATTGTTGTTGTAATGGCTGTTGTTGTAGTAGTAATTATTGTTCGCCCAGCCATTGCTGTAGTACGGGTTGTATCCGTTCCACGTCCAGTAGGGGTCGTAATAGTAGTTGTTGAAGATCGAAGGACTGTTCCAGGCATTGAAGCCGCGAAAGCCGCTGTTCCAACCCCACGGGCTGAAGGTATTGCAACCCCAGCCATAATCAAAGGCACTGAAACTATTCCAGCGATTCCAACGCTGCCAGCGGCGCCAGGTCCAATAGTCATTATAACCATAGGTGTAGATGGAGTTACCGGGCAGGAAATACGGATCGTAGTTGTACAGGTCCACATAGTAGGGATCGTAGTAATCAACGACCGGGCTGGGGCGGTGAAAGCGACGGATGCGCGAAGAATATTCGTAGGCATAGTCGTCGTCATCGTAGTATGAGTCATCGTCGTTGCTGTAACGGCGGGTTACGTTGCTGCCTTCGTCGTAATTGTTGTCGCCGTTGTTATTATTGTTGTTGTTGTTTGGCGACACTTGTTTATCGGTAGCAGGGTCGTAGTAAAGGTCGTCCTGAGCCTGGGCGGGCGCACTCAGCGCCAGCGTAAAGCAGGCCAGTAACATCCAAAGCAGAGATTTATTTTTGTTTTTCATGACAACAGTGTGTGGTATTTGATCGTGCGACTTCCGGTACGCAAGTTTACAGGGTCAAAAATATTACCTTTGCGCACTTTTTTTGGTTAATATGGCTTTAAAGCCGATTGAGTGGTGGTTAAAGTTGGTTAAGGGGAAGCTGTTAAAAAGGTAATGTGTTAAAATTTTTGCCAATGGCCGTTTCAGGGGCGTATTTGGGAATGTTTTGACCTCCTTTTTGATTCCCTTATATGATGCTTTTTCCGAAAAATAAGTCCAGTGAAAATCAGGTTTTAACCCGTCTTTAACCTAAACAAACTACTTTCCAGAAATAAAAGATCGTGCCCACGGCACACCCACGCAATATACACAAAATTCTGCTCATGGCAAAAGAAATTACTCCTCGTTCGGAAGATTACTCGCAATGGTACCTCGATATTGTCCGCAAAGCCCGCCTGGCCGATAATTCGCCGGTGCGTGGCTGCATGGTCATCCGGCCCAACGGCTATGGCATCTGGGAACGGATGCAGGCCCAACTCGACACAATGTTCAAAGAGACGGGCCACGTCAACGCGTATTTCCCTTTATTTATCCCAAAAAGTTTTTTGAGCAAAGAAGCGGCCCACGTGGAGGGTTTTGCCAAGGAATGCGCCGTGGTGACGCATTATCGCCTGAAAGCCGACCCGAATGGGGGCGTGATGGTGGACCCGGACGCTAAACTCGAAGAAGAACTGATTGTGCGGCCCACTTCGGAAACCATCATCTGGAACACGTACCGCGACTGGATCCAGAGTTACCGCGACCTTCCGCTGCTCATTAATCAATGGGCTAACGTGGTGCGCTGGGAAATGCGGACGCGGCCTTTTTTGCGCACGGCGGAATTTCTGTGGCAGGAAGGCCACACCGCGCACGCCACTTCCGACGAAGCCATCGCCGAAACCCGGCAGATGCTGGACGTGTATGCGCAGTTTGCCGAAGAATATATGGCCATGCCGGTCATCAAAGGCGTAAAAACCGTCAATGAGCGTTTTGCCGGCGCAGTGGACACCTATTGTATTGAGGCCCTGATGCAGGATGGCAAGGCGCTGCAAGCGGGTACGTCGCACTTTTTGGGACAAAATTTTGCCCGCGCTTTCGACGTGTTTTTCCTGAATAAAGAAAATAAACAGGAACTGGTGTGGGCCACTTCGTGGGGTCTTTCCACGCGCATGATCGGTGGCCTGATTATGACCCACTCCGACGATGAAGGGCTGGTGGTGCCGCCAAAACTGGCACCTATCCAGGTGGTAATCATTCCGATTCCGAAGCCTTCGCCGGAACTGGACGAGGCCGCTGCCAAGATCGCTGCCGCGCTGAAAGCCAAAGGCGTACGGGTGAAAATTGATAACGACGACCAAAACCGTCCGGGCTTCAAATTCGCGGAATATGAAATGATTGGCATTCCGGTGCGCCTCGGTCTGGGGATGCGCGATCTGGCCGCCGGTCAGGTGGAAGTGGCCCGCCGCGATACGAAAGAAAAAACCAGTGTGCCACTCGATGGCATCGCGGAATATGTCTCCAATCTGCTGGACGAAATTCAGCAAAACCTGTTCGACCGCGCCAAGGCCTACCGCGACGCGCACATCACGCGGGCGGATACCTGGGCGGAACTGGAAGAGGTGCTGGAAAACAAGGGCGGCTTCGTCTCCGCGCATTGGGACGGCACAACGGAAACGGAACTGGAGATCAAAGAAAAAACCAAGGCGACAATCCGCTGTATTCCATTGGATGCGGTGGAGGAAGACGGTGTCTGCATTCTGACGGGTAAGCCAAGTAAACGGCGGGTGCTGTTTGCGCGGGCTTACTAGTTTTGTGGAGGAGTAGAGATGTGGAGGTTGTTGAGAAGAGTGGAGCTGCGCCGGTGGGTGGGGCTCCACTCTTTTTAGTTGGGTTAGGTTATTTGGCTTTTAAGATTTTATGCGCCACACCCGTTTCACTTTCCACTAGAAAACAAAGCCCATCCGGCAAAGTGGACAAGTCTAATTTATCGCCATCCTGTACGGTTTGGGTGCGAAGGATTTGGCCGAAGGCGTTGTAGAGACTTAGTTGGGTGGGTGATTCTGTGCGGATGAATAGGGCGTCGGTGGTGGGGTTGGGGTAAATTTCGAGGCTCTTTTGCGCCAGCGAGACTTCATTAACCGGCACGATATCCGCTGATAATTTTACGACCCAGTAGTCCTGAACGCCTAAATTGTCTTCGGTTTTATCGCCGGAAATATTAGACAAAGAATAGCCGCCAAAAATATAACTACCATCGGTGGTTTGCTGCGCACTGTTTAAAATATCCCGCTCATTGCCACCGATATTCTTCTGCCATTGAATTGCTCCGGCGGCATCTAATTTCACGACCCAATAATCAGTGCCATTGTTTAAATTAGTCTCGGTTTTATCGCCCGAAATACTGGAAGCAGAATTTCCAGCCAGTATATAACCGTCATCGGTAGTCGGTTGAAGACTATGGAGTTCATCATTATTATTGCCGCCAATAGTATTTTGCCATTGAATAAAACCAGTAGCATCTAATTTCACCACCCAATAGTCTCTGAGACCTTGACTATTCTCGGTTTTATCGCCCGATATATTGGAGGCGGAATATCCACCAAGCACATACCCGCTATCGCTGGTTGCTCGGATAGATTCCAAACGCTCGGCACCACTGCCCCCAATGGTGTTCTGCCATTCAATATTACCAGTTCCATCCAGTTTTACTACCCAGTAATCATTATTTCCCAAGCTGTTTTCCGTTTTGTCGCCCGAAATATTAGAATTGGAATATCCACCAGCGATGTAACCACCATCGGCGGTCTGTTGAATAGCGTATAATTGGTCTTCGGCATTACCACCAATCGTATTTTGCCACTGGATGTTTCCGGTGCCATCTAATTTTACGATCCAATAATCCCGTCCGCCCAGATTTTCTTCCGTTTTATCGCCAGAAATACCCGAATCCGAAGATCCTCCGAGGACATACCCACCATCATTAGTCTGTTGAATAGATAATACATAGTCACCTTCGCTGCCACCAATGGTATTCTGCCATTCGATATTCCCGGTAGCATCCAGTTTTATGATCCAAAAGTCATAATCGCCCAGGCCGTTTTCGGTTTTATCGCCTGAAATATTGGAATCAGAATCGCCAGCGAGTATATAACCACCATCAGCGGTTTGTTGGACGCTGGAAAGGCCATCGGCATTGTCGCCACCAATCGTGTTTTGCCATTGAATAAGTCCAGTAGGGTCTAGTTTTATGACCCAGTAATCCGCATTACCCAAATTATTTTCCGTTTTGTCGCCTGAAATATTGGAAAAGGAATATCCGCCGAGTATATAACCTCCATCGGCAGTCTGCCGGGCAGATTGAAGCAATTCGTAATCGCTGCCACCAATCGTATTTTGCCATTCAATAGCCGGTGCTTGCGCAAAAAGTGCAGAAACGGCGCAAAATGCTGCCGCAAAAAGGGATAGAGATTTTTTCATGGGGAAAAGATTTTATTGGATGATTTGTAAGGTGATGTTATAGCCAAGTTGAGATGTTTGATAAAACCCTCAAATGTTACTTGTTCTATTTGCAAATTGCCTATTTGTTTATTTGCCTGTTGCTTCCCGCTCCCATTCCCAAATCTTCCCATCCTCTATATCTACCTTTTCCTGCACAAAAGTGAAACCGAGTTTGCGCAGCACATTCACCGAGGCATTCTCTTCGGCCAGTGTTTGGGCGGTCACCACCCGTACGCCCGACTGTGCGAAAGCAAATTCGCAGAGTGCCCGCGCTGTCTCGGTGGCAAAACCGCGTCCCTGATAGGCGTCGGCGATTTCGTAGCCTATTTCGACGGCACCCCGTGGATCGGGTGCGCCCTTGAAACCGCAGGTACCGATGAGGCGGACATCGTGGCGATGGATAATCACATAACTCCACCAGGCCGGTTCGTCGTCGTGCTCGCGCAGGTAGTCGCGTAGCCAGAGGTAGGCCTCCGGGAAATGCAGCCAGTTCTCGGCATAGCCCACGCCGCCCAGCCGGGCCGACAGGGTGGCCCAATCTTCGTCAACAATGGCATCCAGCAGCGGTAAGGTGGTGGGAACCAGGAAAAGGCGGTCAGTGGCGAGCATATATTAAAATAATGTGGTCAATAAATAAATAATGTGGTCAATGTTAAATAAAAGAATGTGGTCAATGTGAAAAACACGCGGCCACATTGGCCACATTAGACCCATTGGCCACATTTACTAATTGGCCACATTCAACCCATTGACCACATTAGTCAAATTGACCACATTTTATTTTTTCATTTCATTCTTGGTAAGGCCAGCAAAGCCAGTGCCTTGGCGGGAGCCAGATTGTCGTGGGGCTGATCGGCAATAGTCAGGGCAATACTTAGCACTTGATACTGCTTGCGCACGAGCAAGGTGGAAGTATTGGTGCTCCATAAACCGTCGTCGCCGAGGCCGGTCACGTCTTCTTCATAGGTGTTGCGGCGGTCGCGGCGAAGTTGGGCAAATTGCTCCTTCGCCAACAAAGTGGTCCCGTAACCAAACACCTGCACCGTCAGAATATTAGCCGGATCGAGGTAGGTGGCACCGTCTTTCTCATTGTTACTTTCGCGTTGTTTCCAGTCGGGCTTTTTCCAGGTGCGCAGACAAAAGGATTGCTTCGGCAAAGTGCGGGCATTGAAAACATCACGATTCACGTCTATTCCGAAAAGGTGGAGGACTTCGGCATCTGTAATCACCTCGCAGCCCCGATCTACCCAGGCGTTCTCGTGGCGGATTGGCTCGCCGGTTAGGGTGTCGCGGTCTTCGTCGAGCATTTTTTGTGCCTTGGCCGAAGGGGGCGGTGGGCCAGGTGGTTCTTGCCGGCAAGCCGCAGGCATGAACAGGACGAAGATGGGGAAAAGGTAGTAGAATAGACGAAACATGGGATGATTTTTAGGTAAAACGCCCGTTAAAGGGACAAAATTGGGGATAGTTGTGATAAAAAGGGCCGCAAAGATAAAGTGGTGATTGGCCAATTTCGGGTATAATGCACACGAATTTGCGGGCAGTACGAACCGTTGTCGGCGTAGAAAGATGCAGATTCCATCGAAAAAAATATGCCGTTGGTTTCAGGTGGAGCTTTATTCCGTTCTTTTGCCCTGTTCAAAATTAAAATTTCAAATTTCCTTCACGGTCAATCTAAAAAGAAATGGCACAATCGAACACCGAAATCTGGGGACATCCGCGCGGGCTTTCCCTGCTCTTTTTTACGGAAATGTGGGAGCGTTTCAGCTACTATGGCATGCGGGCCCTTTTTTCCCTGTACATGATCAATGCGCTGTTGTTTTCCAAGGAAAAGGCTTCTGAAATATACGGCAGTTACACTGGCCTGGTCTATCTCACGCCGCTGATCGGTGGTTATGTCGCGGATCGCTATTGGGGCAATCGCAAATCCATCGTGCTGGGCGGTTTGCTCATGGCCCTGGGCCAGTTCCTGATGTTTGGTAGTGCTTCCATGTACCAGAATGGTAGTCTGTCTATTCCGCTCATGTGGGGTGGTCTGGCCTTGCTCATCATTGGCAATGGTTTTTTCAAGCCGAATATTTCTTCCATGATCGGGCAGATGTATGCCGAAGGCGACCGTCGGCGCGATGCGGCCTACACTATTTTTTACATGGGCATCAATCTGGGGGCTTTCATCGCGCCGCTCCTTTGTGGCTACGTGGGCGATACGGGCAACCCCGCCGATTTCAAATGGGGCTTTTTGGCCGCCGGGATCGGGATGGTGCTCGGCACGATTCTCTTCCAGACCCAAAAGGATAAATACGTGATCACGCCGGACGGTCTGCCCATCGGGGCGGCACCCAACACTGCCGTACAAGTCAGCGCGGATGCCGGGAGTGGTGGCCTCGGCACCCAACAACTGCTGATGGGCTTGGGTCTGGCGGTTGGTGTGTTCCTGCTGCTCAAAGTCGCGCTTTCGTTCGATACCATTGCAGCGCTCATCTATGCCATCACTATTGCCATGATGACGGTCATTATTACCGATAAATCTCTCACCAAAGTGGAACGCGACCGGATCATTGTGGTCTATGTCTCGGCTTTTTTCGTGGTGTTTTTCTGGGCGGCTTTCGAGCAGGCCGGTGCTTCGCTCACCTTTTTTGCGCAGGAACAAACCGACCGCTCCTTCCTGGGCGGGATCATACCAGCCAGTTATTTCCAATCGGTCAATGCCGTGGCGGTAGTGCTGTTGGCCCCTATTACGGCCGCCATCTGGGTCGCGCTGGCCAAACGCAAATCTGAACCCAACTCCTTGATTAAGCAGGCATTAGGTTTGCTTATACTGGCCCTGGGTTACGCGGTGATCGCTATCGGCGTGAACGGCGTGGGTTTGGGCATGAAAGTCAGCATGTTCTGGTTGATCGCGCTGTACACTATCCACACGGTCGGCGAATTGTGCCTGTCGCCCATTGGCCTGTCGCTGGTGTCCAAACTGGCCCCGATGCGTTTCGTCTCGCTGCTCTTCGGTGTATGGTTCCTGGCCAATTCAGTCGCCAATAAAGCGGCGGGCCAATTGAGCGGCTTGTATCCACCTTCCGGTGCGGAATATGCGCTGGCCGCTGAGAACCGCATTGATAATGACACCTATCGGGGCATCCTGGAAGGCACCGTGCAAGCCACGCCGGAGCAAGTGACTATGGCCGAAGAAAAAGCCATTCCGCTCGAATATCCTTCCTTTTTAGGTTCCAAAATCAAAGACCTCTACCAGTTTTTCATGCTCTTTGTGGGCATGGCGGGCGTAGCGGGTGTCATTCTTTTCGGGCTTTCTTTCCCCTTGCGGAAAATGATGCACGGGGCGGATTAGAAAAGGCAAGGGGCAAAAAGCAACAGACAAAGGGCAAAAAGGCAAAAGCGTGAATCACCTAACCGAGCGATAGATTTTTGACTATCGTTTCTACGGGTTGTTTCTCGCAGCTTGCTTTCTTGCCCTTTGCTTTTTGCTCTTGATTAAACGAGCGTTGCTTTTTTGCTTATTGCCTTTTGCCCCTTGCCCCTTGCCCTTTTGCCTCTTCCCTTTGCTTTTTTTTGCTAAAACCGGACGAATGCACGTACGGCTATGGCATTTTCGCCACAGGGCGTACCTTTGAAGCCTTTCACCCGCTGGTTATTTTTTTGATAAAAAAACAAATAAGGACCCGCGCATGATTAATTTGACCTTTGGGCTACATTAAAAATTTGATAACCAGCATATTAACTGCTGATAACCAGACAACCAATAACCAGTAACTACTTCAACATCAGGCTGCACTATGAATTTTAAACTGCTACACTTTCTTCTTCCGGCCCTTTTCTGCTTGGGGCTATATCGGGCCGACGCCCAATGCGAATATCGGCTCGACCTGTTCGACAGTTACGGAGATGGCTGGAACGGCTGCTCCGTGCGTATCACATCCGGGCCCAACGTATATACGTTCACGATGAATAATGTGAACGATGATGGTAGCGACAGTACAGTTTACTTCGTGGTGGCTGCCGGGCTGCCGGTCATTGTGAACTGGCTGCCAGGGTCATTTGTGAACGAAGTTTCCTTTAAACTGTACAATACGGATGGCACGTTGATCTACCAGTCAGCTGCACTGACCACCAGTCCCGGCATCCTCTTTGCGGGTATTGGGGAATGCCCCAGCTGCCTTAAGCCGACCAACGTACAGATCGAAAATGTATATGACACCCGCGCCAAACTGCGCTGGTCGCCCGCGCCCGCCAGCAATGTGCTGGGCTGGCAAGTGATCTATGGGCCAGCGGGCTTTGTCCCCGGGCCTGGGGTGGGTGATACGGCTTTTGTCACTACGCCGAAAGTGACGCTCACCGGCTTACAGAAAAAAACTTTCTACGATTTTTATGTCGTTCAGCAATGCGATACGACAGACTTCAGCGCGCAGGTAGGACCCTTCAACTTTGAAACCTACTGGACCAATGATGTAGGCATCAGTGCCGTGCTAACCCCCGCCAGCGGCTGCGATCTGGGTCTGGAAACAGTCAAAGTCGTACTGAACAATTATGGTTCGGCACCGCAATCGCTCCTGCCATTTCGCTATAGCGTGAATGGCCTTGATGCAGGCGTAGCGCAACCCAATGATGGTTTTTATACCGGCGTGTTGGGTAAAGACAGCAGCACGGTCGTTGAATTTGAAACGACCTTCGACTTTTCCGAGCCGGGCGAGTACGTTATTGCGGTATATACCTCGCTGCCGGGCGACGAAGACGCCTTGAATGATACTACTTTTTATTATGTAAATAACCGGCTGCAAGCACCTTATCTGCAAAATTTCGAGAACTGGGACGGTGGCTGGTATGTGGATACAACCAGTGCATTTCCTTCCTGGGCTTTTGGCGACCCGGAAAAAACCGACCTGGATACGGCCGCCAGCGGCGTGAATGCCTGGGTGACCAGTTTGACAGGCAACTATAATGGCAACGAAAAGTCTTTCCTGCGTTCGCCCTGTTTTGACTTTTCTACCCTGACATCAGACCCCTCCATCCAGTTTTTGCTTTTCCGGGATACGGAGAAAAACTACGACGGGGCATGGCTCGAAATGGCCCTGAATGGCGATTCTACCTGGGAAAAAGTGGGCGCACTCGGCGAGGGCCTGAACTGGTACAATAACACCAATGCTCAAACCGGATTGGGCGACGTATGGGATGGAAACAGTGAGGGCTGGATAAAAGCCCAGCACCGTTTGACAGGTGCCGGTGGGATGAGCCAGGTGCAACTGCGCTTTGCCTTTTCGGCCGATGCTTCGCTGTCCTACGAAGGCATGGGCATTGATGACATCCGCATTTTTGAGTTACCTGCCAATGATCTGGCGGGTTTGCAGGCCGGTACCTCTGGCGAGGCAGACGAATGCGGTCTGGAGGCAGACAGCGTGACGCTGGAAATAACCAACCTGGGCTCCGAACCGCAGAGCGTCTTCCAAGTGGCCTATTCGATCAATGGTGGTACGCCGGTGGTCGAAGACGTGGGCAACCTCGTGGTGGCTCCCGACGAGCATATCACTTATACGTTTGCCACTACTTTCAATAGCCGCAACGAAAAGGTGGACATTCGCGCCTGGACCATTCTGGCCGGTGAACAAAACCTGACGAATGATACCTCGCTCGTTTATTCCGTGGATCATACCCCGCTTTCGCTGCCTTTCCAGGAAAATTTCGAGAGTGGCCAGCTGCCCGGCGACTGGTCAACTACCGGCGGTGTGACCAATGATAACAACAACATCAGCTACGTAATAGAAGAGAATCTTTACCAGTTCAACCCCACTCACACGACGCTTTTGCCGCGCTACGGCTCGGTCAGTGTGGGGGATACGCTTCGCTTCGACTACCGCGTCACGGACTATCCCGATGGTACAGAACCGACTCCTTTGAACAACGGCACGATGTTCACCGTGGAAATATCCGCCGACTGTGGGCCGTTCGAGACGGTTTATACCATTGACGAAAGCAACCATGTGCTCACGGCAGAAATGACCAAAGTGGCCATTTCTTTGGATCAATACGTTGGCAAGACCATTCAAATCCAGTTCCAGGGCGTTTGGGGCGAAGGCGACTTCTTCTTCGATCTGGATAATATCAACATCCGGGCTTGTGCGCTCGATCTGGAACTGAGCGCAACGGCTACTCCTGCCTCGCCGGGAGAAAGCGATGGAGAGGCTACGGTGAATGTCGGTGCTGGCGATGCGCCCTATACTTTCCTGTGGAGCACGGGCGATACCAGCCAAACAGTCACTAACCTGGTGCAAGCCCCATATACCGTGACCGTCACTGATGCGAACGGTTGTACCGCCGCATTGACCATCAATATAGGCAACTCCGCTACCAATGATATAGATGGACTGACCAGCCTGGCCCTGCAGCCCAACCCGACCAACGGTCAGGCCCGCCTGCACGTGACGTTTGGGCAGCCCGTGGATCTGCAAGTGGCCGTATTGAATTTACTTGGCCAGCAGGTGTGGACCAATAAGGCCCTCAACACCACTGATTTCAGCGATGATCTGGATTTAACTGGTTTTGCCGATGGCATTTATCTGGTGCGCCTGACCGCCGGTGGGCAGACGTTGACGAAGAAATTGGTGAAAAGTCAAAATTAAATTGGTGCATAACCGAATAAGTGCCCGCGGGCCATTCCAGACAATCTGGAATGGCCCGTTTGCTTTCTTGTTTCCCCAATGGGAAAAGTCGTAAAATTGCACTCTGCCAATTTTAAAAAAATGGACTTCACCCGCCTGTTCGAGATTCTGGAATACCAAAACCGCCGCTATCCGCAGCCTGTCGCGCTGGCGGGACGGGAAAATGGCGTCTGGCGGCACTGGAGCACAGCGGACGTACTCGCCGAACGCGACCGGCTGAGTGCGGGGCTGTTGCACCTGGGCCTCCAGAAAGGCGACCGCGTCGGTATGCTCGCCCATTGTGGCAGTCCCCAGTGGGCTATTGCGGATGCGGCCATGTTGCAAATCGGCATCATCCCCGTACCCGTTCACAGCACCGCGCGGCCCGACGAAATGATCCAGATCGCGCAGGATGCCGGTCTCCGGGCCTGTTGGGTGAGCAACGTCGCCATGTTGGAAAAACTCCGCGCCGTGGACATTCAGCCGGAGTATTTGCTGGGTTTTGAAACCCTGGCGGGTACGTATGCCTGGGCCGACCTTTTACGCGAACCGGATACCACCGAACAGGCTCATATTCAAACCCTTCGCGACAGCATCGGTGCCGATGATCTGGCTACGCTGCTCTACACTTCCGGCACCACCGGCCAGCCCAAAGGCGTGATGCTCAGCCATGCCAATATTGTCAGTAATGTCAAATCCGTGCTGGCCATCGTGCCGGTCGGTAGTCAGACCACGACGATCAGTTTCCTGCCCTTGAGCCATATTTTTGAGCGCATGGTCACCTATGCGTATCAGGCGGCGGGTGCCCCGATCTGGTACGTGGACTCCATCGAACATCTGGCAGATACCTTGCGCGAGGTGCGTCCACACTTTTTTGCCGCCGTGCCACGCATCCTCGAGCGCATATACGAACGGCTGCTCGCCGAGCGCGACCAGCAGGGGCCTTTGCGGAAACGCATTTTCGACTGGGCACTGGATTTGGGCGAGCGATTTCCCTTTTCCGGGGCGCGTAATATGCCGCCCGTTTATCGTTTGCAACGCATGTTGGCTGACTTGCTGGTATTTCGCCACTGGCGTAAAAAAATGGGTGGGCGGTTGCAGTCGGTGGCCGTGGGTGCGGCGGCTTTACAACCGCGTCTGGGTCGCTTGTTTTCCGCTGCGGGGGTGGATGTGCGCGAAGGCTATGGCCTGACCGAGACCAGTCCCGTGCTGGCGTTCAATCGCTTCGAGCCGGGCGGGGTGCATTTTGGCACGGTCGGTATTGTCGCGCCCGGCGTAGAAATGCGCATCGCGGAGCCGGACGCAACAGGGGCCGGAGAAATAGAGGTGCGCGGCCCCAACGTGACCAGCGGTTACTGGCAACGCCCCGACGAGACGGCCGCCCGTTTCACCGCCGATGGCTGGTTCAAGACCGGCGACGTGGGCAAATTCGCGCACAAACGCTTTCTGTGTATTACCGGGCGGCGCAGCGAAATATTTAAAACAACGTCGGGCAAATTCGTCGCTCCCGGTTTCGTGGAACAACAACTCGTGGCCTCGCCATTCATCAGTCAGGCGATGGTGCTGGGCCTGAACCGCCCGTATGCGGGTGCGTTGATCGTGCCCAATTTTGAACACCTCGAAACCTGGTGCCAGGCCAATAAGGTACATTGGACGGCCCCGCAGTTCATGCTGTTGAATCCTAAAGTGGAAAAAATATTCCGGCAGGAAATCCGCCGCATCAATGATGAACAACTGGGCACGGTGGAAAAAGTGCAGCAATTTCGCCTCCTCCACGAACCCTGGACCGCCGAAAATGGCCTGCTCACCCCCACCCTGAAACTGCGCCGCGAAGTGCTGTCGGAGCAATTTGCTGCCGACATAGAGACCATGTACGCGCCGGGCGTGAAACGTTTGCAGGAAAGAGGGGAGGAAGTGTGAAGTATAAACGATGAAGTATAAACGCTTGATAATGTGATGGATAGTATTCTCATTTGTCACATTGACCACATTATTTTCTTATTGACCACATTCTCATTATATGCGCTTTAAACTTACTCTTGAATACGATGGTTCGCGCTACGCGGGCTGGCAATTGCAAAAAACCGACCGCTCGGTACAGGGCGAACTGCTGGACGCCGCTTACAAAGTGTTCGATAGCCGCAGCATCGAGTTGTATGGCGCGGGCCGTACGGATGCGGGCGTCCATGCGCGCGGGCAGGTGGCCCACCTGGACGTGCCCAACACGATGCTGAAACCGGAGCAAATCCAGATGCGCATGAACGACGAATTGTCGCACGACGTCAACATATTATCTATCGAAAAGGCAAATCCTAAGTGGCATGCCCGACACGATGCCCGCAGTCGCAGTTATACCTACCAAATCTCCAAACGCCGCGATGCCTTCGGCAAAAAATACGTCTGGTGGGTGCGCGATCCATTGAATATTTCTGCTATGCGTGCGGCGGCAGCGGTGTTGCAGGGTTTTCACGATTTTCGCTCTTTCGGCGATACGGAAAAGGAAGACCAGAGCACGATGGTGGATTTGACCAAAATCGAAATTCGCGAGACACCCGACCGCATTATGATCCATATTACGGGTTCACATTTCCTCTGGAAGATGGTGCGCCGGATGGTCGGTGTGCTCGTGGAAGTGGGCCGGGGTCGGATGCCCGTGGAGACGGTGGAAATGTTCATTGAACGCCCTTCGCGGGAGCCCGCCAAATTCACCGCACCGCCGTCGGGGTTATTTTTGGAAAAAGTGGAATACTAGTCGAATGCGGAGTTCGGAATGCGGAATACGGAATTTTTTGATGGTGGGGTAAGGGTTGATGGGTGTTTTCTGCTTTGGCCAGTGAAACTCTCTATGAATGCGGAATTTTTTGATTGTGGGGTAAGAGTATGAAAAAGTGACGGTTTGTCTTTTACACGTTCTTAAACTTCACTACTCTAACTATACTCTTAACCTCAATCATTAATGATGGAAATAGATGCTTTAAAAAACCGCTTTAAGCAATTTGCCTTGACCATTGTCCGCTTTGCGGAGGAACTACCTGAAAAGCCTGCTTATCGTACCATAAGTGGCCAGATCATTCGCAGTAGCACTTCCTCGGCGGCCAATTATCGGGCTGCCTGCCGCCGAAAATCTACGCCTGATTTTATAGCAAAAATGGGTATTGTCGAAGAAGAATTGGATGAGACTATGTTCTGGCTGGAATTCACCGTCGGATTGTCCGAACAATGGCGTACCACCGTAGCACCCCTCTGGAAAGAAGCCGATGAACTGTTGGCTATCACCGTTTCCTCTATAAAAACTTCCAGGAACACCCATGAAGAGAAAAAGAAAAAACGCCCCCTTTAAGTAAAAAAGCAAGTAGCAAATAAGCAAAAGGGCGAGGAAAGGCAAATAACCAAGCAAAAACAAAACCCACAAACCAACCCTTACCCCAGCATCAAAAAATTCCGTATTCCGCATTCCGAACTCCGTATTCCCTAAAACCGCCACACATCATGCGCCATCACCGCCAGAATAATCCCCGCCGGATAAAAGAAAATCTGCGTTTTAAGCGTCGGGAACAAAGCCACGCTGAATAGGGCACCCAGCAAAAAACTACTCATAACGATCACGCGCAGCAGGGCTTCCCGCTGAATCAGTCGTCGTTTTTCTCCTTCCGAATGAAATATTTCGGCGATGTCCACGCCGAGTTCGTTCACCACGCCGGTCATTTGGCTGGCTTTGATGAGCGAAGAAGTGGTCAGACTGACCATCGCATTTTGAATGCCAATAGAAAACAGGACCAGCCCGGGAAAAGCGATCAGGTGCAGCTCTTCCGCCCGTTCGCCGGAGCTGCCGACGATGAAATAAATAATGGCGACGACCAATAAGGGCAGCAAATGCAGGTAACGCCACTTGCGCAGTTTTTCGCGTTCCACGCAAAAACCGGCGAAGAAACCGCCCAGAAAAAACGCGAACAGCCATAAAAAAATAGAGCCCGCCGTATTGACGCGTCCTTCGTACAAATCCTTGGCAATCTGCGGCAGCAGCCCCGTTACATTGGTCACCACCACCGAAAAAGTCATCAGTCCCGCGTAGATCACAATGCCGCTATTGAACGGATAAATGAAGGCGTACATCATTTTGATAATGAATGCCTGCCGCCGCTGTTTTTTCGCAAAGTAATTTCCGAGGTCTGAGAACTGCATTTAGTTGATGAAGGTTGATGAAAGTTGATAAAGGTTTATAGCACAGAGTTAGTATGAATCTTTATCAACTTTTTTCATCAACCTTTATCAACCTCTTTTTATAAACCTTCATCAACGCTTTCTCAAATCGGCAGAGCCGCATAACGCTCAATAAACGCTTTCAGTTCGTCCACCATGCCCGGCGAACCGATGGCGATGGTGCCGCGTTGGTGCAATTCCGTAGGGACCATCTCGAGAATCCGTTTCAGTTGGCTGTTCATGGCCTTGCCACCGGCCTGCTCCACTATGAGCGACAGCGGATTGCATTCGTAGAGCAACCGAAGTTTGCCTTTCGGGTATTTCCGGGTGCTGGGATAGAGGAAAATACCGCCCTGAATCAGAATGCGATGGATGTCGCTGACCATGGAACCAATATAGCGCAGGCCATAGTTCTGGTCGGAACAGTGGTCAATATAACGGCGCATTTCCAGGTCGAATTTGGAATAATAACCCTGATTGACCGAGTAGGTCTGACCGTTTTCGGGGATGCGCATGTTGCGGTGGCTGAGGCAAAACTCGCCGATACTTGGATCGAGGGTGAAGCCGTTGACGCCGCGCCCGGTGGTATAAACCAGGATCGTGGAAGTGCCGTAGAGCACGTAACCGGCGGCCACCTGTTTGGTACCGGCTTGCAGGAAATCGGCTTTGGTGGCCGGGCCGGATGCCTCACTTTCGCGGCGATAAATGGCGAAAATGGTGCCCACCGACACGTTCACGTCAATGTTGGAAGAGCCATCGAGTGGATCGAACATGACGATGTACTGGCTGGCTTTGGAGCCTACCGGCGGAATGTGGATAATATCGTCGTTCTCCTCCGAGGCAATGGCACAACATTCGCCGGAGTTTTTGAGGCACTCGATGAACTTTTCGTTGGCAAACACGTCCAGTTTCTGTTGGGTATCGCCGGAGGTGTTTTCCGAACCGTCGCTAACCCCGAGGATATTAACCAGACCGGCTTTATTGACCTCGCGATTGACGATTTTAGCGGCTACACCAATGTCGCGCAGCAAACCCGTCAGTTCGCCGGTGGCATATTCGAAGTCTTTTTCGGAGCGGATAATAAATTCGTCGAGGGTGACGATACGGTTGCCAGGAATAGTAACCGGGTGAGAGTGGCCGTGATCGGCGACTTTTTTGGTTGTGGTGGACATTTTATCAAATTAATTTGGCGGTGTAGAGGTCGGGCAATCCCAATCCTCCGTTAGATGGTTAAGGCGGGTCAAAATTAGAGAAAAACGGCCAATTCAATTTGGCTCCGTGTTTCTTTGAGGAAAATTGCCCACAATTGGGAAATACCCGCGTACGGGCAAGCCTTGCGGTTGCCCACTCTTCATACCCAAATAAATCGCCCATAAAATATGCGCTCCTTAGTATTTCTAATACCGGTTATCACCTTTTTTTCCTGCCGCCCACCGGCGCCGGAAAGCATAGATTTGCCCACCAAAATCTGTGTAAAAACCCAGCATCATCACCAGCCCATTCCCCATGCCACGGTGTACGTGAAATATAATGCCGATTCATTTCCCGGTTACGATAAACCGCCGAGTTATTACGATGCCTCCTTTCAGGCCGGTGCCGATGCCCGTGCCTGTATCGCGCCGGTGCCCGAAGGTCGGCATTGGCTGGTGGCTTTTGGCTACGACAGTCTGTATTTCCCCCACGAGGTGTATGGCAGTCTCCGCGTAGATGTTTCGCTCCAGACGCGCCCCGTAGTGGATACTATTTTGTACATTTCGGAGTGAAAAATAAAGGTTGATAAGGGTTTATGAAAGTTGATAAGGGTTGATATTCCACGTTGTGCGGCAGAGTCGTCCCGGCATTGATATGCCCTTTTTCAACCGTTTTCATTGCCCGTTGTTGTGCGACATAACTCATAACTCATAACTTATAACTTTTTGAAGCATCTCGCCTACCTCAACAAGTTTTTCTGGACGTATCGCTACCGTTTTGCCCTGGGCATTCTCTTCGTCGGGCTGGCCAACTGGTTTCGGGTCTGGCAGCCGCGCATGATCCGTCAGGCACTGGATACGGTGGTGGAACGCGTCAAATACTACCAGGGACACGGCGGCATTTCGACACACCCCGAAGCATTCAGCGAACTGAGTCGGCAGGTGGCCTGGTTCGGATTGGGCGTCATCGGATTGGCACTTTTGATGGGTCTGTTCATGTTTTTCATGCGTCAGACGGTGATCGTGATGAGCCGCCTCATCGAGTACGATATGCGCAAGGAAATCTTCGCGCACTACGAAAATCTCGATTTGGCTTTTTACAAACGCAACAGCACCGGCGACCTCATGTCGCGCATTTCGGAGGACGTTTCCAAGGTGCGGATGTTCCTCGGACCCGCCATTTTATACGGCCTCGATCTGTTTTTCCTGTTCATTCTGACCATCGGCTCCATGCTGCACGTGAGCGTGACGCTCACGCTCTGGTCCCTGCTGCCGCTGCCATTTTTGAGCATTTCTATTTATTGGGTGAGTACGCTCATGAATAAACGCAGCGAAAAAATCCAGCAACAACTGGCCACGCTGACCGGCACCGCGCAGGAAGTATATAGTGGGATTCGGGTGGTGAAAAGTTATGTGCAGGAGCAGGCGATGGGGCGGTGGTTTGCGGACCAAAGCGAGGAATACCGGCGCAAGTCGCTGGCACTCATTCGGATAGATTCATTTTTCTTTCCGCTCATGGCCCTGCTGATCGGCATAAGTACCATCATCACGGTGTATGTCGGCGGATTGCAGGTAGTGGCGGGCCAGATCACGCCGGGCAATATTGCGGAGTTCGTTATTTACGTAAATATGCTGACCTGGCCCGTGACGGCCATCGGCTGGATCGCTTCCCTGACCCAACAGGCGGCCGCCAGTCAGAAGCGCATCAATGAATTTTTGAAAACCCAACCGTCCATTACCAATCCGGTCGCTGCCAATGGCCAGCCGCTGCCCATGACACCGCTGAAAGGCCATATTGTCTTTGAAAACGTCAGTTTCACCTACCCGGACACGGGCATTGTGGCCTTGGAAAACGTCAGTTTTGAAATACTGCCCGGCCAGAAAATGGCCATCATCGGGCGGACGGGCAGTGGCAAAACCACCATCGCCGATCTGCTGGTGCGGATGTACGACGTTACGTCTGGCCGCATTCTGATAGATGGACGCGACATTCGGGAACACGATCTGGCCAATTTGCGCCGCAGGTTTGGCTACGTGCCACAAGACGTATTTTTATTTTCTGATACCATTCAGGCCAATATTTCCTTCGGAAATGCCGGTCTGACGCGCCAGGAAGCCGAATTTTATGCCAGCAGTGCCGCCATTCACGAAGAAATAATGGGTCTGCCGAATGGTTACGAAACCCTCGTCGGCGAACGTGGCGTCACCTTATCTGGCGGACAAAAACAGCGGGTCAGCATTGCGCGGGCTTTTGCCAAACAGCCCGACATTATTTTGCTCGACGACTGCCTTTCGGCGGTGGATACCAATACCGAAAGCCGCATTCTGGGCTATCTCGATCAGGCCTTGGCCGCAAAAACAGCACTCATTATCACCCACCGCATTTACGGAATGCTGCAATTTGATAAAATCATGGTGCTGGAAAACCACACGATTGGTCAGATCGGTACGCATGACCAGTTGCTGGCGCAGGGCGGCTATTATGCCGAATTGTTTGAACGGCAAATGGCAGGCGAACCGATGGAGTAAATAAGGTTGATTGTCTGAACCATTTTTTCCAATTTTGTCGGAAATTGACGGCATGAAAAGCATCTGGATATTTCTGGGATTAACACTACTGGCCTGGCCGGGGGGGGCGCAGGTAAGTTTTACTACTTCCAACCTGCCCATTATATTGATTCAGACTAACGGGCAGGACATCCCGGACGAGCCGAAGATCATGGCCACCATGCAGGTCATTGACCATGGGCCCGGCCAAATCAACCAGGTGACCGACCCACCGAACGACTATTCGGGTTACATCGGCATCGAGCGGCGGGGCAGCACTTCGCAGGACCTCAGCGATAAGAAACCGTATGCCGTGGAGACCCGCGCGGCAGATGGCAGCGACCTCGATTTCCCACTGTTGGGCCTGCCTGCGGGGGCCGACTGGGCATTTCTGGCCCCCTACAGCGATAAGTCGCTCGTTCGCGATGCAATGGCCCTGCAACTGGCCCGCGAGATCATGCCGTGGGCTTCGCGTACCCGCTTCGTGGAACTCGTGCTCAATGGCCAGTATCAGGGCATTTATTTGGTCACGGAAAAAATAAAACGCGGGGAAGACCGGGTAGCAATCAAGAAAATGAAAGAGACCGATGTATCCGGCGATGCCGTTACGGGCGGTTATATTATCAAAATAGACAAGACCACGGGTGCGGTGAACGACGGGTGGACATCGCCCTTTCCGTCTATTCCAGGGGCATCACAAAGTGCTTATTATCAATATGATTATCCAAAACCGGAAGATATTGTACCGGCGCAAAAACAGTACATACAGCAGTGGATGACGGATTTTGAAACGATGGCGCAGGGGCCAGATTTTTCCGATCCCACTACTGGTTACCCGGCTTATCTGGATGTGGCTTCCTTTGTGGATTTTGTGCTGATCAACGAAATCTCCAAAAATGTGGATGCTTACCGCCTGAGCACTTATTTCTATAAAAATCGCGACAGCGAAGACCCCCGGCTCCACGCCGGGCCAGTGTGGGATTTTAATATCGCCCTCGGCAATGCCGACTACTGCGGTGGCAGCGATTACACGGGCTGGGCAATTGATTTTAACCAGATTTGTGCGCAGGATTATTGGGTCATCCATTTTTGGTGGACCAAACTTTGGCAGGACCAAAACTTCCGCCTGTTGGTGCGCAATCGTTGGCAGGAACTACGTGCCGACCTGTTCAGCGATGATAAAGTGCTGCGCCAATTGGACTCGATGACTACACTGCTGCAAACGGCGCAAGTACGTAATTTCCAGCAATGGCCCATTTTGAACGACTATGTCTGGCCCAATGCATTTTGCTGCGGCACCTATGATGCACATACGATTTACCTGCACAACTGGTTGCGCAACCGCCTGCATTGGCTGGATAATGCCATGAGCACCCTGTACGTCGGGTTTTACGATCCTGAAGAATATTTTCAGGCGACCGTAACCCCCAATCCCGCTTATGGAAAAATCACTTTCAAATACTACGTACGGCATGATAATCGGGTACTCATCCGGGTGTTCGATGCCATGGGGCGGCTCACCGGCGAGTTGACCGATGTGCCGTTATTAAATGGAGAAAATGAACTGTCGTGGGAGTATCCTTTGGCGCGGGGTGTTTATTTTTTCACGGTAGTGGTGAATGGCAAGGTGGAGTCGAATGGACGGTTTGTGGTGGGGGAATAATTCAAGGGCAAACTGCCTTCTGCTTATTCCGTTACCGTTCCAAATCCCCCCTTCACCCGCCCCAATCCGTCATTAAGTGGAAAAATATCCAGCGTATGGCACGATTCATTACGTTTGCGCCCGACTACAGACCATCACGCTAATTTTTTCAGGATGAACAAATTAAAATTTTTGTTGCTGCCGCTCCTGGCCGCGACTATGACCTACGCCCAGAAACCCGCGCCGGATACGGCCCAAACGCCCTCTCCCTACGACCAGCACGAGTTATTCAATCCCCTGTTCAACTACACGCTGCTGACCAGTACCCGCAGCGGCACCGGCGCACCCGGCGCAGCTTACTGGCAGAATGTGGCCAATTATAATATCAATGTCCGCCTCGACGAACTCACGGATGTCATCAGCGGCGATGTGCAGATCGAATACATCAATAATTCGCCCGACCAACTGCCTTTTTTGTGGCTGCAACTGGATCAGAATCTGTTCAATAAAGACTCCCGTGGTGCGCTCATTGCGGGCGATGCCTCGGCGGTGGGCCGACCGATGGGCTTCGATGGCGGTTACAAAATCAAGTCGGTGATGGTGGAGCAGGGCAGCAAAAAAGTAGCTGTCAAGTTCGAGATCAGCGATACGCGGCTGCAAATTCGCCTCGGTCAGCCGGTCATGCCCAAGGGCAAAATCAAGGTTTTTATTAATTACGAATTCAAAATTCCCGGCGGCAGTGCCCTGCGTATGGGCATGATGGATACGCCTAACGGACGCATTTATGAGGTGGCGCAGTGGTACCCGCGCATGTGCGTCTATGACGACATCGAAGGCTGGAATGTGCTGCCTTACCTCGGTTCGGGCGAGTTTTACCTCGAATACGGCGATCTGGAATACTCGGTGGATGTACCGGCCAGTTTTATCGTGGTGGGTTCCGGGGAGTTGCTCAACAGCAATGAAGTCTATACCGCCGAGCAAAACCGCCGCCTGAAAGCCGCCGCTGAAAGCGACAAAACGGTGCTGATCCGCAGCAAAGATGAGGTGACACGCCCCGATTCGCGTCCGAAAAAAGACGGTCGCCAGACCTGGCGTTTTCGCTGCAAAAATGCCCGCGACGTGGCTTGGGGTGCTTCCAAAGCCTTCATCATTGATGCCGCCCGCATCAATCTGCCCAGCGGTAAAAAGGCTTTGGCCATGTCGGCCTACCCCGTGGAAAGTGCGCAGGACAGCATGTGGAACCGCGCGACGGAATACACCAAAGGGGCCATCGAATTTTACTCCCAATACTTGTTTGAATACTCTTATCCGGTGGCGGTGAACGTGGCCGGGCCGGAATATGGCATGGAGTATCCGGGCCTCGTTTTCTGCTATCACCAGGCGACGAACGCTGGTTTGTGGGGCGTTACCAGCCACGAATTCGGGCATAACTGGTTCCCGATGATCGTCGGCAGCGACGAGCGCAAATTTCCGTGGATGGACGAAGGTTTTAATACGTTCATCAATATTTTGGCCGACAAATCTTTCAATAATGGTGAATACGACAATGGCAAGCCGGATTTTCACAATTTCGCGGCTGGCTTATTTCCCGACGATGCCGACCCGATCATGACGATTCCTGATGTGATGCAGGGCCGCTACCTGGGTTTGGAGGCTTACTCGAAGCCAGGACTTGGACTTTATTTACTGCGCAACACCATTCTCGGCCCGGAGCGTTTTGACTACGCTTTTCAGGCGTATGTGCATCGCTGGGCCTTCAAACATCCCACCCCTTTTGATTTTTTCAAAACCCTGGAAGATGCGGCGGGCGAAGACCTCGGCTGGTTTTGGAAGGAATGGTTTTATGAAACCTGGAAATTTGACGTGGGTGTGGACGGCGTGACTTACAACGATAACGACCCGGCAAAAGGCGCACAGATCGCGCTCCAGTTGCACCAGAAAATGGCGTTTCCACTGGAAATTGAAATTATTTACGAAGACAATACCAGAGAGCGCCGCAAATTGCCGGTGGAGGTATGGCAGCGCGGCGCAGAATGGACGATGCACCTCAACTCCACCAAACCGATTCGCAACGTCATCACCGACCCCGACCATCAGTTGCCGGATATCAATCTGAAAAACGATAGCTGGAAGGATCGGCCCTGAGGGTTTTAAGTTGAGTATTTGAAGATTTGAGTATTCGATCAAAGTAACTGGTTATCAGGCAATTGATCGAATACTCAAATACTCGCATCCTCCATAATCAATCACCGTTTTCCACTTCTACCAGTCTTTTTTTATTCGCGAAGGGCGCGTGGGTGAAGCCAACCGGCGATATTCCTGGGCATTCTGCTGCTCCTGACGCGTCACCCGCGTTTCCAGCAGGGCGCGGGCGGCTTCGGGCGTAAGTCCGCCCGTGGGCACTTCCCGTTTTTGCAAAGGGCTGGCCTGATCCAGGTAATTATTGCGGGGCCGTGGACGCGGCGGCGGGGGAGGAGGTGGCGGCGGTGGTGGGGGAGGCGGCGGATCCTGCTGCTCCCGGAGTTTCTTTTTGGCGATCTGCAGATTCTTCTTGGCATCCGGCTGGTTGGGCTGTCGGCGCAGGCTGTTCTCGTAGGCTTCGATGGCCTCGGCGTATTTGCTATCGCGCAGGTAGGCATTGCCCATGTTGTACAAGGCTTTGGCTTTGCCGGGCTCGGTGGCGAAGGTGCGGGAAGCATTCTGATAGAGCGTGGCTGCTTCGGCGTATTTCCCCTGCTGGTAGGCGGCATTACCGGCATTATAGGATGCTGCTGGCCCGGCCACTGCTTCGCGGTAAGCCGCTTCCGCCTGGTTATATTCCTGCTTATCATAGAGCCGGTCGCCTTTGCGCAGCGGGCCATTCTGGGCATTTCCCTGCCGGAAAAAACCAGTTATTAATAAAACAATAAAAAATGTATTTTTTTGATAATGAATCATTTATAGTATTTTAATTTGGAGGCACCCATTTTTGAAAAGTAAAACAACGGCAGATATACGGTTGTCAATTTTCGGAAAGGCACACTGCGAAACATGAGTTATCCCGAATTTTCTCAACCCACGATTTTAATCGTGGGAATACGTAAATCGTTAGATGTGCAACCGTTTTAACGGTTTATACCTGCTGGTCTAAGGTCTAAAAACGGTTAAAACCGTTCCTTGCTCTACTTGGCCTTCCTCCTACGATTAAAATCGTGGGTTGAAACGACCTCTCTTTCGCTTTTTGCAAAAATTCGGGATGACTCATGTTGAAACCGTTTCTTCGATCTTCTTTTGCGCCTTTGGTGTTTTTAGATCCGCCAGTTCCTCGCCCGGCTTCCGTTTATTCCGCCACCACATCAGTTGTTCCATCGTCAAAAATAGCAACAGCGGCACCAGCAGCCATTGGAAATACGAGACATATTCGGTTTGTACCTGGGCCGCCACGGCTGTTTTTTGCAGGTTATCTATGGCCGTTTTCAAAGCAGTAATGGCCCCGGGATCATTCATAGAAAGACTGGTGCCACCGCCAATCTGGGCCAGTTCGCGCAGAAAAGGTTCGTTCAGGCTGGTACGAATGGTCTGGCCGGTGTAGTCGCGTTGGAAACCGCCATTGGCCGCCGGGATGGTCGCGCCGCCTGCCGTACCCACGCCCACCGTATGGATGACCATGCCATTGGCTTTGGCTTCCCGCGCCCGCTGCAGCGCAGTTTCCTGGTGGTTTTCGCCATCGGTGATGAGGATGAGGCCACGACCCGCCAGCGCATTGGATTCAAATAACCGCTGCGCCAGATCAATCGGCGTGGCCATATCCGTCCCTTGATCGGTCACGAAATTAGGGTTGGCATTGCGCACAAACAGCAGCAGCGAGTTATAGTCCGTCGAAAGCGGCATCTGCGGATACGCATCGCCGGCAAAAAAGATCAAGCCAATGCGCTCGCCTTCGAGGGCTTGCACCAGTTTTTCAATGAATAATTTGGCCTGCACGATGCGACTGGGAGAGACATCTTTGGCCAGCATACTCGTCGAAATATCCAGCGCGATCAGCACGTCCGCACTTTCACGGCTTTTCCCTTCGCGCTGCACGGACTGCACCGGATTGGCAATAGCCAGAGCCAGCAGTGCCAATGAGGCGGCAAAAAGCAGGTTTTTAAACCAGAACCGCCGCTGCGAAAAGCCCAGCAACAGACGTTGCGCTAACTGCGGCGAGCCCAGGTGGCGCAACTTGCTCTGCCGCCACTGCCAATACACCAGCAGCAGCAGTGCCTGGAACGCCAGGCCCCACAGCAAATGCAACAAAATGGGATTCTCGAAACGAAGCATGAACGGGAATTATGAATGATGAATTATTCGAGCAGCAGCACACCTCATGCTCAAACAATTGACTATGGGCAAGCGGCAATTTCATGCCCCTCTCCCTTCTTTCTCACACCGTGATTACCCGGAGCGGCCCCCAGCGCAGCAGCATTTCGAGGACTAACAGGCAAAAAGCAATATTGAGAAACCAAAAGAACATTTCGGTGACGTGTTTCAGCGTGGTGGTCGTGATTTTGGTTTTTTCCAAACCTTCTATTTCGGCGTAGATTGCCTGCAAATCCTGCGGCGTTTCTGCCCGATAAAATTTGCCGCCCGTCAGGGTTGCCACGTCCACCAGCAATTGTGTATCGAAAGTCATGTTGCGCGGCCCAAAGGCAAAAGAACCATCGTCGCGCTGATAGGTAGGCGACTGCACCACGCCTTCCGAACCGATGCCCACCGTATAAACCCGTACGCCCAACGTCTTTGCGATCTCCGCCGCGCGGATCGGGCCGATGTCGCCGGCGTTATTTTCGCCATCCGTAATCAGGATGACGACCTTGCTTTTGGCCTCGCTGTCTTTTAGGTGATTCACCGCCGTGGCCAGGCCCATACCGATGGCCGTGCCGTCTTTCAGGCGACCGACTTGCAGGTTATTGACGAAGGCTTGCAGGATGCGACGGTCATTGGTGAGCGGGCATTGGGTAAATGCACCGCCGGAAAAAACGACCAGTCCCAGGCGGTCGTACGGACGCCGGCTGGCAAAATCGTTGGCCATTTGCTTGGCCACCGTGAGTCGGTCGGGCTTGAAGTCCTGGGTGAGCATACTCGGCGAAATGTCCATCGTGATCAGGATGTCCACCGCTTCGGCCTCCGTTTTCTCTTCATGCCACAGCCGCTGCGGACGGGCCAACGCAATGATTATCAGGGCCATTGCTGCCCAGCGCAGCACCTGAATCCAACTCCGGGCATACACCACCCACGTCTTTACGCCGGTCATAGCCGCCTGCCGCGACACTTGCAGCGTGACGTGGCGCTTGGGCTCTGCCCGCCGGTACAAGTACATCAGTAAGGGCAGGAGCAGCAACAGGAGCAGCCAGTATGGTTGGGCTAAAGTCATGTAGTGTGGGTTAGTATCGGCGGGTTCAGCCGCTGTCATTTTGTGCGGCGGCTGAACCCGCCGGTACGTGTATGAACGGCAAAAGTCGGTTTTTGTGGTGAACGGGAGAAATAAAACAAGGATGGAAAAAATGGATGCGCTGGAAATTCGACGGCAGGTGAACACAAATTTCGGCTATACCTACTCGCTTGCCCGGTATTTTGCCAACTTTGCGCGATTTTTCAAACTACCGTCCGGCCACTGGACCATGCGTACCACCTCCTGTTATGTTGAAAAAAGCCCTACAATTTATTCTGTTTCTCGGTATTGGCGTGGCCATTCTGACGCTGGTCTTTCGCAGCCAGAACACTGCTTTTCAGGAGCAATGCCGTCTGGATGGCGTTCCCAGCGACCAATGCAGCCTCCTGGATAAGTTGCTGTATGATTTTTCGACCGTCCACATTGGGTGGATGCTGGCGGTGGTGGTGGCTTTTACGGTGAGCAATATTTTTCGCGCTTTGCGCTGGCAAATGCTGATCGAGCCGCTGGGCTACCAAACTGGCTTTGCGAACAGGTTGTTAACCATTCTGTTAGGGTATTTTGCCAACCTCGGTTTCCCACGTATCGGCGAAGTGGTACGGGCTACTTCGCTGGCGCGCTACGAAAAAATTCCGCTCGAAAAAGTGATCGGTACGACGGTGGTGGATCGGCTGATGGACTTTTTTTGTTTGGGTCTGGTCGTCGGCCTGGCTTTTTTATTTGAAGGTAAAACGCTGTTGGATTTTTTAGCGCAGCGCAGTAGTACCAATGACCAAAGCGGTGGCCTGTTGCAAAACACGTTTGTCCTGATAGCCCTGGGGCTACTGGTCGCAGGCTTTCTCGCTACCCTGATTTTCTGGAAGCGGTTGCAACAACTGTCTGTTTTTCAAAAGGTCACCAACCTGCTGCAAGGCTTCTGGGATGGTCTGCGCAGCGTATTCCGGTTGCGCCAGCCGGGTTTGTTCCTGCTATACTCCGGCGGCATCTGGCTGATGTTTTACCTGCAATGTTATTTCAATTTGCAGGCTTTTCCACCCACGGCCCAGCTGGGTGCGGGCGCGGCATTGATGGTGTTTGTGTTCGGTACGCTGGGTTTTGTGATCCCGTCGCCGGGCGGCATGGGTACTTTTCATGCACTGGCCATTGCCGGTCTGGCCCTGTACGGCATCAGCGGCGGCGACGCTTTTTCCTATGCCAATATCGCCTTCTTTGCCATCCAGATTTTTTATAATATTGTGGGTGGGGTGCTGGCGTTGGTGTTGTTGCCGATTTTGAACCGGCCAGCACATTGACCACATTTTTGCCTACTGACCACATTCATAAGATGTCCTCTTTCTTTAAAATAGAATCTAAAATCCAACCCCCCGCCCAACTGACAACCACCCTCGCCCAATGGCGGGCGGCGGGCGAAAAAGTTGTGTTTACTAACGGCTGTTTCGACCTGCTGCACTACGGCCACCTGCACTACCTCTCCCAGGCCCGCGACCTCGGTGACCGGCTGGTCATCGGCCTCAACAGCGCGGCTTCCGTCCGGCGACTGAAAGGCCCTAACCGGCCCATCAACGACGAACTCACCCGTACCCACTTACTCGCCGCCCTGGAAGTCGTGGATGCCGTGGTCGTTTTTGAAGAAGATACGCCGCTGCTTTTGATTGAACTGGTTCAGCCCGATTTCCTGGTCAAAGGAGGCGATTGGCAGCCCGCACAAATCGTTGGCTCTGCCGGGGTACTGGCGAATGGCGGTCAGGTGCGCAGCCTGCCTTTCGTGACCGGGTATTCGACGACCAATATTGAGCAAAAAATACTTAGTAGTGCCCGCTAATTAATCCAAAAGAATTAAACGTTGGTAATCAGTGGATTATAAAACGACGTGACGGATTTTTCTGAAATATTAGAGTAAAAAACTTACAATAACGATCTGCTTTTTCACCCCCGTCCGCTCCCCTTTACCATCCCCAAAACCGCCCCGTTAAATCCCTCCGCCGCCATCAAATCCTCCAAACTCAGATGCATCCGATACCGCCAGTAGTGCTTCGGATTGGCGGGCACATTGATGCGCTCATCGTTTGGATTCTGCCGACGCAGGTTGCCGTCCATGCCCAGCAGGTCCTGCAGTTGGAAAATGCTCCACATCGCGGGCGAGTAGAAATGCTGTTCCAGCATCATCTTATTAATCCAGGGTTCGCAGAAGTAGGGAGCGTTGCCGGATTGCTGAAGCATTTCATTAAAAAACCGCTGTGTCAGGGCGCGATCTTCTTCCCACCAGCCGCGTAAAGTGCTCATATCGTGGGTGCTGGGCGTGACAACAGAGAGATAAGGTGCGTCTTTCGGATGAAAAAAGGTGCGATCACTTTGCTTGGGCATACGCTGTATTTCCAGACTGAGGATGCCGAGTTCAGCCATCACATCGGGGACGCAGTGCGGCACCATGCCCAGGTCTTCGCCGCAAATGAGCATTTTGGTGGCCCGTTTCAGAGCGGGCAGTTTTTCCATCGCCTCCTGCTGCCAGAAATCGTCTTGCCGTTGGTAGAAATAATCCAGGTAGAGCGCACGGAGTTGCTGCTGCGTTTGGCCATCTAACTGCTGGAAAGAGGAGGTTTTTTCCATACCAAAACGGAAGCCCCCCGACCAGCCGCTGCCTTCGAGCGAAGGTATGAGAACCGCCGGATCGAGCAGAATGACATTGGAAATCAAGCCATACAGACCATCCCGAAGCCGGGCATTTTGATCGGTGGGTGCCTGGGCAGCGAAGTGGGCCTCTACCTGCCGTTGGCTGGCGAATTCCGGCAACAGATCATACCGTCCGTCGGACCGTTTTTTCAGGAAACTTAAAGCCGCCAGGGCACTGTCCCCGAAGAAATCCCACAGCACTTTTTCGCTAATGAAGGGTCGGCAAAAACGGTCGTGATCGAAGGAAATACCGCGTGCGCGTATTTCGCGTTCCGTGACCGGAATGGCGGGCACAAACTGGCCCAAAATGCCTTCCACCGCATCCAGCGGAATGCTCCAGATGCGGAAAAACCCGAGGATATGGTCAATGCGGAAGGCATCGAAATAGAGGTTCATCTGCTCAAAACGCTGCCGCCACCAGGCAAATCCATCGGCTTTCATGGCCGCCCAATTATACGTCGGGAATCCCCAATTCTGGCCTTTTTCAGCAAAATCGTCGGGCGGCGCACCGGCCTGCGCGTTCATATTGTAGAGTTCGGGCGCGACCCAGGCATCGCAGGAATAGCGATAAATACCGATGGGAATGTCGCCTTTCAGGATCAGACCATTGGCGTGGGCATAGTCGGTAGCGGCCTGTAGTTGGCGGTGCAGGTGCCACTGCACGAACAGGTGCAAGGCGATCTGGTCAAACTCGGCCGATTTGGGCGACAGCATACGCTCCACATCATCGGCAACATAACTGGTGTGGGCCGACCATTGACTGAAATCGGCGGTGCCATTCACATCGCGCAGCCAGCAAAAAGCCGCGTAGGGCGCGAGCCAGTGTTTATTGCCGGTATAATATTCCTGATAAGCCGGGTCTTTGAGCCAATCGGCTTTTTGCAAGTCATACAACTGCCGGATAATATCCCATTTATGCTGCAAAACTGCTTCATAATCAACCACTTCCAGCGCGTTCAATTCAGCTTGTTTTTTGGCCAGTTTCTTCCACAGTGCCGCCTGTTTTTTCCCGGCTAATTCTTCCACATTCAAATAAATCGGGTGCAGCGCAAAAGCCGAAACCGCTGCGTACGGGTAAGAATCCGTCCAGGTATGGGTGGCCGTGGTATCATTGATGGGCAACAATTGGATGAGTTTCAGGCCCACGCTTTTGGCCCAATCCACCAGCGCGGGGAGGTCGGTGAATTCGCCGATGCCAAAACTACGCTGGGTACGCAGGCTGAAAACGGGAATAGCGACCCCCGCGCCTTTCCAGTTTGGTCGCGCCAAACGGGCAAAACCATCGTGCAAAATGGTCAGATCGGGCGTTTCCTGATCGGCAAACTGGTAAAGCGTCCGATTGTTGCCGGTCTCAAAACCCAGAAAACGATTGGTGCGCGTGTTCCAGACGCCGTATTTATAGGCCAATGGAAAATCTTCCAGCGTCAGATCGAGACGAATGGTCCACCAGCCGCCTTCGCGACGCAGCAGCAGTGGTGCCGTGGTATCCCATAGGCGTAGTGCCTTGCCGTGTCCCGCCAGGCAGAGCACTTCGTCGCTTTGCAGCAAAGGTGCTTTTACCCGAAACTGATGAGTAAAGGAGGCCGGTTTTTTGACCGTTTCAGTGGCGGTATTTTTCAGAAAAACCGTTTGAAAAGGCTTGCTCAGAAAGACATTTTCGACGAGCCCAGCGGGATTCCAGTTATCTACTACTTGTATTTGGCGGTATGTCGCAGCATCCACAGGGAAGACGCGTTCCGTTTCCCATTCGGTGGTGAGTCCGCCGTTGGCTTGCTGTACGTGGTAGCGGTAGGGCAACGCATCGGTTTGTGCGGGCACCTCGAGGGTGCCATGCCAGAATTCTTCGTTGAGGTATTCGAGTAGCACGGGGGCTTGTTCGCCGACGCTGACGAGACAGGATTCGCCGAGGCGGGTAAAATAGCGGAGGTAAAAGTGGATGGTCATAAATGAAGAGGCAAAAAAAGCAAAATAGCAAGGGCAACAAGGCGGGCAAATGTAGCAGCGGAATTGGTATTTTTGCCGACTAAACCTTTTTTTCAGCACCGCGCCATTTTTTTCTTCTTTCCCCACTGCCCTTTTTCGATGGCATTGTTGATGTAACTAGATGCGTCCGGCACTTTACAGGCCGTATTTCCAACGTTCACTTCTACTTTCCCGACCCGCCCGGCGGCGGCTAAAGCCTGCTCATGAAGCGGTCCGACGTAGATGCCACAGGCCATGATAAAACCATTCATGGTGTAACGCACCCGATTGGCGGCTTCCGGTAAAGTGACGGCTACGCGCTTGAGAAGCCCTTCTAACTCACTCATATCCAATTCATTATCCGGGCGGATCATCACCCAGCTGCTAAGGGTGGACCAACCGGCGGCGGCAATACTTTCGCGGTCCGATTCGATCCATTCCAGCCCCAAGGCCCAGCCATGCGGCGACTCAGCAGCCACCCAGGCCACGGTATATTCACTGATCATGTGCCAGGGAGCGCGTTCCACCCAGTGCTGGAGTTCCTGCCGGGAGATTTTCTTTTCGTCGGCGATGAGGCCCGCCAGGTACATGGCATCGGAGTTGCCCGTGTCATACAGGGCCAGCGAGAGATCGTGGTTTTTCTTCACCCGTTGCACGATCTTTTTCATATCGCCCACTTTTACGCCGAACAGGGGCTCGGTCGCGCCGTGGTTCTGCAAGGTGCGCCGGGTGCTTTCGCTGGCCATCGTCTGGAGTTCCTGTAGAATAGTGGTAGCCGTCATGAGTGACAAAAGTGGTTGATAATCAAATATTTTGAACTTCCTCTGTGGGTACTACTTTCTCTTTTTGAGGCACTTTCATCTTCGTCCACTCCGCCACTTTGGCCACCGTAGTGCCTTGCAGCAACATAGATACGATGACAATGATGAACGCAATATTAAAAATTTTGGTCGCATCCGGCACCTGCTGCACAACGGGAATCAGGGCAAAGACAATCGGCGTTGCGCCGCGCAGCCCCACCCACGCATAAAAGGTTTTGGCCTGCCAGGGGACTTTCGGAAAGAAGGCCAACGACAAAAAAGTGCCGATGGGCCGGGCGACAAAAATCAATAAAAGGGCGATGAGTAATGCCTCCCACGCCACATTGTCCAACTCGAACAAATAAACCTGGAGGGCGAGGATGAGAAACAAACTGGTTTCCATCAGCCAGGAAAGGCTTTTGAAAAATTCCAGATTGATGACGCGTTGGAGCCAGGGCGAATTGCCGAGCACCATCCCGGCCACGAAAACCGCCAGAAAAGCACTGCCACCCATCAGCACATTGATCGCATATAAAATCAGGATCCAGGCGAGCAGCACCACCGGATATTGGCCGGGTTTTAACTCCGACTTGTCGGCAAAAAGCAGCATGGTCTTGCCCACTGCCCAGCCGCTCAGGCCGCCGACCGACATGGTCCAGAGAAAATCGCCGATCATAATCAGCGGGCCGGGAGGTTGTTCGGTGGCAATCAGCAGGCCGCACAGGCTGATGGTCAGGAAAAATCCCATCGGGTCATTGGTGCCGGATTCCAGTTCCAGCACTTCGCGCACCCCGCTTTTAAGTTTCAAATTAGTGCTTTCCAAAATAGAAAATACGGCAGCGGCATCGGTGGAAGAGACGACTGCACCCAATAATAATGCTTCCAACCAGGGCCAATGCAACACCCAATGCGTGACACCGCCCACAATGAGCATGGTAATCAATACGCCCAAAGTCGCCAGCGCCAGCCCTTGCCCAAGAATGGGCCGCACTTTTTTCCAGTTTGATTCAAAACCGCCCGCAAAAATGATAATACACAGGGCAATTTCGCTGAAATGCAGGGTTGGCACCGGATAGTTATAATCAAAGCCATATTCGCCATTTCCAAAGAGCAACCCGACCGATAAAATCGCCAACAAAGAAGGTACCCCAAACCGGCCCGTAAACCGACTGGCGGCCAGGCTGCCCAGAATCAACACGCCGGCGGTCAATAAAATGAAGGGATAACTATGGCCCATAGGTCGAATTAAATTAAGTTGGTTTGTGCTCCCCACAAATTTACCAATTTTGCCCTCGAATTTTAGCCCGACCACCATGATTTACAAAAATACCCTGGACTTCGCTCAGCAAATGGATGCGCAGGATCCACTGCGTACTTACCGCCAGCAATTCATTTTTCCGCAGCATGAGGGCCGCGATGTGCTGTATTTGTGTGGCAATTCGCTGGGCCTGCAACCAACATCCGTCCGTCCGGCATTGTTGCACGAACTGGACCACTGGGCCGAACATGGCGTGGAAGGGCACTTTCGCGGCGAGCTGCCGTGGATGCACTATCACAAATTTCTGGTACCCCAATCGGCCCGGCTGGTGGGCGCATTGCCGCAGGAGGTCGTGGTCATGAACACGCTGACCGTAAACCTCCACCTGATGATGGTGTCGTTTTACCAGCCCACGCCACAGCGGTACAAGATCGTGATGGAGGCCGGGGCCTTTCCCAGCGACCAATATGCGCTGGAAACGCAGGTGCGGTTTCATGGTTTCGACCCGGCAGCGGCGATCGTGGAAATTGCCCCCCGACCCGGCGAGGACACGCTGCGCACGGAAGATATTGTACAAATAATTGAAAAAGAAGGCGATAGCATCGCTCTGGTGCTGTTTGGCGGCGTGAATTATTATACGGGTCAGTTTTATAACCTGGAAAAAATAACCGCCGCTGCTCATCAGGCGGGTGCTAAAGCCGGTTTCGATCTGGCCCATGCTGCCGGGAATGTGCCGCTGAAATTGCATGATTGGGGTGCAGATTTTGCCGTCTGGTGCAGTTACAAATACCTGAATTCCGGTCCCGGCGGCCCGTCCGGGGCTTTCGTTCATGAGCGTCATGCGGAGCATACTGACCTGCCCCGTTTTGCCGGTTGGTGGGGCCACGACGAGGGGGAACGCTTCCAGATGCGCAAAGGATTCAAACCAATGTACGGCGCAGCGGGCTGGCAGATTAGTAATGCCCAGATTTTTGCCTTTGCCGCCCATAAGGCCAGTCTCGATATTTTTGATGCGGCAGGTATGGATAATCTACGTGCCAAGAGCGAGCAACTAACTGGTTATCTGCAATTTGTGCTGGATACTGCCAATGCCGGAAAAAATCCCTTCCGCATCCTTACCCCCGGCGACCCAACGGCACGAGGCTGCCAACTCTCGCTGCTCACCGACGAGCGCGGTAAAGCCTTATTTGATTATCTCTCCGAAAATGGCGTCATGGCGGATTGGCGCGAGCCAAATGTGATCCGGTTTGCGCCGGTGCCGCTGTACAATTCTTTCGAGGAGGTTTGGCGGGTAGGGGAACTGGTGGCGGGATTTGGAAGGTAGTGCCAAAAATCAATGGTTCCGCTTTTCGGCGGGCTAGGATCAGGTATAGTCGCAGGACTATACCTGATTTTTTTGCCCAAAGCCATTTTTTGCCGAAGTGCATTTCGCCAAAAAACAACCTGCTGGCAGGGTGCCGAAATAGGATTCGCCAAAACCCGGCAAAACCCCCGTTTTGGCCCACTGGCATATCAATTGCCTAAATGGGGTACCGGAAACATTGAAAATACCGGGTTTTTAACTTCCATTTTTTCACACCAAAACTTTTTGATTATGCACAACATTGGCAGAACTACGGCAGAAATGCACGAAATGCATGAAATGGGTCACGAATTTGAACACGAAATGGGCCACGAATTCGAGGGCGAGTTTGAAGGCGAATTCGAGGGTGAATTTGAAGGCGAGTTTGAGGGTGAGTTTGAAGGCGAATTCGAAGGCGAGTTTGAGGGCGAATTTGAAGGGGAGATGGAAGGCGAGTTGGAGGCACCATTCCATGAAGTGCTCGAAATGGAAATGGCTACCGAACTGCTCGGTGTATCCAATGAGCAGGAACTTGAACAGTTTCTCGGCAAGCTCATCAGTAAAGCCGCCGGTGCGGCGAAAAACTTTGCCCGCTCATCGGCAGGTAAGGCGTTGGGCGGTGTACTGCGCAATGTAGCCAGCAAGGCCCTGCCTATCGCCGGTGGTGCATTGGGTGGCATGTTTGGCGGTCCTCTGGGTGCCAAACTCGGTAGCAATCTGGCTGGCATGGCTGGCAAAGCCTTTGGCCTCGAACTCGAAGGCTTGAGTGCCGAAGACCGTGAATTTGAAGTCTCCCGTGCTTATGTGCGCTTCGCTGGCAATGCCGCCCGCCGCGCCTCTGGATTAGCGCGTCGTGGCGTAGCACCACGCAATGCTGTACGTCAGGCCGTCACTCAATCTGCCCGCCGTTTTGCACCGGGATTGCTGAAGCCACTGCGCAGTCGGCAGGTGCGTGGTGGAGGTGGCTTTGGCCGCACCAGCTGGGCAAATGGCAATGGTAATGGCTATGGCTACGACCAGAACTTTGGAGCAGACGACTCTTACAACAGCGCACCCGTCGGCGGCGGACGTTGGATGCGTCGTGGCAACAGCATCGTGCTCTTCAACGTATGGGCGGACTGACCGCCACCCGGCGACCCACCACGGAGGCGGCTTTGTCGCGCAGTTTTATTGAAAATGAAGTGTTATCGCTGCTCACCCGACTGGATCAGCAACAGCCATTTTCGATGACTATGCCGATGACTCCCGCCGCCAGTGTGGCCGATGAAGCCCTGCGGGCCGTCACCGATCACCTAACCACCGGACGCCGCAGCCTGCGCCATCAGGCCAGCCATTTTCTGCGGCAAGTACGGAGCGGCGGGGTAGCCGATGACCAGCTGCAAGCCGGGTACGCTCTGGTCAAGTTGCGCTTCAACGCTATTCTGGATCAGTTGGACATCTTTGCCGATGTGCTATCGCAACGGGCGGAACACCAAACGGGCACCTGGGTGGCCGGTCTGGACGTACTCGCTACGGATGCCCTGCACCTGTCTGCCAATCTGTACCATCCGCCACCATTGATGTGTTTTCTGGATCGCGGGCATGGAGCGGCCATCCGCCGGGCACGTACCCGCCTGCCGGGAGGTGATGAAAATCCGGTGGCAGTGATTCAGATTCCACGGGAACGTATGATTGGCAGTGGCATTGCCGCTTCGCTTATCCATGAAGTGGGCCATCAGGGCGCGGCCTTGCTGGAACTGGTAGAAAGCCTGCGGGCGGCCTTACGTCAGCGGCAGGCCAGGGATAATAGCCCGGGCTGGAAAATGTACGACCTGTGGATATCGGAGATCATCGCCGATGTGTGGGCAATGTGCCATTTGGGCATTGGGGCCACGCTGGGGCTGATGAGTGTCGTGAGTCTGCCGCGCTACTTTATGTTTCGTATGCAGACAGATGATCCACACCCCTTCCCCTGGATTCGCGTCCGGCTGAGTATAGCTTTTGGCAAAATGCTTTTCCCGGATCGGCAGTGGGTAATGATGGAAGATATCTGGCAACGCTTGTATCCGCTGAAAGGGTTGACCAACCGGCAGTTGCAAATTATTCAGACGCTGGAAGCCACCATGCCGCACTTTGTCCAATTAGTGATTCAGCATCGGAACCGGGCTTTGAAGCAATGGCAACTCCATGAGGTGCTTCCGGTGGGCCAACGTCAGCCAGCCGACTTGCGGCGGCTCTACCGGGAATGGCGGCAAAAATCCGGCTCGATTTATCTGGCGGCTCCTTCGCTGGTGTTCGCGGTGATCGGGCAGGCACGGGCCGATTCGCTCATCAGTCCCCAGGCCGAAAGTCGGCTATTGGGACAAATGCTCAACAACTGGGCTTTGCAACGCTCGGAAGATCGTAGCCCCCGACGGGAACTACGCACGATCCGGGAAATTGAAAAAATTATTTCTTAACTTAAAATCAATGCAATCATGGCAAAGTTAAAAGCCTCGAATGTGCCCCATTTACCCCGGTCAGACCAGTATTTGGAGTTTCAGATTACGGACTCAGGTTTACCCAACAATCCTTTACGCTATGTTATCGGGATACTTGACCCAACGCTGGATGAGTTTGTAATTAGTGAAGATTTCATAGAGACGCCCATTAATGGCAGGATCAATACTGTAGTTTCTATCAGCGATATTAGCAGCTTGGATGCAGGAACTTACCAAGTGTATTTATTCCATGATACGACGGCAAATCAAGATTATACACCAAATGGCGAATCTCTTGCTAATGTTCAGGCAGCGCAAGTTGCTCAACAAATTGCGATACTGCCTATTAGAGGTAATTCACCTAATGTACCGATTACTATTGGTAATAAGGATGTGGCTCCGACCATCGTCCGCCTGGATAGTACCCCAGTAGATGATACCACAGATGAAGCCTTATGGGACAGCATTCTTGCGACTGATATTAATTTCAATAGTTACAAAGAGGTTATGGATCAAATTCTGTTTTATAATGATCCGACGAGCATCATAGACAATAATGTAAGACAGGCATTGGTAACACTCCGCGACCGCTTACCCTTTTCAGGCGTGGAGGAATATAGCCTGCTGAAATTTGTGACCAATATCTATATGCGCAATACCCTGCATATCGATAATGCTGCAGGTTATTTCGGTAACGCACAATTACTTCCCTATTATGAAGCAGTAATAGAGGATGTCAACGTTATTGTAAATGAAATAGCCGGCAGAAACTGGCAAAACCCACCTAATCAGCAAAATCTGCGAGTCGGAAACAGAGCCATTGCAAATATGGCTCCTAACAACATGGCTACTCCCACTTATGAGCGTCTAACCCGTTTCCCCGCTATTGAGCTCCTCTGGAGTTACTGGATGGAACAAGGAATGTTAGTGCAAACTATAAACACCGTCAGTTTGCGTTTTCAAAACGTCAAAGGTATTCGGGAAGTAGAACCGCTGGGCCGTTTCGATACCAGTCCGTTGCGAGCCTTGAGCCACATTCTCTGGGGTTACATTCAGGACGAACAGCACACGGTCCCGCTTTCCCGCCGCGTCAATGAGTACGATCACGAATACGGACTGAAACTACTGGGACGGGCCGTACCGGAAATGCGCCCCGTGGATACCCGCTCCAAATTCCTGGAAGCCTTTCACAACCTGCTGGCCAAGTGCGCTATTTTTTACAAAGAAATAGACGACACCACCCGCAAGCCTGATGGCTTCCCGATCTACACGAGCCTGAAAGAAGTCCACCTGTTACTGGCCGAAGGTAACCACAATGCCTACCAGAATCTCACCTGGACGGTGCGACAGGAAATGATGGTGCAGCAGTACATCCTGGCGCGTCAGGAGATGCGCGAATTCCTGGGTGGTCGCCCCATGATGCCGTATCAGGAGAGATGGATGGATAAAGTGGACACCATGAAAATGCTGCAAGGCTGGGATTCGACCAGTATTATTCACTATTACGACCTGGCTTACTGCGGGGAAAAATTGCTGCTCGGTATTCGGTATGGCAACTGGAACAACGTAGGTGTTGGTGCTAACCAAGCCTCCAACTGGGCCGTCGCTTTCCGCAATCTCGCGCAAAAATACATCCACGGCTACCAGACCGTAGCGGGCGTGGACCTGTCCGCCGATGCCGCCGTCGGGGCCAGTTCGGACAGCCGGGCCACCCAGCCTTCGCTGTTGATTGCCGGACGATCTTCCTCCGTCAAGCAGACCGTCGAAATACGCCAGCGCGCCGCACTGGGTCGCTACTAATTCCCCTTTCCGGGACGGCGGCTTTGCTGGTTGCCGTCCCCATCTTTCCACTTTTAAAAAAAACTTCAGATCATGACTGATACTAACCGCGCACAAGAAGCAGCCAGCTGGCGCGAAATGCAAGAAATGCTCCAGGAAGCGTATGGCGTACAAGAATTGGAAGGCGAATACTCCGCCAATCAATCAAATGGGAACGGCCGCCGCACCGCCAACATTTCTACCCCGATGGTGATCATCCGCATCACCCTGGCCCCCAGCCGACGCCCTATTTTTTCCAATCGCCGGGCCATCGCCGATGCCGTACCAAGTGCCCCCACCGGCACTACCGCCACCGCCATGCCTTATGTGCCTGTACAAGCCCCCACCGTGGCCGCCGATGGCCCGCCAAGCCCCGCTCGCGGTGTAGTATTTCTGCCGCAAAAAGGCAGTGACCAGGTTCATATTGCTACACAATCACCTACTTACGCCGGTGCCTGGGTGCGGCGTCAGGCCCAGGTTGCCCCGGCCTTTGGCCAGCGCATTCGCCGGGTGCAAGTGTTGGTGGATGGCAAACCCTGCAAGTCCTGTGTGAGCAATCTGGTGCGCAACGTCCGGCCTGCCATGCCTGCCGGTACACGTCTGAATGTGCGCTATACCCAACCCGGCCCAGCTGCGGCCAGCCGCCCGAATCTACGCGCTCCGCAAAATGCGGCGGGCGTCCGTCCGGCCATCCGCTATCCGCAACCATCCGCTGCGGGCCGTGCCTCCTCCACGGGCATTCGTACAGGACTGCGCACCTCTCCAACCGCTGCCGCACCGGGCACCCGTCCGGCTGTGCGTTATCCACAGCGGCCTGCCACGGGCAATGTGGCTGCCAGCACTCGCCCGGCCATCCGCTATCCGCAACCGCCTGCTGCGGGCCGTGCTTCCTCCACCGGCATCCGTCCGGGCCTGCGTACGCCTCCAACCACTGCGGGAACGGCCATCCGCTACCCGCAGCCGCCATCCGCTGTCCGTCCAATGCAACCACGTCCGGCATCGTTCACGTCGGCAGGTCAGGCAGCACCAAACAACGGTTTGCCACGCCAACCCAACGGGCGGTTTGCGCCACGTCAGGCAGCTCCCAATCCAGCCAGCCCTCGCCCCATCGCTCCACCCCGTCCGGCTACTGCCCCGACTTCCCGCTCCGTTGCTGCGCCCCGTTCGAGTCAGCCCCAGCGTGAAAGCCAGTCATTTCTCGGGGCTTTGTTTGGAGAGTCTGGTCTGTGATAATTTGAATAAAGAGGCTGTTTCTCATAAGACAGCCTCTTTTATTACTTGAATCCTTCATTTTCAAAATAAAATCCATTATGTTTGGCAATATACTTAGTTCTATTTTCTCCGAAATGGAGTATGAGTCCAATGGCACTCGTCCTTGCAATTGCGGCTGCACCAAATGTAGGCAAGACGAAGCCGAATTGTCATTTGAAACCGATGTGGCTGGCATTGATGCTGAATACGGGATTGAAGACTTTACGAAGCAGGCTAATCCAAAGAAATGTAGCAGCAACGCTGGTTTTGCCTGCCGGAGGGGAACCAGGCCACTTTCGCAAGTCAATGCGATTGTATTACACCAGACTGCCGGCAATTTAAACAATGATCCCACCGCTTATTTCAGCGTAGGAGCACACTATGTAGTCATGCCCAATGGTAGAATACTGAAACTTTATCCAGAAACAGACCTGATCCAACATGCCAATAGTTTTAACGGACGGAGCGTCGGCATTGAATTCGCTGGTAATTTCCCGGATATTGAGAGAAAGCAATGCTGGTGGGATTGTGCCCCAAAACAAAACGGCAAGTGCGTAAAAGGCGTGTCAAAACCAATTTACAAGAAAGTCGGCCACACCGTGAAATCAGGAAATGTAGTCGTGCGGGGCTGCCTTTACCCGACTCAGGAACAAATGGAAGCAGGCCGGAGATTAGTCACCGCGATCACTGAAAAAGTCCCTAGCATACGCCATATCCTGGCACATCGCCAATCCAGCGGTCTGCGTGGTAATGATCCAGGTCCGGAGATTTGGTACAATGTGGGAGAATGGGCCGTTCAGCAATTGGGGTTGGGAAGCGGTGGTGCTACATTCAAAGAAGAGGGTGGCAGCCCAATACCCGCATCCTGGCGAAAACCACGTCCTGTGGAAGCCGAGTTTGAATTCGAGTTTTAAACCAGCAGGCATTATCCACTAAAACCTTCATTTTCAAAATAAAACCTATTATGTTTGGCAATATACTTAGTTCTATTTTCTCCGAAATGGAGTACGAGACCAATGGTGCTGCTCCTTGCAATTGCGGCTGCACCAAATGTCGGCAGAATACTGCACAAAGCGAAACTTCCTATGTCGCTGAACGCTATCGTAGCAAGGTTGCGCCACGCACGGAAAACCACCATATTCATCAAAAAGCGGCTTATCCCCCAGAGTTTCACAACAAAATGAGTACCGTCGCCCTGACCAAAGACCAGCATCTGGGAGCATCGGCTTTGCAACGGGCATTCAATCAGGTACTGGGTAACCGCCCTGTTGGTGATAAAACGCAAAAGAGATTGCAGACGGCCGGAGTAAGTGTGCAGGCTACCGGCAATGGCAAACTGCGGCCTACGCCCAATCCCTGGGTAGAAGACCAAAAGGCGTTTTACGGTTTGCGTGCCGCTGGCTTACCGCCTGACGATGCGTATGTGGAGACCATGCGTTCCGCCGGTCAGAATAAGCAACTTGGTGCTCGCCCTACCCGCATACCAAAAGGAGAAATGGAGTTTAATTTTTAATGCGAATCATAGGTTGAACAGATGTTTTTGAAGTCCCCACAATATTTTGACAATCAATTTATTGCGACAATTTCTACTCGCAAAGCATAATTCGACAACTGTTTGCGGAAAAAGGCATTGAGCGTTTGCTAGTGGTGGCATGGGTTCGGCAAAATTTTTCAAAGAAAAATTTTGCCGAACCCATGCCACCACTCAAATCTGGATTTTCATTTGGAGGAATTAAGGAATGTGTAAGAAATAATTTGTGAATTTTCCTGCCGTCTTGTTTGTCATGTCGCAACGGAGTGCAGACATCCACACAAGCCAGGTAATCCAGCATTTCCTGCTCAAGGGGTATTCCTAATAACCTGGCTTGTGTGGATGTCTCCGTTTCTCTGCGACATGACAAATCAACACGAAGACACAATTACTAACTTATTCTTTGCACGTTCCTAATCAAAGTTAAAACCTGTTTATTTGATCTATGCTTCACATTATAAATAATTTTATGATTTAAGTAATTAATAGTAAGTTATTTAATCGAATCCTCGAATCCTCAAATCCTCAATTATTTCTTTATGATCATCGACTGCCACTGCCATGCCGGAAAAGGAGACGGATTGACGGGTCCCTGGGATACGGATGCACCGCTGCAAAATTTTCTGCGCTGGTCGGCGGAGGCAGGGATTGACCGTACCAACCTCTTTGCGGCTTTCCACTCCGACTATGCCCGGGCCAATCGCTACGTGGCGCGTATTGTGCAGGCCCGACCGGAACAATTCTATGGATTTGCCTTCATCCACGCCGTGGCCGACCGGGGACGGGTGGCCAGGATGGTGCGCGAAGCCGTGACGTCGCTGGGGTTTTGCGGCCTTAAAGTCCACCGGCTCGATGCGCGCATTTCGCGGGAGATTTGCGAAGCGGCACGTTTCTGGCGTTTGCCGGTGCTATACGACGTAGTCGGTGAAGTATCAGCCGTGGAATTGCTGGCCACTCAATATCCCGACGTGAATTTTATCATTCCGCATCTGGGCAGTTTTGCCGACGACTGGCGCGCCCAACTGGCGTTTATTCCCATGTTGGAACGCCACCCGAATATTTATACCGACACTTCCGGCGTACGGCGTTTCGATCTGCTGGAGATGGCGGCCAGACGGGCGGGCGCGTCGAAAATACTTTTTGGCACCGACGGCCCCTGGCTGCATCCGGCAGTGGAATTAGAAAAAATTTATGCCCTGAAATTCACGCCCCGCGAGCAGGCGCAGGTGCTGGGCGGCAATTTCTTGCGCCTCACGCGTCCGGTACGCCGCGCGCCCAATCTGCTGCCAGTACCATCCCCAGATATTCGTTTACCTGAAAAAAACGCCTCTAAAATGGAGTGGGAAATCAGGGACCCATGGCTGCCGACGGGGCACTGACGTCGGGACCTGATCTACGCGCCGCCTTATGAATCTGCATCGTGCGGTCGCTGACACTCAACAAATGTGCCGCCGCCTGCAGATCATCATTGGTAGAAATAATGGCAATATCCTTGACGCGGTCAGATACATGACTGACAATATCTTTCAAATTCCAGCCATTGTTCACGGCCCGGCGCAGGGCGTTCACAAAACCCTGCTCATCAAATACAGCGTCTATTTCCTGGACATTCGGGCGGTCCATAGCGGGCAAATCACTGATCGTTAGTGGCCCCTTCCCGACGTAGCGGTGAGCAATACGGGTAATCAGCTGCTGTAATTCGCGCACATTACCCGGATAGTCGCGCGCCACCAGGTAATTGATCAAAAAAGCGTCCAATGCGGGTACATTGCTTTTGGCGAGGGATTTTTCCAGAAAAAATTGCGCCAGCGCGGGAATATCCTCGCGGCGGTCGCGCAGGCTGGGCAGCGTCACCACCCACGTGGAAATGCGGTAATACAGGTCTTCCCGGAACTGATGCTGCTGTACTTCGCGCAACAAATTCCGATTGGTGGCGCATACCAGCCGAAAATTGGTTTGCTTCCAATGGTTGCTGCCCACTCGCTTGTAAGTGCCTTCCTGAATGACCCGCAGCAGTTCGGACTGCAATCCCAGCGGCAATTCGCCGATCTCATCCAGGAACAGCGTCCCGCGATCCGCCAGGCAAAAAGCACCCTCCCGCAGCGCGATGGCGTTGGTAAAAGCCCCCTTTTCGTGACCAAAAAATTCGCTGCCCGACAGGTCGGATACAATCGTGCTGCAATCGAGGAGCACCATATCTTTTTTCAGAGGCCGCGTGTCCAGATTATGCACTAATCGGGCAGCCAGCTCTTTACCAGTACCACTTTCGCCCAAAATGAGCACCGAATCCTGGGTAAAGTGGGCGATTTCGACAATTTGGCGGAGCGCGGCCATCCATTGCGGGCTGGCGCCCACGAGCTGATCGCGGACGGTCGGTGTATCCAGCAACTGCTCGATTTTTACTTTTCGCTCCAGGCGGGAGCGGATGATGTCGGGCGCCTTCGGTTGCGCAGCCAGGTGCAGCACGTCGGCTGCGCCCTTTTCGAGCAGTTCCCAGATCAGGCGCGGCGGAGCAGGCAACTCGCCCATATTGACCAAAAGGACAAAATCTGCCTGCCGGGTGTGCTCGAGCACGACCGCGCATAGGTCTTCCGTTAAATTCAGTAAATTGAAAAGCAGCAGCACGTTTTTGTTTCGCTCTTCATCGTGTTCATAATCGCAACACGTGATGCCTTGAGCGGTAAGGGTTGATTGGAGGCGTTCCACCACAGAAAAACTGCCTCGACAGAAATTCCGCAGATGTAAGCCTAATCCGGGCGGAGGACTGGGCATGGCGCATGTTCATTTGGTTCCGAGATAAATGCGCCGAAATGTACAGGTTTTTGACCGAAATAGAGAGTGTAATGTTTGGTTTTTATTCAAAAATTCGACTAAATCTATTTATCTATACTTAATTTGCAGTAGATTATATGCTAAAAGTTGGCGTATTTTAAACAAATGTTACCCCAGTTCAAACAATCCCTGCAAATCCTTATCCGACAACTCGCCAATCCAGGTTTCCCCAGCCGCTACCGTCAGATCGGCCAGTTCCTTTTTGGACTGGATCATGGCGTTGATGCGCTCCTCGAAAGAGGCCGAAGTGATGAAGCGATGCACTTGCACATTACGCTTTTGCCCGATGCGGAAAGCGCGATCAGTCGCCTGGGCTTCCACGGCAGGATTCCACCACAGATCGAAATGGATGACCTGCGAAGCGGCGGTCAGGTTGAGGCCTGTGCCACCGGCTTTTAAGGAAAGAATCAACACGCGACTGCTCCGTTTTTGCTGAAAATCCTCCACCATCTCGTCGCGGCCTTTGCGACTCACGCCGCCATGCAGGAAAGGCGCGGTTACGCCAAATCGCTCTTCAATCATGGGAGCCAGCAGGTCGCCCATTTCCCGGAATTGCGTGAAAATCAGCACCTTCTCGTCATTTTCGAGGGCTTGACCCACCAAATCGAGCAGCAGCGGACATTTGCCAGACAGATCAGGATCGGGCGAACCTTTTTTCAGGAACTGCGCCGGGTGGTTGCAAATTTGTTTCAGCCCGGTAATTAATTGCAGGATCATTCCGCGCCGGGCAATGCCTTCATTTTTGGCAATTTCGGCCAGCGAACGGTCCACTACGCTCTGGTAAAGTGCGGCTTGCGCAGGGGCCAACGTACAAAACTGGTCTTGCTCCACCTTATCGGGCAGGTCGCTAATGATACTTTTGTCGGTTTTCAAACGACGCAGCACGAAGGGCGCAGTCACCTTGCGGAAACGGCGCAAAGCAAGTGCATCACGCTCCCCTTCGATGGGAATGGCGTAGCGGGTCTTGAACACATCCGGGCCACCGAGATAACCTTTATTGGAAAAATCGAACACGCTCCAGTATTCGCTCAGGCGGTTTTCCACGGGTGTGCCGCTCATGGCGATACGAATAGAAGCGGGAATTTTTTTGAGGGATTTCGACTGCTCCGTCCCGGCGTTTTTGATGTTTTGGGCCTCATCAATAATAAGGGCCAACCAGGTGGTTTTTTCCAGTTTCGCGGTATCGCTACGCACCACGCCGTAGGAAGTAAGCACGATATCGGCTGCTTGGGAAGCCGCCAGATTGCGTGCGCCGCCGTGATAAATAAAGGTCGTCAGATCGGGCGCAAAACGGGCGACCTCACGTTCCCAGTTGGTGAGCAGCGTGGTGGGTGCCACCACCAGGGCCTGTTGACCAGCGGACAAAGCACCGCTTTGTTTAAGGTGCAGCAGGGTAGTGATGACTTGCAGGGTTTTGCCGAGACCCATATCGTCGGCCAGGATGCTTCCGAAACCGATGCGGGCGTTTTTGGCCAGCCACGAGTAACCGCGATGCTGATACGGACGCAGCGTAGCCTGCAAACCCGTGGGTAATGGCATCAATTCCGTGCTGATTAATTCGTCCATCAGTTGGCGCACAGCGGGCGAAAGCGAGATATGCATGCCGTTGTATTCCTCGGCGAAAGCGATTTGCAGCAGTTCCGGGCCGTTGAGCGCGGGTGGTTTGGCGAGTTTTTCCGCCAGGGATTTCATTTCTTTTTCGTCGAAATACACGTATTCGCCACGTATTTTGACCAATCCGGTGGTGCTTTTCAGCAACTGCAAAAACTCGTCGGGGGTCAAATCCTGATCGCCAATGGCCACTTGCCACTGGTATTTCAACATTTCCTGCAAACTGAGCATGGAATTGCTGAACACTCGGCCCGGATTTTCAGCGAGTCGCAGACTGAGTTGGGGGCGCAGAATTTTGGACAGCGATTTGGGCAGCAACACCCGTAGTCCAAACAAGGCGATAATGGGCAGTTTTTCCAATAAAACCTGCGCAAAATCGCGGGCGGCGTAGTGGAGCGGCTTCTGGCCCTTGTCGGTGAGCAGCCCGCGCAGATCGGGGAAAAAGTCGGCCAGCGTACTCAGGTCGCGCAGCAATTCGAGCCGGTTGGCAGCAAAAGCGGGCGACTCGAATACATCGCGCAAGGGCAGCGGCGGTTGCAACACATTGCGGCGATTCTCGATGGACATGCTGACCTCGAAAGCCTCCGTACTATCTTCGAGTTCGCTGACGACGAGCACGGGCACCAGGTCTTTTTCGCCGAGAAAAAAACGGTTGAGCCACAGTCCGATAGCCGCCGGGTACTCGCGGGTCTCGAAACGCTCGAAGGTTTGCGGTTCATCACCGACAAAGAGAGCGATGACCGGTTCCTTCATTTGGGCAGTATCCAGCCCATGCGCGGTGTGGACATAATGGCTAAGAAAAACCGAAATCACGGCCTGCACATAGTCGCGTTCAACGGGCGCAAACACATCGTCGTCCGAAATGTAATGCAGCAAACCCGGCGGTAAGTCGGTGGCGATTTGTTGCATGATCGTCCGTACCGTCTCCTGGTTCATCGCGGGCAACCACCGCACAATGTATTGACTATCAGACGTAGAGAGCAGTTGCGGCACCAAAGCGCCATGTCGCGCACAGGCTTCGGCAAAACGTCCCGCCAGCCACAGGCCCCGCAGTTCGGCAGAAAAATGTTCGAGTCGGCCTGCGGGCAAACCCGCCAGCCATTCGATCAAATCGGCGACATTATCGGTCTCGAGTATGCCCTCATCGGCGGCATCCAGCACTTTGAATTCCACCGGCACGCCATCTTCGTAAAGGTACATTTCCACCCTTTCGGCGCGGTCGTAGTCGCTATCCGTCGCTTGGGCAGTGGTAGTAGCATTGAGTTCTTTCTGGGCGGCTTTGGCGACGTTGGTCCAGATTTTTTTCAGGATAAGTTTGAAATCGCTGGCAGGATAAAACACCGGTTTTTCGCTCAGGATGGCCAGCAGATTGTCGCGACAATCGGGCAGCAGCGAAAAATCGAGGGGTGCTTTAGCAGCATTTTCATCCGTAGTCAGCGGATCTTTCGCCTTTTTTTTCTCCAATGGTCGCCACAGATCGGACAGGGCGGGAATGGCTAATTGTCGGGTTTGGTCGGCGGCAAAACCTTCCTGTTCCAGCATGCCCAGCAGATCGAAGCGGTGCAGATCGAAGACGACGAAGGGATTTTTGTCAATTTCGTTGGCCAGCAGGTAAATGATCGCCGCCAGGTGTTTGCAGGGGGCCGCGGAATCGGGGCAGGAGCAGGTCGCCTTGAAATCGTGCCACCGCTGCGGGAAAAGTTGGATGCCTTCCTGTTGGCAGGCGGCATTAAGTTCGATGGGCAGTTCGCGATTGAGCAGTCTGGATAGTATGGCGGGGTTTTCGGCGATGAGGGCGGTGATTTTTTCCTGCTCTTTTTCCGAAAAAACCGGAATGCGGATATGTACTTTATACAAATGACTGCCTTGTACAGTCGCTTCTACATTGTTGTTATCCAGGCGAATAGAGCGTACCGAGCCATTGTTGGCGTACGTGCGCCCACGCGGCAGGCGGTTAGCGTCGCTGATTTGGGTGAAGGCATTCAGCCATTGCTGGCCCCACCAGGTGCTCCCGTAATTCTTACTGCCCCGGATGCCGCTGCCCGGTTCTATGGTTGGTTTTTGGGGTCGGTCATACCAGCCTCCGTAACTGCTTCGCTTCTTTTTGCCGTACATGGGTGTGCTTCTTCGAATTTTTGTAGGGTGTAAAATCCGAAATTTTTGTGGGTTGTGCGTGGTTTTTTTGAGAAGAGGGCTATGGATAGTTATTGTTTCTGCAATTGTTCGACTAAATCTTTGTAGGCTTGTTCGCCCCGGATATTTTCGAGGCTGTCGTCGGTGGTGATCCATTTCAGGTTCCTGTAGCCGAGGGAGATGGCTTTTTGGAGATTTTCTATGGCGCGGGGTTTATCGTTTTGAAGGGAATAGTACATGGCCCAACACCGAAAGACCTTTTCATCCGCTTTCAGGTTTTCGCTTTTTTCGAGCACGGCTTTGGCTTCGGGGTATTGATGGGCTTTTAGGTATGTAATACCCAGGTTGGCATAAAAGCGATTCAAATACCGGGATTTTGGATAGATGGTCTCGCCGATAAGAATTGATTTTAGGCCATATTCCACCCCTTTTTCATAGTCGCCGACATTCCGGTAAGCATCCCCAATATTATTATAACAAATGGCTAAATTAGGATGGTCGGCGGGCAGGATTTCTTCCCAGATAGATAAGGATTTTAAATTAAATTCCAGGGCTTTTTGATACTCATTCAGTTTGGCATAGGTGACGGCTAAATTATTATAGGACGTGGCTAAAAGAGAATAATTGACAGGCGTTATTTTTTCAAAAATAGGTAACGCTTTCAGGTTGAAATTCAATTGCTTTTGATAATTTTCACTGAGTCCCCAATAATAGGCTGCCCAGGCGAAATTAGTCGCCAGTTTCTCTTTATCATAATTCTCTTGTTCATAAATACCGGCTATTTTCTCATAACATCCCGCTATTTCACTATAACGATACAGGGGTTGCAGCAATTTAATTTTAAATTCAAAACCCGATACCACCTGCTGAATTTCTGCTTCGGCTTTTTTCTTTTTTTCACTGGCTTCCAAATACGCCTGATACAGCATTTCATTGTCCAAAATGACGATGGCCCCGGCAATATCCTGTAAACTATCCACTTTGGTCACGGCTTCGGTCACTAATCTATTCGCTTTGTCCAGGTTGATACTGGCAATAAACAGGGCCTGCTCTTCGGCTTTCGCCAAGGCGGAATCACGTTCGGTGGTGAGTTTGTCTTTTTCATTTTGCAGGGCCACGATGGTCCCGGCGTCTATATCCTGGACGGCGAGTTTCTGGTTGATCTCCCGCAGTGTTTTTTCATAATTATCATTTACCGTCTTGACAATGATGCCATTATAGCGCAGCGCGGCCTCGTTGCGCTGCCCGACCTTGCAGACGATGATCTCCACCACATCATCGTCGGGTTTGGACGGCACACGCACCTGCGAGAGCACTTTATCATTCACCAGTTCCAGAGCAGCCCCCGTGCGGTCTTTACTGCCGACGATGATCTTGAGCTTATCGCCCGGTTTTTTCTCCGGGAATTTTAGGATAAACATCCCCGATTCGGTGGTCGGTACCGTGCTGGCTCCGAATGCACTAATATCTACCCCGACGGCCGGACGGGAGCCGGAATTGAGGAAAGAGACGGTGCCCTGAAGGATGGCTTGTCCAAAAACTTGCGTAGCAACCAACAACCCAAAAAAGAAGCAGAAAAAACGAAGTAGAAGTTTCATTTGACAAAATTTTAGTGATCCTGATTTAGAATATCTACCTATCCAACCGTATTTCCATCGCCCCGGTCTTCGGCTTAAAATATTCACTCTTCACTTTATAGCCTTCTTTTTTCACCGTAATCGTATAAGTCGTTCGCTGCTTATCTACGGGTAACACCACTTTAAAGCGTCCCAACTGATCGGTCGTCAAGGTAGTTTCCTGGTCAATCATCACTAACGCGCCTTCGATGAACTTTTCCCCGGAGCGGTCCTTAACGATGCCCTGAATGGTGCCCAGGCTGTTATCGGGCCGGACTAAATAATAAATAGGCTGACCATTCATGGTGTACTTGTTGGCCGAATCAACGGGTTCGTAACCTTCCGCTTGCAGGATAATGGGAATTGGTTTACCCCGGAACTTTTCGGGGATTTCACCCAGATTGGTGCGTCCGTTTTCGCCGATGAGCGGTGCGCGGCGGTCGTTGCCAAAGTCCACGATGATTTTGCCGTTGTTCTGGAGTTCGGCGATGGGTTGGCCATTGGTACCCTGCACATACACCGTGAGTTGCATTGCTTCATCGGATGCAGCGGAGGGTTTATTACAAAACTCAATGATCTTGACCATGCTGGCCAAAATCCCGAGGATCAAACCAATATAGCCGACTTTTTTCCAGAGATCGGTTTTGGGGGTAGATGATGGTAAATCAGAAGGTTTTTTTTTAGCTTTATCCTCAATTTCCGGGTCGGGAATATGGTCAATCAGTGCGTCCATCAAATCCAGCACCGCCTGATTGATCCTATTTCGTTCCGTATTATAATCGCTATTGGTAAGAGTGCCAAGGCTATGCGCACGTTCGTTGGTTTTCCAGCGGGCGGACAATTGGATAATGCTATTGTAATCGTCCTGATCTGGCAATGATTGGGTATAAACAGTCAAATATTTTAGAACTTGGTCAAGATGACCTTTGGCTATTAAGTCCTTTAATTGCTGGTTTTGCGTTTTCAACATCTTGTTTTTATTTAGCCGGGTATGCCAGTTGTTTCCTCGCAAACCTATGAGTTTTATCTACGTACAAATGACAACGACAAAAATACACCCCTCCGTCACTTATGCAGAATTTTTATTGGGCGTTACCTCCCCTTTTAAAATCCCCTTACCTTTTACCCCAAAAAAAACAAACACATGAAAGTTCTCTACTGGGTGCTCGCCATCCTTTTCCTGCTTTTTGCCGCCGTGCAATACAACGATCCCGACCCGATCCAATGGATGCTGCTCTACGGTGGGGTGGCTGTGCAATTTGCGCTGGCCGCTCGGGGCCGCATCAACCGCTATGCAGTCTGGCTCTGGCTCATAGTAGCAGTGGTATGGGCGGCCACCTTAGTACCGGATTTTATCCATTGGCTGCGCATGGGCGAGCCCTCCATCGTGGACACGATGAAGGCCGAGACGCCCTGGGTAGAATTGACACGTGAATTCCTGGGTCTGCTGGTCGCCGCTGCTGGCTGTGGCTGGCTGCTGTGGCGTACCCGTACTCCCGCCAATGCCATCATTTAAAATTCCAGCCGCCAACTGATATTCGGGATTAATTCCAGTTGGTACTTCGCCTCTATTTTCTGGGTGTAAGAGTCATAGAAATAGTAGGCCAGATTTTTCTGCATCGTCACATTTTGCAAATCCATCGCAAAAGTACTGTTGCGCCGGTTGCCGAGGCTGCGTTTCCAGTAGATACGCAGGTCAATACGGAAGTAATCCGGGAACTGTTCGGAGAAACCATTGCTCTCATCGAAGATGGTCTTGCTGAGCACATTGGAAGAAGAACGGATCAAATCCACTGGCATGGCACGATAACCGCCGCTCCAGACAGCGCGACCATTCAGGCCAAAAGCCCGCACCTTTTCGGTGCCTTTGTCCCGCGCCCATTCTTTGCCCAGCGTCAGGTTGGCGAGGTGCCCGAGGTCCCAGCGCGTACTGCGCCAGACGCCGTCGCTGCCCCGGTATTGAGAATCAAACAAGGAGACGTTGGTCAGTAAAAACCAGCCTTGGCGCAGGTAGCGTTCGACATTTATTTCCACCCCTTTATTCTTGCCAGCACCCGTATTGGCGAGGGCTTCCAGCCGGGTCGGGTCGTTATAATTGAGCAGCGAAAAAGTGGTGCGCCCATCCGCCGAGACCGGCACATTAGACAAATCCTGGTAGTATAATCCGGCCTTGACCACCCAGTTACGGCCATTGTTCCAGGTATATTGCAGGCCAACATGCTGGGCTTCGGTCGGTTTCAAGTCGAGATTTGGATTGCCGGGAGCGGAGCCATTCACATCAATCGCATAAGCCCAGAGCGGCTGCATTTGACTGTACAGGCCATACGCCAGGCTGATGCGCTGACGCTGATTGATGCGCTGGGTGAGGGTCAGGCGGGGTTGCAGCGAGGCCGACTTTCGAATGCCCAAATAGGAATGATTGGCTCCAATTTGTATATTGGTTTTTTCGGAGCGGCTTTTCCAGTCCAGTTGCACCCAGCCCCAACCTGACTGGGTGGTAATCGGCGATTCCAGAAAGTTCCCGGGCACGTCGCCAATGAAAGCCGACGCATTGTATCTATAATTAATATTGGAAATATTGATACCGCCCTGCAAACGCAGGTGATTGGTAAAAGCATGTTCGATGGAAAGTGCGCCCGCTGCCCGTGCTTCCGAGGAAGTATTTTCTTCCCGAATCAGCGAGCCGGGTCGGGGTGCCGCTTCCTGCGCGATCCGCTCATTGCTCTGCGCGGAAAGGGCGAAACTTGGTTTTAGCCAGGTTTTTGCGCCCAACCGAATCAGTCCACGGGTGCCGACTACGCCGGTTTTTGATGTAAAACTAATGTCGTAACGGTCTTTCCCAACTTCCAGATCGGCACTGTCTTTATGGACAAACTGGTTTTCACTCAGTCCGCCCATGCCGAAAACCGACCAGCCGCCGCCTTTTTTGCCGGGAAAATTCAGATTGAAAGAAAAATCCTGAAAATTGATTTCTTCATCGCCAAAGGAAACCCCCATTTGACTCAACAAACCGACGGTGGAGTAGCGGTAATTAACCAAATACGACGGCGCATTTTCTTTTTTGGCCAACGGCCCTTCGGCAGCCAAATCCAGCCCGATGAGGCCCGCCTGCACGGTGAATTCATGTTGCCGGTTGTTGCCGGGCCGCAGATAAATATCCATCACCCCGCCCTGCGCATCACCGATGGAAGTCGGATAATTGCCGGTCAGCAGCGAGGAATTGTCGAGCAATTGCGCCGAAAACATCAGCACCCCGCCACTGGCTCCGGCGGGCAAATCGCTGAACGTGCCGCCATTGGGCAGGTGGTTGGGATTTACTACATCCACGCCTTCCAGGTGCCAGCGCACCGAAGCCGGACTGTTGCCGCGAATGCTCATCGGATTGGTACCATCGTCGGTCTGGCTCACGCCGGGATAGGCCATCGCCAGGCGGGCCGGATCGAAAAACGTGGCCGGAAAGCGCAGCGTCTGGTCGCGGGTGAGCGGTATTTCGCTCAGCGGCTGGGTCATCCGGCGACCCGGCTGGTCGGCGGCGATGGTGACTTCCGGCAATTGCGATGCCGAAGGATGCAGACCAATATCGAGCAGCCGTTCTTTGCCGGCGGCGACATTTATTTCGGCCAGGATTTGGTTGTCAAAACTTTGCGCTCCAACGCGGAACGTATAATAACCCGGCCGTAGCGGGCCAAAAAGGTACCGCCCGGCACTGTCCGTGCGTATTTCGGCGGGTACATCCTCGCTACGCTGGCCTTGCACCGTCACCAATGCGCCGACTACTGGCAGTCCATTATCAATGTTGCGAACGGTGCCGCGCAGCGTTTGGGCGTGGCCAGAGAAGGCCAGCAAAATCAGAATTGGAAAAATAAAAGCGCAGGGCGAAAACTTACTTACTTTCATGGCGGAAAAAACGGTGTTTAACAATCACAAGCAAATCAAATCATGTACATCCTTTTACCCATTATCATCGTCTTCGTGGTGCTCAGCCTCGTGACGGTGCAGCAAGGTACGGTGGCCATAACCACCATTTTTGGAAAATACAGCCGAACGCTTTATCCGGGTCTCAGTTTTCGTATCCCGTTTATCGAACAGGTGTTCAAGCGTATTTCCGTACAAAACCGGGCCGTGGAACTCAACTTTCAGGCCGTCACGATTGATCAGGCGAATGTACACTTTACTTCCCTCCTACTCTTCTCGGTGATGGATAATGCCGAAGAAACGGTGAAAAAAGTGGCTTTCAAATTCGTCAGCGACCGCGATTTTATGGCTACGCTCACCCGCACGGTGGAAGGCAGTATCCGGGCGTATGTGGCTTCCAAAAAGCAACAGGAAATCCTCAGCCTGCGTCGCGAGATCACCGAAGCCGTGAAAGGCAACGTGGATCACATGCTCGAAGAATGGGGTTTTCACCTGCTCGATCTGCAAATAAACGACATTACTTTTGATGAAGAAGTGATGCGTTCGATGTCGAAGATCGTGGCTGCCAACAACCTGAAAGCCGCCGCCGAAAACGAAGGCCAGGCCCTGCTCATCACCAAAACCAAAGGTGCCGAAGCCGAAGGGAATGCCATCAAAATCGCCGCCGAAGCCGAGCGCGAAGCGGCCCGGATGCGCGGCCAGGCCGTCGCTCTTTTCCGCGAAGAGGTGGCCAAAGGTATGAGTCAGGCCGCCAAGGAAATGCAAAATGCCAATCTGGATACCTCGGTCATCCTGTTTTCCATGTGGACGGAAGCGATCAAAAACTTCACGGAACACGGTAAAGGCAACATCATTTTCCTCGACGGCTCCGTGGATGGGATGCAAAAAACGCTGAAGGAATTGATGGCGTTGAATCAGATGGATTACAGCAATCAGCAGGGCAAGATGCTGAAGTAGAGGCCGCCGTTTTGGTAAAAAAGTACGCAGGTGGGCTATTCCGAATGTTCGGAGTAGCCCACCTTTATTGGGGAAAACTTAATGTGTATTGATCGGCTGATGTGTATAGTGTTTTAACGGAAGATTCCCATCCACCATGCAACATAAACGGTAATACGATCCGTAATTATTTAGTGATGACGGTTGTTTTTCTACTCCTGGCGACATGCCCGATTTACACAGCGTAGCACAGATAAGCAAAAAAAAGGCGAAACTTGCGGCAGCATTTTATACAGCCCAAAGGCTTACACCATGTCTGCTATGTTTTCCGAACCACATCCCGCCTTCAAAGGCTTACCTGCTGATGCGCCCTGGCTCGCGCATTTTGAAACCTGCCTGGCCCGCCTGCACTGTCCGCCGCCCAGCCCGGAAGAGGCCCTGGCCGCCAGTCTGCGGGAATGGGAGCAGGGTGGCCTGACCCTGACGAGCGATACTGCTTATCAGGCCAAAGAGCAGTACTGCATCCGCCAGACTTTTCTGTGGGAAATCTATCAGCATCTGGAAAGCAAGGCAATGGGCGATACGCTGAGCCGGACCATTTACAACCGGGCTTGCGACGTGCTCGAACACACGTTCCCGGCCCACCGTCCGATTGATCTTTCGTTTCGGGAGGGCGACAACCTGATCCGTAAAATGCTGGAACACCTGCGCAGTGTCGCCGCATTTTATGAAAATGCCCTGCAAACCGACCGCGAAATAGATGATGTACTGCAAGAACTGCCGCCTTCCACGGGTTTCCGCCGAACGACCGTGCTGGAATCCACCGCCAACCCGGACGAAGCGGAGACGATGTTGCAGACTTTTTTGGCCGAAAACCAGTTTGTGCGCACCATTCTGCTCGGCGACGATGCCAGTGCGGGCGCGACCATCGTGGATAAATGTCTGACCATTCCCGGCGCAGGTATTACGCCCGGACGTGGGTTGTGGGTGAAAAGTCATACGCTGCTTCGGCTGCCCATTTCCACCTGGCTGGGCGCGGCCCTTCCGCACGAATACGAGCAGGTGCGCTGCATTTTTATGTCGCCGAAAGGAAAACCCGCCTCCTTTTTGTCAAAAACGGAACCCCTGACTTTTGCGACGGTGAGCCTGAAAATCATCCAGGCTGCCAAACTCGGTTTGCTGCTGCTCCTGTTTCTTCTGGCGCAAACCACGTCGGCCCAGTCCACCATTTTGCACCTGCGCGAATTGCCCGGTGCCAAACGCGACACCATCGAGATTCCGCCGGGCGGGCGACCCATCGTGGACATCAATAGTCAGTTGGAAATACGACCCGATCTGGCCGCCATTCAGGCGGTGGGACAGGCGCGTTATCCACAACTTTTTGTTAGTAAATTGCTGCAAGACAAAGTAGTAAGGATCAACGATGCGCTGAGTAATCAGCAACGGATTGTGGAATTGACCAAACAGTGGACGGAAGGTCTGAACGTCCAGCGCGACCTGCTGGATCAGGTGGAAACTTTTCTGCAAAAAATAGTCGCCGACCCGGCATTATCCACCGATTTCAACCGATACACCGAGGAATATTTCGACCGTTTTATTGATGATCCCAATCCACCCGACCGCTTCATCTACAGTCTGCAAAGGTTCAATGCGCAACTGAATGAAATATCGGGCGAGTTGCAAAAAGTAAAACAGAACAGCCAGATTCAATTCAGCGTGGTGGCTTTTCGGCGCGACGCGAGTGGCGGCAGTCGCATTCACATTGAAAACTTTGATGAATTTGCAAACGGCGAATATTTCCCGGTCAATCGTTGGGTGACCACGCTATCCAGAAATGACCGCGATCAACTGGAAAATTGCCGGCAACTGGCCCAGGGGCTGAATGAAAGTTCCCGGCGAACGCTAAACGCCTACAAGGAAAAACTGCTGGAGTCTTTTCCGTCTATTGACTGTGTGCAACGCATTCGCCCGGAACTGGAAACCGCCATTCAGTCGCTGTCCGGCGATCTGAAGGCCAGTATGCAGAAATTCAAGGACGGGCAAACCGAGCAGATCGTCCCGCTTTTTACCAGTCTGCGCCAGGAACTGCGCAACTGGCCGCCCACCGAATCGCCCGATTGGAAAAACCGGCTGAATACCATGTTCATTAAATTGGACACCATTTCCCGGCGTTTCACGGCTGCCGTGGGTGATTCCACGGTTTTGAAAGCCAATCCGCACTTGCTGGAAGTAAATTCCTGCCTGAAACGCACCCTGCGCGACTTGCAGCGTATTCAGTTTTTGGTAGAAAAATTCCCCTACGATTATTTGCGCAAGGTCAGTCTGTCCTGCGAAGACCTGGCCGAGGAGATCAAAGCCTTCGATTTAGGCAGCATTCCGCCGGTAGGCACCATTGATCTGGAATACACCGGCCAGCGCAAACCCGGCGACGAAATCCTCATCAAAGCCGTCTTCCGCCTGCCCGAGGACTCCACCGACCAACGCTCCACGGGGCATACCATCGAAGTACATCGGCTGAAAATGATGCTGGTCGGCGCACATTCCATCACCAAAGTCGGCCTCATTATGGCCAATCCCTACACCCTGGATGCGCCGCCTGGCACCCCGCAGTTTCGTTTTGCGCCCTCGGCGGCGTTGTTGTTAAAGTTCGGGAGCCGCAAATCGCATTTTTACAACAACTTTCTCGATCTCGGTATTGGCCTGAACACCGCCGCGCCGGATTTTGATCTGGATGGCAGCCCGGAGTTTTCGGCGGGCATTACCGGCACCATTTTCCGCGATATTCTGAGTTTTGGTTGGGACTGGAATTTCGGTCTCGACCGACCCAATTATTTCATTGGCATTCATTTACCGTTCAATCTGCCGGGCGTGCCAGTGAATACGATTCAGAGTAATCCTTTGCCGGAGAATTGATTAACCTAGTGAGGCGGTGACTTGAAGTCACCACTTCACTATTAATCAAGCCACCAGTGCCAGCCGTTTCCGCCAAATCCACAACATTAAGGCAAAAATACCGACCTGGAAAACCACGCCCCCCGGTAGTAAACGCAGTAGCAAAGCGTTGATAAGCAGCATGGTAGCACCGTGTCCTGCCAAATCCAGGCGTTTCGGTAAATACAGCCCAAGCAGCAAAGCAGCCGCATGCAGCAGTAACATGGCGGGCCACAGAACCGGCGCATCAGACAGCAGCGGATTAATCAAAAAAGCCGTCCAGATCAGAGCCACTCCAATATATACCCAGCGATAAAAGCGATTCACATCGGGCGCACAATCGAAACCGAAGGCAGGCGCGGCACTGCCGACAATAATGCGGCGATTAAAAGTGATGATTTGGTAGAGGATATACAGGGGTGCGCGAAAAATGCGCCATTGAAACAGCGGTTGCAACCACGGAAAACGGCGGCCCAGCAGAAAAAACAGTGCTTCCAGCCCATAGAGCGTCTCGCCGGTTTCGGTATCGTGCAGCGGAATTTCGTGGCGGGCGCGGTCCAGATCAATGCCTTGCAGCAGGGCAGGAGCCGCATCGGCGAAGCCAGTACGGTGCTTCAACCAGCCCAAACGGACGAAGCCAGCCGTGTAGGCCTGGCACATGGGACACACGTCGTCGTAGATAATGACCTTACTTTCAATGGTTTGCATAATTCAACGGTTTTATGCCCACAAAGTAAAATCATTTTTATTGAATTTTCAGTATTTATTGAAAATAAAATTATTTCTATCGCACCACCGTCACGTCTCCCTTCCGCTCTATTGCCAGCACCCGTCCGCAAAAACCGATTTGCGCCCGCAGCTGCCAGACATACACGCCCGGCTCCAGGGTTTTTTTGGCGAAACAATCCCGCCCAACCGTCCTCGGGCACTTCGGAGGTAAACAGGAAATTGCCCCAGCGATTATAGACTTCCAGATGATACGCCAGCAACTGAATATTTTGGGCAAAAAAGGAGCGAAATGTGCGGTTTTCCTCCGCTTTGGCATCCGGCGAAAACACATTGGGCACATAGACAAAATCCTTACTGCTCTCTACATCAGCCCAAGTCACCACTGCTTCGCGCCGCACCGTTTCGCAGTGATTGGTCGCCTCTACCCAGATTGGCCCGCCTTCGCTCGCAGCGACGGTGGGAGTATGCGCTCCGTTCCACCAGGTAAAATGCAGCCCCATTGTGTCGCCATTGACGGCTGGCGCAAGCGTAATAGCCGCGCTGTCGCAGGGCAGCAGGAAAGCCTGTGGCAATGTTACTTCCAGGCGCGGCAAACTGCCAATGCTGGCCGTTTTTTCAAAAATACAACCATTTTCGTCTTGCACGAACACGGTATAATTGCCCGTTGGAAGGTCATTAAAAAGCGTATCAGTTTGAAAATCAACGTTATTTAAAGAAAAACTGTTGGATAAACCTGTGTTTCCCGTCACCGCCACTGCCAGCGTACCCGTTGGAATATTCGGGCAGGAAATTTCCGTTTTTACGGTAAAATCCAGTTCCGGCCAGGCAGTAACCGCAATCGTCACCGTAGAATCGCAGCCGAGGCTACTTTGCAGCACGAAACTTTGGGTTTGGCCAACGGCTACATTGGTGCCCGCGTATTGAAAAGTGCTGCCCGGACAGGCACTGACGTTTAAAGTGGAAATCCAAACCGGCAATGCGCTCACTGTCACGGTCACTACGGAATCGCAGCCGAGGGCATTTTGGAAGACAAAATTTTGGGTTTGGCCAACGGCCAAAGCAGTCCCCGCATATTGGAACATCGTACCGGCGCAAGTGGTGGCCTGAAAGGTAGAAGACGAAACGGGTAACGCATTTACCGTCACCGTCAGGATGAAATCGCAACCCGCTGCATTAAGTGGAGAAAGTGCTGCCCGTGGCATCAGTGACAGTAACGCAGTATAGGCCAACGCATAATCCGTTAATATCTCGTGAGTCGTTATCAGGAGTTTCCGAGCCATCATTATTCCAGTCATAGTTGTAGGGGCTTATACCACACGTCACCACCAGGTGAATTGCCCCGGTGCAGTCTCCATTGCAATGTACGTTGGTCACCTGGGCAGTCAGGGTGATGTTTCGCGCAGTTAGATTCAGGGCAAAAAGCAAGGCGCAGGCGATGAGACCAATCAGGCGGGCGTAGGGGTTTTTCATACTTCGGGCGATGGATTTAGTGTGCTATATTACCAACACAAGTTAAACAGGCCAATTCTGCGCGTTAAGATATTGCTGATTTTAATCACATAGAAAAACATTTTTCTAGGCTTGTAGGCCATTTTTTTTTAAATTCTGGCCGGACTATTGAAAAAGAAAGGATTACAAGTAAAATGTATTTTTTATAAAAGAGGATTAATAAAAAAAGCGGTACTGACCCATGAGGTCAATACCGCTTTGCCGGTTATGCTGGGATTTAGTAGTCGCTATTCCAGCCGGAACCGCACCGGCAAGGTAAACCGTACTTTCACCGGATGGCCATTGGCTTCACCGGGGCTCCAGCGCGGCATGGAATTCATCACCCGCAGGGCTTCCTTGCCACAGCCGCCGCCGATGTCGCGCAAAACGGTGATGTCGCTCACCTGGCCATCTTTATTGACCACAAAGGTCAGGGCAACGTTGCCTTGGATGTTGTTCTCGCGGGCCAGGGCCGGGTACTGGATATTTTCCGCCAAAAATTTCAGAAGTTCCTTTTCGCCGCCCGGAAAAGTGGGCGGCTTTTGCACCGTGAAGTTGTCATAGATTTTATCTTCGACTTTTGGCTGATCCTCTACATATACGGTCTTCAAATCTGGTACATCCACATCGGTGGGCGGCGCATCCGAATCGCCCTCCTGATTGGTTTTCCCTACTTCCTTGTCGGAGATTATAAGTAGCTCGGGGGCATTTTGCGGTATGTCTTCCGGAGCATCTTTATCGCGCACCACCAAAGGCGGCGTATAAGTCATGGTCGCCCGTACCGGCGGGGGCGGAGTTTCAATAACCGGCGGCGGGGGCGGCGGCACTTCGATAGCCCGTGCAGGCCCTGTTTCATAGACCGTACTTTTATCCTCGCTGGCGGGTAAAGCCGCCGATAAAGCTGCCAAAAAATGGGGCAGACCAATAAAAAAAGCGATCAGCAGCATGCCCCAACCGAGGGCACGGCGCATAGTGGCAGGGTACTCGCGGCGAATGGGGTAGGCGCCATAGGTGCGGTTGCGGTTGGCGAAAATAATGTCCAGCATGTCGCGGGGCGACACGGAATCAGGCGTGTTCATACTTGTAAGTTTTGAAGGTGAACGGAGGGGCGGTTGGCCAACGCGCTTATAAGTAAGATGTTGACAGACAGGGTTTTGGCGGGTGGGTAGGTTATTTATTTTAAAATAAAATGTCGTTCAATCAGAGCAATAATATGGTGTTATGCCACGCCTTCGGTTCTGAATGACAAAATAAAAAAAGCGGTACAGGCCATAAGGCCAGTACCGCTTCCAGGTAATAATTCACCAGGCGACCATAAAGTCGCCTGGTGAATGGTTATGAAGGTTACTCGAGTTTGAACCGCACCGGCAAGGTGAAACGAACTTTCACCGGGTTACCGTTGGCTTCGCCGGGATTCCAGCGCGGCATAGAGTTCACAACCCGCACGGCTTCTTTGCCGCAGCCACCACCAATATCGCGGAGGATGGTCACGTCGCTGACGGAGCCGTTTTTATTGACCACAAAAGTCAGGGCTACGTTGCCCTGAATGTTGTTTTCGCGGGCCAGCGGCGGGTACTTGATGTTCTCCGCCAGGAACTTCAACAGTTCCCTTTCACCACCGGGAAAACTCGGCGGCTTCTGGATGTCAAACATCTCGTAAGTCTTATCCTCGACCACCGGAGCGGGTGCTTCCACGACCAGTTCCGAAGGATTCTCTTCGATGGTCGGGGCGGCATCATCATTGCCCTGTTTGTTTTCTGTACCGATGTCTTCCTTCTTCTCCACCAGTTCTTCCACAGCCGGTGGCTTCTCCTCCTGCACCTCTTCATCTTTTTTGATGATAGGCGGTACAAATTTTACCGTCGAACGAGTCGGCGGTGGGGGAGTAGGTGGCGGTGGTGGCGGCGGATTGTTCGGGTCAATATCGGGCGGTGGGCCGAGTTCGGCAACCACATCTACCGGCTTGTCCTCTTCGGCGAACGCGGAAAGTGCGTTCAGGAAAGTCGGAAGCAGGAACAGCACCGCAATCAGCACCAGGCCCATAATGAGGGCACGGGTCACGTAGGTCGGGTAAGCACGACGCAATTGGTACGCACCATAGACTTTGTTGCGGCTTGCGAAGATGATGTCCAGCATATCCCGAAAGGAGGCACTGCCTTTTTCGTCTGCCATTGTTTAAGTTTTAGTTTTTAAAACGATGATTCTATTGCGTTGCGTCTGGGTACGTGGCTACTTGGTTGTGGAAGCGTCCACCTGATCTTCCGGGGTGAAATTCAATCCACCCGCCGGATTTTTGATGAACTTTTCCTCCAGTTCAGAGACGTCCAGAATGACGTAGTAACGTACGTGGGTAATGGCCATTTCGTCGAGCGCATCCACCAGGTTTTTATACCGCGATTCCTTGGTCGGCTTGATTATGACGTTGATAAAGGAACCCTTGCGGTCTTCCTGCGTCTTCACGTCTTTATAATCCTCCATACCATGCTGCGTTTTCACCTTGTCCATTTTGTTCAAAATGACCTTGCGTAAACCTTCGGCAGAATAGTCGGTCGAGTCCAGTTTTGCGTCCGTAATCCCTTCATACCAATAGACCTTGTCGTTAGGACCGAGCAGCAAAGTCAATACTTTACTCTCTTTCACCGGCTCCAGGTCAGGTAGTTTAACATCTTTATCCGGCATAACCAAGGCCATAATCTGCGGCTTGGACAGCGTAGTAGTCAACATAAAGAAGGTGATCAACAGGAACCCAAGGTCCACCATCGGCGTCAGATCAACGCGGGTGGACATTTTCTTGGGTTTCCCCTTGCCACCTCCGCTGTCTTTGACTTGCATTTCAGCCATAGCGATCTGTATTTTTTAAAGTGATAAAAGTTTTTTGACTGAAAGGTAAACAGGTCATTTTGGCGGTGCGCCCATGGCCCCGGCTTTATTCGGGTCGCCTTCCATACTGGTGATCAGGTTGAATTTATTGACGTTGATATCCGTCAATGTATTGATCACGTCCTGAATGGCTTTGTAAGGCGTATCCTGGTCGGCTTTCACTACGATCACGTACTCTTCCTTCACCTTGCCTTCCTGTTTCATTTTGAACTGCGCCAGGCGGGCATTGTGGATCCAGGGAGCAAGCTGGTTATCAATAGTGTCGGTCGGAATACCCGGACTGACAAACTTATCCCGTTGGGAAGGTTCTACGTCCAGCCAGGATTTCAGGCGATTGCGCGGCACACCAAAAGCACCGGAATTGGCAAACTGGACCATTTCCTTTTCCGTCAGGCTCATCGGGTACTGCGTGTTCATCTGCTCGATCAGCTCCCGGCGGGTATGTGAGCCAGCCATGTCCAGAAACACCTTTCCGTCTTTACCAACCAATATAGTCAGCGTACCGACGTCGGGCAATTTCGTTTCCGAAATCGAAGATGGCGTATCCACTTGCACGAGCTCCATCGGCTTCGCTTTCGCGGTCAGCATAAAGAAAGTCAGCAACAGGAATGCCACGTCGCACATGGCCGTCATATCAATGGAGGGCGCTTTTCGATGCGGTTTTACTTTTGGCATAGTGTGTTATTGATAAGTTGAAATTAATTGTTCTTCGCGGCAAAAGTTTGCGTCAGGCTGTAGCCGGCTTCGTCAATCCGGTAAGTCAGCGCGTCAATACGACCCGTGAAGAAGTTGTAAGCGATAATAGCAATGGCTGAGGTACCGATCCCAAGTGCCGTGTTGATCAAGGCCTCGGAAATACCCGTTGCCAGAGCCGTAGAGTCTGGCGCACCGGCGTTGGCCAGAGCGGCGAAGGAACGAATCATCCCCAATACCGTACCGAACAGACCCAACAGGGTAGCAACGGAAGCGATGGTAGCCAGGATGCTCAGGTTGCTTTCCAGCATGGGCAGTTCCAGCGTAGTGGCTTCTTCGATTTCTTTCTGAATCGCCAGCACTTTTTGGTCTTTGTCCATATTAGGTGCATTTTGCATTTCACCGTATTTGGACAGACCGGCGCGGACCACATTGGCTACCGAACCCTTTTGACGATCACAAGCGGCAATGGCAGCAGTTACGTCGCCACGATCCAGCATACTGCGGATGTTGCGGATAAAAGCGTCCACGTTACCACCGCCAGAAGCTTTGTTCAGCGTAATGAAACGCTCAATCACAAAGACGATGACGATAAAAAACAGGCCCAAAAGGATTGGCACAATAAAGCCACCTTTGTAAACCGTGCCGAAATAGTCGCCCGGAAGCGGATCTTTGGTATTGTCACCATCAATAAAGTGGTTGGGGGCACCAAAAACGAATGCGAATACCAAAGTAGAGGCTACAAAGCAAACCGCCATTGCGATAATGGTGAATAACATCCCGGATCTGGGTTGGTCTTGCTTTGCGGTTGGAGTAGGTTTTGCTGCTGACATGCTGCGTTAGATGTTTTAAATGAGAGAAAGTTTGAGTTTAGACAATGTTCCGCCCGCAGAATAATTCACTTTTCTATTTCATCGCCAAAACCCGTTTGTCTTTACTCCCAAATTTTACCCAACTACTGATAAGATGCAAGCAGGTAGAATTTTGGTGGTCGAAGCCGCCCGGATTTTTTAATTGAAGTTGAAAAAACGTTTTTTCTGCGTTAAAGAGATGATTTGACGGCGGTAAAAATAGGGTAAGCACCACAATTTCCAACAACGCCCTCTAAAATTTCATTTTTATTTGACGGTGCAATAACCAACAATTATTCTTCCGTTAGCCAAAAATCACACGATTTTTAATGAAATTTCCGAATTCGATGCCTGCTATGGCAAGTTGGCCGCAATTATGGCTGTCTGACGGCATTGCAAAATCACTGGGCCGAAAACAAAACGGGGCAACGCCGTAAAGCGTTGCCCCGTTTGTAAGCCCGACTTTAGTCGGTATTATTAGTAATCCCGACTGAAGTCGGGGTTGCACTGCCTGCCGAAATATTAGTAATCCCGACTGAAGTCGGGGTTACAGTGCCTGCCGAATACGCACTAATCGTTCCAGCAGCCCTTCCAGTTTATCGAGCGGCAGCATATTGGCTCCGTCCGATTTGGCGGTGGCTGGTGTCGGATGTGTTTCAATAAAAAGTCCGTCCGCGCCTACGGCGATCCCTGCCCGGGCTATAGTTTCGATGAGTGCAGGCCGCCCGCCGGTCACGCCGCTGCTTTGGTTGGGCTGTTGCAGGGAGTGGGTGCAATCCAGTACCACCGGCGCGCCAAAGGATTGCATCACGGGCAGGCCCCGAAAATCCACGATCAAATCCTGGTAGCCGAAAGTAGTGCCGCGCTCGGTGAGGAAAACGCGGTCGTTGCCTTCTTCCTGCACCTTTTCCATCGCGAAACGCATGGATTCGGGGCTGACGAACTGGCCTTTTTTGATATTCACCACTTTGCCGGTTTGGGCGGCGGCCACCAGCAGACTGGTTTGCCGACACAGAAAAGCGGGGATTTGTAATATATCGACATAGTCAGCAGCCAGCGCGGCTTCGGCATCGGTGTGAATGTCGGTGGTGGTGGGCACATCGTAATGTTGGCCGATGGCTTTCAGGATACCCAGTGCTTTTTCGTCGCCGATACCCGTGAACGAGTCGCGCTTGCTGCGATTGGCCTTGCGGTACGAGCCTTTAAATATATATGGTATAGCGAGGCGGGTACATATTTCGTTGACCTGACCGGCTATATCGAAAGCCATTTGCTCGCCTTCGATGGCGCAGGGACCGGCAATGAGGAAAAAATTGCCGGCATCGGTGTGCTTGAGGCGGGGAATTTCGAAAGTCATGGGCTGGAATAATAAGCAAAAGGCAAAGTGTCAAATAGGCAAGGCACAAAAGGCAAAGGACAAACTTGGTGATTAAGTTTGCCCTTTGCCTTTTTGCTAATTTGCTTTTTGTATGGCCTGCTTCCGTTCTACCCGACGGCGACGCATATATTCACGGATCGTGATCATACGCTCCTGATCTTCATCCCAGAACTTATTGAAGATGCACTGCAGGCTCTGGATAAAAGAGATCTTGTTGGCCACTTTATCCATCACTGGATTCTCGTGGTGGCAACGCGCCAGCTGGTAGTTGGGCACCAGCGGATTCAGGTGGTGAATATGGTGGTAGCCGATATTGCCGGTGAGCCAGTGAAAAATACGGGGCAGCGTATAATAGGTGCTGCCCTGCACAGCTGCGCGGATATAATCCCATTTGTCTTTCCACTCTTTGTAAGCGGTCTCATGTTGGTGTTGAACATAGAAAAACCACACCGCGACCAGCGCAAAAACCAGCAAAATAGGCAGGTGGACAAATAAAAACGCCTTGTAGCCCAATAGCAAAATAAGACCCACGTGGAGGCCCACCAGCATCAGGTTATGTTTTACCAAAGCCCGGTGCGCGTGTTCCCAGCCTTTCAGGCGAATGAGCGGCAGCCGGTTTTGAATGAGCAAATACCAGGCTGGCCCGATCACAAACAGCACGGGAAAACTGCGGAACAGCAGGTAACGAATTTTCTTCATCCGGCTCAAGGCCTTGAACTCCACCACCGTCAGCAATTCAATATCGCCAATATCGCGGTGCTCGTGGAGCAGACCATTGTGGCCGTGGTGATAATTATGGCTTTTGGCCCAATAGCGGTAAGGCATAAAACTCAACAGACCGCATATTTCACCGATGATGTCGTTGGCTCTTTTATTTTTGGTGAACGACTGGTGGCCGCAATCATGCTGAATGATGAAAATACGCACCAGAAAGAAACCATTCACCACTGCCAGACCCAACGTCAGCCAAATGGACACGTCGAGCAGCAAATACATCGCTACCCAGATCGCCACGAACGGCAGGAAGGAATTGAACATCTGGATGACGGCCTTTTTGGTATCGGGGAGTTGGTAGGCTTTCACGAGGGCCGGCAACTGCTGCAATACAGCCGGGTCGTATTTCGATTTGAAATTTCCCATTGAAGAAATAAGTGTTAAAAAATGATACTGGGTTGGTTTGGAACCTCCTTCGCCCAAAAGGCTACGGCGGTTAAAAGGGTTTAAGCATTTAGGATTATCTTTTCATACTTTATGAACCGACCTTTGGACGGAAAGTTGTGTTAACAAATGTAGTTGAATGCCCAAAAAAAATGCCAGTCACGACGAGGGCGGCTGGCATTTTCAGGTTGAGTAGGCAAAAGTCAAGCTTTGTGGCGAAAATCAGGCAGCACAAATAAGATTAAATTTTTGTGATGAGGCCCACTGACAGATGGCTGCCTTTCAAAAGTGTTTTTGCAATATTTCCATGACGGTAGCCAGATACACCATCGGCGCATTCCAGTTGATCGCAATTTCATTGGTAGTATAAGAGCAGTCGTTGTCCAGGAAACTTTGATCCGGCTGCCTAGAGGCATAGCCGGGACATTTATCCTGCTGACCTGGATTGGGGCCGCCCGATAGTAAGCCGGGGACAGGGGCTGCAATTCCATCTGCCACCGAGGGCCGATGGTGCGGATGCAGGACTTGTTTCTGGCCAAAGCCCGTCAGAAAACAGTAGCCGGTGGCATTGCGCCCCAGCAAATAATCCAGATTGGTCAGGGCGGCGCGCAGGTATTTTTTGTCTTTGGAAAGGTTATACGCCTGAATCAAAAACACACCCTGATTGGCGGCTACGGCATTACTTCCCCACACATAATCTTTATCGGAACGGCCCATGACGGTATGAAAGGGATGTCGGGAAGCAGCCAGCACCATACTGTCGGCTTCGCTCAACAGGTGTTTTTTCACCGCTTCAATTTCTGTCTGCCAGACAGATGCCGGTGACTTCCGCTGCAAACGAAGCAAGGTGTAATAACCCAAAGTACGCACCTTGCTCCATTCGGGCAGCGGCAGATTATTATCCGGGAAGCAATTCATCGCGTTTTTGTAGTCGCCTTTTTGCGTCGTAGCCCATAGTTCAATAGCCGCCCAAATCCATTCGTCGCTGGCATCCCGGTCGCCGTACGCACCGGTGACGATGTCGGGTTCGTATAATTTATTCATCTCATCCTGATTGTAATACGTATTCGGATTTTGCTTGGCCCATTGCCAGGCGCGTTCGGCAGCCAGCAGGCAGGAGTCAGCAAAACGAGGCATTTCCCGATCAAAACCTTTAAAAATCCGGCTGGCCTGCGCCATCACCGCTGCAAAATCCAGCGTGGCTGTAATGCTTTTTTGTACCACATACCGCCTGGTCTGCGCCTTGTCTGGCATCATGTTCAGCGGGTCAAAATTCGCATTGGTGAGTTTATGGTACACGCCGCCATCGTTGGGGTCTTGCATAGTGAGCATCCAGCGAAGGTTGAACAGGGCCTCGTCCAGCACGTCGGGTAGGGCATTGCTGCTTTCCGGTATAGTGATTTTAAAATCCTGGCCAGCGTCGGGGAAATCTTCGTAGAGCGAGAGCAACGTGGCCACCGAAATGCCCGAATTGACGATGTATTTATTGTAGTCGCCCGCATCGTACCAGCCCAGCGGGGAAGAAATGATGGTCCCCTCGGGCCGTTGCACCGTGGCTGCCGAAGCGTGGATATACACGGCGGTATCGGGATGTCCGGCGGCACGGGCCCATTGACCGGCGTATTGGGCGGGCAAATCCACAAAAGTGCGCTGATAGTAAAAACCTTTCAAAGAGGCTACGGCGGCTTGGCGATGCACGTTTTCTTTTATTTCAAAAGGGTAGGAACGGCTGAGGCCGGGTACTTCGAGGTAGTACTGGCCGGGTGTCTGGAAACTGGAAAAATCGGCGATCTGGTTGGTCTTAGCGGAGATTAATTTGCCGGTAAAAACGATTTTTTTTGTGGTCGCTTGCCTGATGTAAAAGCCTGTTGGTGTGGTATTTGTCGTACCCACTATTACTACTTCTTTGGGCGCAGTGGGGTAGAAGCCGAGTTGGTTGAGTTGGATGGCCGGGCTTGGTTTTTGGCCGACGGCAATGGTGGTGTAGAGGACGGTAAGCAAGAAGGCAATGTTTCTCATGTTCGATCCAGGATGAATGTTTTATGGTAATAATTACTGGTAAGCCGGTGGCGAAGCCGCAATATATCTGCCATTAGCGATTCGATGAGCCGTTAAACTTAATTTAAAATCTCCCCCTCAAGCAAGCCATACTTTGCTTTTTCGGTTCTTTGGGCATTACTTTGTTCAAATAAACTCAGCCTCTCAAAGTTCTGGCTATGCGCAAATTCCTGTTAACCGTTTTAATCGCTTTTATAGCCTGGTTCGCGACCGGGCAAACGACCACTTTACAACCCACTCCTTCCTCGGGTCGCACGAGGACAACGACTACAAAATCAACCGGATCGCCCCGTTCTGAACCGGCTCCTTCTACCTATAACCCAAACACCGCCGCTCCGCGCCTGACTCCTAAATCCGGGACCATGTCGCCAAATGCTAATGCCAGAGCCGCCAAATCCACGACTACCTCTACGCCGCGCACTACCTCCAAATCGGGAAGTGCCCGCCCGGAGAGCGTGGATCGCAATGCCTCCGGGACTACCACGCGGGCGGCACGACCAAGCCGTACTCCTTCGGCCAAATCTACTACTACTACCCGCTATAATGGCAGCGGTACTGCGCGTACAGTGACTACGCCGGTCAAAAAAACGGTGCCTGTAAAACCTGCTGAACCCGTGAGAATCAACTGGATGACGCTGGACGAAGCCCTGGAAAAAAGCAAAAGCGACAAGCGCAAGATTTTTGTGGATGTAATGACGGATTGGTGCGGCTGGTGTAAAAAGATGGACGAAACCACTTTTACCGATCCTGCCGTGGCCCAATATCTGAATGAGCATTTCTACGCCGTGAAATTCAATGCCGAGCAAACCAATGATATTGTTTTTCAAAACAAAACCTATCATTTTAAAAGCAGCAATGGCCGCGGCTACCACGAATTGGCCGCTGAATGGCTCAGCAATCGCCTGAGTTTTCCTACCAGCGTTTTCCTGGATGAAAATCTGAACCTTATTCAGCCCTTGCCCGGCTATCAGGATGCGCAGAAATTACAGGCCATTCTCAACTATTTCGGCACGGATAGTCATCGTACCACGCCGTGGGAGACGTATCAGAAAAATTTTGCCACCCAGCAATAAATTACAGTGAGTTCGGAGTTTTCCTCTACTTTTTACCAAATAAGATGGGCATTCCGCAACGAAGAGAAGGAAACTACACAAGCCCAGTTCTTGGTGATCTTTTTGCTACTTGGCTTGTGTGGATGTCTCCGTTTCTCTGCGACATGACAAGTGCTACTTATTGACAATCAAAGAGTTAATCCCCAAACTCACGTTAATTTACAAAATAAAAATGCCCGCCTTTCAGATGAAGAAAGCCGGGCATTTTTATTTTGGCCAACAATTCCGTTCTTTGGCCTCCACATTTTCCTGCTTCTCACCTTATTTTTCTCACGCTCTTACTTTTTCACCTCTTGGCTGGCAATACTTTCGGAACGCTTTTTCGGGTCACTACTTTTGGCGAATCGCATGGCACGGCCATCGGCTGCATCGTGGACGGCTGTCCGGCGGGTCTCCCTTTTGATCTCGAATATATCCAGCACGAACTCGACCGTCGCCGTCCGGGGCAGAGCAGCATCGTCACGCAGCGGAAGGAAAGCGACACTGTGCAGGTGTTGAGCGGGGTGTTCGAAGGCCGCACCACGGGTACACCTATTGGCCTGATGATCCCCAATGAAGATCAGCGTTCCCGCGACTACGACCACCTGGCCGAAGCCTTTCGCCCCAGTCATGCGGACTATACGTGGCAGGCCAAATATGGCTACCGCGACCACCGGGGTGGGGGCCGCAGTTCTGCCCGCGAGACCGCCGCCCGCGTGGCTGCCGGGGCCATTGCCAAATTATTTTTGAAAACGCAGGGTGTTGATATACAGGCTTATGTAAGTCAGGTCGGTCATTTGGCCACCACTTCCGACTACTCCCAACTCGATCTGACGCTGACCGAAACCAACGACATCCGCTGTCCCGACCCGGTGTTGGCGGAGAAAATGATCCGGCTCATCAAAAAAGTACGCAAGGCAGGCGATACCATCGGTGGCGTGGTGAGTGCTGTGGTGCGTGGCTGTCCGGTCGGGCTTGGCGAGCCTGTGTTCGATAAATTGCACGCCGACCTGGGCAAGGCTATGCTCAGTATTAATGCCGCCAAAGGCTTTGAATACGGCTCTGGTTTTGAAGGGGTAAAGATGTTGGGAAGTGAGCATAATGATCTTTTTAGCCCGCCTCTACGGGCGGGCGGGGGGCTGGCTGGGGCTACCCTGACCAACCACTCCGGCGGCATCCAGGGTGGCATCTCCAACGGAATGGATATTTATTTTCGGGTGGCCTTCAAGCCGGTCGCTACGATTATGCGCGATCAGCCTTCTATCAATGCCGCTGGCGAAGCGGTGACTGTGCGTGGCAAGGGTCGCCACGATCCCTGCGTAGTGCCGCGAGCCGTACCGATTGTGGAAGCGATGGCAGCCTTAGTGCTGGCCGATGCTTTGCTGAGGCAACGGGCGAATGGGTAGGTTTTCGTTAACGATGGCACGCACCTTTTGGGGTCTGCTGACATCAAATTGCCCCAGCACCAGCCGCTACGGAAGTAAACTGCTGCTGGCATATTTTTTTTGGGCATAGGGGAAAAAATTATGGCCACTAACAAGAATGAACCATCTCTTCCGCCCGAAAACCAGAAGGTGGACGCCCTGCAACGCGATACGCAAAACGGCGATGGGCAAATGCTGACTACCAATCAGGGGTTACGCATCAATGACAATCAAAATTCCCTGAAAGCGGGTGCACGTGGTCCCAGCTTATTAGAGGATTTTATTTTACGAGAAAAAATCACCCATTTTGATCATGAACGCATTCCGGAAAGGATCGTGCACGCCCGCGGGTCCGCTGCGCACGGAGTTTTTCAATTGTACGAATCGCTGGCGCCCTATACCAAAGCTAAGTTTCTGAACGACCCGAGCCAGCCTACCCCGGTGTTCGTACGTTTCTCCACCGTTGCCGGTTCGCGGGGTTCTACCGATCTGGCCCGCGACGTACGGGGTTTTTCAGTAAAATTTTACACTCAGGAAGGCAATTATGACCTGGTCGGCAACAACATGCCGGTGTTTTTTATCCAGGATGCCATTAAATTTCCCGATCTCATCCATGCCGTAAAGCCAGAACCGCATAATGAAATCCCCCAGGCCGCCTCTGCACACGATACGTTTTGGGATTTTATTTCCCTGATGCCCGAGAGTATGCACATGATTATGTGGGCCATGAGCGACCGGGCTATTCCCCGTAGTCTGCGCATGATGGAAGGCTTTGGGGTGCATACCTTTCGTTTAATCAATGCAGAAGGGGTGGCGCATTTCGTAAAATTTCACTGGAAACCCCTGCTGGGCGTACATTCCGTGGCTTGGGACGAGGCCCAGAATATTTCCGGCAAAGACGCTGATTTTCACCGGCGGGATCTGTGGGAAGCCATCGAGAACGGGGCATTCCCCGAGTGGGAACTGGGCTTGCAAATCATTCCGGAGGCTGACGAGCATAAGTTCGACTTCGATTTGCTCGACCCGACCAAATTGGTTCCCGAAGAGCTGGTACCAGTGCAACGCGTGGGCAAGCTGACCCTCAACCGGAACCCCGATAATTTCTTCGCCGAAACCGAACAAGTCGCCTTTCATCCCGGTCACCTGGTGCCGGGCATTGACTTCACCAACGACCCACTGTTGCAGGGCCGCCTCTTTTCCTACACGGATACGCAGTTGTCCCGCCTGGGCAGCCCTAATTTTCATGAAATTCCGATCAACCGCCCTATTGTGCCGGTGACCAACAACCAGCGGGACGGGCACATGCGCCAAACTATTAACAGCGATCGGGTCAGTTATGAGCCCAATACGATTGGCAACGGTTGCCCGTTTCAGGCCAAAGCAGCAGACGGTGGATTTACCAGTCATCAGGAACGGATAGATGCCCACAAGATCCGGGAACGCAGCCCCAGTTTCTTCGATCATTTCAGCCAGGCCACCTTGTTTTTTAACAGCCAGTCGGAAGCGGAAAAGAACCATATTATAGATGCGCTCACCTTCGAGTTGGGCAAACTGGAACGTCCTTACATCCGGGCCAGAATGGTCGGTCTGTTAAGCAAAGTGGACGCAACACTCGCGGCCAAAGTAGCCGATGGGCTGGGCATTGCCGTAGAAGAGCCCGAATATCCCCTGAATCACAGTGTTCCGGCGGATGGCGATCAAGACCAATACGAACCGGTCAGCCGCAAACAGAAATTGTCCAAATCGGCGGCTTTAAGCATGGCCAATACCATCAAGGACTCCATTAAGACCCGGCAGATTGCTATTCTGGCGGCCAATGGGGTCGCAGAAAAGTCTTTGCAGGCGATGAAAACTGCGCTGGAAGCAGCGGGTGCGATGACCAAAATTATTGCTCCTAAACTGGGAAATATTGTGGGCGCAGGTGGCCACGCCATGCAGGTGGACCAGAGTTTTCTAACCGCCGCTTCTGTGCTTTTCGATGCGGTATATGTGCCGTCCGGTGCCAAAAGTGCGCAGGCTTTAATGTCCGAACCGGATGCCATTCATTTCATCAATGAAGCCTATAAACATTGCAAAGCGATTGCCGCTACCGGCGACGGTGCCGACGTACTGCGGGCGAGTTATATAGGCACAGCGGCTAGCACGGATGCCGGATCACTGGGCGTACTGATTGATGCATCGCCGGAAGATTTTATCAATGCGATTGCGCAGCACCGCTTTTGGGAGCGGGAGAAGGCGCGAAAGGTACCGGCTTGAAATAAAATGCGAGTCGTGGATTGGAGAGATATAACCCTTGCTTCGCAAATTCCCGCCACTTTCCGCCGCTGTTGAGCAGACTTTTTTAGTTTTGCGCTGTCTTTGACTGACCCTACGCCCTGTATGGTCAGAAAAGCCGTCCTAAACTATCGTAAAACAATGAATTTCAAAACATTAAATAACATAGCCGGTTGGCTGACTTTTTTGGTAGCGGTACTTGTACTGGCGGCAGCGGCCGAACCGACGGGCAGCCTGTGGGACTGCGGCGAATTCATTTCCGGCGCCTATAAGTTGCAGGTAGTTCACCCGCCCGGCGCACCGATCTTTCTGCTGGTAGGCCGACTGTTTACCTGGGTGGCTTCGATGGTATCGTCTGATCCCGCCAGTATTGCCTACTCGGTCAACCTGTTGTCGGCCATTTGCACAGCCCTTACCGGGATGTTTATTTGCTGGAGTACCAGCATTCTGGCCCGGCTTTCCATTGTCGAACGTGGGGAAGACCCCATCGGCGGGCAGGCTATAGCGGTCGCGGGTGCCGGTCTGGTGGCCGGTCTGGTGACGGCGTTTACCTCTTCCATCTGGTTTTCGGCAGTAGAGGGCGAGGTGTATGCCATGTCCACCTTTTTCACGGCCCTGACTTTATGGGCGACCTTGAAATGGTATAATTTGCCCGATACGGAAGATGCCGACCGCTGGTTGGTGTTTGCCGTGTACGCCAGTGCGCTCTCCATCGGAGTCCACTTGTTGAGCCTGCTCACCTTTCCCGCGCTGGCCATGTTTTACTATTTTAAAAAGGCAAAAGACCGGACCGTCGGTGGCACTTTCATCGCTGCTATTGTAGGTGTCGCGTTCATTGTATTGATCCAAAAACTCATTATTGCGGGCATTCCCAGCTTGTGGGCAAGTTTTGATAAGTTTTTAGTCAATAGTTTTGGCCTGCCTTTTTATTCCGGTTTGGTACCGGTATTTTTATTGTTTGGCGGCGCGATCTGGTATGGTTTGCGTCGTGCGCAGCGTACTAATAATGGGTTGTTGCAGCGTATAGTGGTGGCCCTCGGCGTAACGGTGCTGGCGTATATGTGCTATGGTACGGTAATTATCCGCGCCAATGCCAATCCGCCGATCAATATGAACGACCCTTCCGATCCGATGCGCCTGCTGCCTTACCTCAACCGGGAGCAATATGGCGAACGCCCGCTGTTGCGTGGGCCGAATTTCGATGCGGAACCCAGGGCTGTTGAATCAGAAGATCGGTATGGTCGTGTCGGCGATCGGTATGAAGTAGTGGACGAAAAAGTGGATTATACGTATGCACCGGGCGATCAGGCGTTTTTCCCGCGGATGGGAGATGGCTCGCAGGGGCGCCCCCGGCTGTATCGCCAATGGATTGAAAAACCTTCGGGCGCACCCACGGTGTCCGACAATTTCGAGTTTTTCTGGAAATACCAGCTGGGCTGGATGTACGGGCGTTATTTCATGTGGAATTTTTCAGGCCGCCAGAATGGCGAGCAAGGGTATTATTCCTGGGACCCCAGTTCAGGCAACTGGATCACCGGCTTCTCTTTCCTCGATGAGCCGCGTATTGGTAATCAAAAAGAACTGCCCGATTTTCAAAAGAATAATCAGGCCAATAATAAATACTACCTTATTCCGCTGCTGCTCGGGCTATTGGGGGCCTTTTTCCATGCGTTCCGTTCGCGGACCAATGACCAGACGTCTGACCGATTCCTGCGCGTAGCGGGCGTACTGGTGCTGGTATCGCTGCTGCTGAAGGTCTTTATGAATATCGCCAATTTTGACGCCTACTTCTTGCTGGTGTTACTGTCCGGCGCGGCGTTCCTGTTCTTTTTCATGGATGCTGTGAAGCGATCACCGGAATTTGCGGCTATTCTGGTGCTGTTTGTTATTACGGGCATCGGTATCATCGTCTATTCCAATCAGCCGCCCAACGAGCCGCGCGAACGCGACTATGTGCTGGCGGGGTCGTTTTTCACTTTCGCCATCTGGATCGGGATGAGCGTAATGGCCCTGTACAAATTATTCTCCGAACGGCTCAACATGGCCGGTATAGCCGCTCCGGTGGCGACGGTGCTGGCATTGAGCGCGCCGGTGCTGATGGTGACCCAAAACTGGGATGACCACAGCCGTGCCCACCACTACGCCAGCCGCGACTACGCCCGCAACTTCCTAGAATCGTGCCAGCCCAACGCCCTTATTTTCACTTACGGCGATAATGATACCTATCCGTTGTGGTATTGCCAGGAGGTAGAAAATATCCGTACGGACGTGCGGGTCGTGAATCTGTCTCTGATTGCCGTGGATTGGTATATCGGCCAGTTGCGCCGTGCGGTGAACAACTCGCCAGCCATCGAAATGAGTATTCCGCAGGAAAAGATCACCGGCTTCAAGCGGGTGCAGGTGCCCTACTATTCGCAGGGGCCGGAACGCGAAATGACGATCCAGCAGGTAATGAAATTCCTGTCCGAAGACCACAAACTGCAATCGCAGGGTGGCCGTGATTTTGATACTTATTTACCTACGCGCCGCATTGCTATTCCGGTCAATCGGGCCGATGCCATCGCCAGCGGTGCTGCTATGGAAGGCGATACCGCCATCATGGATACGCTGCACATCAATCTGGGCGACAAGAAAAATTATATTATCAAGGATGAACTGGCGATGCTCGACATCCTGGCTTCCAACCTTTGGAAACGTCCGATCTACTGGGCAGTCACCTGCCGCGAAGATAAATTGCTGGGTATGGAAGACTACCTGCAACTGGAAGGTCTGGGCTTGCGCGTGGTGCCGTTCCGTAGTGAAGGCGACCAACGCAACTACGGGATCATCGGTTGTGGCCGCGTGGCTGCCGATATAGCCTTCGATAATATTGTCAATAAATGGCATTGGGGCAATTTCGACCAGGAGCGCCTGTTCGTGAATCGCTCTTACCTGCCGAGTCTGCAAACCATGCGCGTGACCATGATCCGGGTAGCCCGTGAGCTGACGGCGGAAAAGAAGAACGATAAGGCTATTGCGCTGGCCGACAAGTATTTCGCGGCGTTCCCTTCCTACAACTTTGCCCACGATCAGTTTTCTGCACTCATGGCCGATGTATATGCGCGGGCCGGAGACAGTAAGAAAGCCGCCGACAAGGTGCGGGAGGTTGCTCAGGCCACGGAACAACAGCTGCGTTTTATCGCTTCGCAATCCGCTGACATGCAAAAAGGCTATCAGCAGGATGAGCAATCGGCATTGGCTACTGCCCAGACGCTGCTGAATACCGCCACCAATGTGATGAAAGACCAGTCTTTACAGGATGAACTGGAAAAACTGTTCATGACCTATCTGCCCAGCCAGGGACTGCCACCGGGCGGGCCGCAGTAAAAAAGAGTAAAACAGGCAAATTTTATAAACACATGAGTCATCCCGCATTTTGGGGTGACTCATGTGTTTTATACAGGCAACGATCTGGCCTGGGGCAGCGCCCCTGAATATTGGTAGAACAATGGATAAAATTAATCTTGGAGGTGCAGCGCACCGGAACGCATTGCGGTGCGCTGCACCTCCAAGACAATTATTAGGTGCCAGGCTACCAATATTTTGCCGCGCTGCGGCTACTCAGGTATTTAGTATGCCTGATAAAATGAATAACCCCATGTCGTATAAAATTTACCTTCCTCAGAATAAACGCCGCCGCTGCATATACCAGTAGAGCAACCCGGTGACCAGGATCGTAAACAGCACCGTGCCATAAAAGGCCCAGGGGTGGTCGGGCAGGCCATTGGGAATGTTCATGCCCAGAAAAGAGGAGATCAGCGTAGGGACCATCAGCACGACCGTGATGACCGTCAGGCGGTGGATCACGATATTCAGGTTGTTGGAAATAATGCTGGAATAAGCGTCCATCGTACCGTTCAGGATGTTGGTATAGACATTGGACATAGAAAGTGCCTGGGAATTATCAATGATAATATCCTCGAACAGATCGGCCAGGTCTTCGTCGCCGTTGATGTGCAAAAAGTCGGTACGTTTCATTTTCATCTTCAGCAATTCGTTGGCATTGAGCGAATTGACAAAGTAAACCAGGCTTTTTTCAATCGAAAGTAACTGCATCAGTTCGGAGTTGCGGCTGCTGTGCATCAGTTCTTTCTCGATGCGGTTGCGCCGCACATTCAGCGATTTAAGGCAGGCCAGGAAATGATACACGTTCTGTTCCAGCACCTGGAGCACAAACCGCTTTTCGTCGGCAGGATCAAAACTGCGGACATTCATGTCCAGAAATTTCTGCAAAACCGGGGTCTCCAGGGCAGAAATAGTAACCACGTGCTCGATAGTCAGAATAACACCGATTGGAACGGTGATGAAATAGGCTTCGTTTTCAGAGCCGGAGTTAGAATTTTTGACCGGCGTATTGATCAGAATAAAGCGGACGTCTTCATCGCGCTCGTAGCGGGCGCGCTCATCCAGGTCGAGTGAGTCAGTAAGAAAGACCGGGTCAAATTCGAACTGCCGGGCCATATCGGTCAGCTCGTCCGGCGCAAAGGGTGGAGTAAGATGCACCCAGCAACCGGATTCCGGCTCGATCAGTTCGACGAGCCGCCTTTTTTCGCGTTTGTAATATCGGGTCACCGTCCATGTGCTAAAAGGTGAGTATTCGGGTTAGTGAAAAAAAGCGAAAATGCAAACGGGGCGACACAATATTTAATTTTCATAAGACAGCAAACGGGAATATCATGTTTGCCTGCTGTCGCCCGGCAATTGCCTGTTTTGCATAAATGCGTGCAAACTTACGCCGTCATTTTTTGGCAAACAACCTTTTTGTGTATTGGCTACCCGGAAAAGCAAGCAATATGTTATGTGAAATGCTATTACTGTATTATTATTGCGGAGTTTTTAGGTAGTATCCGGCTTATCCTTCTTTCATGGAATTAACCTGCTATGCCGTTTCGTCGCGAAACGGCTCTATAGGTTGTGTTAGTTTCTTTTAATCAGACTTCTGTTCGTTTGCCGAAAATTCAGGGTTTTTCCCTGTTTTCAGGTGAACCTACGCGAAATTCGCTCGCTTTCCGTATGCGTTTCCCAACAGTTTTCCTTCTGCTCTGCCTAAGAGCCTTTTCTCCGCCTGTGTATTGCCAGACCTCCAATGTACTGGCCATAGATGCTCACCAAAGCCGGCATCTCTTACACCCGCCATCTCCGCAGACCACCCTGCGCATAGTCAATCTGGTGCCTGGTAAGGATTATACCCTGCTCCTGCCCGACGACGAGCACCTGAATGGCTGCCCGCCTGCCGCGATGATTATGGAGCTGGGGGTACAAAAAGCACCTTTCCACCTGTCGGCCCGGTCCGTAAAATTTACCCCGGCTGCTTCGACCATAGATGTGCAGCTGCGCTACCCCTGCGAATGGGATACGGCGCACCCGCCCGAACATTTTGTGAGCGTGATCTGCGAAACCTGTACCCGAAAAACGTGGCAGGATCTGCAACAGGAAATGTCGGTACTCACGGTTACCCACAATGTTCCGGTGCAGGAACTAGTGCGGGATGTGCTGATCGGTGGCGACTGCTTCGACCTGGCCAATGTGACTTATTCCGGTCGCAGCGGACAGATCGGCACTTTTGCCAATGGCCTGAGCAACATTGGGTTTAGCACCGGGATTATTATGTCCACGGGCGACATCAACCTGGCCGCCAGCGCGAATACGGTGGATAATGCTGACCTGGGCTATGGCGACCCCACGCCAGACCTGAATCTGAACACCCTGACCAGCGGTGCCACGTACGATATGGCGAACATAGAATTTGATTTTACGCCAACGCAGACGCCGCTTTCCTTTGAATTTGTATTTGCTTCGGAAGAATACTGCGAATACGTCAACAGCCCTTTCAATGACGTGTTCGGCTTTTTTATTTCCGGCCCTGGTATTACTGGTAATGGGAATATTGCCCTGGTGCCCGCCACCACTCAGCCGGTGGCTATCAATAATGTGAACCACCTGACCAATTCGGGTTATTTTGTCAATAATACGCCCGCTGGTGCTACTTTATGTGGTCAAAATCCTGCAGTCTCTACGGTGGTGAACGAAGTACAGTTCGATGGTTTTACGGTGCCAATGGTCGCCACTGTCAATGTAGTACCCTGTCAGACGTATCATATTAAATTAAAAATCGCCGATGTCAGCGACGGCATATTCGATTCCGCTGTGTTTTTGAAGGCCAATTCGTTCGATGCGGGTGGGAATGCTTCCGTAAATTTTATTGTTAATAACAATCCGGCTGAAGAAGTGGTGTATGAAGGCTGCGGGAGCGTACAATTGCTTTTTGATCGGGTGGCCGCCAATCCAAATGCCCCCCTGACGGTGCAATATACCGTTTCTGGCACCGCCACTCCAGGCGTTGACTATGTGCCTATTCCCACCAGTATCATTATCCCGGCCGGGCAGGATAAATTTACCCTGCCGGTTACCATCCTCAGTGATGCGCTGCTGGAAGGCGAGGAAACGCTCATTATTACCCTGGCCAATCTTTGCTCCTGCCAGAAACCAAACGAAGTACTGTATATTCGTGACCTGCCTGCCTTGCAATTACAAACGGACACCGTCACGATCTGCGGGCCGGGAACGGGCACCGTGAGCGTAACAACTTCCGGTGGAGTCGCGCCATTTACCTACCTGTGGAGTACGGGTGCTAACACGGCGAATCTCTCCATTCTGGCACCCTCTTCCAACAATTACAATGTGACCGTCACCGATGCCTGCGGCAAATTTAAAGTCGCCACGGCCCGGATAGTGGTACACGCATTGCCAGCGGCTCAACTCCTGCTCCCTGCTCCCCAGCTTTGTGCCGGACAACAAGCCCAGATTATGATCAACTTTACGGGTGTCGGGCCTTTTAGCCTGCAATATACCCTCGATAATATCGCTCAACCTGCCATCACCGGCATCGCTGGCAATGCCTATACGCTGGTCATCAATCAGGCGGGCCTGTACCAGATCACCAGTGTCACGGATGGCCTGGGCTGTGTCGGGCCTGGGCAAGGGGCATTGTTGGTGCGGCCATCCACCCTGCAGCTGGCGGGTTTGGTCAGTCCCGTCAAATGTGCGGGGCAGGCTAATGGAGCCATTAATACCGTGGTGAGCGGCGGCCAGGGGCCCTACCAGTATGCCTGGCAAGGGCCGCAAAATGTCCCCGGTGTTGATGATCCGGTCGGCTTGATGGCCGGTCAGTACATGGCCACGGTCACCGATGGATATGGCTGTAAAAGCAGCCGCACTTTTAATGTGACTGAGCCGCTGCCGCTTATTCCGGCGGTGGTAAGTACCATTGTACCAAACTGTTATAACGTCAATGGCGGTAGTATTGCTGTGGATGTTATCGGTGGTACACCCGATTACACGTATCAGTGGACGAACGGATCAACGCTGCAAAATCCGCAAAATCTGGCCGCAGGCACCTATACCGTTACGGTCACCGACGCCGCTGCCTGTACGAAGACAATGGTGGCTTCTGTGGTGGGCAATTTCACACCGCCGGTGGCCAGCGCGGATGCTCCCGTGGGATTAAGTTGCCGCAATATTCCGCTTCCGCTGGATGGAACGGCTTCCAGTACAGGCCCCGATTATACCTACCAATGGACCACGGTACCTCCCGGCAACATCACTGACGGGGCTACGACCATGATTCCTACCGTTAATCAGGGGGGCACCTATAAACTCGTAGTGACCAACACGGCCAATGGTTGCACCGCTGCCGATTCGGTCTTTATTACCTCCACGGTGGTCTATCCGACCGTCAGTGCCGGGCCCGATCAGGTCCTGACTTGCTCGATTACCAACCTCAGTCTGAATGGTTCCGGCTCTGCGCAAGGCCCTGACTTTTTTTATAGCTGGACGGCCAGTCAGGGCGGCACTATTTTGAGCGGAGCGACCGATCTGGCACCCGTAATTGGCACTCCGGGATTATACACTTTGGTAGTCACCGATGATTTCAACGGTTGTACCGCTACGGATACGGTAGTAGTAAGCGAAAATCTGAGCCCGCCCACGTCGGTCATTGGCAGTCCCCCTTTACTGACTTGTGTGAATAATTCGGTGACGCTGACCGGCAGTAATTCACTGCCGACGGGTGGCATCACTTACCAATGGACGACGACCAATGGAGACATTCAGTCTGGCCAGACTTCGGCCAATGCGGTGGTTAGCGAACCCGGTCAATATACGCTCGTCGTGACTAGTACGGCCAATGGCTGCAGCCATACGAGCACAGTTACGGTCAATCAGGACAATTCCGTACCGACGGCCAATGCTGTAGTAAACGGTGACCTGGATTGCGCCACCCAGCAGTTGACCATCAATGGAGCGGGCTCTTCTACGGGCAGTAATTTTAGTTTACAATGGGCATCCAGTACGGGCAGCGGTTTTGTTTCGGGACAGAATACCCTGATGCCCGTGGTGAATGCGCCCGCTACTTACACTTTATTGATTACCAATTTAACCAATCAATGTACTGCTTCGGCCACCGTGGTCATCGGGCAAAATGTGCAGCCACCCGCCGCGAATGCCGGGCCGCCAGCCACGCTTACCTGCGCTGTTGACACGCTGACGATTGGGGATGCCAATGCGCTGACCGGGCCGGATTTATCTTATCACTGGACGACTTCGGGCGGCGGAAACATCATCACCGGAGTAAATACGCCCACTCCGGCGATCAATCAGCCAGGCACCTATAACCTGATCGTGACTAATGCCGATAATGGCTGTACCAATACCGCTGCGGTCGTCATCAGCCAGAATATCATCCTTCCCACGGCGGTCGTTGCGCCCGGCGGGCAACTTAGTTGCACCATGCCCACCGCCCAGCTCAATGGAACGGGTTCCAGCACCGGCCCTGCTTTCAGTTACCAATGGACCTCCAGCCTGGGCGGTAATATTGGCGCGGGTAGTAACACGCTCATGCCCATTATAACGGCTGCCGGTACCTACACCCTGGTGGTTACCAGTGCGGCGAATGGTTGCTCCGCTTCGGCTTCTACGGTCGTTACTACCAATGCCAACGTGCCCATTGCGACAGCAGTACCCGTGGGCATTTTAAACTGTACGGTTCCTCAGATTGACCTGTCGGCGGCGGGTTCTTCCACCGGGGCGAATTTTACTTACAGTTGGGGCACCGTGAATGGGCTGATCCTCAGTGGCCAAGGCACGCCGGTCATCAGCGTTGGTTTACCCGCTACTTATACCCTGATTGTTACTAATACGGCTAACAACTGCTCCGCCACCTTTGCCGTGACCGCACCTGCTGATCTTGTTCCGCCAGTGGCCGAAGCCGGAGCGGGTCAGACCTTGCTCTGTACCCTGCCAAGTTTGCAACTTGACGGCACGGGTTCCAGCGTGGGTCCCAATTTCAGTTATTTATGGACTGATCCGGGCATTATTTCCGGTCAGGCTACGCTTAGTCCGACGGTGAATACCGCTGGTACTTATGATTTAGTCGTAACCAATAATGAAAACGGCTGTACGGCTACCGATGCGGTGCAAATTGATACAGATGTCAATGCGCCGATTGTGCAAATTGCCACACCGGGTATTTTAAACTGTACGACTACTGCAATCAACCTGAGCGGCACCGGCTCCAGTGTGGGCAATAATTTTAGTTATCAATGGACGGGGCCTGGCATAATGACGGGAAGCACTTCATTAATGGCCCAGGTGAATGCGCCCGGTAATTATGTGCTGGCCATCACTAACAGCACCAATGGCTGCATTTTGCGGGATACCGTCACTGTGACGCAGCAAATTATCCACCCGCCAGCCGATGCCGGGCCGGATAACCAACTGAACTGCTCGTATCCGCAAGTAGAAATCGGCGGGCCGGCCAATCCGACCGGCAGCGGTTATACTTTTTTATGGAGCGGGCCAGGGATTTTGTCGGGGGGCACTACGTCTCATCCCGTCATTGATCAGGGTGGTTTGTACAGTCTGACGGTAACGAATACCGCGAATGGCTGCACTACGGTGGATCAGACAAATATTACCACCAACTTTCTCTATCCGCAGGCCGATGCGGGGCCTGGTTTTGAACTTACCTGTACCCAGAATACGTATTTGCTGAGCGCGACGGCCAGTACGGGGCCTGCTTTTATTTATAACTGGACCACTACCATGGGCAGTTTTATTTCTCCGACCAATATTTTAAACCCCACGGTAAATGGTGCGGGTCTGTATAATATGACCGTTGTGGACACCACCAATGGCTGCACGACCACTGCCAACGTGCAGATCACCAAAGCGGCCGATGTGCCGAATGCTGCTGCCGCCACGCCCGGTATACTTACCTGTACCGTTGCCAGTCTGACGCTGAGTGGAAGTGGTTCCAGTACCGGACAGCCATTTGTTTACCTGTGGTCTTCTGCCAATGGCGGCAATGTCCTCAGCGGCAACACCACCCTGAATCCGATCGTGGATCAGCCCGGCACCTATACCCTGACCGTGATGGATACAAGTAATCAGTGTGCCTCTAATTCGAGCGTAACAGTAAATCAGGATATTACTCCACCGTCCGTCAATATCAATCAGGCATCCATGCTCACCTGCACGCTCACCAGTACCAGCCTGCAGGCAAATGTCAGTTCCAATGGTGTTTTTACCTATTTGTGGAGTGCCCAAAATGGCGGTAATATCGTAAGTGGTGCCACCACCCTGACGCCGGTCGTCAATGCCGCAGGCACTTATTTACTGACCATTACAAGTCAACAAAATGGCTGTACCAATACGGCTTCCGTTCCGGTTCTGGTCAATCAAACGCCCCCGGTGCTGGCTATTCAACCGCCGGATACACTGACCTGCGCCAGGCAGACAGTGTTATTACAGGCCACGGTTTCCAATCCGAATGTGGAATATACCTGGACCACCAGTAACGGGCATTTTGTCGGTCAGCCCACCGGGTTGCAGGCCAGTGCCGATCAGCCAGGGATTTATTCTTTATTAATTAAAGATATATCAAATGGCTGTACCACTTCCACTGCCATCCAGGTACAGCAAAATATTTTGAAACCGGTGGCCAATGCCGGTAGCGATGGATTACTCACCTGCGCGATCACCTCGCTCGAACTGAACGGCTCCGGCTCCAGCCAAAATGGTAATTACTTCTACGAATGGACTTCTACCGACGGTCAGATCCTGACGGGTACCTACAGCCTGACGCCAACGATCGTGTCTGGCGGCACTTATATACTGGTCGTCGTGAATGGGCAGAATGGCTGCTCGGCTACCAACGAAACCGTAGTGGCCACCGATACTTTGCCTCCTTCGGTAGCCATCGTGTCGCCGGGATTGATCACTTGTACGCAACTGACCGTCACGATCAGTGGCAGCACTTCGCAAAGCGGGTCGGCTATTAATTACGCCTGGATAACGACAGATGGTCATATTGTGAGCGGACAGGACACCCGGCAAATTGTAGTGGACGCCTCCGGTCTATATACGCTCAAGGTATTGAATACTGTGAATGGTTGTTCCAGCACCGCCGATATTCAGGTAACGGACAATATCGTACTGCCCATCGCCGATGCGGGGCCACCGCTTACGCTGACCTGCTCGACCGATCAATTAGAACTGCAAGGCTCGGGTTCCACCGGGGCCAATTATAATTATGTGTGGAGTGCCCAGTCGGGCGGCGTCATCGTCAGCGGGGCCAATACACCGCAGCCGGTCATCAGCCAGCCGGGTCTGTATCAGCTGACAGTCACGAATAGCAATACGGGTTGCAAACAAACCGATCAGGTGGAGGTGTTTCGGGAAACGAACTTGCCGACCTACTTCCAAACAGCACTGCAAAGGCCCACTTGCAAAAACAATGATGGCATCCTTACTTTTGGAAATATTACGGGTGGAGTAGGGCCGTATCTGTATTCTATTGATGGCGGGCAGCAGTACTTTCCATCGGCTGATTTCGCTAATTTGTCTCCCGGCACTTACGATCTTTGGATTCAGGATGCCAACGGCTGCGAAATCCACGAGCCGCTGCTGGTGCCTGCCGCGCCGGTCGTCTCGGTCTCCCTGGTGCCGGAAATCAGTCTCGAGTTGGGGCAATCGTCGCAGTTGAATGCCATGATACCGCTGAATTATCCGTTGGCTTTGATAGATACTGTCATCTGGCAGCCCCTCGAGGGCCTTACTTTTAATGGAAACGATCTGTACAGCCTGTTGCATCCGCAGGCGCGGCCCCTCACCACTACCCAATATTCTGTTACGGTGATCAGCGTGGATCAGTGTGAAGCCAGCGACCGCATTCTGATCCGGGTGGACCGGGAACCGCATATTTATATTCCTAATGTCTTCTCCCCCTGGGATTCAGATAAAGAAAATGATGTGGTCCTCATTTTCGCCGATGATGACCAGATCGTGCAGGTAAATGATTTTCAGATTTTTGACCGCTGGGGAGAAATGGTTTTCTACGACCGGAATTTTCAGCCCAATGATCCGGCACATGGCTGGAACGGCTATCATCAGGGTAAGTTGATGGTGCCCGCCGTATTTGCTTATTACGCCAAAATTCTATTGATTGATGGCCGGGTCCTGATGTACAAGGGTGATGTTACGCTGCTGCGCTGAGAAATATTTGAGTATTTGAAGATTCGAGTATTCGATCAGTTGCCTGATTACCAAGTGCTTTAGGAACGTGTAAAAACAAGTTAGTAATTGTGTCTTCGTGTTGAGTTGTCATGTCGTAGAGAAACGGAGACATCCACACAAGCCAGGTTATTAGAAATGCCCCTTGATCAGGAAATGCTGGATTACCTGGCTTGTGTGGATGTCTGCACTCCGTTGCGACATGACAACCAAGACGGCAGAAAACCTCACAAATTATTTTTTACACGTTCCTTAATCAAATATTCAAATCCTCGCATCCTCAAAACCGTACCTGACCAGGTAATCACTTTCCGGGCATCATATTTTCCACCAGTTTTTCCAGCCGAATGCCGCGGGAGCCTTTAATCAAAATAGCCGTCTGGTCAAAATTTTGTTGATCAAACCAGATTTTAGCCTCCGCAGTAGTGGCAAAATGGCGGACACGATGGCGGGCAAAAGTCGTCCCTCCAAACGCGGGGCCGACCAGGACCAACTCATTAAACTGCAGGCGGCGGGCCTTTTGCAGGATGGCTTCGTGCTCTTTCGGGCTGGTGCTGCCCAGTTCGAGCATGTCGCCCAAGATGGCTATTTTTCGCTCTGCGGGCAATTCGTGCAGCATCTCCAGCGCGGGCTGCATACTGGACGGATTAGCGTTGTAGGCATCCAGCAAGACGATGGTGGTGCCCTGTCGCAAGACCTGCGAACGATTGTTGGCCGGGGTGTAAGCCTCGATCGCCGCCTTTATTTTTACGGCTGGCACTTTGAAATAAATACCCAATGCGATGGCTGTCATCACATTGTGGAAATTATGCTTACCCAGTAACTGGGTTTGAACCTCTACGCTTTGATTTTGTTCGTCCAGAAAAGCCGCCCGCAAAAAAGGCGTTCCACGCAAGTCCTCCACCTTAATGATCGCTCCGGTGGTCGGATTTTGTACGGTGCGCATGTAGGCGACCCGGTGCCGGTTGTGCTGCGCCATTGCGGACAGGTATTTTTCCGATAGATTGACGAATGCACAGCCTTGACGCTGTACCAGATAAGTAAACAGTTCTCCTTCGGCTTTTTTTACCCCGGCGAGATTGCCAAACCCTTCCAGATGTTCCTTGCCTATATTCGTGAGAAGGCCGTGCGTCGGCTCGGCGATGGCACAAAGTGCGGCAATATCGCCCGGCTGGTTGGTCCCCATTTCGATGACGGCCACTTCCGTATTGTCGGGCATAGCCAGCAAGGTGAGCGGCACTCCGATGTGGTTGTTCAGGTTGCCTTTGGTAAAATGGCAGGGGTAATGACTGCTCAACACGGCGGAGACCAGCTCCTTGGTAGTGGTTTTGCCGTTGGAACCTCCGATGGCAATCACCGGGATGTCCAACTGCCGACGGTGGTGGCGGGCCAATTGCTGTAAAGTTTCCAGAACATCGGGCACCAGCAGACAGCGGTTACTGATTTGCGCAGCAGGATCATCAATGACTACGTAGGCCGCTCCGCCGGTCAGGGCTTTTTCTACAAACTGGTTGCCGTCGAAATTATCACCTTTTAAAGCAAAAAACAGGCAGCCAGAGGTCAGTTGCCGGGTGTCGGTGCAGATGTGCGGATGTTGAAGGAAGTGCTCGTAGAGTTGTTCCAAAGCGATCATGGCGCGAAGATAAAACCTTGTTTCACCTTAACTGCTTTACACCTGATTTTGGATAATAAATTATTGTTTTACCAATGTTGATGAAACGACAGAAGCCACCCCGAAATTCGGGATGGCTTCTGCAAGCACTTTAAAAAACGTCAGTTTATTTATAACTGCGTTTCACTTTCTTTTTCTTCGTTTTAAAGGTATTGCCATCCGTACCATTGCCGGTCGGGCTACCCGTACGCGTCATGGCACAACGGAAACCGACCGTTTTGCTGGATTTGCTTTCCTCCATGTAACGACGCGTTCCCGGCGATAGCCAGAAAGCACGGTCGGCCCACGAGCCACCCTTGATCACCCGCGCTTTATCGCTGATGAGGGTGCTGATACCGTAGCGGTATTCTACCTGCGACTCTTTGTCGCCATCGAGATAGTTATATTCTTCAGGACGTTTGTAGTTGTCGCGCAGAGCGGTCGCCGTAGTATCCATCAGTTCATACTGCAGGTGACCAAGGCTGTCTTTTACTATTGGCTGGCCGGTTTCCGGGTCCAGTTTCTTCGTCATAAAGATGCTACCGCGATAAGGGTTTAATTCGTGGTTCTCACTATCTACCAAGTCAGCAGAAGTCATCGGGCGATACAGGTCAGCCGTCCATTCGTTCACATTACCGGCCATGTTGTACAGACCAAAATCATTCGGCCAGTTGTCGCGCACCGGCGAAGGCGTAAAGGCCTTATCGTTCAAAGCACCAGCCATACCACCATAGTCACCACCGCTACGCTTGAAGTTAGCCAGCATCTGACCTTGTGATTTGTTGCGTTTCTGGTAACGGACCGTATTGCCATCCCAGGGATAAATCCGACGATCCGTGATCAATTCGTCCTTGCTGGCGGCTTGGTTGCCCAATAGCGACAGCGCAGCATATTCCCATTCGGCTTCGGTTGGGAGACGGTAAGCAGGCAGTATAATGCCATCCTCGAAACGAACGCGGCGCTCGCCACCCGTACGGATATCCTTAATGTTCTTGCGGGCTGCTGGTTCGTACTGACCGGCGAGATACGCCTCGCTATCAAAGTTATTTTCGTTTTTCTGGTCGGGCGTGGGATCAATGATACCTTTTTCGATCAGGATCATTTCGTTCACGCGGTCGGAACGCCATTTGGAATATTCATTGGCCTGTGTCCAGCTGACACCTACCACGGGGTAGTCGTCATAAGCAGGATGGCGGAAATACGTTTCCACCAACGGCTCATTGAAAGCCAGTTCTTCGCGCCATACCAGCGTATCGGGCAGCGCGCGTTTCCACACTTCCGGATAGGTTTCGGCGAAAGTATTGGCCGTCCAGTACAGGTATTCGCGGTAGTCAATGTTGGAAACCTCCGTTTCGTCCATGTAGAACGACGACACCGTTACCCGGCGCGCTACGTTGTTCCACTCATAGGTCACGTCCTGGTCAGTCAGTCCCATTGTGTAAGTGCCGCCTTCGATCAGCACCAGATTCGGGCCGGTGGCCTGGCCTTCGTAATTCAACTTCTCGAAGCCGCCCCATTTCTGGTCATTGTATTTCCAGCCGGTGGATGCGGAACGCTCTTTTTTGCCTCCGCAACTGGCCAGCAGTACGACCAAGAGAACAAGGCTGAACCCATGAATGAGTATTTTCTTCATTGTATTAAAAATACAGGTTTAAAAAATGAGTGGCAAAAGTAGGAAAATAAAACATTTTCCGATTCCAGGGTCTCCAAATTTAACGTAATAGCGGTTGTAGCCGCCATTTTTTGAATAAAAAACCCTCAATCAGGTCATTGAAACATCCGTATGCAATCGTTCAGATCGTATTTACGACGAGGATTGCCCGCAAATTGCATTCCAACGCTCAGCTCATAAGTACCTCCGGCATTGCCGGATAAGCCTGAAACAGTGAGGTCGTAACTCAGTCCGATCTTAAATATTCCCTGCCGGAAACCGACCAGCGCAATAGCGGCGTCGCTATTGCGAAAAGTGTGCCGATACCACAAACCACCGTAGAAAGAACCAAAACTTCCGTAAGCGCCCACGTTCAATTGTTTGTAAGGTCCCTGAGCGACAAACAGAAAATTCGGGGACAAAAACGAGGCCTCCCGGTGTTTATTGCCCGCTTTAACAAGTATGTCTATCCCACCATGTAAGTTGTACAATAGCGGCAGGCCCCGGGAAAGATTGTCGTTGATTAACACAATACCTTCGTTGGGCGTGTTGAGGTGCTTGAGCGACAGACCGCCATACCAGCGTTCGCCCAACAGCAACATGCCGGCAGATACATCGAAACGGGTACGGGTAGTGATGTCGGGCGTTAGTTCGCCGCTGTTGAAAACCGGCCCGTTTATCGGATCAATCTGGTCCGGGAAGAGCAGTTTGTCCCAATCCAGTGTGGTCTGGTGAATGCCGCCTTCCACGCCGAGCCGGATATTGAACTGCTTGGTAATGTTCAATCTATAGGCATAGACTCCCGAAAAACGGTTGGTTTTGTAAATGCCGTTACCCGCATTATCGCCCATTACATTGAAGCCGATGCCGCTGTTGAGGCGGTCGAGACTTTGCTCGTAGGAGAGCGCGTAGGTACGGTAGGCATTGTCAAAGCCAGTCCACTGGTTGCGGTAGATCATGCCTACGCGCGGGGCATAGGAACTACCGGCAAAACCGGGGTTGAGCTGCAAAGGCAGGGCATAGAACTGTGAAAAAACCGGGTCTTGGGCCGCCAGGCGACTGATCGCCAGCAAAAAACACAGGGTCAGGAGTTTGTGCATCAGGATGGATTTTTTCTGCCTTTCTCGAACGTCGGAATGGCGGGAAAGGTATGAGGTAATGGGGCAAAAAATTGGCTATTTGCAGCAAAGTAAGCGGTTGGATTGATACCAACAACCCACTCTAAGTTTTGTCATTCAGAGCGAAGCGAAGAATCTGAGGCCGAACGCCAACTTCGGGCTTTGCCCTCGGATTCCACGCCTTCGGCTCTGAATGACAAACGTAATTAACCTACAACTGTTTGATCTTGATGTTTTTAAACCACACCAGATTGCCATGATCCTGCAAAGCGATGCGACCTTTTTTACTTTTGCCAAAGGCGGGCATATCCTTGAACTTGCTGGCGGCGATCATTTTTGGCCATTCCGGCGAATTCCAGTCGTAAGACACTACTTTATGGTCGTTCAGCCAGTGTTCCACCTTGCCATTTTTGGAAATGAGGCGGATATGGTTCCATTCACCGGCGGGTTTCACGGTCTCGTATTTGCAGGCGATCATATCGTACAGGTCGCCCGCGCGGTGTTTCGGAATACGCGCATCGGGGTGGCAGGTATTATCCAGCACCTGCATTTCGGGGCCGGTATGCCAGACGTATTCGTACTTGGCGGGGTCTTCCACGACGTTGTAAATGATGCCGCTATTGCCGCAGGCGCCGATCTTCCAATCCAGCGTCAGTTCAAAATCCTGGTACTCCGCTGCGGTGAGAATGTCGCCACCGTTGGCCGCTTGCCAGCCGCCATTCGGGTCGGGTTTGGCTTCCAAATGCAGGGCATTATCGTTCACAATCCACGAAGGCCCAATGGTTTGTTTACCGTAATTGTGCCAGCCATTGGTAGTCGTACCATCAAATAACAACGACCAGCCTTCCGCTTTTTCCTGTTCAGTCAACGTATTATCGGCGGGCGGCGTGTAGGCTGGGCGAGCCGATTTTTCGCCATAAGTATCAGTGGGAATAGCATTCATGGTGTACCAGGTTTCGGTAGTCCAAAGTTCGTGGCCCATTGCGCTGACGGGCAGGCGTTTGAGCCGTAAATACACCAAATGGCCGGGTTTGATGCCGGGAATTTCCAGAAAAACTTTTTTGCGGTCGGCGGAAACGTTGGCCGAACGTACCGTCAGATTTTCCTGATCCATTTTAGGGCCGCCGTAGTTGCTGGTAGGTTTGTACCACCATTGCTGCACGTCGTATTGAGCGGGGTCCCAGCCATCGCCTTCGCGGAGCGGTTCGGTGAATTCCACTTCTACCCCGTCGGTTTTGGCGCGTACGGCCAGCATTTCAAACACCGATTGGCCATTGTATTTCATGCGTTGCAAGCCATACCAAAGTTTGCCTTCCTGGCTCCAGTTGCCCGGATTGCCGATGCAACCAATATACAGCGCACCGTCCGGCCCCCAAACCAAACGGTGAGTACCGCCTTCCAGCCCTTGCGTGAAGCGGAACACCGTGCCTTGGTAATCGCCATTCACTTTTTCCATGAAAACGCGCTGCAAACCGCCGTAACACACGTCGCCAAAAATGATCTGATTTTTGTAGGGGCCATCGTTGAGCACCGCCGGTTGGGTCGGAGAGTTGCCGATTTCATCCTGCGGCAGCCAAACCACGGGCTGCTGAATGGGCATTCCGGCTACCGTCGCGCTATCCACCGAGAAGGAGCCGTAGAATGCGCCGGGTTTTATGTGGACCAGTTTGGAAGAGGGCAGCCAGTCGCCCTGGTTGTCGGCCACGAATATTTCGTTGTCGGGACCCATGCCCACGCCGTCGGGCGTACGCAGACCACGGGCAATGAATTCGAGACTGCCGTCCTGTTTGCTGATTTTCATTACTTTACCCCGATCAAGAATTTGCGGACGCGCACTCGCGCCGCCGGGCAGGATCGCGGTGGCCAGCGCGGCGTAGAAATAACCGTCTTTATACACCAGTCCAAAAGCAAATTCGTGGAAATTGGCCGAAGCCCGCCAGCCTTTGGCAAAACATTGGTATTCGTCAATTACCCCATCTTTGTTGTTGTCCACCAGGCGCGTAAGTTCCTGTTTTTGAAGCACATAAATATCGCCGTCCACGACTTTTACGCCCAAAGGTTCAGCCAGGCCTTCGGCAATTTTCTGCACTTTGATCTTTGTCGGGTCGCCGGATTCGACATTTTTCAAAGCATATAAAGCACCGGTGGCATCCCAAACGGTAACCAGCAAACGGCCGTCGGGCAGGAAATCCAACCCGGATACTTTGGGCAAAAACTCATCGGGGCGGGCCTGGCTGAGGTCGTAAGCCGGGTGGACTTCGGTCAATGCTGCACCGTCGCCGGGCAAAGCCGTGGCACCGGCAGCCAAAGTGCTGGCTCCAACGGGGGTATCGGAATTTTTATGCACAAAATTACTTTCGGGAATGGGCTTGAAACCAGGATCGCCAAAACGTGACCATTGCAGCGAAATACCGCGACCACCGCCGCCCTGAAAATACTCCAGCCGCAGGGCATGATAACCGCCGCGCAGGGCAATTTCCGCTTCTTTTGGCTCCATCCCGTGCGGGCCATCATGGTCAATAATACGTTTTCCATCCAGAAAAAGTCGCGAACCATCGTCGGAACCCAACTGAATGACTACGTTATCGTCTTTTTCCACAAATAAATAACCCGTAGCCACAAACGAAAAATTGTCCTTAAAAGGCCCGAAATCGCCGCCACCCACGTCAATATTACCGGCAATCGCCGAAAAAGTGGGCGTACCATTAAAATCAATGGTGTTGAGCGTATTCAGCGGCGCGGAAGACTGGAACAACTTCACTACGAGGCCAGGAATCATCTCGCGGTCGCTGACGGCATTATCCGGTTTGAGCCAGTTTTCGGCGGGAATACTGGCCAGACTTTTGGTGCCTCCTTCACGTCCCTCGCCGTCGTCGGCATCTTTATCGAGGGATAACACGTAGGAAACCATTGCTTTAGCATCGTCGGGCTGCAAATCGGGGTGGGCCGACATAGCCGCAATGCCCCACACGCCCGAACTGCCTTTCATGATTTTCTGGGCCAGTTTTTCCAGATTTTCGGGAATGTTCTTGTACCGTTCGGCAATGGCCACGAAAGCCGGCCCGACGGTTTTGACCTGCTCATTGTGGCAGGTGCGGCAGTCGCTTTTGGCCATGAGTTTCTCGCCGGGCGACAGGGCAGGCCCTTCTTCCTCGTCGGCTGCACCGTTCGCGTTGGCCACCAGCGGCATACTGACAAACATGGTGGCAAAACGCGTAGGCTTGTCGGTCCGCAGGTTCAATTCGCCATCTACGGCGATGGCACTGAGGTTGCGACCGGCGGCTACGGGAACGGAGGCGGTGGTTTTCCATTGGCCGTTGGTCTGGATATTGACCGGATCGGTGATGGACGCAACGTTGGTGTGCAGCGTGACCACGGCTCCGGCGGGCGCATTTTCCACGGTGTAGTTGCGCTCGAAACCGCGCTGCTGGTCTTGCTCCACGTATTCGGGCCGCTCATTGATGCGGATGCGCTGGCCATCGTTGAGCACCAGATCGTACATGATCTCCGCGTGGCCATCTTTGGTGTAGCGGTGGCCTTTGTAGTCGGGGCGGGGCTGTTGGGTCTGACCATTCAGCGTCACTGACCAGGGTTGGCGGTATTTATTTTCAAACCAGCCGTTGCCGACGCTGGTGGGTTGGGGGCCGTGGCGCATGTTATACACCGCGCCATCGAAGGCCACGCTGCCCGACCAGGCCTTGTACAGGGAGCAGGAATCAATGGAATAGGCCACCCACAGGTGGTCGTTGAGGGCAAAAGTAATCATGCGGGGCTGCTTGTCCAGTACGGAACGAAACACCCAGGGACTGTTGGGACGCCCGGCATTGCGGACGGCCAGCACATCCCCATCGGAATGGCCACAACTGGCGAGCAGCAGGCCGAGCAAGCCGACCAGAAACAAAGGGAAAAGTACACGTGTGCGCATTGAGAGCAGTAGAAATGTGTAAGATGGAAGGAAAGGTAAACGGAAGGTACGTACGTGACGCTGTATTCCCGCTATTCGGGCGGAAATTTCGAGGAAAGGCAGGACTTATTTTGGAAAAAATTGGGGAAGGCGGGGGATTGTTTGGGGGAGGGGAGGGAACCTTGGGATAGTGATGGAATCTTGTGCTAGTGGGGCGATAGTTACTCTTCTTCCAAAGAAACTAACCATTCACCTACTTCTTCGGTATTTAATACTTCCAGAAAGCCCTTGCTACGCAGACCATCCCGTAATTTCTTATCTCCGGTCCAGAGTTTGCCGTTGAGTTGTATCGCAAGTGCAAGAAAAGGTGCATCGTCAGGATCAATGTCTTCTACCAATGCCTCTGCCTGGTTCAGTACATCTTCATCCAGCAAAGTTTCATTGATGAAGCGTATTTTTCGCGTCACTAGCGATTTCAATTCGTCCAGTTCTTCCGGGGACAATTTGGTAATTTTTGCGATTTTGGGCTGATGACGGCGTATTTCAGTTTGTAGAAACTCGCAAGAATAGAAAACCGTAGCACCCGGTGCTTTAATCAGCAGCTGTCCAATTTTACTATTCATGCGAATCATGGGTTTAAAAGCCCCGGCAGGGGCAAGATGTTGGTAGAGATATGTCCATAACGGTTCTTTCATAAGCCCCAGAGGGGCGTAATACATACGCTATTGCGCCCTTCTGGGGCTTACGAAAGGCTTACAATCA